>JACPOB010000185.1:0-30389 GCA_016185145.1 Rhodospirillales bacterium | reverse complement strand
CGGACCGCGAGCCTCCGGCTCGCTCCTGATCATGAGCGAGCCGGAGGCTCGCGGTCCGGAAGACCATGAGGAAAACCATGACCACCTACCCCGGATCCTGCCACTGCGGCGCCGTGAAGATCGCCTACACGACGGACAAGGCGCCCGAGACGATGCGCGTCGGCCGCTGCGCCTGCTCCTTCTGCCGCCGCCACGGCGCGCGCACCTCGGGCGATCCCCTGGGCTCGGTCGAGTTCCGCGCCGAGCCCGGCAGCCTCAGCCGCTATCGCTTCGGCCTCGGCATCACTGACTATCTGCTGTGCGCCAGGTGCGGCACCTATGTCGGCGCCGTCATGCCCGACGAGAGCGGGCCTATCGGCATCGTCAACGTCAATTCGCTCGACATCCGCGATACTTTCGATCCCGCCCCGCCCCTGCACGTCTATGACGGCGAGGACGAGGCTCGCCGGCGCGCCCGGCGGCGAAAGTTCTGGATGAAGACGACGGTCATCGCCTAGGGTCCCGTCATGGCCATTCTCGGAGTGATCGCCGACGATTTCACCGGCGCCACCGACATCGCGGGCATGCTGGTCAAGAACGGCATGCGCACCATCCAGACCATCGGCGTGCCCGAGAAGGGCGCGATCCCCGACGACGTCGACGCGGTCGTGGTGGCGCTGAAGACGCGCTCGATCGCGGCCAAGGATGCGGTCGCCCAGTCGCTGGCCGCGCTCGATGCGCTGCAGGCCGCGGGCTGCAAGCGCTTCTTCTTCAAGTACTGCTCGACCTTCGATTCGACCGACGCCGGCAATATCGGCCCCGTGGGCGATGCGCTGCTCGATGCGCTGGACGCCAAGCAGGCGATCTACAATCCGGCCTTCCCGGAGAACGGCCGCACCATTTTCTTCGGCCATCTGTTCGTGGGCGACATCCTGTTGTCCGACTCCCACATGCGCCATCATCCGCTGAATCCCATGACGGATTCCAATCTGGTGCGGGTGCTGGCGCGCCAGACCAAGCACAAGGTCGGACTGGTGCCGCTGAAGCAGGTACAGGCTGGTTCGGCCGCCCTGCGCGCCGCGCTCGACAAGCTTGCGGCCGACGGCGTGCGTCATGTCGTCGTCGACGCCGTGGCCGATACCGATCTCGGCATCATCGGCGAAGCGGTCGGCGACGACCTTCTGGTCACCGGCGGCTCGGGCGTGGCGCTGGGCCTGCCCGCCGCCTATCGCCGCCGCGGACTTCTAGCGCACAAGGCCAATGCCGACACCCTGCCCAAGATTGCCGGCGCCTCGGCCGTGCTGGCGGGCTCGTGCTCGGCCGCGACCTTGGGACAGATCGCGGCCTTCAAGGGCCCGCACCTGCATCTCGACACCGACGCCATCTGCCGCGGCGAGTCGGTCGGCGATGCCGCGCTGGCCTGGGCCAAGGACAAGATCGGCAACGGGCCGATCCTGCTGTCGGCCAGCGAAAGCCCCGAGGCGGTGAAGGCGCTGCAGGCCAAGTACGGCGTCGAGAAGTCGAGCCAGGCCATCGAGAAGACCATGGCCCGGCTCGCCAAGGAACTGGTCGCGGCCGGCGTCGGCCGCCTGGTCGTGGCAGGCGGCGAGACCTCGGGCGCCGTGGTCGGCGCCCTCGACGTGACGGCGTTGCGGATCGGGCCGGAGATCGATCCCGGCGTGCCGTGGACGGCATCGGTCGGCGCCAAGCCGCTGCTGCTGGCGCTGAAGTCGGGCAACTTCGGCGCACCGGATTTCTTCACCAAGGCGTTCCAGCGGCTATGAGCGACAAGGAAACCAAGATGCGCGAGGCGATCTGCGCGCTGGGCGCCAAGCTCGCCGCGCGCGGCCTCTGCCCCGGCACGTCGGGCAACATCAGCGCCCGCATCGACGACGGCTGGCTGATGACGCCGACCAACTCCTCGCTGGGCGAGCTTTTGCCCGGCCAGCTCTCCAAGCTCGACCTTTCAGGCAAGCATGTCGGCGGCGATCCGCCGACCAAGGAGGCGCTGCTGCACCGCTCGGTCTACGACGTGCGGCCCAAGGACGGCGCCATCGTGCACCTGCATTGCACGCACGCAGTCGCCATCTCCTGCCTCGATCCGTCGTGCCATCACAACAGGGAAACGACGCTGCCGCCAATCACGCCCTACTTCGTGATGCGCGTCGGCAAGCTGCCGCTGGTGCCCTACTTCAAGCCGGGCGACCCCAAGCTGGCCGACGCCATCCGCGACTACGCCAAGGGCCATCGCGCCGTGCTGCTGGCCAACCACGGCCCGGTCGTCGCCGGCACCTCCCTGTCGGCCGCCTCGGCCTCGATCGAGGAGCTGGAGGAGACCGCCAAGCTCCATCTGCTGCTGCAGGGCTTCAAGGTGCGCCTGCTGTCGGCTGCGCAGGTGCACGAAGTCGAAGAGGCGTTTCCGTCGTGACCACGACAGTCACCTTCCTCCCCACGCAGTGGGGAGGTGTCCGCGAAGCGGACGGAGGGGTCATGAGCATCAGTATCGGTGCCCATGACCCCTCCGGCCCTGCGGGCCACCTCCCCAGCGAAGCTGGGGAGGCAATTCAAGGATAATCCCATGCCCAAGCTCGCCGCCAATCTCTCGTGGATCTACCAGGAAGTGCCGTTCCTGCAGCGCTTCGGCGCCGCCGCCGCGCACGGCTTCAAGGCAGTCGAGATCCTGTTCCCCTACGAGGCGCCGGCCACCGACATCGCGGCCGAGCTCAAGAAGCACAAGCTCACGCAGGCGCTGTTCAACCTGCCGGCCGGCGACGCCGGCAAGGGCGAGCGCGGCTTCGCCGCCCTGCCCGGCCGCGAAGCCGACTTTGCCGCCGCCCTCGACAAGGCATTGGACTACGCCAAGGTCCTGGACTGCACCACGCTGCACGTCATGTCGGGCATGATCGCGCCCGGCGCCGACGTGAAGGCGATGCACAGGACTTTCATCTCCAACCTCAAGATGGCCTGCGATCGCACCGCCAAGAGCGGCATCACGCTGGTGCTGGAGCCGATCAACCACCGAGACATTCCCGGCTACTTCACCAACACCACGAGCCAGGTCGAGCAGATCATGAGCGAGGTCGGCGCGCCGCATCTGAAACTGCAGCTCGACCTCTATCACTGCCAGGTCACCGAGGGTGATCTCACCAGGCGCACCGAACGCCTGTTCCCCATCACCGCCCACGTTCAGATCGCGGGCAATCCCGACCGCAACGAGCCCGACATCGGCGAGGCCAACCACCTCTACCTGCTCGATGTGCTCGATCGGCTGGGTTACCAGGGCCACGTCGGCCTGGAGTACAAGCCCAAGACCACGACCGGTGCGGGCCTCGGCTGGGCTGCGAAGTACGGCATCAAGGCTTAAAGACCATGGCTGACAAGAACACTCCCGTTGTCGCCTTCGTCGGCCTGGGCTCGATGGGGCTCGGCATGGCGAAGAACCTCTTGAAGCACGGCCACAAGGTGATCGGCGTCGATCCCAGCGCGCCGGCGCGCGAGGCTTTCGCGGCCGCGGGCGGCATCGTCGCGGCGAACCCGGGCGAAGCGGCCGCCACCGCCGACGCCGTCGTCGTGGCGGTCGTGAATGCCCAGCAGGTCGAGACCGTGCTGTTCGGCGAGGGCGGCGCGGCAGCGACGCTGCGCAGGGGCGGCCTGGTCATGCAATGCGCCACCGTTCCCCCCGCCTTCGCCAAGGCACTGGGCGAGCGACTCGCGAAGTCGGGCCACGAATTGCTCGACGCGCCGATGTCGGGCGGCCGCGCGCGCGCCGAATCCGGCGAGCTCACCTACATGGCCTCGGGCTCGGCCAAGGCCTTCGCCGCCGCCGAATCGATCCTGTCGTCGACCTCGGCCAAGGTGTTCCGGCTGGGCGAGGCCGCGGGCATCGGCTCTCTGGTCAAGACCGTGAACCAGCTTCTGGCCGGCGTGCACATCGCGACGGCCGCCGAGGCGATGGCGCTCGCGGCCAAGGCCGGCGCCGACACGCGCGCCGTCTACGACGTGATCTCGGCCAGCGCCGGCAATTCCTGGATGTTCGGCAACCGCGTGCCGCACATGCTGGACGACGACTACACGCCGTTGTCGGCGGTGGAGATCTTCGTCAAGGATCTCGGGCTGGTGCTGAATACCGGTCACGAGCACCGGTTGCCGCTGCCGATGGCCGCAGCGGCGCACCAGCTCTTCCTCGCCGCGGCCGGCGCCGGCTGGGGGCGGCTCGATGACGCAGCGGTCGTGAAGGTCTACGAGCAGGCCGGCGACTTCAAAGTGTCGTCGCCCAAGAAGTAGACTTTTGGACATGTATCGCGACCGCTTCACCAAGATCGTCGCCACCCTCGGTCCCGCTTCATCGACCCGCGAGCGCCTGCGCGCGCTGTTCGAGGCCGGCGCCGACGTCTTTCGCCTGAACTTCAGCCACGGCACGCAGGACGACCATCGTCAGCGCGTCGAGCTCCTGCGGGCGATGGAGAAGGAATACAGGCGTCCCATCGCCATTCTGATGGATCTGCAGGGTCCCAAGCTTAGGCTGGGCGCCTTCGCCAAGGGGCCGCTCGAACTGAAGAAGGGCCAGAAGCTGCGCTTCGACATGGACGAGGCGCCGGGCACGGCCAAGCGCATCCCGCTGCCCCATCCCGAGATCTTCAGGGCGGCCAAGCCCGACGGCATCCTGCTGATCGACGACGGCAGGGTGCGCCTGCGCATCACGGCGCACGACGAGGCCACCATCGACGCCGAGGTCGAGGTGGCGGGCCAGATCAGCGACCGCAAGGGCGTCAACCTGCCCAACCTGCCGATCCCCTTGTCGCCGATGACGCCGAAGGATCATCGCGACCTGACCTACGGCCTGTCGCTCGGCGTCGACTGGGTCGCGTTGTCGTTCGTGCAGCACGCAAACGACATTGCCGAGCTGAAGAAGCTGGTCGCGGGCCGCGCCGCCGTGATGGCCAAGCTCGAGAAGCCGCTGGCCATCGACCATCTCGACGAGATCATCGAGCAGAGCGACGGCATCATGGTGGCGCGCGGCGACCTCGGCGTGGAGATGCCGCCCGAGGCCGTGCCGCCGCTGCAGAAGCGCATCCTGGCGGCCTGCCGCATGGCCGGACGGCCGGCCATCGTCGCCACCCAGATGCTCGATTCGATGGTCCACTCGCCGACGCCGACGCGGGCCGAGGCGTCGGACGTGGCGACTGCGGTCTATGACGGCACCGACGCGGTGATGCTGTCGGCGGAATCGGCCTCGGGCGAGTATCCGATCGAAGCCGTCGCCATCATGGACCGCATCCTGAAGAGCGTCGAAGGCGATCCGCTCTACCGCAAGCTGATGGACGCTGGCCGCCGCGAGCCCGAGGCGACGACCGCCGACGCGATCAGCGCCGCCGCGCGGCAGTGCGCGCACACGCTGTCGGCCGCCGCCATCGTCACCTACACCACGACCGGCTCGACCACGCTGCGCGCCGCGCGCGAACGGCCGGATGTGCGCATCCTCTGCCTCACGCCGGTGCTGGACACGGCGCGGCGCATGACCCTGACCTGGGGCGTGCATCCCATCCAGACCGAGGACGCGCACAGTTTCGGCGACATGGTGGCGCGCGCCGTGCGCGTCGCCCGCCAGCAGAAGATCGCCAAGCCCGGGGAACGATTGGTGATCACCGCCGGCGTGCCGTTCGGCACGCCCGGCGCAACGAACATCCTGCGAATCGCCCACGCCTAGAGCAGGTCGCCGCTGTTGCCGTTCGGCAACACGAAACAAGCGATACGAAATGCGGGAAATCATCTTGGAATCGCCCAAGTGTGACCCACAAAAGATCGGGGATGGAACCGAAGGTGCGCTCGTAGAAATTTTCAGTAGCAGCAGCGCATCGAGAGGCGATCGTGAAACGCAAGCCGCGGACCACCGCCCGTCCCTTCCGACCGGATGCCCTCACCTGGATCGATTTCCTGGTGATCGCGGCCATCGCTCTCACCTTCATCGCGATCGCCAGCACCACCATCAGCCACGCCAAGGCGTCGGACTACAACGATCCGCCGACCTTCTCGATGGATACGGGCCACACGCCCGCCGGCGCCGACCTGATTAAGGCAAGAATAAGATTGGCCTCCGGCGGCCCCTGGAACTAGCAGGCTAGGGCCGCGCCACTGGAGTGGCGCGTCTTCTCATGATCTTCCGAACCGCGCGCATCCTGCGCGCTCATGAATCATGAGCGAGCCGGAGGCTCGCGGTCCGGAAGAGCATGACGCGCCACTGAAGTGGCGCGCCCGGCACGGCGCTCCGGACCATAGTTCTTGACATATATAAACTATAGTTATAATATCGCCCTGTTGCGTTGCCTCTCAGGCTCCCGCTCTTTGCATCGTTGATCCGAGACGAAAAGGCGCCCGGCCAGTCCGCGCGGGCCCGTTCGGTTGCTTGCCTTCGGACGGGCCGGGCCGGGGCTCCCGCTCTTCGATTGCGGTAGCGGAAACAGCGATAATTGCGGGTGATCGACGGGCTAACGCCTGTCGATCACCCGGCACGCCTTGCCCATCGAGCGCTCGACCGCGCCGGGCACGGCCACTTCCACTGTGGCGCTGAGGCCACACATCCCCTTCAGGCGCTGCACGAGCTCCGCCTGCGACCGCGTGGCGGCCTCGCCGTCGAGCACGGTCCGCGCCTCGACCCGGACCAATAGATCGTCCAGGGCGCCGGTGCGCGTCAGCTCGATGACGTAGTGCCCGGTCAGCGCCGGGTCGCGCAGGATCTGCTCCTCGACCTGGCTCGGGAACAGGTTGACGCCGCGCACGATCAGCATGTCGTCGCTGCGGCCGGTGATCTTGGCCATGCGCCGCATGGCCGTGACCGAGCCCGGCAGCAGGCGAGTGAGGTCGCGGGTGCGGTAGCGGATGACCGGCATCGCCTCCTTGGTGAGCGAGGTGAAGACCAGCTCGCCCGGTTCGCCGTCGGCCACCGGCTCACCGGTCTCGGGGTCGACGATCTCGGGATAGAAGTGATCCTCCCAGATGGTCGGGCCGTCCTTGCTCTCGACGAACTCGCAGGCCACGCCCGGGCCCATCACTTCGCTCAGGCCATAGATGTCGACGGCGTCGATGCCCAGCCGTCGCTCGATCTCGGCCCGCATGCCCTCGGTCCACGGCTCGGCGCCGAAAATGCCGACGCGCATCGCCGTCGCGCGCGGATCGACGCCCTGGCGCTCGAACTCGTCGGCGATCGCCAGCATGTAGCTGGGCGTCATCAGCACCACGCGCGCGCCGAACTCGCGGATGAGCTGGACCTGCCGCTCGCCGAAGCCGCCCGACATCGGCACGACGGTGCAGCCCAGCCGCTCGGCGCCGTAGTGCGCGCCGAGCCCACCGGTGAACAGGCCGTAGCCATAGGCATTGTGGATGATGTCGCCCGGCCGCGCCCCGCCGGCGTGGAGCGAGCGCGCCATCAGGTCGGCCCACAGATCGATGTCGCGTGCCGAATAGCCGACCACGGTCGGACGCCCCGTCGTGCCGCTCGAGGCATGGACGCGCACGCACTTCTCGCGCGGGATGGCGAACATGCCGTAGGGATAGGCGTCGCGCAGGTCGGCCTTCGCGGTGAAGGGAAAGCGCCGCAGGTCTTCCAGCCGCTGCAGATCGTCGGGATGCACGCCGGCCGCCACGCACTTGGCGCGGTACGGCGCCTGGTTGTCGTAGGCATGGCGGATCGCGGTGCGCAGGCGTTCGAGCTGCAGGTTGCGTAAGGCATCGAGCGAAACGGCGGTTTCCAGGAACATGCTCTACCTGAATCCAAAGCGACGATAGGCGTAGCCCAGCCCGATCAGCGCGGCGCCGAGGCCAAGGAACGAAAAGACGCGCAGCAGGCCCTGCAGCCCCGCCATGTCGATCAAAAAGACCTTGGCGACCACGACGCAGACCAGCGCCATGCCGGCGTGCCGTAGCGCCGCGGTGTTGCGCAGGAAGCCCAACGCCAGCAGGGCCACGCCGAACAGCAGCCACACCGCCGAGTAGACGTAGAGCTCCAGGCCGGACGCCCCGAGGCCGCGGCGTTCGAAATCGGGATCGAACAGGTGGCGGACCTCGAAGGACACGTAGGCGAAGGCCAGGATCGAGGCGGCCGCTTCGGCGAGCAGCGCCACGTTGCGGTTCGGCTCGACATCGTCGATCCATTGTCGTGCCAGCGCCGCCATCACGGCAGGCAGCGCGTAGGCCAGAAACAGGCCGTTGGCGATCGGCAGGCGGCCGACATCGGCCTGGTCGAAGATCGGGTTGGCGAGCAGGACCTGCACGACCAGCACCAGCGCCACGGCCAGCCCGCCGCTCACGCGCCATGCCCACAGGGCCACGACATCATGGCGCGTACGCGCCAGCCAGAGTGCTGCGAGCGCGAAGGCGCCCCACACGAGAACGTAGGACGCGCGCTCCATGAACTGCGCGTCGGGCGCCGTCATGGCGTCATGGCGGAAGACGCTGCGCACCTGCAGCGTGAGCAGCACGAAGACCAGCAGGGCGATGGCGGCTTCGGTCGCGCGCACCAACTGCTCGTCGCCGGTCGGCCGCAGGAAGCGCAGGCCGGCGACGAGGGCCGCGATCGCCAGGCCATAGCCCCACAGGATCCAGTTGAAGATCGGCGTGACGCCGAGCGGGTATTTCAGCACCTCGGGATTGAGCACGAAGCGTACGACCACGGCGGCGAGCAGCAGCCAGCACAGGCGGCGCATGGCGTGCTGGCCGAGATGGGCGGCAATGCCCGCGACGGCGGCGAACTCGACGGCATAGGCGACCGTGATCCATTCGCGGCGCAGTTCCAGGGCGATCGCGACGGCGATGAAGAAGGCGACGCCGGCCGCGCAGTAGCCCAGGGCCTCGGTCGCGCCTGGCATGGTGCTTCGCCAGCGCGCCAGCCGCTCGGCGGCGACGAGGAACGGCAGCGCGAGCGCAATGCTCAAAAGGCCCCACGGCGTGCCCTCGGCGACGCCGCGCAGCACGTACCAGGCGAGCAGGAAGTGGGCGAGCGCCGCGCCGACGGCCAACGCCGCCCAGAAGCCCGGCCGCGCGGCGTTCCACAGCAGGGCGAAGGCTGCCGCCGCATAGAGGCCGCCGAACGAGGCGGTCATGCCGCCGAACGCGCCGGTGTCGCGCCACAAAGCGAGTGCTGCGATCGACAGGACCGGCGCGGCGGCTGCGACGTACTGGAAGCGCGGCGTCCAGCGCGCCAGCGCGAAGAGGCCGATGCCGTGCGCAGCGAGCGCGAACCAGCCGACGGTCTGCTTGCCGTCATCCTGCACGATCAGCGCCACGATCAGCGCGCCGGTCACGCCGAGCGCGGCCCACACCAGGGCCGCAACGTCGATCGCCTGTTCGCCCTCGCCGAGCCGGCGCCAGGTTGCCCAGGCGAACAGCCCGGCGACGGCGACCAGGAACAGTCCGACCCAATGCAAGCCGCTCACCAGGGACAGCATCCAGAGCACGGTCCAGATCGCCGAGCCTGCTAAAACGCCCCAGCCGAGCGGCCACCACCCGCGGAGCCGGATGACCCAAAGGGTGCCCGCCGCGATCGCCAGCAGGTAGCCGAACAGGACGGGCGTGTTGGGCGTCTCGCTGCCGATGATGGCGGGGCTCACGAAGCCGCCGACGAAGGCGAGGCCTGCCACGAAGATGCCGTGGCGCAACGACACGCCGATGGCGAAGGCCGTGAGCGCCGCGGCCCCGCCGCCGGCTGCGGCCTTGGAGATCATGTCGTAGAGCGCCACCGCCGAGAACAGCGCGCCGTAGAGCGAGGCGACGCCGGCGGCCGCCAGCGCCTGGGCGACGCGGTCGTCGCGGCTGCGGACGCGCTCGGCGACGCCGATCAAGGCAAAGCCGAACAGTGCCGCCAGGACGACGCGCACCTCGGGCGACAGATAGCCTTCCTCGATCGAGTAGCGCACGAGGAACACGGCCGCGAGCGCCAAGGTGACCGCACCGACCCAAACGAAGGCGCGAGCCCCGAGCCGCTGTTCCCAGCCGACCTTCTCCGGCTCCACCGCAGGCATCGGCGGAGGCAGAACCGCTGACTCGGGCTCGAATGGCGGCGCCGGCGGCGGTTCGAGCACCGCCTCCGGCAGCGGTTCCGGTGGCGGTACGGCAGCTTCGGCCACCGGCTGTTCGACGAACGGCGGCGGCAGAGACGCCTCCGCCATCTGCCGCTTCAGCCGTGCAAGGTCCGCGGTCAGCCGCTCATTCTGGTCGCGCAGGCGCCCCGTGCGCACCAACGCCACGATGGCGATGATCGGCGTGCCGACGGCCCAGGCGATCCCCACCAGGATCAGGAAGATGTCTTCCACGGGCCGTCGGTCGCGTTGGCCAGCTACTCGGCGGCGACCCGGGCGGCCTGGCGGACGAAGGCGGCGCGGTTATCGCGAGCGACGATGCCTCGCTTCACCACCATGCGGTGGTTCTCCTTGCGCGCGGCACGCTTGATGTCGGCCAAGGCATCGCCGTCGCACAGCACGAAGTCGGCGCTGTTGCCCTCCTTGATGCGGCCCTGGTCGGCGAGCCGCATCAGGTCGGCTGCGCTCGCCGTCGAGAAGAACAGCGAATCGCGGGTCGAGATGCCGATCTCGCACATGTATTCCAGCTCGCGCGCGTTCTCGCCGTGGCGGTTGTGCGGCGTACCGGCGTCGGTGCCCATGGCGATGCGACCGCCCGCCTTGTAGTACATCTTGATCGAGGCGATGTGGCGGTCGAACACGCGGCGCGCCTTCTCGATCACGTAGTCGGGGATGGAGCGGTCGCCGTCGTCGTAGCCCTTCAGGATGTTCTTCACCGCAGCCAGCGTCGGCACCAGCCACACGCCGCGCTCCTTCATCTCGGTGATGCATTCCTCGGTCATGAAGATGCCGTGCTCGATCGAATCGATGCCGCCGCGCACGGCATTGAGGATGCCGAGCGCGCCCTGGGCATGGCTGGCGCAGCATTTGTGGAAACGATGGGCCTCGCTGATGCCGGCCTTCATCTCCTCGGCCGAGTAGTGCGCGTCCTCGGGGTTCACGCCCGGGGTCATCACGCCGCCGGTCGCCATGATCTTGATCAGGTCGGAGCCGGCATGGACCTGCTCACGGACCGCCTTGACCACCTCGTCGAGCCCGTCGGCGACGCGGCCGGTGCGGTTGCCGTGGCCGCCGGTCATGCAGATCATGCGGCCGGCGCAGCGCATGGTCGGTCCGAGGAAGCGGCCGCTATTGTAGGCGTCGCGAATGGCGAACTCGATGTAGTCCTTGCCGCCGCAGTCGCGCACGGCGGTGATGCCGCCTTCCAGCGTGTTGCGCATCAGCTCCATGCCGCGCACCGCGATCTGCGCGGCGGTCATGCGATCCTGCACCGCGCCCGGGTTGCCCTCGGCGCCGCTCAGCGAATGGACATGGCAGTCGATGATGCCGGGGATCAGCGTGCCGCCCGCCGTGTCGACCCTGTCGCCGGAGAAGCCCGTGAACTCGGCCGCAGGCGCGACGCGCTTGACCTTGCCGTCTTCCTCCAGCACCGCCTGCCCGTCCAGGACCTTCTCGCCATCGAAAACGCGACCGCCGACATACAACGTGGCCATTGACCCATCCTTGAGGTTGTAACTTGACTGAGAGTCTGCCCGCGCGCCTGCCGCGCGGCAAGTGCACCCGTCAGCGGCCCGCCGTGCGCTGCGTGCAGCCCAGCGGATCGGCCGGCGTATCGCCGCCCATCGCCTTCAGGCGGGCGATCTCGGCGTCGATTCCCACGATGTGCGGATTGTGCTTCCTGGCCAGTTCGAAGGCCGCGACGGCCCGCGGGTACTCGCCCATTTCCGCGCGGATCATGCCGAGACCCGAATAGGCGCCGAAATGGCGCGGCTCGCGCTTCACCGTCTCGCAGATGTCCGACAGCGAAGCCGGGAAGTTGCCGAGCAGCCAATAGGCGGTCGCCCGCTTGTTCCAGGCTTCGGATAGCTCCGGCGCGATCTCGATCAGCTTGCTGAAAGTCTCGACCGACTGCCTGAGCTCGCGCTGCTGCATCTCGGCCATGCCGCGCAGCATCAGCTCGCGTGGCGGGCCCTCCGGCACCATGACCCACTGCTCCCAGATCGCCGCTTCCAGCGACTGGATCGCCACAGGGTCGGTCGCGGTCTGTAGCTTGGCAAACAAGGTGTCGAGCATGGGGTTGCTCCCGCCATTCTGCGCCAGCGCGTTCGTCCCCAGCATCACGCCGAGCAACGCGGCAAGGCAAGTGCGAAGAAGAGTCACTGCAGCGCAGCAGGCTTCGGCCCGCCCGTCGCCCAGTCGAGCAGTTCGACCGTATGCGCAATCGGAATGCCGGTCCCCGAGGCGATGTTGCCGATGCAACCGAAGTTGCCCGCGGCGACGACATCGGGCGCGAGGCTTTCGATGTTGGCGACCTTGCGGTCACGCAGGCGGCGCGACAGCTCGGGCTGCAGCACCTGGTAGGTGCCGGCCCAGCCGCAGCAGAGATGGCCCTCGGGCACGTCCTTCACGACGAAGCCGGCGTCCGCCAAGAGCTTCTTGGGCTGCTCGATCACCTTCTGGCCGTGCTGCATGGAACAGGCCGAATGATAGGCTACGGTGAGCGGACGCGCGGTCACGTTCGCGAGACCGACCTCGAGCATGACCTCGCTCACGTCCTTGGCCAGCCTGGCCACCTGCTCGGCCCGCTCCTTCCACTCGGGATCGTTGGCGAACATGGCGCCGTAGTCCTTCACGGTGGTGCCGCAGCCCGACGCATTGATGACGATGGCGTCGAGGCCCGCGCCGTCGATCTCGCGCATCCAGGCCTCGATGTTGCGCCGGGCCAGCGCCATCGCCTCCTCGTTGCGGCCGACATGCAGCACCGACGAGCCGCAGCAGCCCGAGCCCGCGACGTTCACCACCTCGACGTCGTGGCGCGTCAGGAGCCGCACCGTCGCCTCGTTGACCTCGGGCGCCAGCACCTGCTGGCCGCAGCCCGGCATCAGCGCCACGCGCTTGCGGCGCAGGCCGGCGGCCGGGAAGGTCTGCGGCCGATCGACCGGCGAGGGTCTTGCCAGCCGGTCGGGCACGGCTTCGAGCATCGCCCGCAGGCGGCGCAGGAACGTGGCGCCGCCGGCATCGGCGCTGCGGTCCGGCAGCATCGTGGCCAGCGGCTTGGCGAGCCGGCCCAGCGTCATGGTCCAGCGGAACAGCGCCGGCCGCGGCATCAACCAGGCCAGCAGGCCGCGCATCAGCCGGTCCGGCAGGGTGCGCCTGTAGCGCTCCTCGATGTGATGCCGGCCGTGATCGACCAGGTGCATGTAGTGCACGCCCGACGGACAGGTCGTCATGCAGGAGAGGCACGACAGGCAGCGGTCGACGTGACGGACCTCCGACGCCGTTGGTGCACGATCGCCCTCCAGCATCGCCTTGATGAAGTAGATGCGCCCGCGCGGGCTGTCGCGCTCGTCGCCCAGCAGCACGAAGGTCGGGCAGGTCGCCGTGCAGAAGCCGCAATGCACGCACTTGCGCAGGATCTGCTCGCTGCGCGCGGTTTCGGGATCGGCGAGCTGCGCCAGGGTGAAGTTGGTCTGCATCGCTAGCCCATCCGCCCCGGGTTGAAGATGCCTTTGGGGTCGAAGCTCTCCTTCACTCGCAAGGCCAGAGCGGCAAGCGCCGGAGCCTGCGGTTGGAACACCGGTACGCTCGCGCGCGTTGCCTCATCAGCGCGGATCAAGGTCGCATGGCCACCGCCAAGAGCGCCGCGCACGACCGCCTGATCGCCATCGGCGGCGGGCGGCAAGGCGAGCCAGATCAGGCCGCCGGACCAGTCGTAAAAAGACCTCGCAGCCGGGCGCTGTGCCTTGATGCGGGCCACGACGCCGGAACCGTCGGCCGGCGGGCAAGAGATCTTCCACACGACCGCACCGTCCATTCCCGCAAGCGGGGCCACGTCGCGCACGTCGCGCCAGAAGGCGCGGCTTTCGAGGGTTCCCAGCTCTTCCATGGCGGCGCCTGCGTCTGCCAGAAGATCACGCAGGCCTTTCAGACGCGCTTCGACCGACGGCGCCACGCCTTCGAGGCGCAGAGCCGTGCGGCCATCGACGTGGGCGGCGCCGGAGACCTCGTGCGGGCTGCCCATGGCGGCGCACATCGCCTTCACCGCCCTCTCGTCGGAGAGGCCCTGCAGCACCAAGGTGCGCGTCTGGTCAGGCGCGGGCAGCACCTTGACCGAGACCTCGTCGAGCACGGCCAGCGTGCCCCACGAGCCGGCTAACAGCTTGGAGAGGTCGTAGCCGGTAACGTTCTTCATCACCTTGCCGCCCGACTTGAAGGCCTCGCCGCGGCCATTGACGCCGCTGAAGCCCAGCAGGTGATCGCGCGCCGCGCCGGCCGAGATGCGGCGCGGGCCGGCGAGATTGCCCATGACGGCGCCAACCAGGGTGCCCTGCCCTGCTTCCCGACCCAGCAGCGGACCGAGGTCGGGCGGCTCGAAGGCCAGCATCTGGTTGCGCTGGGCCAACAGCGCCTCGACCTCGCGCATGGGCGTGCCGGCGCGCAGGGTGACGACGAGCTCCTCCGGCGCGTAGTCGACGATGCCGGAAATGCCCGAGAGGTCGAGCGCCTGGTCGCAGGTCATCGGTTTGCCGATCGCGAGCTTGCTGCCCTGGCCGCGCACGTCGAGCGTGACGCCGTCGTTGAGCGCCCACTCCACAGCCTGCCGCAGCTCCTTTGCGTCGCGCGGCTTGATGGTGCCGGCCATCGTCTAGAACCGCGGGATGTCGGGGAACGGGATCCTGTTCTGGTGCACGACCAGGCGGCCGAGCTCGGCGCAGCGCCTGAGCTTGGGGAACACCTTGCCCGGATTGAGCAGGTGATCGGGATCGAACGCGCACTTCACGCGCATCTGCTGGTCGAGGTCGATCTCGGTGAACTGCTCTCCCATCAGGTCGCGCTTCTCGATGCCGACACCGTGCTCGCCGGTCAGCACGCCGCCGACACGCACGCAGAGGCGCAGGATGTCGGCGCCGAACTCTTCCGCGCGCCCGAGCTCGCCGGGATCGTTGGCGTCGAACAGGATCAGCGGATGCAGGTTGCCGTCGCCGGCATGGAAGACGTTGACCACCCTGAGGCCGTGCTTCTTCGACATCTGGCGCATCTCGGCCAGCACCTCGACCAGGCGGCCGCGCGGCACCGAGCCGTCGAGGCACATGTAGTCCGGCGAGATCTGGCCGACGGCGGGGAACGCGGCCTTGCGGCCGGCCCAGAACAGCACGCGCTCCTGCTCATCGCGACTGACGCGCACGGTGGTGGCGCCGCGGCCGCGGGCGATCTCGGCCACGCGCTCGACCAGGTAGTCGACCTCGATCGCCGGACCGTCGAGCTCGACGATCAGCAGACCCTCGACGTCCAGAGGATAGCCCGCACCGACATAGGCTTCGGCGCACTTCACGGCGTCCTTGTCCATCATCTCCATGCCGCCGGGGATGATGCCGGAGGCGATGACGGCGGCAACGCAGTCGGCCGCGCCCGCTTCAGTGGGAAAGCCCAGCAGCACGGCCCGGGCCGTCGACGGCTTGCGCAGCAGGCGCACCGTCACTTCGGTGACGACACCCAAAAGACCTTCGGAGCCGGTCATCAGGCCTAAAAGGTCGTAGCCTTCGGAGTCGAGATGCTTGCCGCCGAGCCGCACGGCCTCGCCGGTCATCAGCACCATCTCGATGCCCAGAAGGTTGTTGGTCGTCAGCCCGTACTTCAGGCAGTGCACGCCGCCGGAATTCTCCGCGACATTGCCGCCGATCGAGCAGGCGATCTGCGAGCTGGGGTCGGGGGCGTAATAAAAGCCTTCGTGCTCGACGGCCTTGGTGATGCCGAGGTTGGTGACCCCGGGCTGCACCCGGGCGCAGCGGTTGGCGTAGTCGATCTCCAGGACCCGATTGAACTTGCCCATGCCCAGCAGGATGGCGTCGCCCACCGGCATGGAGCCGCCCGACAGCGAGGTACCGGCGCCGCGCGGCACGACCTTGACCTTGTTGTCCTGGCAGTAGCGCAGGATGGCCGAGACCTGGGCCACCGTCTCGGGCAGGACCACGACCAGCGGCATCTGGCGGTAGGCCGAGAGGGCGTCGCACTCGTAGGGCCGCATGCCGTCGAGATCGTCTATGACGCCCTCGCCGGGCACGATCGCCCGCAAGGCGGCCACGATCTCGGACCGGCGGACGAGAATGGCGGGATCGAGCGGCGGCATCTGCATGCCTCGATCCTTACGCCAAATGAAAAAGCGGCGGAAGCCGAGGCTCCCGCCGCTTTTTGAGGTACGAAGACGCCCTTCGCCTCAGCCCTGGCGGGCCTTGAAGCGCGGGTTGGTCTTGTTGATGACGTAGACGCGACCCTTGCGGCGCACGATGCGGCTGTCCTTGTGGCGCGTCTTCACGGACTTGAGCGAATGGCGGATCTTCATGGTTCTTCTCAACAAAAGCCCCGGCGGCGCCGGGGGAATTCCGAAAGAGCGCGGAAAATAAGGACCCGGAAGCGCCGCGTCAACCCATAGCCGACCTAAAATTCATCAATGATCAGAACGGGTTGGCGGGACCGGGGTGCAATACCCCGATCCCAGCCTGCTTAGAAGAAGACGTAAGCCCGGACCACGACGTTCTTGCGGCAGCGGGCATCGGCGGGCGCGGTCGGGTCGATGCAGGCGGTGTGGAAAGACCAGCGCGAGACCGAGCCGTCGGTGACGGAGTCGTAGCATTTCAGCATCGAGACCTCCGTCGAGGTCTGCCGCGGGAACCAGTACCACTCGTGGTCGGGCCGGTAGGTGAAGCGCGTGGTCTCGCCGACGCGGTCGTCGTAGATCCGATAGTTATTGATGTAGGGCTGGTCGGCGAAGGACGGCCAGGCGCAGAGCACGAACGGGAACTGCTCGACCGTCTCCATCGGCTTGGCGAGGTTTATGGACATGAAGCGCCGCGACATCTTCGCGTCGGCCTCCGCCTCCGTGTAGCTCTGCTGGCGGCCGAAGTTGCGCAGGTTCTTGGTGAGCAGCTCGCGGCAGCGCACGCGGCCCGAATTGTCGTTCAGGTCGTTGTGCACGAGGTTGACGTAGCGGGCATTCACGCCCGGGTTCTTGTTGTCCTGGTCCTCGGTGCGGTCGCCCGTGTAGTCCTTGTCGAAGACGTCGTGATTGTAGACCAGGGCATCGGTGGCGCCGGGGAAGAAGTCGAGCAGGAGCTTCTCGATCTCGGGGTAGAACACGCGCTCCACCTCGGCCGAATCGTAGAAGTTCGAGCACTTCGATTCGAGATGCGCCAGCGAGACGCCGAGCTTGTCCATGCATTCGGGGCTGTCGGGCGAGAGGCCCGGGTAGTACTCGCCGATGCGCCGCGCGTCGCGCAGCACGTGCGGGAAATAGAGGTTGCGCCGGCGATTGTCCTCCTCGTTCTTGCGCAGGCGCGCCGCGAGTTCGGCGCGTGCCGGGTCGTGCCAGATGACGTTGGACGGAACGATGGAGTAGCTCGGCCGCTCGTGGACGGTATAGGCCAGCGGCAGCACCACGCCACCTTCCGGCGCCTTGAGGCTGTTCGACTCGCGGATGTACCTCATGCACTCGTCGTAGTCGTGGAAGGCGAGCCCCCACTTGGTCTTGATCGGACCGGAGGGCGCCTTGTCGATCATGTCGATGACGCGCTGGCCCTCACCCCCGGCGATCTCGGCAAGCGCATCCTCGAGCGCCTTGGCGGTACCCGCATCGCCGTCGCGGTCGAACGACATGTAGGACAGGCCGCCGTTCGCGGCGACGGGCGGTGCCTGCCCTTCCGTGAGCTGAAGCGTCGGCACGTAAGGCGCAACGTTGATCTCGGCGTCTTTGAGAAGGCTCATGACGTCCCTCCAAACTGATTTTCGGGAACAGCATAAAGCGTTCCCGTTCGCACGCCTCGTTCGTTTTATCTATCAACTGATGAGAAAACCTCGGCCAACCTAGACCGTTCGTGCCGCCAGCACCAACGCCCACAACAAGCTGCCACAGGTCACGAGATCCAGCGGGAGGCGCAGCCGGCTGCGCGCCGTCCAACGCCGGGCCGCCGCCTCGCTCACCGCTCCCGGCGCAGCCTTCTCGAAGGCAAGCGCATTGGGGATGAAGTCGAAGGCCGACCACAGGCGCATGACGGCGTGGCTCGCCAACGCCACCAGGAGGCAGGTTCGCACCGCAGGGTACGACCACGTCCAGACCAGAGCCGCAATCAGCACGACCTCGAAGACGACGTGGATGGCGATCCAGAAGCGCTTGCGCGAGATGCCGCCGCGCGACGGCTGCACCAGGTCCGGGCGCTTGGGCCAGAACGGATCGACGACGGAGAACTCATACAGGCCGCCGCCGACGCTGGCCGAGGCCAGCGCGGCGGCGACCGCCACGATGATCAGCATGGGCGACGTCCCTCCTGACGATCAATTATCTTTACAACAAAGATATAAGATCATCAAGAGGACAGGCTATGCCGCCGCCTTCATTGCGGCCACGATGTCGGTGAGCTGGTCGAGGCCCGAGGCGATGCCCTCCTCCATGCCGGCGCCGACATGGGTCGCTTTCTGGGCGATCGAGGCGAACAAGGTGCGGATGGTGAGCAGCGTCTTGCCGTCCTTCTCGTCGAAGGTGATGGTCATGATCATCTTCTCCGCACCCGGCAGCTCGAAGCCGTTCGAGAAGACGATCCGTCGGTTGGGCACGATCTCGAGATACTGGCCGCCGAATGGCGTCTGCTGCTTGCCGCCGGGGCCGGTCATGGCGGCGCGCCATTGGCCACCCTTGCGGAAATCCATCTCGCACATCGTCACCGGGTAGCCGACCGGCCCGAACCACTTCTTCAGATTCTCGGGCTTGCTCCAGGCCTCGAACAGAAGCCGGGCCGGCGCGTCGAAGCTGCGTGTGATGATGAGTTCCCGATCGGCCTCCGATTCACCGGCGCCTGCGTTTACTGACATGTCGTCCCTCCTTGCGCTTGAGTTCCTTCACATAGACATCGAGCCGGTCGAGGCTCTCCTCCCAGAAGCGGCGATAGTCGCCCAGCCACTCGGCCGCTCCTTCCAGCGGCGCCGCGTTCAGCCGCACCGGACGGAACTGGGCCTCGCGTCCGCGCGACACCAGTCCCGCCCGCTCCAGCACCTTGAGGTGCTTGGAGATGGTGGGCTGGCTGAGATCGGACGGTCCCACGAGCTCGTTCACCGTGGCCTCCCCTTCCGCCAGCCGCGCCAGGATCGCGCGCCGAGTCGGATCGGCCAGAGCGGAGAAGACGAGATCGAGCTGTTCCACTGGCATTCTCCATATCGCCACATGGCTATATTCGTTAATGGCTATATAGGAACACCAAAGCCTCCGTCAAGCCCGCCCATCTGTCGGGAATCGCGCTACAGTGCCGCCTCCACGGCCGGGGAGCGGCTTCATGGTCAGGACATCTCGTCGACATTTCCTCGGTGGAGCGGCTGCCGTCGGGTTCGCCGGCAGCGCGATTGCCCAGACGAAGCCGGTCCGTGTGCTGGTGGGCTTCGCCGCCGGCGGAGGCAACGACGTGATCGCGCGGCTGGTGGCGCAGAAGTTGGCTGAAGGTTCGTCGGGCCAGGTCCTGGTCGACAACAAGACCGGCGCCAGCGGCCTCATCGCCGCCGACATCCTGGCCAAGGCACCGCCCGACGGCGCGACCCTGATGGTCGCGGCACAGACCACCTACGCCGTGGCGCCGCAGCTCTACAAGTCGGTGGCGTTCGATGGACCGCGCGACGTCACGGGCATCTCCCTGCTCGGCACCTCGCCGCTGGTGCTGGTGGTCAATCCGTCGTTCGCCGCAAAGTCGGCGGGCGAGCTGGTCGAGATGGCCAAGGCCAAGCCGGCCGCCATCAACTTCGGCTCGGGCGGCGTGGGGACGACGCCGCACATGGCCGCCGAACTCTTCCTGTTCACTGCCGGCATCCGCATGACGCACGTCGCCTATCGCGGCGAAGCGCCGGCGATCGCCGACGTGCTCGCGGGCCAGCTGCCGCTGCTGTTCTCCAATGTCTCGGTGGTGACGGGCCAGGTGAAGGCGGGCGCGCTGCGGGCGCTCGCCGTGACGTCGCCCAAGCGCGCGCCGGGCCTGCCCGACGTGCCGACGCTCGCCGAAGCAGGCATCAAGGGCGCCGACGTCGAGACCTGGTTCGGCCTCACCGCCCCCGCCGGAACGCCGCGCGAGATCGTGCAGCGGCTGAATGCCGACGTGCGCAAGGCCCTGGCCGCATCCGACCTGCAGCAGCGTTTCGCCGAGCTCAGCCTGTCAGTGACGCCGAGTTCGCCCGAGGAGCTCGATGCTCTGATCAAGTCGGAGGCGGTGCGCTGGGGCGAAGTCATCCGGCGTGCCAATATCCGAGCGCCGGAATGACACGGCACGACTATTGCGTTGCTTTGGGCAAAGGGGAGTAGACCAGTGGCCTTGAGTTCCGATCCGATCGAACTGGAGCTGTTCAAGAACGCGATCTTCTCGATCGCCGACGAGATGGCGCTGACGGTGTTCCGCACCACCTACTCCGGCGTCCTCAAGGACAACATGGATTATTCGACGGGCTTCGCCGACGCCAACGGCAAGCTCGCGGCGCAGGGCCTGACCCTGCCGGGACATCTCGGCTCGGTGCCGACGGCCATGGACGCCATCATGCGGCACTTCAAGGACGACATGGCGCCGGGCGACGTCTTCATCATGAACGACCCGTTCGATGGCGGCATGCACCTGCCCGACATCTTCGTCTTCAAGCCGCTCTATCATCAGGGCGAGCGGCTCGCCTTCGCCTGCACCGTCTGCCATCACATCGACGTCGGCGGTCGCGTCGCGGGATCGAACGCCTCGGATTCGACCGAGATCTACGCCGAGGGCCTGCGCATTGCGCCAATGAAGCTCTACGAGGCGGGCAAGCTCAACAAGACCATCATGACGTTCATCGAGAAGAACGTCCGCCTGCCGGTGCAGCTGTTCGGCGACCTGCGCGCCCAGCTCGCCGCCTGCCATATCGGCGAGACGCAGTTCGCCGAGATCGTCGCGCGCTACGGGCCCGAGAAGACCAGGTTCTATCTCAAGGAGGTCATCGACTACGCCGAGCGGCTGACGCGGGCGGCATTGGAGAAGCTGCCCGACGGCGAATGGAGCTTCGAGGACTGGATCGACGACGACGGCGTCGACTACGGCCAGCCGATCCGGCTCTTCGTCACCATCCGCAAGACGGGCGGCCACATGGTCGTCGACTGGACCGGCACCAGTCCGCAGGTCAAGGGGGCCATCAACAACACGCTCTCCTTCACCAAGGCCGCCTCCTACACCGGCGTGCGCTCTGTCCTGCCGCCCGGCATTCCCAACAACGAGGGCGTGTTCCGCGCCATCGAGGTCATCTGCCCGCCCGGCACCGTGGGCAACGGCGTGCTGCCGGCGGCCTGCGCTGCGCGCGGCCTGACCGGCTTCCGCATGGTCGACTGCATGTTCGGCGCGCTCGCCATGATGCTGCCCGACAAGGTCAAGGCGGCGGGCGACGGCGGCAACACCGGCATCTCGATCGGCGGCTACGACGCCGAGCGAAAGCCGTTCGTCTATGTCGACTTCACCTGCGGCGCCTGGGGCGCACGCCCATGGGCCGACGGGCTCGATGGCAACTCGCACATGTTCGCCAACATGGCCTCGCACTCGATCGAGGTCACCGAGGCCGAGCAGCCCATGCAGCTCCTGGCCTACGAGTTCGTCGCCGACCGCGCCGGCGCCGGCAAGTTCCGCGGCGGCGTGCCGTTCCGGCGCGACTACCGGTTCCTCGAGGACGAAGGCATGCTGCAGGTCCGCTCGGACCGGCGTGACCATCGACCGTTCGGACTCTATGGCGGCAGCCCGGGCGCACCGTCGGAGAATTACATGAACCCCGACGGCGAGAACCGGCTGTTGCCGTCGAAGCTCACCATGACCATCAGGAAGGGCGAGGTCTTCCGCCACGTGCTGGCTGGCGCCGGCGGCTGGGGCGATCCGCTGGAGCGCGATCCGGCCGCGGTGGTGCGCGACGTGCGGAACGAGCTTCTGTCGCCGCAGAAGGCGTTCGCCGACTATGGCGTGGTCGTCGATACGACTAAGTGGACGGTCGATACCGAAGCAACGGCGCGGCGCCGCCACGATATCCGCCAGGCGCGCGGCTGGACCGAGACGCCCAAGGTGCAATGGCAAGAGCCGCCACTGCTGCGCCGCGCGGCGGAGTAGTTTCATGGCTGTCACCTATCGCGCCGGTGTCGACATCGGCGGCACCTTCACGGATATCGTGCTGCTGGGCTCCGACGGCACCGTCCATACCAAGAAGATCTCCTCCAGCGTCGGCAACTACGCCCAGGCGATCGTCGACGGGCTGAGCGAGGTTTTTGGCGAGACCGGCCTCAGCGGATCGGCCATCGACGAGATCCGCCACGGCACCACCGTCGCCTCCAACGCCATTCTGGAATACAAGGGCGCGCGCGTCGGGCTCATCACCACCAAGGGCTTCCGCGACGTGCTGGAGATCCGGACGCTCCGCATGCCCAAGCTTTACGACATCGGCTGGACCAAGCCCGAACCGCTGGTCGAGCGCTACCTTCGCAAGGTGGTCGACGAGCGCATTGACCATCGCGGCCATGTCGAGCGCGCCCTCGATCTGGCCGACGCCGAGCGGGCCGTCGACGCGCTGCTGGCTGAGAAGGTCGAGGCGATCGCCGTCTGCCTGCTCAACTCCTTCGCCAACCCTGTCCATGAGGCGATGCTGAAGGATGTGATCGAGCGCAAGGCCCCTCGCCTGCCCAGGAGTCTCTCGTTCGAGGTGCTGCCCGAGATCAAGGAGTACGAGCGCACCTCGACGACGGTGATCAACGCCTACGTCATGCCGATCGTCGCCACCTACCTGCGGGCGTTGCGCAAGGGCCTCGATGCCGGCGGCATCCCGGCGCGGCTGTTGCTGATGCAGTCGAACGGCGGGCTCACCACGGACTCTGCCGCGGCCGAGCGGCCGATGAATATCATCGAGTCCGGACCGGCGGGCGGCGTCGTCGGCGCCCAGGCGCTTGCGCGCATAAAAGATCTCGACAGGATCATCACCTTCGACATGGGCGGCACCACCGCCAAAGCCTCGATGGTCGAGCATGGCGAGGTCGCACGCGCCCAGGAATATGCCGTGGGCGCCGGCATCATGATCGGCTCGCGCCTGCTGACGGGTGCGGGCTACACGCTGAAGGTGCCTGCGATCGATCTCGCCGAGGTCGGCGCCGGCGGCGGCTCTCATGTCTGGATCGACGGCGGCGGCGCCCTTCAGGCCGGTCCCGAGAGCGCCGGCGCCTCGCCCGGCCCGGTCTGCTACGACCAAGGCGGTACGGTGCCGACGATCACCGACGCCAACGTGCTGCTGGGCTATATCAATCCAGGGCACCTGGTGGGCGGCGCGCTGAAGCTCAACGCCGACAAGGCGCGCACTGCGTTCGCCGAGAAGATCGCCAAGCCCCTCGGCATGCCGCTCGAGCGCGCGGCCTACGGCGCGCACCTGATCGTGGCTTCCAACATGATCCGCGCCATCAAGGCGGTATCGACCGAGCGCGGCCGCGATCCGCGCGACTTCGCCCTGTTCGCCTTCGGCGGCAACGGCCCGCTGTTCGCCGCCGGCATGGCGGCGTCGCTGGGCATCGGCCGCGTGGTCGTGCCGCCGTCGGCCGGCCTCTTCTCATCGTTCGGGCTGCTCTATGCCGACGTCGAGCACCACTACGCCCGCACCTTCCGCCGCCTGCTGCGTCAGGCCGATCTCGGCGAGATCGGCACGGCCTGGGACGCGCTGGCAAAGCAGGCCACCGACCAACTCGCAGCCGAAGGCTTCAGCGGTGCAAACGCCCGCCTGCGCCGCTCGGCCGCCCTGCACTACAAGGGCCAGAGCTACGAGCTCACGGTGCCCGTGCCCGACGGGCCGATCGATGCGCGCATGGCGACGCATCTGGAACACGCCTTTGCCGAGGAGCACGAGCGCATGTACGGCCATCGCGCCGGCCCCGACGAGCCGGTCGAGCTGGTGGCGATCCAACTCGTCGGCGCTGGCCTGCGAGAGAGTTCCCGCGTGCCGCAGAGCGTGACGCCGAGCCGCCGTAACGGCGCCGGGACCGGCTCGCGCAAGGCCTGGTTCGGCGACGCGCACGGCTGGCTTGAGACGCCGGTGCTGAGCCGCGCCGATCTCGACGGTGTGCGCAGCGGTCCGCTGATCGTCGAGGAATACGATTCGACCTGTGTCGTGCCGCCCGGCGCCCGCGTCGAGCGCGACGCGGCGGGGAACATCGTCATCACGCTCGGTTAGGCGGACGCTGATACAGCCGACCTCACCCTGAGGAGGCCCGCAGGGCCGTCTCGAAGGGTGGGCTACATCGTCTTTGTTGCCATCCTTCGAGACGCCTACGCGCATCTGAATGCGCTCAGCTGCGCGCGGCTCCTCAGGATGAGGTCATCTGTGAATTACTAGGTTGCCGCCATCGACGGAAGCCACAGGGCGATCGAGGGCCAGATTGCCAGGATCGCCAGCATCACCATCATGGTGACGACGAACGGCGAAGCGCCGATGATCACGTCGTCGATCCTGCCGCGCTTGCGCAGTCCCTGGACGACATAGAGATTGATGCCGACCGGCGGAGTGATCATCGCCAGCTCCATCAGGATTATGATCATGATGCCGAACCAGACCGGATCGTAGCCGGCGTTGATCATGATCGGGGCAATGACAGGCACAGTCGCCACCATCATCGACAGGGTCTCCATGAACATGCCGAGGATGAAGTAGAAGATCACGACGACAATGAGGAGCTGGACCTTGCTCAGGCCGAGGTTGGTGATGAAGCGGTTGACCTGCCCGGTGAGGCCGATCGAAGTGATCACGAAATTGAGGAAATAGGCGGCGAGCAGGATCGCCATGATCATCGCCGTCGTGCGCATCGTGCCTTCAAAGGCGCTGAGCAGCGTCTTGAGCGTGAGCTTGCGGTTCCACGCGGCGATGGCTGCGGCGGCGATCACGCCGAGAGCAGCCGATTCGGTCGCCGTGGCCCAGCCGGCGTAGATCGAGCCCAGCACCGCGAGGAAGATGATCAGCGGCGGCAGCAGGTCCGGCAATGCGGCGATCCGCTGCCGCCAGCTGGTCTCTGTCGGCGCACCGCCCAGCCGCGGCCAGATCAGGCAGATCAGGAGCACCGTCAGGCTGAACAAGGCGGCGAGGACCAGTCCGGGGATGAAACCCGCGAGATAGAGCTTGGGAATCGAGGTGTCGGTGAGAACACCGTAGACGATCATGTTGATGGAGGGCGGGATCAGGATACCGAGCGTGCCGCCGGCCGCGATCGTCCCGAGGAACAGCCGCTCGGAGTAGCCGCGCTTTTCCACTTCGCCCAGTGCAACGGTGCCGATCGTCGCCGCCGTCGCCACGCTCGAGCCCGAAGTGGCCGCGAACATGGCGCAGGCCGCGATGTTCGAATGCATCAGGCCGCCAGGCAGCCACGGTACCCAGAGCACCAGGGCGTTGTACATACGCTCGGCCATCCCCGAGCGCAGCAGGATCTCGCCGAGCAGCACGAAGAAAGGGATCGCCACGAGCAGGAAGTTGTTCGACGTGCCCCACGCGATCTCGCCCATGGCAAGGGACAGCGGCAGCTTGGAGTAGATGGCCGACAGCGAGAGGCCGAGGATGCCGAGCCCGGCGGCGACCGGAATCGCAAGGGCGAGGAGGGCAATCAGGATGGCCAGCGTCACGATGAGCATGTCAGCCGCTCCCCTCGCGCGTCTGGCGATCCTTCAGGTCGCGGATCTCATCCTCGACTTCCTCCTCGGCCGAGCGAGTGCTGATCAGCCTCGCGGCGCCCCGCAGATCACCGGATGCCAAGATCCTGACGGTGTCGATCAGGAGCAACGCTCCCACCACCACGAAAACCACCAGGCCGCCAATCCACAGAACCTGAGGAATCACTGTCGGCGTTTCGAGCGCCGACTGGCTGCGCGACCCCGACGTCCAGGATTGCGAGACGACGCCGAGCCCGTGCCACGCGACCAGCGCGAAGAAGCCGACCAGCAGGACCAGCGCCACGATATCGAGTGCCAGGCGGAGCTTCTGGGGAAAGAGCACGTACAGGGAGTCGATCCGAATATGCGCGCGGTCGAGTAGCGCCGCCGCCAGCCCCCATGCCGTACCAATGGCGAGTGAATAGCCTGCCAGCTCATCGGCGCCGCCGATCGAGCGGGCAAGGAACTTGCGCATCAGCACGTCGACGCCGATCAGGACGGCGGCGAGCAGAACCAGTGCTCCGCCGAACCACAAGCCCCATTGGGCGAATCGGCGTACGCCGCTCATCGGATTGGCCTGCGACCTATGGTGTCGGCGCCTTGAGGCCGAGGGCCATGCCCACCGTCGCGTTCCACTCCTTGGCGCATTCGGCGCCGCAACGCTTGGCCCAGCCGGCCAGCACGGCGCCCTCGACCAGCTTCTTGTGTGCTTCCGCCTCCTCCGGCTTCACCGGCACGATGGTCATCTTGGCGAGCTTGCCCATGGTGCAGGGCTGCTTGCCGGTGTTGCAGTTGTCGGCCTCGCCAGTCGTCGTCTTGATGGTCGTCCACATCTTGTCTTCATAGGCCTTGAACTGCTCGAGCAAGAAGACCTGTGTCTTTGGGTCGAGCTTCTTCCAGGTGTCGAGGTTGACCGCGAGCACGTTGATGCTCCAGCCGAGCGACATCGGATAGATCGACTTGGTCACCTCCGTCCAGCCGGCGGTATTGCCCGACAAGCTGCCGGTCACGGCGCAATCGACGACGCCGTTGTTCAGCGCCGGCACGACCTCGGCGAAGGCCATGCTGACCGCCGTACCGCCGACGCCGCCCAGGAAGTCGCGCATGGTGTTGTTGAAGACGCGGATCTTCTTGCCCTTGAACCCGTCGAGGCCGCTGATCACGTCACGGCACCAGAAGACCTGGGGTGTGTTGCCGCCGAAGGCCAGCAACTTGGCGTTCCAGTTCTTCTGCATCTGACGATCGATCACGGCGCGGTAGGCGTTGCAGGCGATCCGCGCCTTGTCGGGATCGAGCGTCAGGCCGGCGAGATCACAGGCCTCGAAGCGCGGGTCGTCGCCCGCCATCTTGGAGATGTCCATGGCGGCGAAGTCCATCACGCCGAGCTTGAGCAGCCTCAGCATGGTCTTGTCGTCGATGCCCATCTGGTCGAGCGGTGTGACGTCGGCCGTGATGGCGCCCTTGGACGCTTCGGGGATCGTCTTGCGCCAGAACGGCAGTTCGTCGTGGATCGACACGGGCGTCGGGCTGTTCAGCCCGATGATCTTGAACTGGCTCTTGGGCAGATCCTGCGCAACGGAGCCACTCGCGAGAGCGGCCGTCAGCGCCAGTCCCACCAACCATCGATTCAGCATGTCAGCCCCCTTCCTTCCCCGTCATCGTGAAAAGTCAGCAAAATGCATGCCACGCAAATTTGTGCTCAACTCGCAGCAACGCTCATCGGAACGGAACGCACCATGTCGACCCTGACTCTCGCCCAAGCCAACAAGATCATCGAAGTGGCTCTCGCGAAGGCGCGCGAGATGAAGATCAAGCCACTCGCCGTCGCCGTGCTCGACCAGTCGGGTCATGTGAGGTCGCTGCAGCGCGAAGACGGCGCCAGCATGTTCCGCTGCGACGTCGCCATTGGCAAGGCGTATGCCTCGGTCGGCATGGGCGTGGCGAGCCGCACGCTGTTGGCCCGGGCCAAGGAAAATCCTCAGTTCTTCGGCGCGCTCTCGGCGACGGCGCAGGGCAAGTTCCTGCCGCAGACCGGCGCCGTGGTGATCAAGGACAAGGACGGCAACGTGCTGGGCGCCGCCGGCGCGAGCGGCGGAACGGGCGACGAAGACGAGGCGGTATGCATCGCCGGCGTCGAAGCAGCGGGGTTGATGCACGGATGATGGGAACGCGGGCCTCCGGCCGCTCATGATCTTCTCTTCCGGACCGTGAGCCTCCGGCTCGCTCATGAATCATGAGCGAGCCGGAGGCCCGCGGTCCGGAGGACTATGAGCGGACCTGGAGGTCCGCGCTGCGGCTACTCCTCCGGTTCCGTCGTGAATTCCAGCGGATGGCCGTTCTGACGGCCGGCGTTGGTGCCTTCGGTCGCCTTGCTCTCGGCGATGTCGCGGGTGAAGGCGGCGACGACGCAGGCGCCGCGCTGGTGGGCCGTCATCATGATGCGATAGGCCTGGTCCTCGCTCATATGGAACACCATCATCAACACGGCAGTCACGAACTCGCGCGGCGTGTAGTCGTCGTTGATCAGGATCACCTTGTAGAGGCGCGGCTGCTCGATCTTGGGCTTGGCGATGGTATCGGGTTTGACGTCGATATCGCTCATCGGCCGTCTCCTGAGAGTTCCTGTCACCGCCCCATAGATTGGCCCATCTGTATTGCGTTGCAATAGCCCACGGGCCAGCAGGTCAGCCTGGGACGAAAGCAGGCCGCTCCAGCCAGGACATTGAATCGTATGCTTTGGCAATCGCCTGCTCAGGCGTTTCAACAACACCACTGTCGAAGTAGATCGCCTTCAGCCATAGGGCGGGCTTGGCCAGCTCGCCATTCCAGCGATAACTCGGCACCAAGGTCGCCCTCAGCAACTCTTCACCTCGCGCCACGAAGGTGGTGTCGCGGCTCCCGCCGTCGACCAAATGCCGGCAAGCCCACCAGCCAAACTGAAGCACCGCTTCCTCGTCAGGACTAGGTGGGCCACCGGAAGCTTCGAAAAACTGGAGCCCAAGCAAAGGCTGTCCCGCCGCAAGCGCCAAGGCAAGCCGATCGGCCAAATACATCTCTCGTTCTCTACGTTCCTGATCCGGCACTAGCCCGGAGTTGACGCGCGCCCGAACCAGCCAGTTGGACTCCAAAGCTGCGCCGAACTCCCGGTTCGCCGGGTCTCCCCGGCTGAGCCATTTGTATAGTCCGAGGGCCTCGCGCCATCGGCTTGGCCACTGCTCCTTGGGACCGGAAAAGGCGCTGAGGGCCGCCTCCGGCTGAGATTCTATCCATGCGATGGCCCCTTCGAGAATAGGCCGCACCTCATCTGCCAAGCCGACAAAGAAGGCTTCCTCCATTTCCCATGTCATCTTGTCCAGATGGCCGACCATCGCCCTTGGCGGGATCACATCCAGCGCATACTCGCGATGAAAACGCAGCTGCCAGGCCAACCACTCATTGCGCGTTGCGAGAGGGTTGAACGGTTCCAACTTTGAATAGATGACGTCATCGGCCGGCATGCAGCGTGCTCCCGTGCACTTCCAGACGAGTCCTATAGCAAAGCCGTTACAGCTGCTCTCGCCGCGTCTGGGAGCTCCGGGTGACATCTTCTTTCCTTACTTCACAACGGTCCAGTCCGCTGGCCGTCCTTTACGATTTCAACTACCCCTTGATGGGCTTGGCCCATGCCGACAGTGCAAAGAAGAAAGTTACGCGTGATCAGATTTGCCAAGGCCTTTGCAGCCACTTCCTTACTCAGGGTTCCATCGGCAACGGCGTTCTTGATGTGCTCTTCGGCCTTTTGAAGATTATCCAGCGACCTTTCGGTAGGATTGGTGCGCCTGGACGGAGGAATCGACTGCTCGCGGTTGCGCCATTTGGAATCCCAAAAGGCAACCTCGCCCTTCTCGCTGATCGACATGATATCGGGCCCTTGAGTGCCAGCTGCTGCGCCGAAATGAATGACCTTTTCCTTAGGATTGAATTGCCTAATGCGATTGACGAGTTCCTGCTCCCCTCTTACGCCGTCGCGCAGATGTTGTTGTTCCGGATAGTGGTCAAGGCCAGCTGCTGGATCTCGTACATCGGGCCCGAGGCGTACGCCGGCCTTCGTCTCCCTACCATCCGGCCCAAGATATTGTCCCTCCGGGGCCGGCTGGCCAATGTCCTTCATGACCTTCCGGCACGTATCGATCCTCTCCTCGTCAACAGACTTCTTCTGCCTTCCGCTTCTCAGGATCTTGTATGTCGAAGCGAGGACGTGTTCCCAGATGGGCAGCTTGCCGCGGTTGTTGGGATCAGGAGCTTTGTCGTTCTTGGGATCGGGTGTCCCATCTTTCTTAGGGCCAGGCGCCTCTCCCGAGTTGTCTCCTATCCCAGCGGAGGGCTCGGAAGCGCTGTCCTTGCGCTTGTCAGGCTGTCGCGCCATCTCGCTCGTGGTGGCATCTCGGTCCTCAGTCGGGCTAAGAGCTTGACGAAGCTGGCCTTGGTCGATCATCAAGGTTGCAGCACCGTCCTTGCCAACGCGCATTTCTGCATCTGTGATTCAGCGTGGAAAATTGACCCCCTGAGGTGGGGGATCGGCGTCCAAAATTGACCCCCCCTTGAGGAGTTGGCGTAGCAGGCTGCCCGCTTTGCGTAAGAGCGGGTGGTGGGGGATGTTGGTAGTGGAGACGAT
>JACPOB010000184.1:13769-22502 GCA_016185145.1 Rhodospirillales bacterium | reverse complement strand
CAGGCGTCGTCCATGGTGACGACCTGGAAGCCTTCCATGGAGGCTTGCAGGGCGCAGATCGGATCGATCTCGGTGATGAAGACAGTGGCGCCGGCGCCGCGGAACGCCTGGGCGCAGCCCTTGCCCACGTCGCCGTAGCCGCACACGACCGCTTTCTTGCCGGAGATCATCACGTCGGTGGCGCGTTTGATGCCGTCGATCAGCGACTCGCGGCAGCCGTAGAGATTGTCGAACTTCGACTTGGTGACCGAGTCGTTGACGTTGATAGCCGGCCACAGGAGGCGGCCTTCCTTCGCCATCTGGTAGAGGCGGTGCACGCCCGTGGTCGTCTCCTCGGTGACGCCGCGGATAGAGGCGCCGAGCTTGGCGTACCAGCCGGGACGTTCCTTGTTCCTCTTGGCGATCGCCTTGTAGAGGACTTCCTCTTCCTCGTTGGTCGGCTTGGCGATCAGCGAGGGATCCTTCTCGGCGCGGATGCCGAGATGGACCAGCAGCGTGGCATCGCCGCCGTCGTCGAGGATCATGTTCGGCTCGCCGCCGTCGCCCCATTCGAAGATCTTGTGGGTGTAGTCCCAGTACTCCTCGAGGCTCTCGCCCTTGATGGCGAAGACCGGCGTGCCGCCCTTGGCGATTGCCGCCGCGGCATGATCCTGGGTCGAGTAGATGTTGCACGAGGCCCAGCGCACATCGGCGCCCAGCGCCTTCAGCGTCTCGATCAGGACGCCGGTCTGGATGGTCATGTGCAGCGAGCCCGCGATGCGCGCGCCCTTCAGCGGCTTCTTGGGGCCGAATTCCTTGCGGATCGACATCAGGCCCGGCATCTCGGTCTCGGCCATGTCGAGTTCCTTGCGGCCCCAGTCGGCGAGCCCGATATCCTTGACGACGTAATCCTGGGCCATTTGGCGCTCCCGGCAATGGATGAGGTGGCGTGTCTTATCAGCGCCCCGACACCGCCTCAACGCGCCATATGCGCATATAAGCAAGAATTTATGCCGATATTCCCGAGGCTTTATGCGGGGGTGTCAATGTAGACATGTCGCCGCCAAGCGCCCGCAACACCCACCACCTCACCCCGAGGAGCGGCCAGTAGGGCCGCGTCTCGAAGGGTGGGCAATGGGAGGCGATCTACGTACGACGTTTTGCGAGCTCTTGGATTGCGAGGTAGTCACCGCGAATCAGGGCCTCTTTCTTTGCTCGAGACCAGCCTTTGATCTGACGTTCGATGGCAATGGCATCCGTGATGTCCGGAAAATGCTCTGCCAACGTAATAACCGCCATGAGCACATCGCAGCATGTAGATGTACGCACCGGGTTCGTCGGTATCCATTCTTCGCGTTGCCCACCCTTCGAGACGCGCCCTTCGGGCGCTCCTCAGAGTGAGGTATTGTTGGTCGTTCTGGCGGTTCGCCCCCTCACTCCTCGCCGAACTTGCCCTCGACCAGGGCCGACAGGGCGGCCATGGCGTCGGTGGCCTGGCGGCCGGAGCAGGAGAGTTCGATCTCGCTGCCGATGCCGGCGGCCAGCATCATCAGGCCCATGATGGAGAGGCCGGAGACTTCCTGGCCCTTGAAGGAGACGCGCACCATGGCGTCGAACTGGCCGGCGGTGCGCACGAACTTGGCGGCCGCGCGCGCGTGCAGGCCGCGCTTGTTGGCGATGGGAAGTGTCCGCCTGAGCGCCCCGATGCCTGCGTCCGCGGCCCCTTCGGGCGTAGCATCATCCGTCACGAAGCTTCCTTGGCGAGGATGCGTGAGGCGACGGTGATGTACTTGCGGCCGGCTTCCTGCGCCATGCGCACCGCCTCGGCGATCGGCCGGGTGCGCACGGAGGCGAGCTTCACCAGCATCGGCAGGTTGACGCCGGCCAGCACCTCGATGCGCGCCTGTTCCATGATCGAGATGGCGAGATTGGAGGGCGTGCCGCCGAACATGTCGGTCAGCACGATGACACCGTCGCCGGTGTCGCAGGCCTTGGCGCTTTCGAGGATCTCGGCGCGCCGCTTCTCCATGTCGTCGTCGGCGCCGATGCAGACTGCCGCGACGCATTGCTGCGGACCCACGACATGCTCCAGGGCGGCGATGAATTCACGCGCCAGATTGCCGTGGGTCACCAGTACGATGCCAATCATTCGTATGCTCTACCCTGCACCGTCAGCCCCAGCCTCCCCGGCTGCTTCGGCGTCCCGGTGCGAGAGAGTGACCGAGCGGCCCGCGCCGCGCAACCACCCTGCCAGCTCCTCGGCGACCGCCACCGACCGGTGCCGGCCGCCCGTACAGCCGATGGCGATGGTCAAATAGCTCTTGCCCTCGGCGTCGAAACGGGGCAGCAGCGGCCCGACCAAGCCCTTGAGCGAGTCGATGAACGGGCGGTAGCCGGGATCGCTGGCGACGAACGCCGCGACCGCCTTATTGCGCCCGGTCAATGGCTTCAGCGTCGGCTCGTAATGTGGATTCTTCAGGAAGCGCACGTCGAACACCAGGTCGGCTTCGCGCGGCAGGCCTCGGCGATACGAGAACGACATCACCGCGAGCCGCGTTCCGAGGCTGCGGCCGAGAACGAAGTGGCCGGCCAGGAGCTGCTTGAAGGCATGCGGCGACAGCGCCGAGGTGTCGATCACGACGTCGGCCGAATCGCGCACCCAGCCGAGCTGCTTGCGCTCCTCGCCGATGCCGTCCTTCACCGGCCGGTCGGGCGCCAGTGGATGCGGCCGCCGCGATTCGGTGTAGCGCCGCTGCAGCGTCTCGCTGTCGCAATCGAGGAACAGCAGCCGAACGGCGATGTCGGTACGTAGACGAAGCTCGTGGACGCGCCGCACCAGGTCTTGTGGCTCGAAACCGTAGGTGCGGGTGTCGACGCCGAAGGCGAGGGGTGCCGCCATCTCGCCGGGGCTGCCGGCGGTCGAACGCATCAGATCGCCGAGCAGCGGCAGCGGCACGTTGTCGACGGCGACGTAGCCCATGTCCTCGAGGGCGGCGAGCGCTGTGCCGCGGCCAGCACCGCTCAGCCCTGTCACCAGGACGAACGGGCGGCGCGTCTCGCGCTGGTCGCCGATACTCGAGGTTGCCGGGCTGTCTGGCATGGCTGAAGCGCGCCGATCATGCGTTGTCGGTTTGCGCCAAGGCAAGGCGCAACTTTGCAGAGGCGGACGCTTCGAACGGCGCCAGTGAAACGACCGGCAGGTCGATCCCCAGGACGGTTTCGCTCGCAGGCTCGGGCAATCGCTCGATTCGCTCCGGCTGTGCGAGATCGACCAGCAGCGCGACCGGGGCGCGTCTCACCAATTGATCACGGCCCAACTCGACGATGCCGAGCCCCCGCGCTTCGACGAGGCCCGCGATGCGCGCCGGCGCGGTGGCGATCACCTGCTCGCCCTGGCGGCTGAGCTCGGTCTGGTCGTCGGCCACCAGGCGCCAGCCGGTCTCGATCAGGCGTAGCGCGAGATCGGACTTGCCGGCGCCCGAGGGACCGCGCAGCAGCACCGCGCGCCACGCCCGGCCTCGGCGCAGTGCCACGCAGGTAGCGTGGACGCGAGTCGTCACGGTCTTCCGGACCGCGAGCCTCCGGCTCGCTCATGATCATGAGCGAGCCGGAGGCTCGCGGTCCGGAAGAGCATGAGCATGATCATTTCCGGCCGTCGCCGGCCGGCACGCGCACGGTGAAGCGTGCGCCCAACACGCGACCGTCGGGAGCACGGCGGTTGGAGGCCGAGATCGAGCCGCCATAGGTCTCCATGATCTGCCGGCAGATCGAAAGGCCCAATCCCGAATGCTGGCCGAAATGCTCGGTCGGACGCTCCGAGTAGAAGCGCTCGAAGATCGATTCGAGATTGTCCTCGGGAATGCCCGAGCCCTGGTCGTCGATGGTCACGATGAACGGCCCGCTGCGCGGCGCGCGGCTGAGTTCGACGACGATCTTCGAGCCGGACGGACTGAAGGAGATCGCGTTGTCGATGACGTTGCGGAACACCTGGCCGTAGCGGCCGTCATGACCATGCGCCAGGAACGGCGGATTGGTTGCCAGTCGATACTCGACCTCGACGCCGCCCTTTTGCACGGCGGTGACGGCATAGTGGTTGACCATGTCGCCGAGCAGCGCGTTGAGGTCGACCTGCTTGACCTCGCCGCGCATCAGCTCGGCATCGAGACGCGAGGCCTCCGAGATGTCGGTGATCAGCCGGTTGAGCCGGTTGATGTCGTCGAGGACGATGCCCATCAGCTTCTCGCGCCGCTCCGGCTCGAGGTTGGGCCGCGCCGCCACCTCGATCGCCGATCGGAGCGAGGTGAGCGGGTTCTTGAGCTCGTGCGCCACGTCGGCCGCGAAGCTCTCGATGGTGTTAATGCGCTGCCACAGCGCGTCGGTCATCGAGCGCAGCGCATCGTTCAGATCGCCGATCTCGTCGCCGCGCTTGCCGAGGTCGGGAATCTCCGGCCGACTCTCGCGCGCCAGCCGCACCTCGTCGGCGGCGCGGGCCAGGCGCACGATCGGCTGGGTGATGGTGCCGGCGAGGTAGAGCGACAGCAGCACGGTGATGCCCAATGCCGCCGCCGCGATCACCATCATGTCGTAGCGCACCTCGCGCAGCGACGCGGCGATGGCGCGATTGTCGCGCGTCAGCATCAGCGCGCCCAGCACCTGCTTGTAGCGCTGCACCGGCACGGCGGCGCTCAGGATCAGCATGCCGTCGGGTGCTACCCGCACCGCCGACGCATTGAAGCCGCGTAGGGCGCTCGCCGCCTCGGGAAAGTCGCGCACCGTGGGCACGGCGCGCTCGACATATTCGGGAAAGCGGTCGACGCGCGAGAGCTGGCGGGCGATCCAGTCGCCGATCTTCTCGCCCCAGTGCGGCTCGACCGCGGGCAGGTCCTGCGGCGGCGGCAGCGGCATGACGTGGATGCGGCCGGCGTCGCTCAGGATAGCCGAATCGCCCAAAAGCTCGCCGGTCTCGCTGAACAGGCGGGCGCGCACGCCGGTCGGCCGGACCAGCCGGGTGAGCAGCTGGCGGGCGGCGTCGGCGTCGAGGCGGTTGACCGTGGTCTCGCCGCCGGCGACGGCGACCTCGCCGATGCCCGCTGCCACCATCTCACCCTGCACGGCGAGCGAGGCGAGCTCGGCGTCGATCAGCTCCTCCTCGTAGTCGCTGAGATAGACGGCGCCGAGCGTCAGCAACGCCACCGGGATGATGTTCAGCAGCAGGATGCGACGGGTGAGCGGCGAATAGCGCCGTGTGGCGCTGCGCCGTCGTCGCAGCAGCGACGGCGTCTCGCTCGAGGCGGCGCGCGTCGGCACCTCGTCGCGGTGCCCCAGCGCCGCGGCGATCCGCGCCCGCAGACCCTGCAGTCCGAACCGTCGCCCGGGCTCAGGAGTCGCGGTATCGGTATCCGATGCCATAAAGCGTTTCGATCTGCTCGAATTCGCCGTCGACCTCACGGAACTTGCGGCGCACTCGCTTGATGTGGCTGTCGATCGTGCGGTCGTCGACGTAGATCGTCTCGCCGTAGGCGGCATCCATCAGCTGGTCGCGGTTCTTCACGTGACCGGGCCGTTCGGCGAGCGACTTCAACAACAGGAACTCGGTGACCGTGAGGTGCACCTCCTTGCCCTTCCAGGTGCACTGGTGGCGGCTGGGATCGAGTATCAGCTCGCCACGCACGATGCGCTCCGCCGAGGCCTCGCCCTTGGCGCCGCCGGCGTCGGCGCGGCGCAGCACGGCGCGGATGCGCTCCAGCAGCAGGCGCTGGGAGAACGGCTTGCGGATGAAATCGTCGGCGCCCATGCGCAGGCCCAGCACCTCGTCGATCTCCTCGTCCTTGGAGGTGAGGAAGATCACCGGGAACTGCTGGGTCTTGCGGATGCGGTTGAGCAGTTCCATGCCGTCCATGCGCGGCATCTTGATGTCGAAGATGCCGAGATCGGGCGGCGACTGGTTCAGCCCCTCCAGCGCCGAGGCGCCGTCGTTGTAGGTCTTGATCTGGAACCCTTCGGCTTCGAGCAGCATCGACACGGAGGTCAGGATGTTGCGGTCGTCGTCAACCAGGGCGATGTTTTTGCGCACGGCGTTGCTTCTCCTGTCGGGGGCGGGCAAATGGTACCACAGACCGGGCCGTTGCCGCCGCCGCCCCAATCTGCCATCGATGTGAGTGAATTAAGGCGCTTTTGGCTCCCAACCCTAAAAATCATGCAATCTGAGGACATGTCCCGCGGCATCCGCGACCTCGTGCGCGGCCTCGACCGCGCCGCCCTGGCGACGGCCCTGCCCGCCGAGGGCGGCAATTGGCCCTACGCCTCGCTGGTGCTGGTGGCTGTCGACCACGACCTGTCGCCGATCCTGCTGCTCAGCGACCTTGCCGAACATACCAAAGCCATCGCCGCCGACGACCGCGTATCGCTGTTGTTCGACGGCACCCATGGCCTCGACCAGCCCTTGACCGGACCGCGGGTGACGCTGGTCGGCCGCGCGGCGCGCAGCGACGATGCCCGTCTGGCCCACCGTTTCCTGGCCCGTCACCCCGACGCCGGGATATACGCGGGCTTCAAGGATTTCCACTTTTATCGGGTGGCGGTCGAGCACGCCCATCTGGTCGCGGGCTTCGGCAAGATCAGATGGCTCTCGGCCGCCGAGCTGAACGCGGCGCCGGCAGCCGGCTTGGCCGATGCCGAAGAGGGCATCGTCAGCCACATGAACGACGACCACGCCGATGCCGTGCAGCTCTATGCCGGCAAGCTGCTGGGCCTTGCCGGCAGCGACTGGCGGATGACCGGTATCGATGCCGAGGGGATCGATCTGCGGCAGCGCGGGCAGGCGGCCCGGCTGGCCTTCGAGACGCCGCTGGCTGCGGCTTCCGAGGCTCGAAAGGTGTTGGTTTCGTTGGTTGGTAGGGCGCGGGCGGTGTGATTCCGCGACGCGGCATCTTGTTCGCGGTTGCGAAATCTGATCCACATATTCCTCGCCACTAAACTGTCGCAGGCGTGCGGCCCCTCTTGTCACCCCTAAGTGGTACCAGTAGCGCATAGGCCGACCGGTTAGAGTTGTCCTAGATTTCGCTGACAAGACTTCTGAACAGGAGAAACGCCGTGAAACAGGCGGGCTTCGTTGTCCCCAAATTCGGACTCGAGACGCTGGGGTTGAAGAACCTCGGTAACGTCCACTGGAACCTTTCGGTTGCCGCTCTCTACGAGGAGGCGGTGCGCCGTGGCGAGGGCCAGGTGGCAGACGGCGGCGCGCTGGTGGTGCGCACCGGCGTGCATACCGGTCGCTCGCCCAACGACAAGTTCTTCGTCGAGGATTCGGAGACCAAGGGCCGCATCGACTGGGGCAAGACCAACAAGCCGATCTCGCCCGAGCGCTATCGCGCGCTCTACAACCGCATGCTCGCCTATGCCCAGCGCCGCGACCTGTTCGTGCGCGACTGCTGGGCCGGCGCCGATCCGGCACACCGCATCGGCGTGCGCGTGCTGACCGAGACGGCCTGGCACAACCTCTTTGCCCGCAACATGTTCCTGCGCCCGCGGCGCGAGGAGCTCGAGGGCTTCAAGCCCGAGTTCACCATCCTCAACCTGCCGGGCTTCCAGGCCGATCCCAAGAGAGACGGCACGGCGTCGGACTGCGCCATCCTGGTCAACTTCTCCGAGCGCGTCGTGGCGATCTGCGGCACCTGGTATGCCGGCGAGATCAAGAAGTCGGTGTTCACCATCATGAACTACCTGCTGCCCGACAAGAACGTGCTGCCCATGCACGCCTCGGCCAATGTCGGGCCCAAGGGCGACGTGGCGATCTTCTTCGGCCTCTCGGGCACGGGAAAGACCACGCTGTCGGCCGATCCGTCGCGCACGCTCCTGGGCGACGACGAGCACGGCTGGGCCGAGCAGAGCCTGTTCAACTTCGAGGGCGGCTGCTACGCCAAGGTGATCAAGCTTTCGCGCGCCGCGGAGCCCGAGATCTACGCCACCACCGAGCGCTTCGGCACGGTGCTGGAGAATGTGGTGATCGATCCCGCGACCGGCGCCCTCGACCTCGACGACGGCCGCTATACCGAGAACACGCGCGCCTGCTATCCGCTGGAGTTCATTCCGAACGCCTCGGAGACGGGCCTGGCCGGCACGCCTGAGAACATCGTGATGCTGACGGCCGACGCCTTCGGCGTGCTGCCGCCGATCTCGCAGCTCAGCCCCGAGCAGGCGATGTACCACTTCCTCTCCGGCTACACCGCGCGCGTGGCCGGCACCGAAAAGGGCGTGACCGAGCCGCAGGCGACCTTCTCGACCTGCTTCGGCGCGCCGTTCATGCCGCGCCATCCCACGGTCTACGCCAAGATGCTGGGCGAGAAGATGGCCCGCCAGCACGTGAAGTGCTGGCTGGTCAACACCGGCTGGTCCGGCGGCGGCTTCGGCGTCGGCGAGCGCATGTCGATCCGCCATACCCGCGCCATGGTGCGGGCGGCGCTCGACGGCACGCTGGCCGCGGCGGCGAGCTCGACCGATCCGCACTTCGGCATGCAGGTGCCCAGCGCCTGCCCGGACGTGCCGGGCGAGGTCCTGAATCCCAAGAACACCTGGAAGGACAAGAAGGCCTACGACAGCGCCGCGCGCGACGTCGCCAAGCGCTTCGAGGCGAACTTCCAGCAGTTCGAGGGCCATGTCGACGGCAAGGTGAAGCAGGCGGCCATCCGGGCCGCGGCCTAACCAGCTCATTCTCTTCCGGACCGCGCGCTTCCAGCGCGCCTCATGACTCATGAG
>JACPOB010000184.1:0-13722 GCA_016185145.1 Rhodospirillales bacterium | reverse complement strand
TGCGAAAGAGAAACGGCTGGGAGTAAGTCCTCTTCTGGACCGCGCGCCTCCTGCGCGCTCATGATCGTGAGGCGCGCTGGAAGCGCGCGGTCCGGAAGACCATGAACAGGTCACCCGTCTTTTTCGGCGGCCGGAACCGACTATGATGTTCCGGACGTGACCACCGTGACCTCCAATGGCGCCGTTGCCCGACAGCGCCTGCGCCTGCCGTTGATCGCCGCATTGGCGCTTGCCTTCGTCTCGCTGGCGCTGATCTCGGGCATCGCCTACATCGTGGTGCTGGCCGGCGCCACCAACACCGCCGAGAAGTTCGTGCTCGACCGGGCGAGCCGGGTCGTCGACTCCCAGGTGGCGTCGATCCAGATCAAGCTGGATGCCGTCACCGATCGCCTGCAGATGGTCGCCGCGCTCGCCGGCAGCGGTCGCCTCGACATCAGTTCGCCGACCGACATGCGCGAGGCGCTGTGGGTGATGATGACCCAGGTGCCGGCGATCTCCAGTGCCGGCTTCGCCACCTTCGACTTCAAGTTTGTGCGCGTCAGCCGCCGCCCCGACGGCCAGGTGATCCGCGACACCGTCTCGCTCGCCGACCTGCCGCGTGGCCTGGAACGCTTTCGCCAGCTGCAGACCTCGCGCGTCACCTTCTGGGGCGCGCTCTTCTGGGACGAGGCCCTGAAGCAGCCGGTGCTCAATGTGCGTACGCCGATCCGGCGCATCGACGATGCCTTCATCGGCGGCCTGGTCGCCACGGTGGCGCTGGGCGACCTGTCGGTGCTGATCGGCGAGGCGAGCCATGAAAGCGAGGGCCGATACTTCATTCTGGTCGGGCGCGATCGCGTGCTGGCGCATCGCCGGTTGGTCGATCCACGCGGCCTTGGCCTCAGCGCCGAGCGGGAGCTGCCGACCATCAAGGAGGTCGACGACCCGGTGTTGGCGCGCATCTGGTCGCCAGCCATCCACAATCCGCTGCTCGGCCGCGGCCTGGGCGATATCGGCCATGTCATCGAGGCCGAGGGGCGGCGCTGGGTGTTCGTCTACCGCAAGCTCGAGGGCTACAGTCCCGAGCCCTGGCTGGTCGGGCAGTACTTTCCGCTGGAGGATGCCGCCAGCGACCTCGACCGGCTGACCAACGGCGCCATCGTCGGCGGCGCAACGCTTGCGGTCGCAGCCCTGCTGGCGCTGCTGATCGGGCTCTCCATGGCGCGCTCGATCCGCACCATCACCTCGGCGGCCGAGGCGATAGAGCGGCTGGAGTTCGACCAGCCGTTCCATCGCAGTTCGCGCCTGCGCGAGATCGACGATGCCGGCCACAGCCTCGACAAGGCGCGCGGCGCCCTGAAATGGTTCGGCGCCTACGTGCCGCACCGCTTGGTGTTCCGGTTGATGGAGCTCGGCGAGGACGCGGTGCGCTCGCGCCGCCGCAACGTCACGGTGATGTTCAGCGACATCGTCGAATTCACGCCGCAGGCCGAGGACCTGCCCGAGCAGCAGACCGCCGAGCTCCTGAACCATCACTTCGCGCTGCTCGGCGCCTGCATCGACCATGAGCAGGGCGTGATCGACAAGTACATCGGCGACGCCGTGATGGCGGTCTGGGGCGGCCTGTCGCGCATGGAGGACCATGCCGACCACGCTGTGCGGGCCGCACTCGCAATCGCCCGGGTCATCGGTCAGGACAATGCCATGCGCCGCGCCGCCGGCCAGCCGCCGATCCGCGTTCGCATCGGGCTGCATTCCGGCCCGGTGGTGGTCGGCAACATCGGCGCGCCCGGCCGCGTCAACTTCACCGTGGTCGGCGACACCGTGAACATCGCCCAGCGCTTCGAGCAGCTAGGCAAGGAGTTCATGAAGGACGGCGAGGACATCGTCGTGCTGGCGAGCGGCAGCACCATGGGTGCAGTGCGGGATCGCGATGCCCTTGGCCTCGGGCCGCTCGAGCCGGAGCGGCGGCTGGTCAAGGGCCATGACGATCCGGTCGAGGTGTATCGTCTGGCGTGACCCGCTGGACGCAGCGCGCCCTCTACCGCTAGTGTGGGCACACGGTACTGCGCACTAAACGAAGGGCGAACTATGAACAGGCGTCATCTGCTGGGCGTTTCAGCTCTGGCCTTGACGCTGGGGCCGGCCGCCCTTTGGGCGCAGGATTCCAAGAAGCCCTTCACGCCCGAGCAGCTCGACCAGATGCTGGCGCCGATCGCGCTCTATCCCGACGCCTTGCTGTCGCAGACCCTGATGGCCGCGACCTATCCCCTCGAGGTGGTCGAGGCGACGCGCTGGACGCAGGCCAATGCCAATCTCAAGGGCGACGCCGCGGTCGACGCGGTCAAGGACAAGAGCTGGGACGTCAGCGTGAAGTCGCTGGTCGCCTTCCCGCAGGTCCTGTCGATGATGAACAACAACCTCGATTGGACCCAGAAGCTCGGCGACGCGATGATCGGCCAGCAGAAGGACGTGGCCGACTCCATCCAGCGCCTGCGCGCCAAGGCCGCCGCGGCCGGCAATCTCAAGACGACGCCGCAGCAGAAGGTCACGACGCAGGCATCTGGAGCCAGCAGCGCCATCGTCATCGAGCCGGCCAATCCCGAAGTCATCTACGTGCCGTACTACAATCCGACCTGGGCCTACGGACCGTGGCCCTATCCGGCCTATCCGCCGGTCTATTACCCGCCGCCGCCCAATTACGGCGCGGCGCTGATGAGCGGCATGATGTTCGGGCTCGGTGTCGCGGCTGGGGCGGCGATGTTCGGCGGCTGGCACTGGGGCTATGCCGGCGGCGGTTGGGGCGCCAGCTACACTACCGTCAACATCAACCGTGCGACCACGATCAGCGCCAACAACTTCGATGCCAACCGCTACCGCGACGGCCGGTGGAACTTTGATCCGGCGCATCGCGATGGCGTGCCCTATCGCACCCAGGCCGATCGCGAGCGCTACAATCAGACCCGGCCGGGCGCCCAGCAGCGCGAGCAGTTCCGCGGCCAGCTCGAGGGTCGTGGAGCAGGGACGGCGGCCAATCGCGAAGGGGCCGCCAACCGCGGAGCGGCGCAGCGCCCCGAGGGGCGCGGCAATGAAGGCCGCAGCAGCGCCTTCGATGGCGTCGATCGCGGCGGGCAGGTCAATCGCGACTATGATCGCGGCCGCTCGTCGTGGGGCGATCGCAGCTTCGACCGCGGTGGATTTGGCGGCGGGTTCGACCGTGGCGGCGGTTTCGAGCGTGGCGGAGGGTTCCGGCGATGAGCGCGATGTTCCGGCGCGGCTTGCTGGCCGCCGCCGCCCTGTCCCTCGGCTTCGCCGCCGGTGCGCTCGCCCAGCCGGCAAAGCTCCAGGGCTTCGCGACGCCGGAGGCGGCCGCCACAGCGCTGGCCGAAGCAGTGCGCAAGAACGACCGGCAGGAGATCGGGGCCATGTGGGGCGCCAACTGGCGCGACTTCGTGCCCGGCACCGACAACGACGTGCAGCGCCGGCGCGGGATCTTCCTCAAGGCGTGGGACGAGAACCACAAGATCATCATGTCGGGCGACGCCAAGGCCCAGATCGAGGTCGGCAAGGCCGGCTGGACCCTGCCCATTCCGCTCGCCAAGGACGGCGCGGAATGGCGCTTCGATGTCGCGGCCGGGCTGAAGGAAATGGTGTTCCGCCGCATCGGTCACGACGAGGCGTCGGTCATCCAGACCCTGCTCGCCATCGTCGACGCGCAGTCCGACTACGCGGCGGAGGATCCCATGAAGACCGGTGCGCCGGTCTATGCGCGCCGCCTGCTGAGCTCGCCCGGCAGGAAGGACGGGCTCTATTGGGAGGTCAAGCCGGGCGAGCCGCAGAGCCCGCTGGGGCCCGCGGTCGCCAAGGCGCAGGCCGACGGCCAGTCGCCTGACGGCCACTACGGCTACTATTTCCGCCTGCTCTATTCGCAAGGAGCAGCCGCGACCGGCGGCAAGCGCGATTACCTCGTGAACGGCCGAATGATCGGCGGCTTCGGCGTGATCGCCTGGCCGGTGCGTTATGGCGACACGGGCGTGATGACTTTCATCGTCAACCAGGACGGCGTCGTCTATCAGCAGGACCTCGGTCCGCAGACGGCCGAAAAAGCGGGTGTGATAGCATCCTTCAACCCGGACAAGGGCTGGGTGAAGGCGGACATGGCGCCTCCGTGAGGGAGGCGCGCAAGCGGGAGCAGACCATGATCAAAACGAAAATCCTCGCACTCCTCGTCGTGGCCGGTTTTCTCGGCGGCTGCGAGAACATGACGACGGGCCAGAAGGGCGCGCTCACCGGCGCAGCGCTGGGCACCGGCATCGCGGCCGTGGCCGGCGGCAGCTTCGGCGCGGTGGTCGGCGCCGGCCTGATCGGCGGCGCCGCGGGTTACATCACCGGCAGCGCCATCGGCGACAACAGGTAAGGAGTGTTCATCATGAGGCTCTCGTTCATTGCCGCCGGACTTGGTGCGGTGCTGCTGGCGTCGGGCGGGGCCGTGGCCCAGCCGCTCAACTTCGATCAGGCCGCCTACATCACGTGCAAGGAAGCGCATGCGATGAATCCCGAGGCCCGCAAGGCCTTGGCAATCTATCTGGCCGATCACGCGGCGCGCTATCACGGTGTGACGATCCCCGATGGCCCGATGGGCGCACAGCTCGGTCATCTGGTGCGCGGCGGCTGCACATTGGCGCCCGATGCCTATCTCTTCACGGTGATCGACCGCGCGATCCTCGCGGAGCAGAAGAACCTGCCCAAGCGGCAGTAAGATCTTGCCGGACCGCGGGCCTCCAGGCCCGCTCATGGTCTTCGTCTTCCGGACCGCGAGCCGGAGGCTCGCGGTCCAAAAAGAGCATGAGCGGACCTGGAGGTCCGCGCTCCACTACGTCAGCTTGATCATGATGTGCTTGGCATAGGCCGGGCGCGTGCCGAGCCGCTCGTACCAGGCGCGCACGTTCTTGAGCTCCGGCCGCTCGATATCGAGCGCGTACCAGCGATAGACGAAGCAGCCAACCGGGATGTCGCCCATGGTGAAGTGCTGCCCGCCGACATACTTGCGCCCCTCGAGCCAGCCGTCGAGCCGGCCGAACAGGCGGCCGGCGTCTTCGGCCGCCTTCTTGATCGCGGCCATGTCGCGCTTCTCCGGCGGCGTGCGGACCAGGCCCCAGAAGCACACGCGCATCGGCTCGGAGATGGTGCTGAGCTGCCAGTCCATCCAGCGATCGGCGTCGCTGCGTTGGCCGGGATCGTTGGGCCACAAGGTGCCGGCGGCGTACTTGGCCGAGAGATAGCGCACCGCCGAGTTGCTCTCCCAGATCACGTGCCCGCCGTCTTCGATGGTCGGCACGACGCCGTTGGGATTCATGTCGAGGTACCATTTCTGGTCGTTGCCGCCGAAGGCGCCGCCGACATCGGTGCGCTCGTGGGTGATGCCGCACTCGTCGGCGGCCCACAGCACCTTCTGGACATTGATTGAATTGGCGCGACCCCAGATCTTCATGGCTCGTCTTCCCCTTTCAGCATTCCCATTTCGGTGAACCGGCACCCAGCCGCAGAAGCTGCTTGGTGTCGGGCTTGTCGCCGGGCTGCGGCGACACTCCCTCGAAACGCACCTGCGAGTCATCGACCCAGACGGGCTTTGGCCGCAGGAAGGCATTGGCGTCGGCGCCGGCGCACGCCGGCATCTCCGAAACCTCGAGCACGGTCGGCGGATCGCTGCCGAGGTCGATGAGGTTGAGCTCGACACCCGCCATCAGGTTGGATGTCAGGGCGACGGCGCGGCGCCCTGACGGCGACAGCACCGGCACCGCGGTCACCCGCGTCGTGCGTCCATCACGCTCCGAGATCAGATAGGCCATGCCGTCCTCGTAGAGCCCGACATCCACGACATAGAGGCGCTGGGCGGGCCACCACGCCGCCAAGCGGTGGACGCGGAAGCGCTCGGCCTCGCAGGCGGCCTGGTCGTTGCAATCGGTGATCTTGAGCGTCCGCCCATCCTGCAGCTTCAGTCGAAGGATGGGCCCGTCGCGCGAAGCGCGGTCGGGCACCTTGGACAACACCGCCGCATCCGACCGATCGACAGGCTTCGCTCCCGGAATTGGCGCGCAGCAGGGCTGGGCCTCGACGGTCATCTTCGAGCCCCATAGAAGGCCCTTGGAGGGCAGGGCCGTGCGCTCGTCCTGCTTCTCCGTCTGAGCGTAAGACGTTACGGCGAAGACAGCGACGACGGTAGCCAAAGACGCAGCACCGCGGATCATCTTCATCGGTCGTCTCTCCTCGCTCTCAACATTGCCATTGGCCCTTGCCGCCCTCGACCCGCAGAAGCTGCTTGGTGTTGGGCTTTTCCTCGGGCAGGGGCGATTCGCCTTCGAAGGTGACATGCGTCTCGTCGGTCCAGACCGGGATCGGCCGCAGGAACGAGTTCGGGCCGGAGTCGCTGCAGTCCGGCATCGTCGTGACCTTGGCTGCCAGGGGCGGATTGCGGCTGAAATCGAAGATTTCCAGATCGACGCCCGACATCAGGTTGGACACCAGGGCGACCGCTTGGCGGCCGGACGGCGACAGCAGCGGCGGCGCGGTGGCGACGAAGGTGCGGCCGTCACGCTCCGACACGAGGTAGGCCACGCTCTCCTCGTAGAGCCCGACCAGCACGACGTAGAGGCGATGCTGCGGCCACCAGTCGACCAGCCGGTGGATGCGCGTGTCGTCGGCCTCGCAGCCGCTCTGGTCGTCGCAGTCGGTGAGCTTGAGCGTGCGGTTGCCGGCGAGCTTGAGCATCAGGGTGCGGCCGTCGCGCGCCGCGAGGCCCGACCACTTCGCCAGCGCCGCGGTGTCGGGGCTGTGGACCCGGGCATTGCGGCTCGCCCCGCAGCAGGGCTGGTTCTCGATCACCGCCTTCGAGCCGTGCAGTTGACCTGCTGCCGGCAGCGCCCATTCCTGCGCCGGGTCCTGTGCCTGCGCTGCAGCCGCGACCAATCCGACGGCGGCCACTACCGACCAAAGCGAGCGCATGCCTAGTGCGCCGCCGCCCAGTTGTCGCCGACGCCGGTTTCGACCACCAGCGGCACCGAGAGCGTCGCCGCGCCCTCCATCACCTTGCGGGTGACGTCCTTGGTCTTGTCGATCTCCTTGTCGGGCACCTCGAACAGCAGCTCGTCGTGCACCTGCAGCAGCATGCGGCCCTTGAGCCTGGCGGCCTTGAGCGCGCCCGGCAGCTTGATCATCGCCTTCTTGATGATGTCGGCGGCGCCGCCCTGCAGCGGCGCGTTGATCGCGGCGCGCTCGGCGAAGGCGCGCATGCCCTGGCTCTTGTCGTTGATGAAGCGCAGATGGATCTTGCGGCCGAACGGCGTCTTCACGTAGCCGTGCTTGCGCGCGTACTCCTTGGTCCGCTCCATGTAGTCGCGAATGCCGGGATAGCGCTGGAAGTACTTGGCGATGTACTCGCGCGCCTCGGGTTGGCCGATGCCGAGCTGGTTGGCGAGACCGAAGGCCGAGATGCCGTAGATGATGCCGAAATTGATGGCCTTGGCGCGCCGACGCACCATCGGGTCCATGCCCTTGACCGGCACGCCGAACATCTCGCTGGCGGTGATGGCATGGATGTCGTCGCCGCGCTCGAACGCCTCCTTGAGCGAGGCGATGTCGGCCACGTGGGCCAAGAGGCGCAGCTCGATCTGCGAATAGTCGGCCGACATCAGCTTGTGGCCCTGCTCGGCGATGAAGGCCTGGCGGATCTTGCGGCCTTCCTCGGTGCGCACCGGGATGTTCTGCAGGTTGGGCTCGGTCGAGGCGAGCCGGCCGGTGGCGGCGCCGGTCATCTGGTAGGAGGTGTGGATGCGGCCGGTCTTGGCGTCGAGCTCGCGCACCAGGGCGTCGGTGTAGGTGCCCTTGAGCTTGGAGATCTGGCGATGCTCCATGATCTTGACCGGCAGCGCGTGGCCCTGGGCCGCGAGGTCCTCCAGGATGCTGACGTCGGTCGCCCACGAGCCGTTCTTGTTGCGCCGCCCGCCGGGCAGCTTCTGCTCGTCGAACAGGATCTCGCCGAGCTGCTTGGGCGAGCCGACGTTGAACGGCCGGCCGGCGACCTTGTGGATCTCCTGCTCGAGCTCGAGCATGCGCTTCTCGAACTCGGAGGAGAGCTTCTTGAGCTGCGGCGCATCGACCTTGATGCCGGCCTGCTCCATGCCGAGCAGCACGGGGATCAGGGGCCGCTCGATGGTTTCGTAGACGCTTACCATCTGCTCGCGGGCGAGCCGCGGCTTGAACTGGGCCCACAGCTGCATGGTGACGTCGGCGTCCTCGGCGGCGTAGTCGCGCGCCTTGTCGACCGGCACCTTGTCGAAACTCACCTGCTTGGCGCCGCTGCCCGCCACGTCGGAGAACTTGATGGTGTCCTGGCCGAGATAGAGCTTGGCGAGATCGTCCATGCCGTGATTGTGCTTGCCGGCGTCGAGCACGAAGGACAGCAGCATCGTGTCGTCGACCGGCCCGACCTCGATGCCGTGCTGGCGGAAGACGCACATGTCGTACTTGATGTTCTGGCCGACCTTGAGGATCGACGGGTCCTCGAGCAAGGGCTTCAGCTTGGCCATCGCCGCCTTGAAGGGGATCTGGCCGGGCAGCAGGTCGCCCGCATCCTTGCCGGCGCCGTCGCCGGCGAGGTCGAGCGCCCCCTGGGCTTCGCCGCCGGGCTTGCGATGGCCGAGCGGCAGGTAGGCGGCGCGCCGCCTGGTCGAATTGACGTTGCCCCACGGGCCCTCGAGCAGGGCGAGCGACACGCCGACCAGGCCGGCATTGTTGGCGTCGAGCGCGTCGGTTTCGCAGTCGAAGGCCACGGTGCCGGCCTTGGTCGCCTCGGCGATCCACTCGTCGAGCGCCTTTTCGTCGGTGATCAGCTCGTAGTCGGCGGCGGTGAAGGGCTGGTTGGACCTGGCCCGCGCCGCGGCGGCCGCAGGCTTTGCCTCCGGCGCGGGCAGGGCGGGCTTGGCGGCAGGGGCAGCGGGCGCCGCCGGTGCGACGGGGGCAGTGGCCTCGCCGAGCTCACCGGTGTAGCGCGCCAGAAGGCTCTTGAAGCCCTGCTGCTCCAGCCAGGGCAACAGCACGTTGGGATCGGGTTTCCTCTTGTCGAAGCTGTCGGGATCGGCCGGCGCCGGCACGTCGTCCCTGAGCGTGACCAGCTTCAGCGAGATGCGCGCCAGCTCGGCGTTCTGCTGCAGGGCCTCGCGCCGCTTGGGCTGCTTGATCTCGCCGGCGCGCTGCAGAAGCGTTTCGAGGTCGCCGTACTCGTTGATGAGCTGGGCCGCGGTCTTCACGCCGATGCCCGGCACGCCCGGCACGTTGTCGGTCGAATCGCCGGCCAGCGCCTGCACGTCGACGACCTTGTCCGGCGTCACGCCGAACTTCTCCATCACCGCCTCGGGCCCGAGCTTGATCTTCTTGATCGGGTCCATCATCTCGACGCCCGGCCTGATGAGCTGCATCAGGTCCTTGTCGGACGACACGATGGTGCAGGTGGCGCCGGCCTCGACGGCCATGCGGGCGTAGGTCGCGATCAGGTCGTCGGCCTCGTAGCCGCCGAGCTCGCACACCGTGACGTTGAACGCCTTGGCCGCCTCGCGGATCAGCGGGAACTGCGGGATCAGGTCCTCGGGCGGCGGCGGACGGTTGGCCTTGTACTTGTCGTAGATCTCGTTGCGGAAGGTGACCTCGCTGGCATCGAGGATCATGGCGACGTGGTCGACTTCGGGCTTGTCCAGCAGGTCGGCCACCAGCATGCGGCAGAAGCCGTAGACGGCGTTGATCGGCACGCCGTCGGGCCGCGTCATCGGCGGCAGCGCGTGGTAGGCGCGGAACAGGTAGCCCGAACCGTCGACCAGGTAGAGGTTGCGGATCGGCTTGTTGTCGCCGTTCGTGCCGCCGCTCGTGCCGCCGTTCTGGGGCGCTGGTTTGGGTGCCGCCTTGGGGGCCGCGCCAGTGTCCTTGGCCGCCGCCTTGGCGGCCGGTGCCTTCGATTTCGCCATGCTCAAGGCCTAGCACGCGGCGGGCCGGACTCTCCAGCGCCGCTCATGTGCACAGTCGATGTTTGAATTCGTGTCGCCCCTACTTGTCGCCCCTACTTGGGGTCTGGATATTCACATTTCAAACAGGTCGCCGATGTCGTCCAGGGCCGCTGGCGCGATCGAGGCATGGCGAGGCTCCATGACCATGGGTTGCCCGAGATAGGCCCAGTACAGGAAGGCGGCGCGGCGCAGCGCCTTCTGGCCCTCCACCCCGGTCGCCGCCAGCATCTTCGCGATGTATCCGACGCGACGGGCGTCGACCGAGGCCACGATCGCCGCGACCGCGCGATCCTGGGCGGCCCACGACCGGATGGCGCGGTCCAGGCTGCGCTTGCCGGCGAAGGCGCGCCGCATGAGTTGCTTCAGGCGATCCGGACGGTCCTTGCGCGCTTCGAGCTCCTCGATGACGCGGTCGGTCGCCTGCTCCTGCCAGGCCTGCAGGAGCTGTGCGCGAAAATCGGCGATGTCGCGGAAGTGCCAGTAGAAGCTGCCGCGCGACACTTTCAGCCCGTCGGCCATCGGGCCGACCTTCAGGGCGTTGGCGCCGTCCTTCGCCAACGTGGCAAGGCCATGGCGGATCCAGTCGGATTTGGCGAGGCGATCGGTCATCGCGCGACCATACACAAGTGTATTGACGGCGGCCATGCGCTGCGCCATATCAACCATACAGAGGTGTATGGTCATGAATTGGCAAAGTGCTGCCCTGGCCATGGCCGGGGTCATTGGCGGGGTCACCGCCGTCATCCATGGTGTTTTGATCCAGCGGCTGGTGGTCCGGCCGGTCGAGGCCACCTTCCTCGCCGAACCGCGGACGCCGCAGCCGATCCGGCGGCTCGTGCCGCTGCTCATGCAGTTCAGCACGTTCGCCTGGCTGCTGGGCGCAGTGGCCCTGATTGTCGCTGCCGGCTGGTTCGAGCCGCAGGCGCGGCTGGTCACCGGCCTGCTGGTCGGCGGCCTCTATCTGTTCGGCGCGGCTGGCAACTTCTGGGCGAACCACGGCCGCCATCCCGGTTGGATGCTGATGGCAGCGGCGCTGGTGCTGATCGCGGTGGGTATTCGCTGATTTGCGGAATTGCGGAAATTCCGTAAATCAGCAATACTGGCTCGATGAAGACAACGCTCACCGTTACCGATCGCGGCACCATCACGCTGCCGGCGAAGCTGCGACGGCAACTCGGTATCAAAGCCGACGATCAGTTGATTGCCGAAGCAACGCCGGAAGGATTGTTGTTGCGGCCGGCCGTGACCTTGCCGGTCGAAATGTACAGCGACGCGCGCATCGCCGAGTTCGATGCAGCCGAAGCTGAACTCGGCGAGGCCTTGCGCCGCAAACGCAAAGCGTCACGCCGCTCAAGCTGAAGGTGCGGATCTTTCTCGACGCCAATGTGCTGTTCTCGGCGGCGAAATCCGACGGCTTCGTCCGCCGTCTCTTGGAACTGCTCCTGGCCGACGGCCATGTCCTGTGTGCCGACGGATACGTCGCCGAGGAAGCGCGTCGAAATCTCGCGACGAAGGGCCCGCAGGGACTGCCTGCGTTGGCCGCATTGCGCGATCGACTCGAGGTCGCCCCGCTGCAAGCCGATCCTGTATCGACGACGGCTCTTTCGGGACTGCCCGAAAAAGATCGGCCCGTCGTCGCCACAGCCGCCCGTATGGCGTGCGATGCGCTGGTCACAGGCGATCGCACGCACTTCGGTCGGTTCTATGGGCGCAGGCTTGCCGGCGTTGCCGTCCATTCGCCTCGTACGTTGGCTGAATGGCTGCTTTAGCAGCGCGTCACTTCACCGAATTGAGCGTCGGCAGCCGGTAACGATCCTCCGGATCGTTCCAGCCCTTGAAGTTGGGCTTGCGCTTCTCGGCAAAGGCGGCTCGCGATTCCATGAGGTCGCTCTTGGCGCCGTGCTCGTGCAGGGCGGCGGCGAGCTTCTGCATGTCCGGTCCGGGCGCGGGCCGCATCTGGCGCATCATGTGCACGGTGTTGACGCGCGAGGCCGGTGGCAGGGTGAGCAGGTGCTCGGCCATCTTCAGCGCCTCGGGCATCAGGTCGGCGGCGTCGACCAGGCGATTGAGGAAGCCGATCTCGTAGAAGCGCTGTGCCGTGAAGCGGAAGCCCAGCGCCATCTCCATGGCGATGGGGTAGGGGACGTTGGCGATGTGGCCGTGGTTGTAGCCGCCCAGGAGCCAGCGCTTGGCCTCGGAGACCTCGAAGATCGCTTCGCGCACGGCGAGGCGCAGGTCGGTGCGCTCGACCAGCATGAAGCCGCCGCCCATGGCGAAGCCGTTGACCGCGGCGATCACCGGCTTCTCGAGCGCGCCGGTCATGAAGGGGTCCTCCTGCTTGGGCCGCTCGCCGCCGGCGACGCCCTTCTGCAGCGACTCCTTCATGTCCTCGCCGGCGCAGAAGCCGCGGCCCGTGCCGGTGAAGATCGCGACCTCGAGCTCCTTGCTGTGGCGGAAGTCGGTCCAGATGTGGGCGAGCTCCGTGCGCATCTCGGTGTTCAGTGCATTCAGCCGGTCGGGCCGGTTCATGCGGACTACGAGCACCTGCCCGTGACGTTCGGTTTCGACGACGGCCATATCTGTTCTCTTCATGCTGGTTGGTTGCGGCCGAGTTTGCCGCTGTCCCGGCGCAGCAAGCAAGGCTTGCCAGCCGCCTTGCGATTGGTCTCTATCTGGCTATATTACATGTCATAAAATGGAAGGCGATCATGACCGACACGGCGCAGGATCGCGCGATCAAGAACTATCGCAGACGCTTGCAGCAACGAGGCTTGGCCCGCTTCGAGGTGCTGGGGCTCGCCGCTGACCGCAAGCTTATTCGCTCCTTGGCGAAACGCCTGGCCGAAGATGGGCCGGAATCCAAGCGACTGCGAGCGACCGTCAGCCAGACATTGACTGAAGAAGCGCCACGGCGTGGCGGAATCTATGCAGCATTGCGTCGCTCACCCATGGTCGGTGCCGGCATCAAGTTCAAACGCGAATCCACAGCGGGTCGCAAGGTCGATCTGTGACCCGCTACCTGCTCGACACGAACATCATTAGCAACGCGGTGAAACCTGCTCCGTCGCCGGCGCTGGCGACTTGGATGTCGGCACAAGCCGATGACAATCTGTTCATTTCAGCGATCACGCTCGCCGAGATCCGGCGTGGTCTGCTGAAACGGCCGGCTGGCAGGAAACGTCGGGAACTGGAAGACTGGTTCTCGGGTCACAGCGGACCGGTTGCCCTGTTTGCGGGTCGCATCCTGCCGTTCGATGAGGCGGCCGCGATGGTGTGGGCGAGGCTGATGGCCGAAGGAACGGCGAAGGGCCGCCCTCGCAGCGCCATCGACATGATGATTGCGGCGATTGCCGAGGCCAACGACTGCCTCGTCGTCACCGACAACGAGAAAGACTTTGCCGGCCTGACGACCGTCAATCCGATACGGACGGCGACCTGATCGGCTTGGCAAGGACGCTCTTCGTCGCCGACGCGTAGCCGGAAGCGGCTCTTTAGGTTGTATGGCAGGCTGGGCAGCATGGCAGGTGGAGTGGTCGCCGAGAGGTACTCGGTTAGCCCAACTTGCGCAGAATCGGCATTGCGATTCAATGGAATCAAAGAGTTAGCCGAAAAGTCGGCACTACATTTTTGGTTTGGGTGTGGTGTCAGGCGGAGAGGGCGAGGGTCAGGTCGTTGTCGGCCCGCATGCGCT
>JACPOB010000183.1:149236-176057 GCA_016185145.1 Rhodospirillales bacterium | reverse complement strand
AATCGCGGCGGCCTCACCAAGGTGCTGGAGGCCGTGCGCCAGCTGCGCGGCGAGGCGCATCCCAAGGTGCAGGTGAAGAACTGCGATCTCGCTTTGGCGCACGGCACGGGCGGCTCGCTCGGCCTGCGCCACGGCAGCGGCACCGTCATTCTGGAGAGGGAGTAAGTCATGGCCGACACCAAAGAGCGCAAGTTGCCGGCGCCGGCCGTGAGCCCCGAGACCCAGGCCTACTGGGACGCCGCCGCCAAGGGCAAGCTGCTGGTGCGCAAGTGCACGAGCTGCGGCGAGCTGCACCACTATCCGCGCACGATCTGTCCGTTCTGCTTCAGCGACAAGACGGAATGGATCGAAGCCTCGGGCAAGGGGACGATCTACTCCTACAGCGTCATGCGCCGCGCGCCGGTGCCGTACGCCATGGCCTACGTCACGCTCGCGGAGGGCCCGCGCATGGTGACCAACATCGTCGACTGCGACTTCGACAAGCTGAAGTGCGAGCAGCCGGTGAAGGTCGTGTTCAAGCCGACCGACGGCGGCCCGCCGCTGCCGATGTTCACGCCGGCCTGACGGCAATGCGCGCGCCGCGCCTGACCGTCGTGCTGCTGGGCCTCGCCCTCGGCACGACGCAGGCCGCGGCCGCACCCCTCGAGACGGCGGGCGCCACGCAATGCGAGATGAGCGGATTCTCGATCGACCCCGACCCCAAGGGCACCAACGTCCGCAGCGCGCCGCGTGCGGACGCGCCGATCATCGGCCATCTCGCGCCGCGCGTGCGCGTCACGCCGGTCGAAACCACGGGCGTGACCTTCAAGGTCCTCGGCTCCAAGGACGGCTGGCTGCTGATCCGCGACGGTTATCCGAGCACGGACTTCACGCTCGATCCGGCAAATGCCGATGACGGAAGGGGCTGGGTATCGGGCCGGCTGGTCGGCACCACGCTGGTCGCGATCAACCTGCGCACCGCGCCGCGCTGGGATGCGCCCGTCGTCGCCAACTTCGGCGGAGACGGTTCGTCGCCTGAGAGCGTGGCCGTGTCCACCGTCCACGGTTGCCGGGGCAAGTACGTCGAGGTGACCGGCACGCCGCTCAGCGGCAGGACCGTACGCGGCTGGTCGTACGGGCCCTGCTCGGCTCAACTGACGTCGTGCGGCTTCATCGTGGACGAACCTAGGGAATGACGGCGATCACCAGGGCGGCGAGGCTCAGCAGCGCGAGCACGGCGCGCGCGACGTGCGACCACTCCCAGCGGTCGCGCAGCGCCGTCCAGTCGCCCTCCGCGGTCCCGGTGCCGGTCGCGAAGAAGCCACTGCCGGCCCGGCCGAGCTTCTCGTCCTTCAGCCAGACCTTGTTCACCGGGTGGGTGAACACCCAGTAGATCGCGTGCGCCAGCACGAGGCCGGCAAAGGCCGCCAGGGTGAGCCAGAACGCCGTCGTGGCGAGCGGCGTGAACAGCAGCAGCGCGAAGACGGCAATCATCGCCAGCGGTTCGAAGGCGCCGCCGATGGTGAAGCCCGGATAATAGATCGCCTGGACCTTGAGATAGGCGTCGCGGTCGAGACGGCGCTTGCCGGGGAATTCAAGAGCGTGCGCCAGCGACAGGGCCATGCCAATGGCGGCCAGCAGGATGGTCAGGGCCTGGAGGGTCTGGAGCATCCCGAAGCAAACGTCCGGGCAAGCTCGAGAGTTGCCGCCACAAGTTCGCGCCGATCGCGTGCCACGGCATGGATGTAGCGGTCCGGCCGCAGGACGACGGCCCGGACCTCGTGGCGCTCTAGCCAATCGCGGCCGACATCGGCCAGCAGCACGGCATCGGCGCGAAGGCCGTCGAGCAGTTCCGCCTCGCCGAGGATGGCGAAGCGCTGGCCGATCGCCTCGTCCATCAGCAGGCCGTCGGCCAGCCGCGGCTGCGGGAAGATGGTGCCGACCGGCGGCGGCGCCTCCTGCCGGCAGCCCGGGCCGAGCTGCGGCTGTGGGAAGTCGAACATTTCAGCGCCCGCTTCGAAGCGCCGGTCGCGGGCCGCGGCGGCGTTGCGGTCGGTCTCCTGCAGGACGGCGCCGAGCTTCACGGCGAGATCGATGAAGGTCCGCACATGCGGCAGGCGTTCGCTTTCGTAGGTATCGAGCAGGGAGTCCGGCGCATCGCCCTTGATGACCGCTAGAAGCTTCCAGGCGAGGTTGGCGGCGTCGCGCATGCCCGCACACATGCCCTGGCCGAGGAACGGCGGCGTCTGATGGCAGGCATCGCCCGCCAGCAGCAGGCGGCCGCTGCGCCAGCCCTGCTGCACCACCGAATGGAAGGTGTAGACGGCGGCGCGCTCCAGCTTCGCATCCTCGGGTCCGAGCCAGCGCGCCATCATCGGCCAGAAGATGCCGGGCTCGGTGAGGCGCGCCGGATCGTCGCCCGGCATCAGCATGATCTCCCAGCGCCGCCGCGCGCCGCCGACATTCACGACCGTCATCGGCCGCGCCGGATCGCAGAGCTGGACCGTGTAATCGGGCAGGGCTTTTACGCGGGCACTCGTCGGATCACAGAGAAGGTCGACGACCAGCCAGGGCTGGTGCAGGCCGAGATCGACGTGGCGGCTGCCGATCGCCTGCCGCACCAGCGAGCGCGCGCCGTCGCAACCGACGACGTAACGGGCGTCGAGATCGTCGACCGACGCGACCTCGTGGCCGAGATGGACGCGGACATTGGCGAAGCGCTTCAGCCCCTCGCGCAGCACAGCCTCGAGGATCGGCTGATGGAAGTACCAGTTGCCGGCCCAGCCGTGCGGACCCGGCCCGTCGATGCCGCGACGGACCATCAGCGTGCGGCCTTCGCCATTGACGAAATGCATGCCGCGGGAGGAGGCGCGGGCGACATTGCCGATCTTTTCGGCAAGTCCCGCGCTCTGGAAGATGCGCATGACCTCGCCGTCGAAATGCACGGCGCGCGGCAGAGGAAAGATCTCGTGCTCGCGATCGTAGATGTCGACCGCGAGCCCGGCCTGACCCAGCAGGTTCGCTAGAAGCGCGCCAACCGGGCCGCAGCCGACGATGGCAACATCTGCACTCAGGAATGCAGCGCCGGAGATGGCATTACCGCGGGGACAGCCTCACCGCGGTCATGTAGCGGTCGCGGTAGTAGTCGCCATCCAGGGGAGTGACCATGACCGGCGAGCCGCGATGCGTGGCATGAACGAACTGGCCGTTGCCTGCATAGATGCCGACGTGGGTGAAGGTGCCGCGGTAGCCGAAGAAGACCAGGTCTCCGCGCTTGAGGTCGCTGCGCGCGATCGGCGTTCCCTCGCGCGCCATGTCGTGCGGCATGCGCGGGATGTTTTGTCCAAAGACCGCGCCGTAGAGGTAGTAGACAAAGCCGCTGCAGTCGAAGCCGGCCGGCGTGGTGCCGCCGTAGCGATAGGGTGTGCCCAGATATTTCATGGCGCGCGAGACCAGGCGGTCGCCCCAATCGTTTGCGACGGCGGGGGTGGCGTATGACGCCGGAGCCGCCGCGGGTCCCGCCTGCTTGAAACCGGCGTACGGGCCGTTCTCCCGCAGCCATTTGGCATTGAGCTCGCTGGCGACGTTATCCGTCGGATCGATCGCGGGAGCGGCCTTGGCGGCCGGCTTCAGCTTCGACTTCGTCGGCGCCTTGACCTGGGCCATTGCGGGAGACAGAACGCCCGCCATACCCAACAAAACCACTGTGGCCAGCACCATGATCGAATACGCTGTCGCTCTTGCGCTCGAGCGGTCGCAGCGCCCGGTTGTCAACGCCATGAACTTCTCCCGCCAGCAGCCTGTCCCATAGCGGGGGAAGGCGACACACCCGTCTAACATATGTTGCAAATTTGCCACAATAAAATCGGGCGGCTAGGCGTTGGTTTTCCACGTTTTTTTGGCATCCGGTCTGCGCAGACCTTCCGAAACCAGCTCTGTCCGGGTTCGGCCCGCCACAATTGGAGTCTCAAACTGGAGCAGATCGAGCTCGATGCGATGCGGTTGCAGGCATTGCCTGCATGTCGGTCGAGCGACGCAAGCGGTGGTATGCTGACGGTAGCGGTCTCCAGATATGGCCCCTCCTGGAGCCTCAAAAGTCGCAATAAAAGAACCCAGCCTCACCGGTGGATAGCTGTCATGCCGATGTGAACTTAAGTTATTGACAAGAACTTGAGTGCTCAGTAGAGTGTGAGTGTCTGTCGCTCCATGCATCGTTCATCCGACCGTGGGCCAGACCGCTCCTGCCCCGTCCGGCTGCGTTCAGGCGGACGGGATGGACTCCAGGGGGCAGTCCAGCGGGAGGCCAGCAGAAAATGCAAAAAATGCAGAAATTCACCGGCGAAGCGACAGCGGTGTATGCAGCCATCGGCAAAGCAGAGACGAACTGTAAGGGCGAGGAGCGGCCGCAGGCCGCTCCTCGCCTCAGCTATGAATTGAGTGCTGCCCACACCCGCTCGGGCGTCGCCGGCATGTTGATGTGCTTGCCGCCCAGCGCATCGGAGATCGCGTTCATCACCGACGGCAATGAGCCCGCGCAGCCCGCCTCGCCGCAGCCCTTGGCGCCCAGCACGTTGGTCTTGGCCGGCACCGAGTGATAGTCGAGCTGGAAGGACGGCGTGTCGGAGGCGCGCGGCAGGGCGTAGTCGGTGAAGCTGCCGGTCAGGATCTGGCCGTCCTCGCTGTAGACGACATGCTCGAACAGCGCCTGGCCGATGCCCTGCACCACGCCGCCGTGGCTCTGGCCTTCGACCAGCAGCGGATTGATGACCGTGCCGAAGTCGTTGACCATGGTGTACTTCACGACCTCGACCCAGCCGGTATCGGGATCGATCTCGACCTCGGCGACATGGGCGCCGTTGGGGAAGGCCGACGGGGCGGCCTCGTGCACGTGGCTGACATCGAGCGTCTCGGGCACGCCCTCGGGCAGCTTCATCCCGCTGCGCAGGCGTTCGGCCAGCTCCATGATGCCGATGCCGCGGTCGGTGCCGACGATGGTGAAGCGGCCGAGCGTGAACTCGATGTCGGCCGCCGAGGCTTCGAGCGCCACGCTCGCGATCTGCTTGCCCTTGTCGATGACCTTGTCGGAGGCTTCGACGATGGCGGCGCCGCTCGCCATGATCGACTTCGAGCCGCCGGTGCCGCCGCCCGCGATCAGGAGATCGCTGTCGCCCTGGATCAACTTGATCCTGTGGAACGGCACTCCCAGTTTTTCGGTCAGCACCTGGGCGAAGGCCGACCAGTGGCCCTGGCCATAGTCCAGCGTGCCGGTGATGATCGAGACGTCGCCGTTGGGCTCGAAGCGGATGCCGCCCATCTCCTTCATCGGCGGCGCGGTGACCTCGAGATAGTCGCCGATGCCGAGCCCGCGCAGCTTGCCGCGCGCCTTGCTCTCGGCCTTGCGTGCGTCGAAGCCCGAGATGTCGGCGAACGTCAGCGCCTTGTCGAGAAGCGTGGTGAACTCGCCGCTGTCGTAGGTCGTGCCCGATGCCGTCTTGAAAGGCATCTCCTCGGGCTTGATGTGGTTGCGCTTGCGCATCTCGATGCGGTCGATGCCCATCTCGCGCGCCGCGGTATCGATCAGCCGCTCCATGAAGTAGTTGGCCTCGGGCCGCCCGGCGCCGCGATAGGCGCCGACCGGCGAGGTGTTGGTGAAGGCGACCTTGGTCGCGACCTCGATCAGCGGCGTGCGGTAGATGGCGGCGAGATTGCGCGTCACGCCCATCGAGCCCATCAGCGGACCGACATTGGCGAGATAGGCGCCGACGTTGGCGAAGCCCACCAGCCGCACCGCGAGGAACCTGCCGTCCTTGTCGAGCGCCAGCTCGGCGTCGAAGTCGTGGTCGCGGCCATGCTGGTCGCTCAGGAACGCGCCCGAGCGCTCGTCCGTCCACTTCACCGGCCGGCCGAGAATCTTGGAGGCATGGAACAGGCCGGCATACTCCGGATAGGGCGAGCCCTTCATGCCGAACGAGCCGCCGACATTGCCCGTGAGAATGCGCATCTGCTCGGGCTTGATCTTGAGCAGGGCCGCCATCTGGTGCTTCAGGCCGAACGCACCCTGGTTGCCGGCGCGCAGCGTGTAGCGATCGGTCTTGGCGTCGTAGTCGGCGACGGCCGAGCGTGGCTCCATGGCGCAGACGACGATGCGGTTGCTGACGAGGCGCAGGCGCGTGACGTGCGCGGCCTGGGCGAAGGCGTCGGCGACCTTGGCGCTGTCGCCGTAGAGATAGTCGACGCAGATGTTGCCGGGCGCGTCGTCGAACACGACGGGCGCACCGGGCCTGGTGGCCTCGCGCGCATCGGTGACGGCAGGGAGCTGGCCGATGTCGACGATGACGGCCTCGGCCGCATCCTTGGCCTGGGCGAGCGTCTCGGCGACGACGAAGGCCACCGGGTCGCCGACGAACCGCACCTTGTCGGTGGCGAGCGACGGACGCGTCGGAGTCTTCATCGGCGTGCCGTCGCGGTTGGGCACCGGGATCAGCGTCTTGAGCGGGCCGTAGTCGGCGAGGTCGGCGCCGGTCCACACGCCCAGCACGCCCGGCATCGCCTTGGCCTCGGCGGTGTCGATGCCTTTGATGACGCCGTGCGCCATCTGGCTGCGCACCATGACGCAGTACGCCTGGTTGGGCAGGTTCATGTCGTCGGTGTAGCGGCCCTCGCCGCGCAGCAGCGTGGGATCCTCCTGCCGCGGCACCGGCTGGCCGATGCCGAATTTCATCAAATTGAGGTCGTTCGCGGCCATAGGCGCGTTCATGGGCGGTCCGTCAGAAAGAGGTTGGGAGGTAAGGTCCTCATCATATCGTATCGATCGGGCTTTGCCGCCAGTCCGCAATGCAGGTCTCGTATCGCGGTTTGCCCGGTCTCTCGGCACTGGCACCCCGCAGGGACCGTGCCAACAATGCCCGCGAGAATGACCACACCGTCGTTACGGAGGTATTTCGGTGTCCGCCATTGCCTGGGAACTGCCGGAGGACGTGCGCGCCGTGCGCGACGGCCTGCTCGATTTCGCGCGCAAGGAGATCCTGCCGCGCCACGAGGCGCATCGCGACCTGTTCGAGGATCCGCGACGGCTCTATCGCGACGATGGCCGGTTCTCGGACGCCCTGAAGGCCCTGATCGACGACGTGCGGCGCGTCTCGGCCAAGGCCGGCTACTACAACATGTGCGTGCCCGAGTCGCTGGGCGGCGGCGGGCTGGGGCATCTTGCCTATTATGTCGGCTGGGAGGCGCTGTTCCGGCTGTGCGGCCCGCAGAACTGGCTGATGCTGTATGTCATCAGCCACTGGGCCTTCGGGCCGAGCCGGCTGCTCGAAAAGGTCACCGACGAGGCACGCGAGCGCATGCTGGCGCCGATGATGGCGGGCGAGGCGTCGATGTGCTTCGGCCTGTCGGAGCCCGGCGCCGGCTCCGATGCGGCGGCGCTGGCGACGCGCGCCCGGCCCGACGGCAACGGCTGGCGTCTCACGGGCCGCAAGATCTGGACCTCCAACGCGCCGGTTGCCGACTACTGCATCGTCTTCGCCGTGACCGACCCCGAGCGCGCCGCGCAGCGCCGCGGCGGCATCAGTGCGTTCCTGGTGCCGACGGATTCACCGGGCTTCGAGGTCCAGCGCGTCATAAAGCTGTTCGGCCATATCGGCGGCGACGAGGCCGAATTGCGCCTGGAGGACGTGCGCGTCGAACCCTGGCAGGTCGTGGGCGAGCTGCACCAGGGCTTTGCCGCCGCGCTCTACGGCGTGTCGCTCGGCCGCATCTACAACTCGGCGCGTGCCGTCGGTTACGGACGCTGGGCGCTCGAGCTCGCGCTGGAATACGCCAAGACGCGCAAGGCTTTCGATCGGCCGATCGCCGACTACCAGGGCGTCACCTTCCCGCTGGCGGAGAGCGCCACCGAGTTGCATGGCGCGCATCTCATGGGACTGAACGCCGCGCTGCTGCTCGACCAGGGGGCGCCCGCCATCAAGGAGCTGTCGATGGCCAAGGCCTACTCGGTGCAGGTCGGCTATCGAGCGGTCGATCGCGCCATGCAGACGCACGGCGCGATGGGCTTCACCAACGAGGTCGGCCTGCACCACGCCTGGCACTCGCTGCGCATCGTCAACGTCGCCGATGGCACCAACGAGATCCTGAACCGCGGCATCGTGCAGCGCCTGCTCAAGGGCGATGTCGAGCTGTAACGCAGTGTGCGAAACCACGACCACCCGCTCTAGGCGGCCGCCGCCTGCTTCTCGTCCGTCAGGTCGGCCATCGCGACCCGGATCGCCGCCTGCTGGGCGGCGGTCGCCGGTATTGTCGGGCGGCGGCAGACGCCGACCGGCACGCCCTGCAACGACAGCGCATATTTCGCGGTGGCGATCCGGTTGTCCGCGAAGACCGCGTTCCAGAGCCTGAGCAGCTTGCGGTGCAGGTCGAGCGAGCGCGCATTGTCGCCTCGCTTCACCGCGTCCCACAGCGCCATGCACTGGCGCGGCGCCAGCGACGTCAGCATCGAGATCACGCCGTGCGAGCCCAGCGCCATCGACGGGTAGAGCAGCGCATCGATGGCCGCATAGATGCGGTCCTCGGGGCGCGCGTTGTTCAGCAGGTCGGCGAGCATCTTGAGATCGCCGGCGCTCTGCTTGACCCCGATGACGCCCGGCACCTCGCGCATCATACGCAGCAGCAGGGCCGGCGAGAGGTAGTTCCAGGGCACCACGTTGTAGACGATGATCGGGATGCCGGCGGCCTCGTAGATGTCGCGGAAGTGCCGGATCATCGCCTCGTCGTCGGTCTTGTAGATGTAGTGGACCGGCGTCGCCTGCAGCGCTGAGACGCCGAGATCGGCCACCGCCTTCGCCCGGGCGATGGCGCCGCGCGTCGAGTTGGCGATCACGCCGGCGATCAGCGGCACGCTGTCGCCGATTTCCTCGGCTGTCTCCGCCGTCAGGCGGCGCAGCTCGTCGACTTCGAGATTGAAGCCCTCGCCGGAACTGCCGCCCACGACCAGGCCGTGAACACCCTGCTCCAGCATGAAGCGCGTCGCGGCCCGCAGCGCCTTGACGTCGATCTCCTCGTCCGCGTCGAACGGTGTGACCAGTGGGGGCAGGATGCCGACGAGTTCGGCGGGGGCAACGATCCTAGGCATGTTCGACTCCGGTTGCTTGCTATCGGGTGTTCGACGGGATGGACGTCACTGCGGCTCGACGTTGGCGATGCGCGCCAGCTTGGCGAAGGCATCGATCTGCTCGCGGACGTAGGCGGCGAATTCGGCCGGCGAGGAGATCGCCGTCTCCAGTCCGAGCTCCTCGAGCTGCGCGCGGACCTTGGGATCGGTGAGCGCCTGGCGCGTCGCCGCATTCAGCTTCTCGACGATCGCCGACGGCGTTCCGGCCGGCGCGACGAGGCCGTTCCAGGTCAGCACCTCGTATCCGGGCAGGGCCTCGGCGATGGCGGCGACCTCCGGCAGCAGCGCCGACCGCTTTGCGCTGGTGACGCCGAGCGCGCGCACCTTCCCGCTCTTCACCTGCGCCACCACTTCGAGGATCGGGTTGATCAGCACCTGCAGCTGGCCGCCCATCAGGTCAGCCAGCGCCGGCGCGCCGCCGCGATAGCCCACCGCCACCATCTGGATGTCGGCCAGCCGCTCGAACAGGGCGCCGGAAAGATGCGAGGAGGAGCCGACGCCGGCGGTTCCGTAGTTCAGCTTGCCGGGCTCCTTCTTCGCCAGCGCGATCAGTTCGCCGATGTCGTTCGCAGGCAGCGGTGGCGGGACGACGAGCACGCTCGGGCTGGTGGTGACCCGCGCGATCGGCACGAAATCCTTCAGCGTGTCATAGGGCAGGCTCTTGTAGAGGCTGACATTGGCCGCCATTGGACCGCTGCTCAGGAAGCCGAGCGTATAGCCGTCGGGCTTGGCATTCGCGACCGACGCGGTGCCGATCGCGCCGCCGGCGCCGGCCCTGTTGTCGACCACGAACGACTGGCCCAGCAACTCGCCCAGCTTGCGCGCCAGGATGCGGGCCGAGACGTCGTTGTTGCCGCCGGCGGCGAAAGGAACCACCAGGGTGACCGGCTTGGTCGGATAGTCGTCGGCCGATGCCGCGCCGGGCAGCGCGACCGTCAGGACCGCGGCCGCCGCGACGGCAATCCAGGATGTCTTCACGATGTCTCCTCCATGATCTTCGCCGCCAGAAGCGGGTACGTCGTTTGCGACCAAGCGTTAGGAGGGCGGTGGCGGAGCGTCTATTCGATTCTCGGCGCGGCATGTAAACTGGCGGTTTACACCGACGGAGTTCGACGACGTTCCGGCATTTGCGATTCCGCCAACTGGAAATGGTCTGCCTGCTCGCGGAGACCGGCAGCATGCGCGCGACGTCGCGGCAGATGAATCTCAGTGCGCCGGCGCTCAGCAAGAGCCTGCGGGAGATCGAACAGGCCATCGGCGCTCCCCTGTTCGTGCGGACGACACGCGGACTGCTGCCGACCGCCGATGGCGAGGAGTTCGTGCGCAGCGCCCGCGTCGTTCTTCGCCATCTCGACGGGCTGAGCAACAGCAAGGCGCGGTCGGCCGGCCCGACGCGCTCGCGCACCCTGCGCATCGGCACCGCTCCGTTCGTCGCCTGGTGCATCATTCCGGAAATTCTGCGCCGCCTCGCCGATAAGGGCGATCCGCCGCGCCTGCATCTGGTCGAGGCCCGCATCGTCGCGCTGGCCGATCAGCTCGCCAATGGAGAGCTGGACGCCATCCTCACCCTCTTCACGCCCGAGGCCTTGCACGTGCTCGACACCGGTGCCTTCGGACTGGACCAGATCTATACCGAGCGCATGCTGATCGTCGAAGGCGCTGGTGGGCGCGCGAAGCGAGGTGCGGCGAGCTGGCAGATGCTGGAGAGGGCCAACTGGATCCTGCCGCCAGCGACGTACACGCAGCGGCTGCTGGTCCAGCGCGCCTTCCTCGCCGCCAGACGGCTGCCGCCCGAACCCGTGATCGAGTCGATCAACATCCCGGCGATGCTCAACATGGTGAAAGCGGGCCTCGGGATCACTGCCGCCTTTCACTGCACCGTGCAGGACGATCTCGCGCGCGGCAGGTTGCGGGAGGTCAGGACGGAAGCCGAACTGCCGCCGGTGCCGATCGGCCTCGCCTACCGCAAGAGCACGGCGGATATCCAATCGCTTCACGCGATCCGCGATGCGTTGCGCACCCATGTCGCCGCCGACTCGCCGCGGACCGCCAAGGCACGCGGCGGCGCCCGAGCGCGCTGAAAGAGAGCGACAGGCTGGCTCGCTATTTCCTCGCCTGCCTCGCTGCTGCTGTCGTATGGTGGATGCATTCAGTCTGGACCCTAGTCGTAGGCCATGTCGAACCTCGATCCCGTCACGCTGACCGTCATCCAGAACGGCCTGATCCAGGTCTGCAACGAGATGGACCTGGCCTTCGTGCGCTCGGCCTTCTCGCCGGTGATCTCCGAAGGCATGGACCGCTCGGACGGCATCTACGACGCGGCCGATGGCGCCCTGATCGCTCAGGGCGAGCTCGGCCTGCCGGTGTTCGTCGGCACGATGCAGTTCTCGACCCAGGCGGTGATCGAGCGCGTGAAGAGCCACTACGCCGGCAAGGTCGATGCGGGCGACGTGTTCATCGTCAACGATCCCTATCTCGGCGGCACGCACCTGATGGACGTGCGGTTCGTGAAGCCGTTCTTCTACAAGGGCGAGCTGTTCGCCTGGCTCGCCAACACCGGCCACTGGCCCGATGTCGGCGGCATGGTGCCCGGCGGCTTCTCGGCGAGCGCCACGGAAGTCGAGCAGGAAGGCCTGCGCCTGCCGCCGGTAAAATTCTTCAAGAAGGGCGAGATGGACCAGGAGATCCTGTCCATCATCCTTTCAAACATCCGCATCGCCGACCAGCGCATCGGCGACATCAAGGCCCAGGCGGCCGCGCTCACGACCGGCGAGCAGCGGCTGACGGCGCTGATCGAGCGCTATGGCGCCGATGTCGTGCGCCAGGCGATCGCCGAGATGCGCCATCGCGCCGAGCGCCAGATGCGGGCGAAGATCGCCGGCATCCCCGACGGCGTCTACGAAGGCAGCTCGCAGGTCGACAGCGACGGCGTGATCGACGAGCCGCTGGTGATCAAAATGAAGATCACCAAGAGGGGCGAGGACCTCACCTTCGACATGTCGGGCTCCAGCCCGCCCTGCCGCGGGCCGATGAACAGCGTCATCGCCACCACCAAGTCGGCGATCTACCTGGCGGTGAAGCACATCTTCCCCGAGGTGCCGATCAACGCCGGCACCTTCGAACCGCTGAAGATCGTCGAGCCCGAGGGCACGTTCCTCTATGCCAGGTATCCGCGGCCGGTGTCGGGCTGCGCCGCCGAGGTGAGCCAGCGCATCGCCGAGGCGGTGTTCGCGGCGATGACCAAGGCGATCCCCGACCTGCTGTTTGCCGCGCCGGCCGGCACTTCGGGCAATCTCGGCGTCGGCGGCTACGACCCCGAGCGCAACCGCAACTACATTATGTATCTCTTCACCGGCGGCGGTTACGGCGGCTTCCAGGGCGGCGACGGCTTGAGCAACGGCTGCTCGACCATCGGCATCTCCAAGATGCCGCCGGTCGAGGTGCTGGAGCAGTTCTATCCCGTGCTGTTCGAGGAGTTCTCCCTGCGCGAAGGCTCGGGCGGCGCCGGCGAGTTCCGCGGCGGCTTCGGCATCAACTATGCGATCAGGCTGCGCCGCGGCGAGGCGCGCGTCTCCATGGTGATGGACCACGGCCGCACCGGTCCGCAGGGAGTCCTGGGCGGCAAGGACGGCGGCACCAACACCGTCGAGGTGAGCCGGCGCGGCAAGACCTACCGGCCGCCGCACCTTTCCAAGGACCAGGATATCCAGATCGGCGTCGGCGACGTGGTGCGCGTGTCGACGCCGGGCGGCGGCGGCTTCGGCGATCCGGCCAGGCGCGATCCGGTCGCGATCGGCCGCGACGTGGCGCGCGGCTACTATACGCAGGCCGAGGTGCGCGAGAAGTTCGGCGCGCAATGATGCTTTGCCGGCGTGTCTTGCTCGCGCTGCCGGTCGCGGTGGCCGCCAGAGCCGTTGCCGCGCAATCGACCTGGTACGCCGTGCGCGGGCCCGGCAATGCCTTCTTCGTCGATATGCCGGGCGAGCCGATCTACAAGGTGATCGACACGCAATCGCCCGGCGGCACCGCCTTCGCCTATCACTCCTACAGCCTCGAATATCGCCGCCTGTCCTTCGTGGCGCAGACTGCGCTGTTGCCGGCCGATATCGATCTGCGCCAGCCGCGGGCCTACCTGCAATCCGTGCTCGATGACCGCGCACAGCGCCTGGCCGGCGGCAAATGGACCAGCGTCAACTGGCGCGACATGAACGGCGTGCCGGCGGCCGAATCCATCGGCTCGGTGCAGGGCGGCAACGTGCTGCGCCAGCTCGTGCTGCTGAAGGGCCGGCGCTACGTGTCGCTCGCCTATCTCGCACCGGCCGATGCGCAGCGCACGCCGGAAGCCGATCGTTTCTTCGGATCATTGAGGTTGGGAGCATGAGCAGGCCGCGTATCCATATCCTGGCGCTCGGCGGCACGATCGCCACGCGGCCCGACGCCAGCGGCGTCATGCAGATGGGCGCCGGCGCCGACGATCTCGTGAAGGCAGTGCCCTTGCTCGGCACGCTGGCCGAGATCGAGGCCGAGACGGTGTCGCGTGTCGGCAGCCATTCGCTCTCGTTCGACCAGATCCACGCGCTCGCGGCCAGGATCGCGGCCTCGACGGCCGAAGGCGTGATCGTGACGCAGGGCACCGACACGCTGGAGGAGACGGCCTTCCTGCTCGACCTGCTGCTCGAGCGCGACGTGCCGGTGATCGTCACGGCGGCGATGCGCAATCCGTCGCTCACGTCGCCCGATGGTCCGGGCAACCTGCTGGCCGCCGTGCGCGTGGCGTGCGATCCGTGGATCCGCGATCATGCACGGTCGCTCGGCGTCATGGCGGTGATGCTGGACGAGGTCTATGCCGCAGCCGACGTCATCAAGGCCCATCCCACGCGCCTCAACGCCTTCGCCTCGCCGCAGACCGGACCGCTCGCAGCCCTCGTCGAGGACCGCGTCGTCCCGCTCAGCCTGCCGGTGCGCGATGCCGTCGCGGCGACGCGCAAGCGGCTGGGCAAGGTCGATGGAACGGCCCAGCCGGTGGCGCTGCTGTGGATGGGGCTCGACGAGCCGGGGCGTCTGATCGACGCGATGCTGGGCGCCTCCGACCACCTCGGCTATCGCGGCGCCGTCGTGGCGGCCATGGGCGGCGGTCACATCCCGGAACGCCTGGCGGAGGTCGCCGGGCGTCTCGCCTCGGCGATGCCTGCGGTCGTATCGCCGCGCGCCGGCGGCGGGCCGATGCTGCGCCAGACCTACGGCGGTCCGACGTCGGAGATCGGCCTGCGCAAGGCCGGGCTGATCTGGGGCGGCCGGCTACATCCCCTGAAGGCACGTGTGCTGCTCGAGACCTGCCTCAGGGCCGGCCTGCCGCGCGCGGCCATCGCCGAGCTGTTCGATGCCTGGGGCTAGCCGGATGGCTTGTTCCACCCCATATGGCGCGAAGAAACTAAACTTAAGTTATTGACAAGAACTAAAGTTCATGACAGGATGCAATGGTATTGTCGCTCTATGCATCGTTGATCCGATTTCCATGCCAGAGGCATGCCGCATGCCGCATGCCGGGAGCGGGATCCCGGTTTGCCGACGCATGTCCCGTCCGGCTGGCCGGCGCCGGACGGATTGCCTCCACGAAAGTCCGCTGCGAAACCTGCGTAACTGTCCGAACTTCAACCCATAGCGGTCGGGTCCGCGTCGACCACAACGCAGCCACCGGCGGAAAGGGCGCAAACCCCAAGCATCGCCGACTGCAGTGCATGCGCCGGCGTCGCGCCCAAGACTAGCATCGGGCGCGCTTGGCGGCGGCGAAGCCGTGCATGCCGGCGTGCCATTGCAATGCCACCACCATGCCCTTGATGGGCTGCAGCATGCCGAGCGACAGGATCAGCACCAGCGGCAGCCAGATCGCCGCGTGCACCCAATAAGACGGCGCCCAGGCCAGCTCGACATAGAGCGTCAGCGGCACGACGATGTGACCGACGACCACGATCACCAGATAGGCCGGGAAGTCGTCGGCGCGATGGTGATGAAGGGGCTCGCCACAGGACTCGCAGGCGTCGGCGACCTTCATGAAGCGGCGGAACAGACGGCCCTTGCCGCAGGCCGGGCAACGACCGCGCAGGCCGTTCAACAGGGCAAGACCGGCTTTGGGCTCCATGGCAATTCTCCCTCCAGGTGCTTGCCAATATCCATACAATAAGCCATACATACAATGGCAATAGAGGCGGATTGTATGGATTGGGTCCCTACACTCGGTGACGGCATCGGTCCGGTCTACGAAGGCATCGTGAGCGCCCTCGCGGCCGACATCGCGTCGGGCCGCCTGCATCGGGGCGATCGCCTGCCGACGCATCGCGCGCTCGCCAAGGCGCTGGGCGTCGACCTCACCACCGTGACCCGTGCCTACAACGAGGCGCGGCGGCGCGGCCTCACGGAGGCGCGTGTGGGGCAGGGGACCTTCGTCGCCGAAAGCCGCGTGCGCGCGCCACGCGCGGCCGCCACCGGCATCGACTTCGACCTGTCGATGAACCTGCCGCCGGAGCCGATCGAGGCCGACCTCGAAGGCCGTGTGTCGCGCGGGTTGGCGGCCCTGCAGCGCGACTACGGCATCTCCGATTTCCTGAGCTACCAGCAGGCCGGCGGCAGCGACTCCGATCGCGGCGTCGCGGCGGACTGGCTGCGCCGGCGCGTGCGCAACGCCGAGGCGCATCGCCTCGTCGTGTCGCCGGGCACGCAGACCGCGCTGATGGCCATGCTGCTGGCGACGACGCAGCCCGGCGATGTGGTGCTGACCGATCGTCTCACCTATCCGGGGTTCAAGGCGGCCGCGGCGGCGCTCGGCGTCAGGCTGATCGGCGTCGAGGCCGACGGCGAGGGCGTGATCCCGGCCGCCCTCGACGACGCCGCCCGCCGGCAGTCGCCCAAGGCCGTGTATCTCGTGCCCACCATCCACAATCCGACGACGGCGACGATGGGCGCGATGCGGCGCGAGCAGGTCGCCGCCGTGATCCGCCGGCGCAACCTGCTGCTGTTCGAGGACGATGCCTATGGCAGCCTCGATCCCAAGGTCCAGCCGATCGCGACCCTGATCCCCGAACGGGCCTATCTGGCGGCGAGCCTGTCCAAATGCATCGCGCCCGGCCTGCGCGTGTCGTTCGTGTTGACGCCCGATCGCACGGCCGCATCGACCATCGCCAATGCCCTGCGCACGGTGGCGCAGATGCCGGTGCCGCTCACGGCGGCGCTGGCCTTGCGCTGGCTGAAGGACGGCAGCGCCGACGCCATCGTCGCGGCCGTCGCCGCCGAGGCTGCGGCAAGACAGAAGCTGGCGGCCAAGGCGCTTTCGGGGCACACTTATGCCGCGCACCCCAAGGGCCATCATATCTGGTTGGCGCTGCCGCCGACGTGGACCCGAGCGGAGTTCGCCGCGCACGTTCAACGACAGGGGCTCGCTGTGGTGACCAGCGACAGCTTCAGCGTAGACGGCAATCCCGAGCACGCCATCCGCGTGGCGCTCGGTGCGGCGCGCAGTCGTTCGGACCTCGTCGGTGCGTTGGATGTACTGACTGTCGCATTGAAATCGCCGGCCTTTGCCTCACGTATAGTTTGAGACGGCGCCTGCGTGCCGGGGGAGAAAGCCCATGTTCGAGTCATTGGACGCAACCCTGTTGGCCCGACTGCAGTTCGCCTTCACCGTCTCGTTCCATTTCATCTTTCCGTCATTCACCATCGGGCTCGCGAGCTATCTCGCCGTGCTCGAGGGGCTGTGGCTGTGGACCGGCCGCTCGGTCTATCTCGACCTCTTCAAATACTGGCTGAAGATATTCGCGCTCAGCTTCGGCATGGGCGTGGTGTCGGGCATCGTCATGTCCTACCAGTTCGGCACCAACTGGTCGGTGTTCTCCGACAAGGCGGGCCCGATCGTCGGCCCGCTGATGGCCTATGAGGTGCTGACGGCGTTCTTCCTCGAGGCCGGCTTCCTGGGCGTCATGCTGTTCGGCATGAACCGGGTCGGCAAGACGCTGCACTTCGTGGCGACGCTTGCGGTTGCCGTCGGCACGTTCATCTCGGCCTTCTGGATCCTGTCGGCCAACAGCTGGATGCAGACGCCGGCGGGCTACACGATCGCCGCCAGCGGCCAGTTCCAGCCGGCCGACTGGCTCGCCATCATCTTCAATCCGTCCTTCCCCTATCGGCTGGTGCATACGGTCTTCGCTGCGTACCTCACGACGGCGCTGGTGGTGGGCGCGGTCGGCGCCTGGCATCTGCTGCGCGAGCGCGCCAACGAGGGCGCGCGCACCATGTTCTCCATGGCCATGGGCATGATCACCGTGGTGGCGCCATTGCAGATCCTGGCCGGCGATCAGCACGGGCTGAACACGCAGGAGCACCAGCCGGTGAAGATCATGGCCATGGAAGGCCACTTCAAGAGCTACCCCGACGGCGCGCCCTTCGTGGTGGTCGCCTGGCCCGACCAGGCCGAGGGCAAGAACCTCTACGCCGTGGAGATTCCCAAGGCCTCGTCGCTGATCTTGAAGCACTCGCTCGATGCGCCGCTGAAAGGCCTCGACACGGTCGACCGCAAGGACTGGCCGCCGGTGGCGATCGTGTTCTGGGCCTTCCGGATCATGGTCGGCCTGGGAACGCTGATGCTGCTGCTGGGGTTGGTCAGCCTGTGGGCGAGGGTGCGCCACAGGCTCTACGACTGGCCGCTGCTGCATCGCTTCGCCATCGCCATGGGACCGGCGGGCTTCGTCGCCGTGATCGCGGGCTGGGTGACGACCGAGGTCGGTCGCCAGCCCTTCACGGTGCACGGCCTGTTGCGCACCGCCGATTCGGTGTCGCCTCTGCAGGCGCCGGCCGTGGCGATCTCGCTGCTGGCCTTCATCGTCGTCTATTTCATCGTGTTCGGCGCAGGCGTGCTCTACATCCTGCGGCTGATGAGCCATTCGCCGCATCGCGGCGAGGAGGGCCCGCAGCGCGACCAGCCGGTGCGTGCGGCGGGCATCACGCCCGCGCCCCAGGTCTCCGAAGGAGGCAACTGACCATGCTCACCTTCGACCTGCCCACCATCTGGGCCTTCATCATCGCCTTCGCGATCTTCGCCTATGTCGTGATGGACGGCTTCGACCTCGGTATCGGCATCCTGTTCCCGCGCATCCCGGTCGGCCACGAGCGCGATACGGCGATGAACTCCATCGCGCCGGTCTGGGACGGCAACGAGACCTGGCTGGTGCTGGGCGGCGGCGGCCTGCTGGCGGCCTTTCCGCTGGCCTACGGCACGATCCTGTCGGCACTGTATGCGCCGATCGTCGCCATGCTGCTGGCGCTGATCTTCCGCGGCGTCGCTTTCGAGTTCCGCTGGCGCGATCCCGGCCATCGCCCGTGGTGGGATCTTGCGTTCAGCGTCGGCTCGATCGGTGCAGCTTTGGCCCAGGGCATCACGCTCGGCGCGCTGCTGCAGGGCATCGCCGTCGACAACCGCGTCTACACGGGCGGCTGGTTCGACTGGCTGACGCCGTTCAGCGTGCTGGTCGGCGTGAGCCTGGTCGTCGGCTACGCGACGCTGGGCGCGACATGGCTGATCATGAAGAGCGAGGGCACGCTGCAGGCGCGCGCCTATCGCCTGGCCTTCGGGCTCGGCATCGCGACCATCGTGGCGATCGCCGCGGTGAGTGCGGCCACGCCGTTGCTCAGCCACGCCTACTGGGAGCGCTGGTTTGCCTGGCCGCAGGTCCTGTTCACCGCGCAGGTACCGCTGCTCGTCACCATCGCCACGGTGGTCTTCTTCGCGAGCCTGGTGCGGCGGCATCACTACACGCCGTTCCTGATGACCCTGCTGATCTTCACCTTAAGCCTGGCCGGCCTCGGCATCAGCCTGTTCCCCTACGTCGTGCCGACCAAGATCACGATCTGGGAAGCCGCGGCGCCGGCGGCGAGCCTGAAGTTCATGCTGCCCGGCGCACTGATCATGGTGCCGATCATCCTGGCCTATACCGGCTATTCCTACTGGGTGTTCCGCGGCAAGACCGGCCACGAGGGCTACCATTGATGCCCAGGGCGCGGCAGTGGCTGTGGTTCGTCAGCCTGTGGGCCGCCGGCGTCGGCGTCACCGCGCTGGTGGGCTACGCGATCAAGCTGTGGCTGAAGTGAACACCGTCATCCCGAGCGTAGCGAGGGATGACAGTCAGGTCGTGCGCCGCAGCGGCCGGCAGTTGAAGGCGATCGGCTTGGCGGTGCCGGTCTCGCGCAGCGACGCAAGATCGTCGCGGCCGACCCATTCATTCGCGGTGTCGACATAGCGGAAGCCGCTGCCGGTCGGCTGGTACTCCATGCGCAAGGTCCGGCCGTCCACGGTTACCGAGGCCCGGTTCTTGGCGTAGACCACGCTCACTTCCTTGCGGCCGTCGCATAGATAGGCGATGCCGGCGGGCGTCGGATCGTCCGGCGCCGGCCGCGGAATGAGGGTCGTCACCGGCTGCTGCTCCTTGGTGCAGCCGGCAAGAAGCAGGATCGCCAGAATCGACAGGCGCTTCATCGTGCGCTTTCCTTTCCTCCCCATGTCACTATAGCGGAAAGGGATTCGATGCCACACGTCAAGCTCCGGGACAGCGCCGAGCTCCACTATGAAACTCGAGGGAAGGGACCGCCGCTGTTCCTCGTCCCCGGATTGGGCGGCGACGGCCGCTTCTGGGACGCGAACGTCGCCGGACTCGCCGAACATTTCACCGTGGTCGTGCATGATCATCGCGGCACGGCGCGCAGCACTTTGTCGAAGATCACCTATTCGGTGGCGCAGATGGCCGATGACGCCCTGCAGCTGATCGATGCCCTGGGCTACGACAAGGTGCACTGGTGCGGTCACTCGACCGGCGGCGCCATGGGCCAGGTCCTGGCCATCGAGCATCCCGACCGCATCGACCGGCTGGTGCTGAGCGCCACCTGGGCCAAGACCGATGCCTTCTTCCGCCGCCTGTTCGAGGTCCGCTCCCTGGTGCTGAAGGAGCTGGGGCCGGAGGCCTATCTCAAGAGCAGCGCGCTGGCGCTCAACATGCCCTCGTGGGTGCGCGATCACGATGCCGATCTCGCCATCGCCGAGGCCAAGGCCGCCGAGACCATTCCCATCCCCGAGATCGTGCTGTCGCGCATCGCCGCCATCGTCGCCCACGACCGGCGCGACCAGCTGCAGAAGGTGCGCGCGCCGACGCTCGCCCTCTGCGCCCGCGACGATACGGTGACCCCGCTCTACTTCACCGAGGAGCTGGTCCGCCTGATCCCCGGCGCCCGGGCCTATGTCTTTCCCGATGGCGGCCATCTGTTTCCGAACGTGCATGGCGCCGAGTTTCGTCGTGTAATGACGTCCTTCCTTCTGGAGTCCCGATAGCCACATGAAGATCGAACCCAAGATCGCCGCCGCCACCGCCGAGCTGACCGCCATCCGGCGCGACATCCATGCCCATCCCGAGCTCGGTTTCGAGGAGGAGCGGACGTCGAAGATCGTGGCGACCAAGCTCAAGGAATGGGGCTGCGAGGTCACGACCGGCATCGGCAAGACCGGCGTGGTCGGGACCATCCGCGTCGGCAACAACCCGCGCGCCATCGGCCTGCGCGCCGACATGGATGCGCTGCCGATGGACGAGCACAACACCTTCGATCACCGCAGCCGCCATCAGGGCCGCATGCACGCTTGCGGTCACGACGGTCACACGACGATGCTGCTGGGCGCCGCCAGGTACCTCTCGGCCACCCGCAACTTCGACGGCACGGTGCACTTCATCTTCCAGCCGGCCGAGGAGGGTCGCGGCGGCGCCGAGGCCATGGTCAAGGACGGCCTGTTCGAGAAGTTCCCCTGCGAGCAGATCTTCGGCATGCACAACAGGCCCAAGCTCGATGTCGGCAAGTTCGCCATCCGCCCGGGTCCGCAGATGGCGGGCGGCGGCCTGTTCGACATCAAGATCACCGGCAAGGGCGCGCACGGCGCGCGGCCCGAGACCGGCATCGACCCGGTGATCATCGCCACGCAGATCATCTCGGCCCTGCAGAGCGTGGTGTCGCGCAACGTGGCGCCGCTCGATTCGGCGGTGATCTCGGTCACCCAGATGCATGCCGGCGACGCCTACAACGTCATCCCGCAGGAGGCCGTGTTGCGCGGCACCATCCGCGCCTTCCGCAAGGAGACCATGGCGCTGGTCAAGGAACGCATCGAGACGATCTCCAGGGGCATCGCCCAGACGCTGGGCGGTAAGGCCGAACCCGACGTGCGCATAGCCTTCCCGCCGCTGGTCAACGACAAGGATTCGGTGAAGTTCATCGCCGACGTGGCGGCCGAGATCGTCGGCGAGGAGAACATGAACCGCGAGGGCCCGTTCGTCATGGCCTCCGAGGACTTCTCCTACATGCTCGAGAAGGTGCCGGGCGCCTTCATCAACATCGGCAACGGCGGCGGCGAGGGCGGTTGCGAGGTCCACAATCCGGGCTACGACTTCAACGACGAGATCATCACGCTCGGCGCCACCCTGTGGTCGCGCGTGGTCGAGAGGAAGCTCGCCAAGGATGCGCGGTAGATAAGACCCTGGCACCATGCACCCCCTCATCCTGAGGAGCGCACGCAGTGCGCGTCTCGAAGGATGGGCCCCAGTATCGTTTCGCCCACCCTTCGAGACGCGCACTGCGTGCGCTCCTCAGGGTGAGGCATTCGGGAAGGGCCAGTCGTGAGCAACGCCACCGAGTCAAATGCAGGAAGCATCGGTCGCTGGCTGCTGCGGGACTTGCCGTATGCCGCGATGCTGGTGCTCGCCGTGGGTGGCATCGTCTTGACCAGCTTCCGCGGGCCTACGACCTACTTCTATTGGATGGCGCTGGCGCCGATCTACGCGTTGATCGTCATCGCGTCGGGCTGGCGCCAGCTCGAGACGGGAGCCGAGCGCATGCGGCTGGTGGTGACCCAGCTGTTGCACTGGGCTGCCTTCCTGGGCGCGATGTGGCTGATGTTCCTTCCCGAGGTGCGCGGCGTGGTCAACGACAACGCCACCAGCCTCACCCTGCTCATCCTGCTGGCGCTGGGAACCTTCGTCGCCGGCGTGCACGCCGCGGTGTGGCGTATCAGCGCTGTCGGCATCTTCCTCGCGCTGTCGCTGCCGGCGGTGGCCTGGGTCCAGGAATCGGCCATGTTGCTGCTGGTCGGTGTCCTGCTGCTGATCCTGGTCGGTGCCGCCTTCTGGTGGATGTGGCGGCGCGAAACCAGAGCCTGACTGCCTGCGCAACGAGGCCGATGCGTCGGTCGTTTCCTGTCCGAGGACAGGAGGCGTCGATGACCAAGCAAGTGATGAAGCCCAGGCGCAAGGCCAAGCTGCCGCAGGCGCCGCCCATGGAGCCGCGCCACAAGCGCACCCTGATCGTGGTGGCCGACGGCGCCCGCGCCCGCTTCTTCGAGCCGCGGCATGAGGCCCGCGCGCTCGTTCCAGCGGCCCGGGCCGACATGGTCGCTCCGGGAAGCCGGATGCAGAACCAGGAAATCGTCGCGGACAGGCCGGGCCGCGGCTTCGGGTCGGCCGACGCCAGCACGCATCGTCACGCCTTCGAGCCGCAGCATGATCCGCACAAGCTCGAGAAGCACAACTTCATGGCGGAACTGGCGCGAACCCTGGATGGACTCTGCGGCCGATACGATCGTCTGGTTGTCGTGGCGCCACCCCGCAGTCTGGGCGAGCTGGACACCCTTTTGACGCCGCAGGTGAAGAAGATCGTGAGCCATCAGATCCCGAAGGATCTGACGGGCGTCAGCCAGCCTGACTTGTGGGATGCGCTGGAGAAGTTGCTGCCGACACCCGTATTGGCCTAGCCGATCTCAATCCGGCCGGTCGAGCGTGCGGTCCATGCGCTTGTGCAGCGACTTCACCTCCTGCCGCATGACCTTGGCGCGATCCTGCAGGCGCCGGCGCGCGCGGCGGAAGGCGTCGCTGACGGCGAATTGCGGATCGGCGAAGCGCTCGTCGAGGCCGGGGGTACGGTCGATGTCGACCGTGGTGCCGCCGGGCATCTTGATATGAACAGTGACTTCGTAAGGACCGCCGGTGCGACGATTGCCGTCAGGCAGCTTGAACACGACATGGCAGGCCGTCATGCGACCGAAGAATTGCTCGAGGTGGTCGGCTTGCTCCTCGATGAGTCGCCGGATGGCGTCGCTGGAAGGAGTGTTCTGGAAGGTGATCCTGAGCGGCGTATGCATACGGTCCTCCTTCGTTCAGGCGTTCATTCAAGAACGCGAGGCGTGCGGACCAAGTTGCAGACGGCGCACCTGGCCCGCAACACGATGCGAGCCTAGCACCAAGCGGTGCCGATGCCGAGATGCCGATCGGTTTTTAGTCGCCCGCTGCAACGGCCGAGCCGCGCGCGGCGGCCGGCGGCTGTGCGACGCGATGAGTCACCATGCGGCGATGCAGGGCGCGGATGGTGTCGCTGCCGCGGGTGAGGCAGAGCCAGGGAAACAGGCCGTGCACGAAGCAGGCGACCGCGCCGACCAGCATGCTGCTGCCGAAGCCGAAGGCCGAGCCCATGTGCTGCAGGTAGGTTTCGTTGACCGTGGCGGGATGGTCGGTGAAGCGGCGAAGCATTCAGCGATTCTAGGCGCCGATGCGGAAAACGGCTTGCTAACTTCGTGCTGCTTGCGGCTAACTCGGGAAACTGTTTCCAAGGAATTGGCCGTGGCCGCAAAAATTTCACTGGATTCCTTCGACAAGAAGATACTGGATTGCCTCCAGGACGAAGCCGACATGGCCCTGGCCGAGATCGCCCGCCGCGTCGGCCTGTCGACCACGCCGTGCTGGCGGCGCATCAACCGCCTGCAGGAGGCCGGCATCATCAAGGCCCGCGTCGCTCTGCTCGAGCGCAAGGCGGTGAATGCCGGCGTCACGGTGTTCGTGGCGGTGCGCACCAACCAGCACACCGCCCAGTGGCTCAGCCGCTTCGCCAAGGCGGTGGCGTCCTTTCCGGAGGTCATGGACTGCTATCGCATGAGCGGCGAGATCGACTACCTGATCCGCCTGGCGCTGCCCGACATCGAGGCCTACGACGCCTTCTACAAGCGCCTGATCGCCAAGGTCGAGTTGAGCGACGTCACCTCGATGTTCGCCATGGAAGAGATCAAGTCGACGACGCGGCTGCCGCTGAACTATCTGCCTTGATCTTCTTCTCGTCTTGCTCCTCTCCCCCGCTAGGGCCCGCTAAGGGGAGAGGAACATGAGGGCCGCTCTGCGGGCGCGCGCATGTCCACGACGCTGGCATGCTGCGGGCGGCGCCTCTAGGATCGCTGCCGTCCGATTTCGACCGCAGGGGGAACGATGACCACGGGCAACAACCGCAAGAAGGTGCTGATCGTCGGCCGCATGCCACAGGCCGGCATCGACGTGCTGAAAAAGCGCGACGACGTCGACTACGAGATCCTGACCGACGACCGGGTCCCCTCGCTGCATCCCAAGCTCAAGGACGCCAACGCCGTGACCCTGGGCGCGACGCCGTTCCGCCAGGCCGAGCTCGACGCGGCGCCCGGCATGATGGTGGTGGCGCGGCTGGGCGTCGGCTTCGACGCCGTCGAGATCCCGGCGCTCAACAAGCGCAAGATCCCGCTGATGACCACGGGCATCGCCAACTCGGTGTCGGTGGCCGAGCATGCCATGTACATGCTGCTCGCCTCGGCGCGGCTTTCCCGCAAGCACGATCGGTTCGTGCGCGAGAACACCTGGGGCGATCGCCTGTCCGACCTGCCGGCCGACCTCGCCGGCAAGTCGATCCTGGTGGTCGGCATGGGCCGCATCGGCTCGCGCACGGTCAAGCGCTGCGTCGCCTTCGAGATGGATGTCCATGTGCTCGATCCGAACATCTCGGAAGCCGACATCAAGAAGGCCGGCGCCGCCAAGGTGACCGACCTCAAGGCGATCCTGCCCAAGGTGGATTTCGTCTCGGTGCATTGCCCGAAATCGCCCGAGACGGTGAACATGTTCAACAGCGAGACGATCGGGCTGATGAAGCCCGACGCCTTCCTGGTGAACACCGCGCGCGGCGGCATCGTCAACGAGGCGGCGCTCTATGCCGCACTCAGCAGCGGCAAGCTGCGCGGCGCGGGACTCGACGTGCTCGACCGCGAGCCGCCCGATCCGGCCAACAAGCTGTTCGGCCTGGAGAACGTGATCTTCAGCCCGCACATGGCCGGCGTCACCAAGGAGGCCAGCGACCGCATGGCGATGACGGCGATCGAGAACATCCTGAGCGTCTTCGACGGCCGGCCGAACGCGGCGAATGTGGTGAACAAGGAAGTGTTGGGCTGACGCCCTTCGGGATCCTGCACCCTCATGCTCCTCTCCCCCTTGGGGGAGAGGAGCATGAACGGAACGGGGAGGGAGAGGCGAACGCGTTACGTCCCCACCAGATCCTCGACCTCGTCGTCGGTCGGGAAGCGGCCGGTCTTGCTGCGGGTGTATTTGAGCGTGCCGTCGACGGTGACGTCGAACTGGCCGGATCGGCCGACGCGCAGCTCGATGTCGGCGGCGCCCAGCTTCTGGAGGTTGTCCCTCACACGGAGGGCCTGCGGCTTATAACCTCAAGCGCCGCAATATTCGATCAGGACCTTCATGCCTGAAACATGGGTTGGTAGGGTCGTACCGACAAGGGGGATTTCTCGATGAAATACGGACCGCTGGGCCGCTCGGGCCTGATCGTCAGCCGCATCTGCCTCGGCGGCAACTCGTGGGGCGCCAAGGGCCGCCGCGGCTGGGGCAAGTTCGACGAGGCCGAGGCGCCGGCCTACTTCAAGCGCGCGCTCGATGTCGGCATCACCTTCTTCGACACCGCCGACGCCTACAATGCCGGCCGCTCCGAGGAGATCATGGGCGCCACGCTCATGAAGATGGTGAAGCGCGAGGACATCGTGCTGTCGACCAAGGTCGGCATCCGCATGAGCGACAGCCAGAACGACGTCGGCACCGGCCGCAAGCACCTGATGGCCGCGGTCGACGCCCAGCTGAAGCGCCTGCAGACCGACTATATCGACGTCTACCAGGTCCACCGGCTCGATCCCCACACGCCGATCGAGGAGACCATGTACTCGCTCGACCAAATCGTGCGCTCGGGCAAGGTGCGCTATATCGGCGGCTCGACCATGCCGGCCTACAAGTTCGCCCAGATGGTGATGGTCGCCGACTGGAAGGGCTATGCGCGGCCGATTGCCATGCAGAACCTCTACAATCTCATCCAGCGCGAGGAAGAGCGCGAGATGAACCGGCTGTGCCACGAGCAGGGCGTCGGGCTGATCCCGTATTCGCCGCTGGCCCGCGGCTTCCTCGCCGGCAACCGCGCCAAGGAAGGCGGCGGTGACACCGAGCGCTCCAGGAACGACGCGCAGGTCAAGGCCGGCACCTATCGCGACGGCGACTGGGAGATCGTCGACCGTCTGAAGAAGGTCGCGGCGTCCAAGAACGCCTCGCCGGCGCAGGCGGCGCTGGCTTGGCTTTTAAGCAAGCCCTACATGGGCTCGCCGATCATCGGCGCCACCAGCCTCGACCAGCTCACCTCGGCGGCACAGGCGACCGAGTTCACGGTGACGGCCGATGAGGCCAAGCTGCTCGAGGAGCCCTATCAGTTCCGCGTGTCGCCGGAGAGTTGAGTCATATTCGGACCGCGGGCGTCCCGCCCGCTCATGAT
>JACPOB010000183.1:0-149211 GCA_016185145.1 Rhodospirillales bacterium | reverse complement strand
GCCCGCTCATGATCATGAGCGGGCGGGACGCCCGCGGTCCGAATCATGAATGCCGTCGCCGCAGCGCCGCCGCGAACCACAATCCCAGCGCCGGCAGCACCACCGCCGCCGCCCAGAAGACCGGCGGCGCGCCCCAGCGGTCGACGATCGGCGCGGCGATGGGCACGCCGATCGCCTGGCCGAGGAACAGGCAGAGCGCGAACAGGGCCATGGCGGCGCCGCGCGCTTCCGGCGCCATCTGCGTGCCGTGGGTCTGCAGCGTGTTGTGCAGCATGTAGAACGACACACCCGACAGCACGATGCCCGCGAACACGACCTCGGCCGCGGGGGCCAGCGCCATGATGGCGAAGGCGACGCCCAGGCCGAGTCCGCCCCAGATGCAAAGCCCGCGTTCGCCGAGCAGGCGCACGAGCTGCGGCGCCACCATCACATAGGCGAAGCCGCCCGCGCCGAACGCCGCGACCGCGAGACCGATGGCGGCGAAGCCCATGTCGAAGCGCTGGTGCAGGTCGGCGCCGACGAAGGTGAAGGCGCCCCAGAAGGCGCCGCCCTCCAGCGCCACCACCAGCACGACCGTGATCACCCAGCGCCGCCGCAGCACCTTCAGCATCTGGCCGATCATCGAGCCCTGCTGGCCGCCGGTCGGCCGCGCGACGTCGGGATGGGCGCGCATGACGCCGAACAGGGCGCCGCCCGCCATGACGTAGATCGCCGCCAGCACCCAGAACACCGAGCGCCAGCCCAGCCAGTCCCCGAGAGCGCCGCCCAGCGCGGCGCCGGTCATGAGACCGAGCGTCTGGCCCGTCAGGAAGCGCGCCAAGGTCGCCTGGCGGCGCTCGTAGCTGACATTGTCGCCGAGCCAGGCAATGGCGAGCGGAATGATGGCAGAGCTCGTGACGCCGGTCAGGAACCGCGCCATGGTCAGCCAGGCGAGCGACTCCGCCGTCGCGCTCAGCAGGCAGCACAGCGCGGCCATGAGGCAGGCGATGGCGACGACCGGCATCTTGCCGTAGCGGTCGCCGAACGGGCCGTGCACCAGCACGAACACGCCGTTGGCGAACAGGAAGGAAGTGGCCGCGATCGAGGCCGCGCCGACGCTGACGCCGAAGGTGGCGGCAAGCTGCACCAGCAGGGGGTCGATGACGCGCATGTTGGCGGCGGAGGCGAACGCCGCCACCGACAGCAGCACGATGGCCAAAGTCGAGGCCCGCACCGGCGGCGGCCGCGCTGCCGAAGCGGGCGGATTCATGCCGACCCGGTTAACGGCTCGCCCGGCAAAAGGAAAGGACTCTTGGCGCCGGGCTGCCTTGACCTATGGTAACGGGATGGAAGAAATCATGGTCCTCGTCCGCGATCCCAACGCCTGGGCGGCGCTGGTGACGCTGGTGATCATGGAAGTCGTGCTGGGCATCGACAACCTGATCTTCATCTCCATCCTGAGCAACAAGCTTCCGGAGCATCAGCGCTCGAGCACCCGCCGCATCGGCATAGGACTTGCGGTGATCCTGCGGCTCGGCCTGCTGAGCGGCGTTGCCTATGTCGCGCAGCTCACGACGCCGTTGTTCTCGCTGTTCGACCACGGCTTTTCCTGGCGCGACCTGATCCTGATCGCAGGCGGCCTGTTCCTGATCTACAAGGCGACCAGCGAGATCCACGACCATGTCACGGTCGACTACGACACCGAGGCCGCCGGACGAGCCGTGCAGGCCACCGTGCTGGGCGTGATCGGCCAGATCCTGATCCTCGACCTGGTGTTCTCGCTGGACAGCATCATCACCGCGGTCGGCATGACCGACGACATCCCGATCATGATCGCGGCTGTGGTCATCGCCGTCGCCATGATGCTGCTGGCCGCCGATCCGTTGGCCGCCTTCATCCACAAGAACCCGACCATCGTCATGCTGGCGCTGAGCTTCCTGCTGATGATCGGCATGACGCTGATCGCCGACGGTGTGGGCGTGAAGGTGCCCAAGGGCTACATCTACGCCGCCATGGCGTTCTCCGCCCTGGTCGAGGCGCTGAACATGCTGGCACGCCGCGCGGAGCGAAAACGCCGACCGCTGCGGAGACGACCGCGCTGACAAGCCGGCGGCTCGCGCCTAAGCTCGCCGCCATGAAACTCAAGGCCTCATGAAACTCAAGGATCGCGTCGCGATCGTCACCGGCGGGGCGTCGGGCATCGGCGCCGCCTCGGCGCGGCTGTTCGCGGCCGAAGGCGCCAAGCTCGCCCTGGTCGATCAGGACAAGGAGGGGCTGGGCCAGGTCGCGGCCGACATCGAGGCGGCCGGCGGCAGCGCCATCATCATCCCGGCCGACGTCAGCAGCGACGCCGAGGCGCGCGCCGGCGTCGATCGGGTGATCGAGAAATGGGGTCGCATCGACGTGCTGCTGACCGCGGCTGGCCTGTCGATGGGCGGTACGGTCGACACGATCGAGGAAGCAGCCTGGGACCGCACCTTCGCGGTCAACGTCAAGGGCACCTATCTCTGGATCCACTACGCCATCAAGTCGATGATCGAGAACCGCGCCGGCGCCATCGTCACCATCGGCTCGCAGCTCGCCCAGTCGAGTCCGGGCAAGAACGCGGCGTACGTCGCCTCCAAGGGCGCCATCGCCTCCTTCACCAAGACCATGGCCGTCGATCACGCCGCGCAGGGCATTCGCGTCAACGCGCTGATGCCGGGCGTCATCGACACGCCCATGCCGGCGCGGTCGCTGAAGCGCTATGCCGATCCCGAGGCCATGAAGGCCTTCTGGAAGCATCGCCATCCCATGGGCCGCATCGGCAAGCCGGAGGAGGTGGCCCGCGCCGCGCTCTTCTTGGCCAGCGACGATTCCTCCTTCGTGACAGGGACGCTGCTGTTCGTCGACGGCGGCTGGACGGCGCACTGATGCCCCAGGAAACCTGCAAGAAGCTCACGCCAGAACAGGTCGCCGGCTACGAGCGCGACGGCTTCGTCTGTCCGGTCGACGCCTTCTCCACGGAACGGGCGCGCGCCTGGCGCGACAGGATGGAAGCCTTCGAGCGTGCCGAAGGCCGGAAGATGACGCGCGGCCACAATTTCAAGCCGCATCTCCTGTTCCCCTGGGTCGACGAGATCGTGCACTCGCCCGAGGTGCTCGACGCGGTCGAGGACCTGATCGGCCCCGACATCCGCCTGTTCCATCTCACCGTCTGGCCCAAGGACGCGGGCTCGAGCGCCTATGTGAGCTGGCACCAGGACGCGACCTATTTCGCGCTCGAGCCGGCCTGCCACGTCACGGCGTGGGTGGCGCTGACCGACGCCCCGATCGAGGCGGGCTGCATGGAGGTGGTGCCGGGCTCGCACAAGCTCGGCCAGCTGCCGCACGCCGAGCTGCAGGATACGGAAAACCTGCTGTCGCGCGGCCAGACGCTCGCCGTCGACGTCGATCGCCAGCGCACGGCCTTCATGCCGGTGAAGGCGGGCCAGTTCTCGCTGCACCACACCCACCTGGTGCACAATTCGCGGCCCAACCGCTCGCACGACCGGCGCATCGGGCTCGGCATCAGCTACATCCCGACCTGGGCCCGCTGCACGTCGCGGAACCGCGTCACCGCCATGCTGGTGCGCGGCAAGGACACGTACGGCAACTTCGACGACGAGCGCCGACCGACCGAGGAGGCGGGGCCCGCCGAGCGCGCCTTCCATGCCGAGGCGGTGGCGCGCTTCAGGGCGATGAACGTCGTGGAATCGGAAGAGAACAAGGTCGCCGTGGTGAAACGCTAGCTTCTCATGCTCCTCCCCCGTCATACGGGGGAGGGTAGGGAGGGGGAGAGTCACATCGACGATGAGCTCAAGTTTCAGATCATGATGTCTTCTAGAATCCCGTCTGGGGCTTTCCCCCTCCTGTATCCTCCCCGTATGACGGGGGAGGAGCTTGAAGGCGTCGTCGTAAAAAGGATCAACTCAATGCTCCGTCTGCCCTATCACAATCGCTACGCCTACTCGCCCATCACCGAGCGCAAGGATTACTCCTGGCCCGACGGCAAGCGGCTCGCCGTCTATCTCGGCCTCAACATCGAGCATTTCGCCTTCGGCGCCGGTGACGGGCATCTCCTGACCGTCGCCGGCACGCCGCCCGATCCGCGCACCTTCGCCTGGCGCGACTACGGCAACCGCGTCGGCGTGTGGCGCTGCCTGGAGCTGTTCGACGAGCTCAACCTGCCGGCGGCGCACCTGATCAACACCACGGTGTTCGACTACGCGCCGCAGATCGTGGCGGCGCTGAAGGCGCGCGGCGACGAGTTCATCGGCCATGGCCGCACCAATGCCGAGCGCCACGGCCAGATGTGGGAGGCCGACGAGAAGCGCTTCCTCGAGGAGGTGCGCGATGCCATCGAGAAGGCGTCGGGCAAGCGTCCGCGCGGCTGGATGGCGCCGTGGATGAGCTCCAGCCATCACACCCCCGACCTCCTGAAGGAGACGGGCTTCGACTTCCTGATGGACTGGCCGGCCGACGACCAGCCGCTCTGGATGAAGACCCGCTCGGGCCCGCTGATGAGCGTGCCCTATCCCATCGAGATCAACGACAGTCCGCAGATCCTGGTGCGCCACCACACGCCCGAGCAGTTCCGCGACTTCATCATCGGCCAGTTCGAGGAGCTGCTGCGGCAATCGGCGAAGCAGCCGCTGGTCTGCGGCATCGCCTTGCACACGATGATCGTCGGCCAACCCTATCGCCTGCGCATGCTGCGCGAGGCCCTGCAGCACATCGTCAACCACTCGCAGAAGGACAAGGTCTGGTTCACGCGGCCGTCGGCGATCTACGATCACTGCGCCGCGCTGCCCAAGGGGACGATGGTGCCGCCGCCGGCATAGACCTTCGAGGCCGGATCACGCACCACCTCATCCTGAGGAGCCGCGCGAATACGCGCATTCACATGCGCGCCGGGCGTCTCGAAGGATGGGCCGCAGTCGAGGGGGCGCTCCTCAGGGTGAGGTGAGGAGTAAATGCGAGGCGTCCCCGTGCACGCGGCCATTGCGCTTTTCTGCCCGGGGGCATGATTATGGATCGGCGGCGCGGACCCCGGGCCGGGTCCGCCTCACGCCTCATCGACAGGAGGAAACACAAATGGCCGTCGAGATTCTGGAGATCCATCACACCGGCGTCCGCGTCGACGACGACGGCGCCAAGCTGAAGGCCACGCAGGACTTCTATGCCGACGTGCTCGGCCTGCACTGCGACAGCGGTCGCCCGACCATTCCCGGCATCCCCGGCGCCTGGGTCAATGTCGGCGAGGTCGGCCAGATCCATCTGATCGGCGGCAAGCAGCCGTCGCCGGTGGCCAAGGGGCCGGGTGAGGATCCGACGCGGCCGCACGTCGCCTACGCCGTCAGGAGCATCAAGGAGACGCGGGCCGAGCTCGACCGCATGGGCGTGAAGTACTGGGTGATCGAAGGCCTCGTCAGTCCCGATTCCACGCAGCTCTTCATGAACGATCCCTGCGGCAACATGGTCGAACTGCACCAGTTCGACACTTGCCGTTGCCGGGCCAGCAACCGCGTCAAGGCCTAGGCACGGTTGAAGCTCACTGCCGTCACCGACTGGCTGGCCGACGCCGGCCTGCGCAACCTCTCGCTCGACGAGATTGTCGACGGCTTCGTGCGCCGTCTGAACGAGATCGGCGTGCCGGTGGCGCGGGCCTTCGTCGGCATGAACACGCTGCATCCCATGGTGCGCATGCGCAGCCTCATCTGGGAGCGCGCCACGGGCCTCAGGGCGCGCTACGAATTCCAGCACGTCGAGGTCGATGCGCCCATCATCCTGCAAAGCCCCTTCTTGCCCATGATCAGGCATGGCATCGCCGAGCGCCGCTATGACCTGACCTCGCCGCCGCCCGAGCAGGAGGTGCCGGTGTTCGACGAGCTGCGGGCGGCCGGCATGACGGAATGGCTGGCGCGCGTCTTCCAATTCGGCGAGCTGGCTCCGGCCGACCCTGAACGCGTCGTCGGCGAACTGTTTCTCGTCTGCTCGCTCACCACCGATCGGCCGGGCGGCTACTCGGACGCCCAGGTCGAGACGATACGGTCGCTGCTGCCGGTCTTCGCTCTTGCTGCCAAGGCCCAGACCATGCGCACCGTCTACCAAGGGCTGCTGTCGGCCTATCTCGGCCAGGATCCGGCGACGCGTGTGCTGGCGGGTACGGTCCAACGCGGCGAGGTCCAGGGGGTGGAGGCGGTGCTGTTCTTCACCGACCTGCGGGGCTTCACCGCCCTTGCCGACACGCTGCCCGGCCGCGACCTGATCGTGCTGCTGGACGACTGCTTCGACTGCATGGTTCGGCCGGTCGCCGCCCGCGGCGGCGAGGTCCTGAAGTTTCTGGGCGACGGGCTTTTAGCCATCTTCCGGATCGAGGACCGGCCGCGTGCCGAGACCTGCGCGATGGCGCTCGCGGCGGCGAAGGAAGCGCTCGCGCTGATGGCCAGCCTGGCCGAGACGCGCCGCGCCCGCTCGCTGCCGACGCCCGACCTCGACATCGCCTTGCACATCGGCCAAGTGAGCTACGGCAATGTCGGCGCCGATGCACGGCTCGACTTCACGGTGATCGGTCCCGCCGTCAACGAGGCCTCGCGCCTCGAGCGCCTGTGCGACACGCTCGGCCGCCATCTCGTGCTGTCGCAGTCCTTCGCGCGAGCCGCCGAGGCAAGCCGCCACGAACTGGTGTCGCTCGGCCGCCATCGCCTGCGTGGCGTGCGCGAGGAGACGGAGTTGTTCGGCCTCGCCTCCTAGCGGCGTCAGTGGCGCCACAGCGCGACGCCGCCCTCCATGCCGGCCTCGTTCGAGATCACGGTGACGTCCGGCGCGAGGGCGAAGTCGATCTTCTTGGCGTTGCCGCCGCCGATGAACAGGTGATCGAAGTTGGTCAGCCGCCGCATGTTGCCGATCGCCTTTTCCACGCGCTTGTTCCAGCGCGAGCCGCCGATCTCCTTGCGTGCGACGTTGCCGAGCTGCTGGTCGTAGGTCTCGCCGTGGCGGAAGGGGTGATGGGCGATCTCCAGGTGCGGCGCCAGCCGCCCATCGAGGTAGAGGCCCGTGCCGAAGCCCGTCCCCAAGGTGATGACCATCTCGACGCCCTTGCCGGCGATCACGGCCAGGCCCTGCAGGTCGGCGTCGTTGGCGATCCGCACCGGCTTCGCCAGGGACGCCTCGAGCGCCTGGGCGAGGTCGAAGCCGATCCACGTGTCGTTGCCGAGGTTCGCCGCGGTCAGCACCCGACCGTTGCGCACGACGCCGGGAAAGCCGACGGCGACGCGGTCGAAGGCGCCCAGCGGGGCGACCAGGCCGGCCAGCACCTCGACGAACTTCGCCGGCGGCGCCCCGATCGGCGTTGCCACGCGCACCCGATCGGTGAGCATCCGCGCGTCTTCGTCGACGACCGCCGCCTTGAGGCCGGTGCCGCCTATGTCGATCCCCAGCGTGAGTTTGTGTGCGCCGTCCATCGTGCGTCCTCCGAGTGTCAGCCCCGTCATTTCACTTGCCTGCAACCGCCACCGTCACGCCGACAAAGCTATCCCGACGCAGCGACGCCAGCGGCTTGCCCGAGCGCAGGTGCTTTTCGATCGCCTCGAGAGAATAACCCGTCGTCTCGGGCATGCGCAGCAGGGTGAAGGCGATGCCGCCGAGGCAGATCACCGCGAAGACCGCGAAGGTGAAGGCGAGCCCCGGCCCCGTGGCGATTGCCGCAACGCCGGCGAGGAAATAGATCATGGGCGCGACTTGATGACGTTTCTCCCTGGGACGTAAATGTACCGGAGGTTCGGTTGGATCGGGAACCCGCGATGGCTCCCGGGCGTCAACATCGGTTCGGGACCATTGCTGCACGCAAGGAGGTATCGACGCATGACACCGGCTGCCCCCGCCTTGATCGCCGATATCGGCGCCACCAACGCCCGCTTCGCGCTGCTGGAAGGCAGCGAGCTTGCCGCGTCCGAGACTTATGCCGTTTCGGACTACGGCTCGCCGATCGAGGCGGCGCGCGCCTTCCTGGAGGGGCCGGCCAAGGGCCATTCACCCAAGCGGGCGCTGATCGCGGCCGCGGGGCCCGTCGACGGCGGGCGGATCGCACTCACCAACGCCGCCTGGATCGTCGATTCGGAGCGCATCGCCAAGGGCCTCGGCATGAGCGACGTGGCGGTGATGAACGACTTCGAGGCGCTTGCCTGGTCGCTGCCCGACCTGCGGCCCGCGGACATCGTGACCCTGGGCATGCCGCGCGCCGGCGACCGCGGCACCATGGCCGTGATGGGCCCCGGCACCGGCTTCGGATTGGCGGCCATGGTGTTCGCCGGCGAGGCCGAGGTCGTCCTGGTGACGGAGGGCGGCCATGCCACCTTGTCCAGCGAGAATCGGCGCGAGGACGCCGTCATCCTGGCCCTGCGCCAGCAGTTCCACCACGTCTCGGTCGAGCGCGTGCTCTCCGGATCGGGCCTGATCCAGCTTTATCACGCCATCGCGCGCATCGACGACGAGGCCGTGCCCGAGCGCGACAGCAGCGAGATCGTGGCTCATGCGCTCGCCGACGATTGCAAGGTGAGCCGCGAGGCCCTGGAATTGTTCTGCGCCTTCCTGGGCAGCGTCGCAGGCAACGTCGCGCTGACCCTGGGCGCGCGCGGCGGCGTGTTCATCGGCGGCGGGATAGCGCCGCGCTTCACCGATTTCCTGCGCGCCTCGGCCTTCCGTGAGCGGTTCGAGGCCAAGGGACGCTTGTCGAGCTATCTCGCGCACATCCCGACCGCGGTCATCGTGCATCCGACGCCGGCCTTCATCGGCCTGGCCCATCTGGCGCGTATCCATCCGCGCCGATGAGCCACGGGCGCACCGGAGCGTTTTCCAGGCGATCTCTCCTGGCCGTGCCGGCGGGATTTGCCGTGCCGCTCGGCGTTCTCGCGCAACCGCGCCCGCCGTGGCGTCCCGGCTTGCAGCTCTACACCGTGCGGGATGCTCTCGCTGCCGACGTCGGGGGCACGCTGAGGCGCGTTGCCGACATCGGCTATCGCGAGGTCGAGCTCGCGGACTTGCCCGGCGTCGCGGCGCGATCCATGCGCGAGAGCCTGCAGCGCTACGGGCTGCAGGCGCCGTCGATGCACGCGAGCTACGACAGCCTCCGCGGAGACTTCGCTGCGGTTGTCGCGGAGGCACGTACTCTCGGAGCGACCTATGTAGTGTGCCCGTCGGTCGACGCCGGGGAACGCAGGACGGCTGACGATTGGAAAAAGGTCTGTCGGGCTCTGAACGGGATCGGGCGCGCCGCTCGCAGCCAGGACCTCGTGCTCGCCTATCACAACCACGATTTCGAATTCGCGCCGTTCGACGACGGCGCGACTCCGTTCCGCCTTCTGCTGACGGAAACCGATCCGCACGACGTCAAGCTCGAGCTCGATGTATACTGGGTCGCCAAGGCTGGACTGGATCCGGTGCAGCACCTGAGGAACGGCGCGAACCGGATCGCGCTCGTGCACCTGAAGGACCTCGGCGCGGACGGCTCGACCGTGGAAGTCGGCAGCGGCGTCCTGCCCATGGAAGAGATCGTCCGCACCGCGCTTCTCGCCGGCGTGCGGCATCTCTTCGTCGAGCAGGACGACTCGCCCGATCCGCTGGCAAGCGTCGCGACGAGCTTCCGGTTCCTGGAGCAGCTGCCTTCCGACCTGAGGCCCAACACCACCTCGCCCTGAGGAGGGCGCGCAGCGCCCGTCTCGAAGGGTGGGCAACACCAAGACTGGGGCCCACCCTTCGAGACGCGGTCCTCCGGACCGCTCCTCAGGGTGAGGTGTCGGTGAGTCGAACCCGCCCTACCGCCCGTACACCGCGCTTTCGAAGGCATAGAACAGCGGCAGCGACTTCACGTCGGCGAAGGGCAGGACCTGGGTGGCGTAGACGCCGCCGACACCTTTCTTCTGGTCGATCCAGTAGTAGGTGTTGGCGAGTCCCGCCCAGGCCAGCGACCCGGGCGAGCGTCCGGTCGGCGCTTCGGCATTGTTGATCATGAAGGAGAGGCCCCACTGCTTTTCGATGCCGGGGAAGAACTCGGCGTCGTTGGAGAAGGGCGGGGCGGCGGTCTCGAGCAGGCAGACCTTGCAGTCGCCCATGGCGTTCTTCGACATCGCGGCGACCGTTGCCGGCTTCAGCACGGCCTCGCCTTTGTCCGACTTGCCCTCGTTCAGCATCATGCGCACGAACTTCAAGTAGTCGCCCGCCGTGCTGTAGAGCCCGCCGCCGCCCATCTCGAACTCCGGCTCCTGTGGGATCTCGATGCTGGGATCGGGCGTGAGCGCGACGTCGGCGCCGCGATGATGGATCCTGGCCAGGCGCCCGCGCATGTCGTCGGTGATGCGGAACGCCGTGCTCGCCATGCCGAGCGGGCCGAACAGGTTGTCCTGCATGTAGTTGCCGAGCTTCTGGCCGCTCGCCGCTTCGACCATCTTGCCGGCGAAGTCGATGTTGATGCCGTAGAACCAGCGCTCGCCGGGATCGAACAGCAACGGCGTGGTCAGCGCCTTGTCCTGGCAACTGATGATGCCCGGTATCTCCATCGCCTCCATGTACTTGGCGATCTCGGGGCTCCAGATGTCGTAGCCGAAGCCCGCGGTATGGGTCAGCAGGTGGCGCAGGGTGATGTCGCGCTTGGGCTTGCGCGTCCTGGGCTTGCCGGCGGCGTCGAAGCCGTCGAGCACGCCGACTTCGCCCAGCGCCGGGATCATCTCCCTGGCCGGCCCGTCGAGCGAAAGCTTGCCGCGCTCGACCAGCTGCATGGCGGCCGCGCCGGTGACCGCCTTGGTCATCGAAGCGATCCACACCACGGTGTCGGGCGTCATCTCGGCCGGCTCGCCCAGCGTGCGCTTGCCGAAGCCGCCCTCGTAGGTCGTGCCTTTGGCGTCCGTCGCGGTGGCGACGACTCCCGGCACGTCGCCCTTGCTCACCGCATCCTTCAGAACCTTGTCGGCTGCTGCTTTCATGGCGTTCCTCCTGGCTGTCGGACTTCTTCGGTTGTCGCTTTGCATGCCCGGCCGCCGCCAGCCTGCTCCAATTCGAGAAGGCCGTCGACCTCTCATGCTCTTCCGGACCGCGCGCTCATGAGCGAGCTGGAAGCTCGCGGTCCAGAAGACCATGAGCGCTCAACGCATCCCTATCGGGGCTCCGCCGTCGACGACGATCGTTTGGCCCGTCACGCTGTCCGCCCGGCAATAGGCTACCGCCATTTGCGCGATGTCATCGGCGCTTCCCGAATCGAGCTCCCTGAAAGGGATGCCGATATTCCACGCGGCGTTGTTGACGAGGATGTCGAGCCGCCCGAACTGCCCCGTCACCTTTTTGACGCAGGCATCGATCGATTTGGGGTCGCGTTGATCGAGCTGCACGGCGTGGCCCTGCCGGCCGGCCTTCCGGACCGCTTCGACCGCCGCGTCGGCCCGCCCGGCATCGCCCACATAGGAGACGACGACATCGCTGCCGGCCCCGGCGAGCGCCTGCGCGATCGCCTTTCCGATGTCGCCCGACCCGCCGGTGACGAAGGCGACCTTTCCATCGAGATCCATGGTGTCCCCCAAGTCCGGACGGCGTCAGGCGGCATCGTGCCCGGCGCTATCGTCACCCGCAACACCACCGCGACGGCAGGCGACGCCTGCCGCTCGGTCCCGCTATGGTGGCCCGATGTTTGTCGAAATCGACGCCGCCTCGGCGGCTTTCGCCGAGGAGCACAAGCTGCCCGGCCTCGTCGCGGGCATCGTCGATCAGGGGCGGCTCGTCCATGTCACGGCAATCGGGCTGGCCGACCGCGAGGCCGAACGGCCGGTGGGACGGGAGACCGCCTTCCGCATCGCCTCGATGACCAAGAACATGACGGCGCTCGCGATCCTGTCGCTGCGCGACGCCGGCAAGGTCGCGCTCGACGCGCCGCTCGCCGAGTACGTGCCGCAATTCGCAGCGGTGAAGCCCGCCACCGCCGACAGCAAGCCCGTCACGGTGCGCGATCTCCTGTGCCACGTCGCGGGCTTCGTCACCGACGATCCGTGGGGCGACCGCGCGCTCGGCATGACGCCGGCCGGGCTCGACGAGCTGATCGCCACCGGCACCCTGTTCGCCCGCGCGCCGGGCCTCGCTTACGAGTATTCCAACCTGGGCTATGCGCTGCTCGGCCGAGTGCTGACCAACGTGAGCGGCGAATCCTATCAGGATTACGTGCGGCGCCTCTTCCTCGCGCCGCTCGGCATGACGCGCACGACCTTCGACGCGGTCGCGGCGGCGGGCGGCGACTATGCCTTCGGCTACCGCCTCGACGGCGAGGCCTGGTCGCGCGAGCGCATCGAGCCGGACGGCGAGGTCGGCGCCATGGGCGGGTTGGTCACGACGGCGCCGGACTACGCGCGCTGGGTCGCCTTCCTGCTCGCGGCCTGGCCGGCGCGCGACGATCCCGAGACCGGCCCGGTCCGACGCGCCAGCGTGCGCGAGATGGCGCTCTATCATGCTCCGCCCTTCCAGTCGGACGGGCCCGAGCCGCGGCCCACCGCCTATGGCTACGGCCTGATGAATGCGAGCGACAAGCGGCTCGGCCGCTTGCTGCACCATCCCGGCGGCCTGCCGGGTTACGGGTCGCACGTGCTGCTGATGCCCGACCGCGGCTGGGGCGTGTTCGCCTTCGCCAACCGCACCTACGCGCCGATGTCCAAGCTGACGCCGCTGCTGGCGCAGATCCTGCACGAGGCTGCGCCGAAGCGCCCGCCCGTCGCCCCGTCGCCGGCGCTCAGGCGCGCCGTCGACGCCGTGGTCGTGGCCTGGGCCTCGGGCCGGATCGAGGACGTGGCAGAGGCGTGCGCGCCGAACCTGCTGCTCGACACGCCGCCGTCCCTGCGCAACGCCGAGCTCGCCGACCTGAAGAAGAGGTTGGGCGAGGGCACGGTCGAGACGATCGAGCCCGAGCACGCGCTGGCCGGACATTTCACGCTGGCGTGTGCGCGTGGCCGCCTGAAAGTATCGGTGGTTCTCTCGCCCGAGCGGCAGCCCGGGCTGCAGAAGCTCGTCTTCGAGGTCGAGGGTGCGGAAGGAGACGACAAGTAGTCGTCGTCGCCAAAGTTTCAACTGAATTAAACGTTGTCGGTTAACCTTGTGGTGTTTCGCGAACATACCGATCGGCGCCGCGCGGAAGTCTTGCAATAATGCATGCCTCTTGATGGTGACCGGCAAAGACGGGCTGACCCATGCAAGCGCTCGACGAGTGGCTGACGACGATCCAGTCGGAAAACGCGGCTTTCCGCGCCAAGACGGGTGCGGTCAAGCTGGTGATCTTTCGCGCGATTTCATGGCTGCTTGCCATGCCTCGTCGACTGGCCAAGGCCCTGCATGGAGATGGACGGGGGCCGTCCATGCACGAGCACCAGCTTCCTTGGCTGCCGCTCTTGCCTGCTTTGAAGGCAACGCCGATTCACGATCTTCGAGACCACCCCTGGACGCAACGGCTGAGACAAGTTCTGCCCGAAATCAGGGAGGAGCTCGCCGACGTCCAGAGATCCTTCGCGCTGGCCCGCTACGATTCGGATCTCAACCCCAAGCGCTGGACGGCATACTATTTCCACCTTCTGGGCCGGCCCATTCGAGAGCATCTTGCGGCTTGCCCGCGGACAGCCGAGCTGCTGCGACAGGTTCCGCACAATGGCTTTCACGTTTGCTTCTCTGCCATTGAGCCGGGAGGCTCCCTTCATCCTCACTCTGGTCCGACCAATGCCAGCTTGGTGGCCCACCTCGGATTGGACGGCTGCGCGGGGGCTCGTATCTGGGTGGCCGGCAAGCCCGCAGAATACAACGACGGCGAGGTTCTCGTGTTCGACGACAGCTTCGTCCATTGGGTGGAACATGCGGGAACGCAGATGCGCTACACCTTGATGATCACCTTTTGGCACCCCGAGCTTACGTGGCTCGAGCGCGTCTTCTTGAGACGGGTCGTGCGCACCGCCCGATGAGCTGGCAGCCGAACAGGGCGATCTGCACGTCGCTGTGCCAGCACTGCAAGCATCAAGATATGGTGTGCTCGACGAACTGAGCTTCTATCGATACCCGCTCTCTGTACCCAAAAAGTCGGCACCACGGAGAAGTGTCCGGGCGATAACCAAAGTGCTTGCAATCAGTCGAACTATGGTTATAATGCGCTCATGACCATCATGGGCCGCCCCACCAAATTCCATCCCGACCTGTGCGATCAAGCGCACAATTACTGCCTGCTCGGCGCGACCAATGCCGAACTGGCCGAATTCTTCGACGTCTCGACCAGTACCATCGACAACTGGATCGCCCGCCACCGGGACTTCGAGATGGCCGTGAAGAGTGGCCGCGTCGGCGCCGATGCCCGCGTCGCGCGCAGCCTCTACGTCCGCGCCGTCGGCTATGACCGCAAGGTCGAGCGCGAGATCGTCATTGGCGGCGAGCTCAAGCCCGTCACCAGCACCGTCCACTATCCGCCCCACGTCCAGGCCTGCATCGTCTGGCTGCGCCATCGCCGCCCCCGGAACTGGCGTGACACGCCCCCTGAGCCTGAGCCCGATCCCGACGTCGACGACATCGCCCTGCTCGAAGCCGCGGGCGAGGCCATGCGCCACCATGACGGCGATTGAGTTTTCCGTCGAGGAAGCCTCGACCCCGCGCCTGACCCAGAAGCTCGGCCGCTATCGCTTCGATCCCCTGGGCTTTGTCATGTTCGCCTTCCCCTGGGGCAAGCCAGGCAAGGCGCTGGCCGACGAGACCGGCCCCGAGCCGTGGCAGCGCGAGGTGCTGGAGAAGATCGGCCGCGGCCTGAAGCAACGGGACAAGGCGGCAGCCGACGAAGCCGTGCGCCTCGCCGTCGCCTCGGGCCATGGCATCGGCAAGTCGGCGCTGGTCGCCTGGATCATCCTGTGGGCGCTGTCGACCTTGCCGGGCACGCGCGGCATCGTCACCGCCAACACCGAGGGCCAGCTGCGCACCAAGACCTGGCCCGAGCTCGCCAAATGGCACGCGCTCGCGGTCAACAGGCACTGGTTCACCTACACCGCGACCTCGCTGTTCTATTCCAAGGATCCCGGCCATGACCGCACCTGGCGTGTCGACGCCATCACCTGGTCGGAGAACAACACCGAGGCCATCGCCGGCCTGCACAACAAGGGCCGCCGCGCCTTCGCGCTGTTCGACGAGGCCTCGTCGATCGCCGACGGCGTGTGGGAGACGATCGAGGGCGCCTTGACCGACGCCGGCACGCAGCTCTTCTGGCTCGCCTTCGGCAACCCGACGCGCACCACCGGCCGCTTCCGCGAATGCTTCGCCGGCGGCCGCTTCGCCCATCGCTGGCAGCCGCAGCAGATCGATTCGCGCTCGGTGTCGATGACCAACAAGGCGCAGATCGCGACCTGGGTGGCCGACTACGGCGCCGATTCCGACTTCGTGCGCGTGCGCGTGAAGGGCGAGTTCCCGCGCGCCGGCACCATGCAGTTCATCGACAGCGAGCGCGTCGAGCAGGCCGTCGGGCGCGAGCTGTTCAAGGATCCGACATCGGCGCTGGTGATGGGTGTCGACATCGCCCGCCACGGCGAGGACCAGACCGTCATCCGCTTCCGCCGCGGGATCGACGCACGCTCGATCCCGGCGGTGAAGTTCCGCATTCCCGACCTGTTGGCCGTGGCAGGGCGCGTCATGGAGCTGGTCAACTCCTACGAGCCCGACGCCGTCTTCGTCGACGGCACGGGCATCGGCTGGGGCGTCGTCGATCGCCTGGGCCAACTCGGCTGCTCGGTGGTGCGCGGCATCGATTTCGGCAGCAACGCCGACCGCACCGACGGCAGCGAGGCCGCCGTGCGCTACGCCAACAAGCGGGCCGAGATGTGGGGCCACATGAAGGAATGGTGTCGGTTCGGCTGCCTGCCGGACGACCGCTCCCTGCAGGCCGACCTCACCGCCGTCGATTACGGCTACGACGCCGCCGACGCCATCCGGCTCGAGCGCAAGGACGACATGCGGAAGAGGGGCCTCGCCTCACCCGACGACGGCGACGCGCTGGCGCTGACCTTCGCCTATCCCGTCGAGCGCCGGAACTGGCAGGAGGAATGGCGCTTCCAGGAGAAGCTCGCCGTCCTGAAACGGCGAATCATATAAGCGCGCAACCGATGGTCGGTTGCTTCAGTCGTCCAATGAGTTGGAAATACAACCAAACCGTTGAGAGACCGGAATGACTATGCTGCGGATCCTTGCACGCCTCTGCGCCGTCACAGGCGGCTTGATGCTCGGTGGCTGTCACTACACCGAGGAACAGAAGTGGTCGGTATGTTGCGTTCTCTACGTCCAGGCAGACCAATCGGCAACCGACGAAGCGCGTACCGTGATCGGTTGGCATCGGCAGAGCGACTACGACGGCAACGGCAGGGGCGGACAGGGCTCCTACAGCGAAGGCAAGACCTTCTATAGCGACAAGGACGAAAAGATCAGATCCGATGTCGCCGCCTTTCTCGACGACGATCCCGGAAAGCGTGCGACCGACTACTTCGTCGGCCTGGGAATGGCATGCAGTTCGTACTCGAGTGCGTCGGGCACCGATGGGACACGCTGCGAAATCTCCCTGCCGGTACGGGTCATCTGCGGTCCGACCTACAGGTTCCTGCCAGGCACGACGCCCATCCCTGAACAAATGAAAAGGCCGCTCGTCGGCGTGTTGCACGTAAGCGTCGATCTGCCGACCGGCAGGGCCCTCAAGACCTCATCGCGTGTCGATCCCATCCCAGGAGAACAGCTATGTCATCGATAGCTCTAAGGCAGCATATCCTGAAGGTCGGGGAGAGCCCGTTCGCGCACAACTACCTCGTCTTCCATGATGACGACGGAAACGTCATCGGCGAGTTCCATGGATTGGCTAAGGACCCAGCCACGGACCAGTTCAAGCCGATTGGCCGCAGTAGCGACTACCTGAGAGCACAGCATTTCGACGGCAGGAACTGGTTTCGTGATGGCGAGCCGGAGAAACTGCTCTGGCAAGGCTCGTACGACGAAGCGACGGCGAGATGGCAGGCGGCCAGGAATGCGCACGATGAGATCAACCGCAGAAACTTGACCTACAATCCATGGGGCAGCGATCTCAACGGGCCAAGAGACTGGGACGCGCCGGTGCCGCCCGTCATCGCGGGCAACAGCAATTCGGTCAATCGCACGCTCGTAGAGGCGATGGGCCTGCGTCTGCCGAGCATGCCCTATATGGCCCCGGGGATCGAGAATCCGCTGTTTCGCCAGCAGGAGGTCGACCAAATCGCCAGGAACAACGGCCTGCCGATCCCCAAAGGCGGTCTCTTCTGATCAGCCGCCGCCGTACAGGTAGTTCGGCAGCCACAGCGTCATGCCGGGCCACAGGTACATGATCACCATGCAGACGATGACGATCAGCATGTAGGGCATCATACCGCCGAAGATCTGGTTCAGCGTGACGTGCGGCGGCGAGACGCCCTTCAGGTAGTAGGCCGACATGGCGACGGGCGGCGAAAGGAACGCAGCTTGCAGGTTCACGAACACCAGGCAGCCCCACAGCACGGGGTCGATGTTGTAGTGCTTGAGCAGCGGCAGGAAGATCGGCACGAAGATGATGATGATCTCCGTCCATTCCAGCGGCCATCCCAGGATGAAGATGATGGCCTGCGACAGCAGCATGAACTGGACCGGCGTCAGGTTGAGCGACAGCGCCCACTGCTCGACCAGGCCCTGGCCGCCGAGGATGGCGAACACCGCCGAGAACAGGGCCGAGCCGACGAACAGCCAGCACACCATGGCGGTGGTCTTGGCGGTCAGGAACACCGCCTCCTTGGTGCGCTTCCAGTCGAGCGTGCGCGCCTGGAAGGCGAGCAGGAAGGCGCCGGCGGCGCCGACCGCCGCCGACTCGGTGGCCGTGGTGATGCCGAACAGGATCACCGCCAGCACGACGACCGTGAGGATGCCGAGCGGCATCACCGAGATGCTGAGCAGCTTCAGCACCGTGAAGCGCGCGGCGTCCATGCGCCAGTAGTAGCGGATCGTGGCCAGCAGGAAGAGCGCGGCGAAGACGGCGAACCAGATGTAGAAGGCCTGTGGCACGACCTCCTCGGCGGCCTCGGCCGCCTGCGCCGCCGCCCCGCCCAGCGGCTGCAGGCCGCCGGTGTCTGCGGCGTCGATCGACTTCTTGTGGATCACGACGTACCACCAGGTGCCGCCGAACGTCGCGACGTAGAGCAGGAGCGGCACCAGGGCGATGCTGAAATTGTAGAGAATGCCGCGATAGCCGAGCGGCTTGCCCTCGTCGGTGAGGCCGCGGGCCCCGGCCGGCGCGAACACCGCCTTGACGAGGCCGACCAGCACGTTGCGCGAATAGGCCGCCTGCAGGCGCTCGACCCAGCCCGGCACCGGCACGCGCGTCTGCTCCTCGGGCAGCTGCGGCGCGATCTTGGGGTTCAGCATTGCCCAGCCCATGATGTAGACGAGGTACAGGAAGGCGAGGAAGAAGCCCGGGATCATCGCCGCGGCGTAGAGCTTGACCACCGACTGCCCGGCCACCGCGGCGTAGACGATGATCATCACCGAGGGCGGGATCAGGATGCCGAGCGTGCCGCCGGCGGTGATCACGCCCGAGGCAAGCTTCACGTCGTAGCCGGCGCGCAGCATCGGGTTCATGGCGATGACGCCCATCAGCACCACGACGGCGCCGACCAGCCCGCTGGCGATGCCCCAGAAGGTGCAGACCACCAGGGTCGCCACGGCCAGCGCCGCCGGTACGCGGCGGAAGGCGAGCTGGATGGAATAGAACATCTTGTCGACGAGCGCGCCGCGCTCCATCACGTAGCCCATCAGCACGAACAGCGGGATGGAGATCAGCACGTCGTTGGTCATGGCGCCGTAGGTGCGCTGGACCATCAGGGCGAAGATCTTGTTGTCGGCCCACGGCTGGCCCGGCGCGTAGAAGGCGATGAAGCCGAAGACGATGCCGAGCCCCATCAGGGTGAAGGCCGTGGCGAAGCCCATCATGATCACGACCACGATGAGCCCGAGCATCAGCAGCCCCAGGGCGGGATCGCTCATATCTTGTTGTCTCCCGATCCGCCCACACTACCACCTAGGCCGCGCTGCCGTGCCGCTTCGTCGATCTGCGCCGCTCGCGCGATCGCGGCCTGGCGCGCCTCCTCGTCGACATGCTCGCTCTGCGAGAGCTGTTCCTCGACGACGTCGATCTCGCTGACGTCCTTCAGCCGCGACGGCCAGGCGCCGGTCTTGAGGCAGACGACGCAGCGCACCACTTCGGCCACGCCCTGCAGCATGACCAGGGCGCCGGCGATCGGGATGACGGTCTTGAAATGGTAGACCGGCGGGCCGTCGGCGGTGACGTTGGAGTGCTCGTTGATGCGCCACGAATCGCCGGCATATTCCCAGCCGGCGTAGAGCAGCGCGGCGATGCCGGGGAAGAAGAAGACGAAGTAGAGGATCAGGTCGAGCAGCGCCTGGGTGCGCGGCCGCATCGAGCTGTAGAGGAAGTCGCCGCGGACATGTGCGTTCTGGGCCAGCGCATAGGCGCCGCACAGCATGAACAGCGAGCCGTAGAGCATGTTGTTGAGGTCGAAGATCCAGGCCGTCGGCGCATTGAGCGCGTAGCGCTTCACGACCTCGAGGCAGACCACCGCCATCAGGGCGATGATCAGCCAGGCGGCAGCCTTGCCGACCCAGGTGCTGATGCCGTCGATGGTGTGGAGGAAGCGTTCAACGCTCATGCTTCCTCCCCAGCGAAGCTGGGGAGGTGGCCCGCAGGGCCGGAGGGCGCATGAGCAACCGTGCTGCCGCTCATCACCCCTCCGCCCGCTCCACGGGCACCTCCCCTTCGCGGGCTCCGCGAAGGGGAGGAATGCGATATCGCGTCACCCGCACCCTACAGCTTGATCGGCTTGGCCTGCGGGCCGAAGTAGTGGTCGAAGGCCATCTTGCGGCTGACCACCGTGTCCTGCTCCCACTGCGTGGCGCGCTTGGCGAAGGCGACCTGCGACTGGGCGATCTCCTTGAACAGCGGATTCTCCGCCGACTTCTTGGCGACCACGCCGTCATAGATCTCGAGCTGCTTCTTCAACACAGAATCCGGCGTCTTGTAGAAGCGGACTTTGTCCTTGGTCTGCAGCTCGACATAGTCCTTGGAATAGCGGTCGATCGCCTTCCACTGCATGTCCTGGCTGGCCGCTTCGACGCCGTTGGCGATGATGGCCTTCATCTTGTCGGGCAGGGCGTTGAACTTGTCCTTGTTGAACATGATCTCGAACTGCTCGGCGTTCTGGTGGTAGCTCTGCAGCATGCAGATCTTCGACACGTCGGCGAAGCCCAGGACGCGGTCCGACGTGGCGTTGTTGAACTCCGCGGCGTCGAGCAGGCCGCGGTCCATGGCCGCCACGATCTCGCCGCCGGGCAGCGCGTTCACCGCCGCGCCCATGCCCTGGAAGACGTCGATCGAAATGCCGACGGTGCGGAACTTCAGGCCCTGCAGATCCTCGGGCTTGGTCACCGGCTTCTTGAACCAGTCGAGCGGCTGGGTCGGCATCGGCCCGTAGGGGAACGACACGACGTTGGCGCCGATCGAGGCATAGAGCTTGTCGAGCAGCTCCTTGCCGCCGCCGTACTTGTGCCAGGCCATCAGCATGTTGGCGTCCATGGCGTAGCCCGGACCCGAGCCCCACAGGGCGAGCGCGGTCTGCTTGCCGTAGTGATAGACCAGCACGCCGTGGCCGCCGTCGAGCGTGCCCTTGGAGACGGCTTCGAGCAGGCCGAAGGCGGGGACGACGGCGCCGGCCGGCAGCACCTCGATCTTGAGATCGCCGCCAGTCATGTCGTTGATCTTCTTGGCGAAATCCTGGGCGAACTCGTGGAAGATGTCCTTCGACGGCCAGGTGCTCTGCCAGCGCATGCTGATCGGCCCCTGCGCCTTGACGACGGCAGGGGTGGCGACGGCAGCACCAGCGACGGCCGCGCCCTTGAGGAATCTGCGACGCGAATTGCGCCCAGTCTTGGCTCTATCGGTCATTGTTGGTTCCCTCCCAAAAGCAAGAGGGAGGATGAACCGTCAGTTGAAGCCCTGTCCAGACCTATCGCGGCGTGGTCACGTGCCCGTGACGGTACTCGTGACGGTACTCGTGACGGTACTCGTGACGCTGCTCGTGACCGCAAGCGCGAAGGTATAGGCGATCGCCACCTCCTCGAGGCGATCGAAGCGGCCGGCCGCGCCGCCGTGGCCCGCGCCCATGTTGGTGCGCAGCAGGACAGGGCCGCCGCCGGTCATGGTGGCGCGCAGCCGCGCGATCCATTTGGCCGGCTCCCAGTAGGTGACGCGAGGATCGGTCAATCCACCCATCGCCAGGATCGCGGGATAAGGCTTGGCGGCCACGTTGTCGTAGGGCGAGTAGGAGAGGATGTAGCGGAAGGCCGCCTCGTCGGTGATCGGATTGCCCCATTCGGGCCATTCCGGCGGCGTCAGCGGCAGGGTGTCGTCGAGCATGGTGTTCAGCACGTCGACGAACGGCACCTCCGAGACGATCCCGGCGAAGAGCTCGCCGGCGCGGTTGGCGACCGCGCCCATCAGCATGCCGCCGGCGCTGCCGCCATGGCCGACGATGCGCTTCGCCGAGGTGTAGCGCTCGGCGATCAGCGTACGCGCGGCGGCGGCGAAATCGTCGAAGGTGTGGGTCTTCTTCTCGCGCTTGCCGTCGAGATACCAGCCCCAGCCCTTGTCCGAGCCGCCGCGGATGTGGGCGATGGCGTAGACGAAACCGCGGTCGACCAGCGACAGCCGATTGGCCGAGAACGAGGCCGGCATCGCCATGCCGTAGGAGCCGTAGCCGTAGAGCAGCAGGGGCGCACGGCCGTCGCGCACGAGGCCGCGGCGATGCAGGATCGACACCGGCACCAGCGCGCCGTCCTGGGCCCGCGCCATGATGCGCGTCGTGACGTAGTTGGCCGGATCGTGCCCCGACGGGATCTCCTGGCGCTTGCGCAGGGTCCTGTGGCGGGTGGCCATGTCGTAGTCGTAGATCTCGATCGGCGTCGTCATCGACGAGTAGGAGAAGCGCAGCCGCGTGGTGTCGTACTCGAAGCCTTCCGTGACATCGAGCGAGTAGGCCGTCTCCTCGAAGGCGATGACGTGCTCGCTGCCGTCGGCGAGGTCGCGGATCACGATCGAGGGCAGCGCATTCGCGCGCTCCACCCGCACGAGATGTCCGGCATAGAGCGACACGCTGATGATGTAGGTGCCGGGGCGATGCGGGATCAGCTCGCGCCAGTTGGCGCGGTCGGGCGTGGCCAGCGGCGCGACGGCGATGCGAAAGTCGATGGCGCCGCCCTGGTTGGTGTGGATGAAGAGCTGATCGCCGCGGTCGTGGACGCCGTAGCGCACGCCGGTCTCGCGCGCCGCCACCAGGCGCGGCACGGCATCGCCGTCGGCGAGGTCGATCAGCCAGCGCTCGGAGGTCTCCTGGTTGCCGGTGGCGACGATGCAGAAGCGGCCCGAGGCGCTTTCCTCGGCGCGCACGAACCAGCCGTTGTCGGGCTCGGCGTAGACCAGGATGTCGGCGCTCTGCGGCGTGCCCAGTCGATGGCGATAGATGTGCAACGGCCGATGATTGTCGTCGAGCTTGACGTAATAGAAGAACGTCGAATCGAGGCTCCAGACGACGCTGCCGCTGGTCTGCTCGATGACGTCGGGCAGGTCGGCGCCGGTCTGCCAGTCGCGCACGCGGATGGTGAAGAACTCCGAGCCGCGGACGTCGGCGCTCCACGCTTCGAGCCGGTGGTCGGGCGAATGGCGCGTGCCGCCGAAGTCGAAGTACGGCAGGCCCTTGGCCATGGCGTCGCCGTCGAGCAGCATCTGGACATCGCCGCCGTCGCGCGGCATGCGGCCGATCGATTCGTGCTGGCCGCCTTCCCGGAACTTCCACAGGTAGGCGAACGGCCCGTCGGGCTGCGGCACGCTCGAATCGTCTTCCTTGATGCGGCCGCGCATCTCGGCGACCAGCGTCGCCTGCAGGCCCTTCAGGGGCCCGAGAAACGTCTCGGTGTAGCGGTTCTCGGCCTCGAGATAGGCCCTGATGTCGGGATCGAGCAGGGCCGGGTTGCGCAGCACCTCCTGCCAGTTGGGGTCCTTCAGCCAAGCGTAATCATCGACCACTGTTATGCCGTGAAGCGTACGTTGCGACGGCCGCCGGGGCGTGACAGGCGGCGAGGGCGCGGTCAGGTCGTTGACGGTGGTCTGCGTATCCATTGGTTCGGCACCTCTCGCCGGCGGCGCGGCGCAGGGTGGCGCGACATGACCGGCGGCGAGAATGTGGGGCCGGCCGGCATGCGTTCAACGTTGACCGCATTGCCGGGTAGAACGGCCGTTATGGACTGCCGTTACGCTTTATGCGTAGTTGCCGCGCGCCGCCCCCCGGCCATTGGCTTTGCCGTTGGCCTTGGCTTTCGCACGCACCGACGACGGTGCAGCCTTGGCCGCTGCCTTCTTCGGCTTGGTGCGCAGGAGCTGGCGCATCTCCGCGCCCTTGGTGTCCCACCAGTCCGCCAGGATGCGTACATCCCAGCCGATGCAGAAATGTATCACGCCCATCTCGAGATAACGCCCGGCCTGACTCGGATCGCGCAGCTCGACGCGCGGATGCAGGCCTTTCTTGAGCGCGGTCTGGATGGTCTTGGTCTCAGCGGCCAGCACGTCGGGGTGGCCGTACTGCCCGGTCTTGCCGATGCTCATGGAGAAATCGGAGGCGCCGAACTGCACCATGTCGATGCCCGGCACCGAGAGGATGGCGTCGAGGTCGTCCACGCAAGACTTCTTCTCGACCATGATGGCGATCACGACCTCGTTCAGGGCGTCGACGTAGGCGGGCGTGCCGCCCTCGCGCACCGTGCCGACGTCGCGCCGCATGCCGACGCCGAGCCGCCCGCGACCGCGTACGCCGCGCACCATCGTCGTCTCGGCGCGCACCGCGTCGACGGCGAGCTTGGCATCCTCGACCGAGCGGATGTCGGCGAACAGCACGCTCTGGAAGCCGGCGCCGATCGCCCGCATCGCCTGGTGCGTGTATTGCGTCTGCTCGATCTTGATCATGCCCGCCATGTTCATGAGCTCGAACGAGCGGCCGAGATTGTCGAGGTCGTGCATCGTGAAGGGCGCGTACTCGGCCGTGAACTCGACGTAGTCGTACTGCTTGGAGTGGCCGATCAGCTCCACCAGCGTCGGCCAGGCCGACAGGATGTGCGTGCCGACGGTCGGCTTGCCGGCATTCAGGCGTTCGCGGAGCAGGTTACGGCGCATGTTGGTTCCCCGTTATGGTTGGCACGCATAGTGCGCGATACACTGGCTCTCGGGAAGCGGGGGAACGCATGAAGCAGATCAAGATCACCGCGGCGACGGTCTACATCACCGACATTCCGGTGCGCCTGATGCGCCGCCACGGCTCGGGCGACGTCGCGGGCTCGGTGAAGAACGCCATTCTGAAGCTCGAAACCGACGCCGGCATCACCGGCTGGGGCGACGCGGCACCCTGGGCGGTGTTCACCGGCACCATCGAGGCCAATGCCGCCGCGCTCAACGTCTACCTTCGGCCCGTCCTGATCGGCGCCGATCCGTTCCGCATAGAACAGCTCATGCACGACGCCGATCACGCCGTCGTCGGCCATCCCGAAGCCAAGGCGGCGATGGAGATGGCGCTGTTCGACATCGTCGGCCAGGCTTCCGGCCTGCCGGTCGCCGAGCTTCTGGGCGGCCGCTGCCGCGACGACATTCCCTTGTCGTTCTCCGTCGCCGATCCCGACTTCGATCGCGACATGGAGATGGTGAAGCGGCTCTACGGCGAAGGCCTGCGCTTGTTCAAGATGAAGACCGGCTTCGCCGGCCACGCCGCCGACCTCGAGCGCATGGAGCGCTTCCGCAAGGAACTGCCGGCCGATGCCGACCTGCGCATCGACTACAATCAGGGCATGGTCACGCACGACGCCATCCGCCAGCTGCGCGATGTCGAGGCCTTCAAGCCGACCTTCATCGAGCAACCGGTGCCGGGCCATCATCGTGCGGCCCTGGCCGAGATCAGCCGCGCCCTCGACACGCCGGTGTTGGCCGACGAGAGCGTATTCACCCCGACTGACGCCTTGCTGGTCGCGTCGCAGCGCATGGCCGACCTCGTGAGCATCAAGATCATGAAGCACGGCGGCATGCTGGCCGGCCGCAAGGTGGCGGCGATCTGCGAGGCCGCCGGCATCGCCTGCTACGGCGGCGACATGTTCGAGACCGGCATTGCCCATCTCGCGGGCACGCATGTGATCGCGGCGACGCCCAACATCTCGCTGGGCTGCGAGTTCTATCAGGCCAAGTATTTCCTCGAGCGCGACCTGCTGGCCGAGCCGTTCCCCATCGAGAACGGACGCGTGATCGTGCCGCGCACACCGGGCCTCGGCATCAAGGTCGACGAGGATCGCGTGAAGCACTATGCCGTCGAAACCCTGACGTGACAGTGGTTCCTTGGCGCATATCGTGCATGGGCCTCAACCGCGGGATGCTTGACGCGCGCCGAAGCCGACACCAGACTTTTGCCGCGCGTTTGCCTCCTCGAGTGTCAGAACCGGCGAAGATCGGTCCAAGCAAGACGAACAACGGCTGAGAGGAGAAGGGATATGGGGATCCGCCGTCGTGATGTCGCTTCCGCGACTGCCATTGCTGCTGCCGTAACCGCCGCCGCTGTTTCGGCGCCGGCGCGGGCGCAGCCCAAGAACGAATCGACCTGGGACCTGATCAAGCGCACCGGCCAGGTGCGCATGGGAATCTTCGAGTATTCGCCCTACTTCATGCGCGACAAGGCGAGCGGCGAATGGGTCGGCGCCATGGTCGACATGGGCAAGGACATCGCCAACGAGCTCAAGGTCAAGTTCGTGCCGGTCGAGGTCGGCGGCTTCGGCGAGTCCGTGCTGTCGTTGCAGTCGGGCAAGGTCGACATGAACTTCGCGCTGCAGGCGACACCCTTGCGCGCCACCGCCATCGACTTCGCGGGCCCGATCTACTGGATCGAATGGGTGACGGTGAACAACCCGAAGTTCAACGGCAAGGTCTGGGCCGACTACAACAAGGAGGGCGTCAAGGTCGCCGTCATGACCGGCACGTCCGACGAGCTGCTGCTGCGCAAGATGGCGCCCAAGGCGACGCGCGTGGAGTTCAAGTCGGCGGCGGAGATCGCGCTTGCCGTGTCGTCGGGCCGCGCCGATGCCTTCACCACGACGGTGCTGAACTCTATGGTCGCCAAGGCGAAGAACCCGGGCCTTGGCGACTTCGTCAATCCGACGCCGCGCGTGGCGCTGCCGGGCTATATCGGCCTGCGCCTGGAGGACGATCAGCGCTGGCAGAAGTTTTTGAACCGCTGGGCGGAGTGGAACATCCTGCTGGGTCACAATGAGGCGCGCATGAAGGCGGCGCTGCAGCGTGAAGGCCTGGAGATCCCGTCAACCGTCTCGTTCCAGCCGAACTGATGGCCCCGTCTTGATGGCCCAGAACTGATGGTTAAGTCCGTTACCGTGATAGGCGCCGGCATCGTCGGCGTCTGTTGTGCGCTTCATCTGCAGCGCGAAGGCTTCAAGGTCCGGCTCGTCGAGAAGGGCGAGCCGGGCATGAAGGCCTCCTTCGGCAACTCCGGCAGCTTCGGCACCGCCTCCTGCGTGCCCTTCGCCATGCCGGGCGTGCTGAAGAAGGTGCCCAAGATGCTGTTCGACTCCACGTCGCCCTTGAAGCTGCGCTGGAGTCACGTGCCGAGCGCGCTGCCCTGGTTCCTGCGCTTCATCGCGGCGGCCCGGCCGTCGCGCGTCGAGGAGATCGCCGCCGCCCGCAACGCGCTGCTGGTCCATACCCACGCGGGATACGCGCCGCTGATCGAAGGGGCCGATGCCAAGCAGTGGGTGAAGGATGACGGCCTGATGATGCTGTTCGAGAGCGAGGAAGCGTTCCAGGGCGCCGCCTATGCCCTCGACCTGCGGCGGCGCCACGGCGTGCATATGGACATCCTCGACGGCAACGAGGCCCGCCAGATGGAGCCGGCGCTGTCGAAGAAGATCGTCAAGGCCGTATCGTTGCCCGACGTCAATCGCACAATCGATCCGTGGCGGCTGTGCGATTCGCTGGCCAAGGACTTCGTCCGCCGCGGCGGCGAGATCGTCAACGCCGAGGTGCGGGGCTTCGAGATCGGCGGGGAAGGACCGACCAAGATCGTCACCGACCGCGGACCGATGGATGTCGAGACCGTCGTGCTGGCGGCCGGCGTGTGGTCGCGGCCGCTCGCCCAGCAGCTCGGCACGTCGGTGCCCTTGGAAGCCGAGCGCGGCTATCACGTGATGTTCGGCAGCCAGGATTTCGGCCTGCGTCGCGCGCTGGTGTCAGCCGATCGCAGCGTCTCGCTGGCGCACATGCACGAAGGCATCCGCGCCACCGGCGTCGCCGAGTTCGCAGCGCCCGACGCACCGCCCGACATGCGCATCGCCGACATGATCGCGCGGCACGCCAGGGAACTGGTGCCCGGGTTGAAGGGCGAGCCGGCCTCGAAGTGGATGGGACCGCGCCCCTCGCATCCCGATTCCAAGCCGGTGATCGGCCGCTCGCCGCGCCACAAGAACGTGTTCTTCGCCTTCGGCCACGATCATCTCGGTCTCACCATGGCGGGGATCACCGGCAAGCTCGTAGCCGAGCTCGCGACCGGCAAGCCGACCACGGTGGACCTGGCGCCGTTCCGTCCCGACCGGTTCTGACATGATCCTCGCCGCCGCCTACAAGTGGGATTTCGGGCTCGTCCTCAGCTACACCCACCTGTGGGCGAAGGGGCTCGGCGTCACGCTGGCCTACTCCGTGGGAACCGTGGTCGGCGGCATGATCATCGGCGTGATCTGCGGCCTGCTGCTGCTGGTGCGCAGCCGCTGGGTGACATTGCCCGTTCACTACTACGTCGAAATATTCCGCTGCACGCCGCTCCTGGTGCAGATCGTCTGGTTCTACTACGCGCTGCCCATCGTGCTGCAGGTCGAGCTGCCCGACTGGTTCGCCGCCGGTCTCGGCCTCACCCTCTACATGGGCGCCTTCGCCACCGAGATCTTCCGCGGCGGCATCATCTCGATCGACAAGGGCCAATGGCAGGCGTCGCGCGCGCTCGGCATGACCGGCGGCGAGCTGATGCGCCATATCATCCTGCCTCAGGCGACCAAGCGCATGGTGCCGCCGTTCGTCAACCAGTCGATCATCCAGCTCAAGAACACCTCGCTGCTCTACGTCGTGGCGATCCCCGACCTGATGTACACGGGCTCGATCATCGTCTCCGACACCTTCCGGCCGCTCGAGGTCTATACCAGCGTCGCCATCGCCTATTTCGTCATCCTCTATCCGCTCACCCTGTGGGCAGCCCGCCTGGAGGCGCGCGTTGACCAGTAGCGGCGAGGTGATGGTCAAGGCCGAGGGGCTGCGCAAGAGCTACGGCGCGGTCGAGGCGGTGCGCGGCGTGTCGCTCGAGGTCGATCGCGGTCAGGTCGTCGTCGTGATCGGCCCGTCGGGCTGCGGCAAGTCCACCTTCCTGCGCTGCATCAATCTGCTCGAGGAGCCGTCGGCCGGCACGCTCCAGGTCGGCGACCGGCGCATCGACTTCAGTGCCAAGCATTCGATGCCGCACGGCCGCGACCTGGCGCGCTTCCGCGCGCGCATCGGCATGGTGTTCCAGCAGTTCGACCTCTTCCCGCACATGACGGCGCTGCAGAACGTGATGTCGGGCCCGGTCATCGTGAAGAAGCTGGCCAAGCCCGAGGCCGAGACCGTCGCCCGCGATCTTCTGGCCAAGGTCGGCCTCGCAGCCTTCACCGACCGCTTTCCGCGCAACCTGTCGGGCGGCCAGCAGCAACGTGTCGCCATCGCGCGGGCCATGGCGATGGCGCCGGAGATCATGCTGTTCGACGAGGTGACGTCGGCGCTCGACCCCGAGCTGGTGGGCGAGGTGCTGGACGTCATGAAGCAGCTCGCCACCGACGGCACGACCATGATCGTGGTGACGCACGAGATGGCCTTCGCCCGCGACGTCGCCGACCAAGTGGTCGTCATGGATGCCGGCCAGGTGGTCGAGCAGGGGCGGGCGGAAGAAGTCTTGCTCCGGCCCAAGAACCCGCGTACCGCATCGTTCCTGTCGCGCTTCCACAGCACCATCGGCGAGCGCAGGAGTTAGAGGAGTTTTCCAAGAAATGTTTCCGTCCAAGGAAAATCTGACGATCTGCTTCGCTCACGCCGCGTACCAGATGCAGGCGCGCTTCGATCTGCGAAAGACCGGCATCAAGAACTTCCAGGTTTGGGCCTACGACGACCTGGTGAAGCGCATCGGCGAGGCGGACATCGTGGTGGCCTCGGGCATGTGGAAGAACGACCTGATTCCTCACGCCTCCAAGCTGAAGTTCATCCAGTCGATCAGCTCAGGCATGGACCAGTATTCCAAGGACCAGCTCGGCGCCAAGGGCGTGCGGCTCGCCAGCGCCGCCGGCGTCAATGCCCGTGCCGTGGCCGAGCACGCGATCGCCTTGATCCTGGCGCTGTACCGCCGCCTGCCCGAGGCGCGCGACAACCAGCATCGCAAGATGTGGCGCGGCATGCTGGGCGACCTGACGCAGCGTGAGGACGAGCTGGGCGGCAAGACGCTCCTGATCGTCGGCATGGGCCGCATCGGCAGCCATCTCGCCCTGCTGGCGAAGGCCTTCGGCATGAAGGTGATCGGCATCCGCCGCGATCCCTCGCAGGGAGAGAACGGCGCCGATTCGATCCACGGCATGGGCGACCTGGTGAAGCTGGTGCCGCAGGCCGACATCGTGGCGCTGACCTGCGCGCTCACGCCCGAGAGCACAGGGCTGATGAGTGCGGCGGCCTTCAAGGCGATGAAGCCCTCGGCGGTGTTCGTCAACGCGGCGCGCGGCAAGGTGGCCGACGAGGCCGCCCTGATCGACACCATGAAGAACAACCGGATCTGGGCGGCGGGAATCGACGTCACCGCCGAGGAGCCGCTGCCGGCCAGCTCGCCGCTCTGGACCCTGCCCAACGTCTTCGTCACGCCGCATACGGCGGGCGAGACGCGGGCCTACGAGGACAACGTGCTCGACATCCTGATGGAGAATCTCGAGCGGCTGTGGCGGGACGAGAAAGGCAGCCTGCGCAATCAGGTCCTCTGAGAGCTGGTGCCGGCGCCGAACATAACAGTAGTTGACTATTTGGGAAACTTAAGTTATATTATCGGCCTGTGCCGCTCGCCGGCACCGCGCTCTATACATCGTTGATCCGATACCATGGTGCCGGTCCAGGCCGGACCGGCTTTTTCCGGCTGCCATTCAGCCGGTCGAACACGCTGTGCGAAGCTACCTCTTGTCGTCGCCGCGCGGCTGTGGCGCCGGCCGCGGTGACTGCGCCTGCTCCTGAGCCTTGGGCGGAGCGGGCTGATGCTGCGGCGGCGGAGGCGCGGCCTGGCGCTGCGGCTGAGGCGCGACCTGCGGGCGAGGCGGTTCGGCCTGGCGCTGCGGCGCTTGCTGTTGCGGCGGCGGAGGGGCGGCCTGCTGGCGAGGTGGTTCGGCCTGTCGTTGCGGTGCTTGCTGCGGCGGCTGAGGCGCGGCCTGGCGCTGCGGCGCTTGCTGTTGCGGCGGCGGAGGGGCGGCCTGCTGGCGAGGCGGTTCGGCCTGCCGCGGCGGCTCCGGGCGTGTCTGCTGTTGCGGCGCCGGTGGACGCGGTTGTTCCGGTCTCGCCTGCGGCTGTGGCGTTGGCTGTTGCCTCGGTGGCTCGGCCTGCTTGTCAGCCTGCTTGGGCGGCTCCGGGCGTGGTTGCTGTTGCGGCGCGACAGCGCGCGGCGTTTCAGGTCGCGCTTGCGGCTGCGGTGCGGCCTGCTGCTTGGGCGGTTCGGGCGGCCGAGGCGCAACGACGGGCGGCGTCGCGGGCTTCGGTGGCTCGGCGCCCCGGACTTGCGGCTGAGGCGCCGCCTGCTGCTGCCGTGGTGGCTGAGCGGGGGCTGGAGTCACAGTGCCCTTGAGCTCTGGGGGGGCCGCGCCCTGGCGGGGCGCAAGCGGCGGGTTTGCCAAGCGGCGCCTGTCGTCGCCGGGAGCCGACGGAGGCTGCACGGTTGCGGTCTTCGGCCCGGGCGCACTGCGCGTTTCGGTCGTCGTTGGCCTTGCCAGCGCGGGCATGGCGGCGATGGCTGTTTTGGCGACTGGCACGTCGACGGACTGCGCTGCCTTGGCGCTGACCATGGACGCCGTCGGCGCTGGCGGTGCGGCGACCGGAGCCACGGGCGCAGTCGCGACCTTCTCCGGCGCCACCTGTAGCGTAGCGCGTGACACCGGCTCGGAGCGGATGAAGGCGGTGGACGGCACCACGGTGGCGAAGCGCTGATTCGCCCAGGCGGCCCGGCGATCGGTCCATGTTTCCTGCCGCTGCGCGCGCCGCCAGCGATCGTCGAGGATGCGATCGTCGATGCGCGCCGAGCGGTTGAGGCGGCGATAGTAGTCGCGGTTGGTCGTGTAGGGCGGCACGTAGACCTCGCGCGGTCCCAGCGGGAACCAGCCGACGGGCGCGGCGCCGGCATTGGCGAGGGTCGCCGCCAGCTCGACGCCGCCCACGAAGGCGACCAATGCCGGCGCATAGACCGGGCGCGGCTCGCGCTGCGGCGGCACCCACACCCAGCGGCCGCGGCTATTGGCCCAGCGGCCGTAATGGTACGGCGCGAAGCCCCAGGGCTGCTCGTCGATCCAGGTCCAGCCCCACGGCTCGACATAGGCCCAGTGGCCGGTGCGGTAGGGCGCCCAGCCGCTCGGCACGGCGCGCGGCACCCAGACGCGGCCGTAGCCGCCGTCGTTGATCCAGTCGCCGTAGGCGTTGAGATCCTCGTAGCCGATCATGCCGGCCGACACGTACTGCGGCGGGTCATAGACGATCTGGCGGTCGCGATTGGCCCAATAGGCCGGCGGCGCCGGCGGCACGGTCTTGATGGTGCGAAGCTGCAATCCGCCGGAATCACTCAGCACCTCGCCGACTTCGCCGGCGCGCACCGCCAGCACCTGCCCGTTCAGGCTCTCGATCTGCGCCGCGCCGGAGCGCACGCCGAGCCGAGTCGGGTCCTCGGTCGAGCCGGCCTCGACATAGTAGTCACCCTGCTGTTGCAGCGAGATCGTGCCGCGCGGCGTGACGATCTGGTAGGGCTGGCGGGTATCGAGGTCGAAGGTCTTGAGGTCGATGCGGCCCTGCGAGAGCTGCAATCGGGTCTGGCTGTCATCGAGCGCCAGCATATCGAGCTGGGTGGCGCCGTCGAGGCGCACGCGGCTGCCGGCAACGGAGATCTCGCTGTGTGCGCCCGGCTCGGTCCACAGCGCGTCGCCGCTGGTCAGCGGCGTGTTGACGACGGCCTGGTTCCAGCCGGCCTGCCGGCCGTCGTGGAAGGAGACCGCGCCGTCGATGAAGGCCAGCCGTCCGACCCGTGTCGGCGGCTCGGCCTGCGCCATGGTGCTGGACCAGGCGATGGTCGCTGCCAGAAGTCCCGTCACGATTGCGGCAGCGCCACGAAACAATTCGCGCATTTTTGCGGCCTCCTGCTAGGCTTGGCGCCTGCAACCATGGAAAACGTCGACTTGTGTCGGCCGGTTCCGGAAGGGGAAGAGAATGCCTGTCGCAGATCCGCATCGTTTGATCCTGACCGGGGAGAACCCGTTCATTCGTTTGTCCGAGAAGGACGGCGATCCCAATTCGACCGACGCCAGCTATTGGCGGATCCTGTTCTGCCCGGCCGGTCCCGGGCACGTGCTCTACGTCAAGAGCGAGCTGACGCACGGCCATTGGCGGATCTATTCCGACAACATCGCCATGGCGCGCTGGCTGCAGCAGACCGTGCAGGGCATGCTCAATGCCGAGCTGAAGGACACGACGATCCCGGTGATCGACGCCGCCTTCTCGAAGTCGGGCGATCCGCGTTACTTCTGGACCGAGCACATCAAGGCGCACGACGCCGACGTCGCCATGACCTGGCACGATATCGGCGAGCCGCTGCTGATCCACACCGAGCCCAACCAGCCGCCGCAGAACCGTCAATACGGCGTCTGCACCGTGCTGGTCCCGGCCATGGGCGCGCGCCTCACCATCAACGGCAATCAGGCGCGCGGCACGCCGTGGAAGCGCGAGCGCGAAGGCCGGCCCTTCAGCACCTGCGCGCTGGCATTCTCGGAGAGCTGGACGGAGGCACGCTAAGCCTTCGACGCAAAACCCATGGCGCGGGCGAGATGTGCGTAGCTCGCCCGCCGCACCTCCTCGTCATGGGTCCAGGTGACGACGGCCATCTCGTCGACACCGACATGGTCCTTCAGCGCTTCGATGCGCTCTGCGACCTCGGGCCCGGTGCCGACGAAGGAGTCTCGGCGAAAGCGCTCGACGCGGCCCGGGTCGAAGGCCTTGAGGCCTTCGGCGGCGACCTCGGGTGTGTCCAGCGGCACCAGGATGTTGCGGTCGCGGTTCATGCGCGAGAGGGCGCGTGACGTGAAGTGGTACTGCGCCTCTTCCATGGTCTCGGCCGCCAGCGCCCAGACGCAAAGGCCCGAGCGCGGCTCGGGATGGCGCGCGCTCGGCCGGTACTTCTCCTTGTAGAGCTTTATCGCGCGCTCGCCGCCGGCGCCGTCGCTGAAGAACCAGGCATAGCAGTAGGGCAGGCCGAACAAGGCGGCGACCTGCGCGCCATAGTCGGAGCTGCCGAGGATCCAGACCTCGGGCGCGGTGTCGGCTTGCGGGAAGGCCTTTACGGCGGCGAAGGGATGGCGATCGACCAGAGGTTCGCCATGGACCCAGGCCAGCAGGTCGCGCACGTCGGCGGGAAAGTGCTCGGGCCGCTCGTTGGCCGCGGGATTGAGAGCAAAGGCGGTACGGCCGTCGGAGCCCGGCGCGCGGCCCAGCCCCATGTCGATGCGGCCCGGCGCCAGGGCATCGAGCACGCGGAACACCTCGGCCACTTTGAAGGGCGAATAGTGCGGCAGCATGATGCCGGCGCTGCCGATGCGGATGCGGTCGGTGGTGGCGGCGATGGCCGCAATCACGATCTCGGGCGCAGTGCCCACGATCGTCGGATGGTTATGGTGCTCGGACACCCAGAAACGCTCGTAGCCGAGAGCTTCGCAGTGCTTGGCGAGCGCCACGGTGTTGCGGATCGACTGGTCCTGGGGGCGGTCGGCGACGGCGATCGACTGATCGAGAACGGACAAACGCATGATGCAGGAGATGGCCTTTGCCGGTCAGTCCGGCAAGCCCGAGATCTGATAGAGCGCCGCCAGAAGCTGGCTGGGCGTATTGAGCGGGCCGAAGGCGCCCTTGAAGACCTGGACGATCTGGCCCTGGCGATAGATGTGGCTCAGCGCCGTATCGACCGCGAGGCGGAAGTCGCTGTCGCCGCGCCGGAGCGCGAGCGCGATCGGCTCGATGCTGAGATAGGTGTCGGCCATCAGGAGATTGGCGAACTGCTTCTCCTTGCGCAGCAGGAAGGTGAGGGTGGCGCGGTCGGCGAAGTAGGCCGCGACCTGGCCCTTCTCGACCATCTCGACGCCTTCCTGGTTGGTCTTGACCAGCACGATCTCGGCATTGATGTGCGTGCCGCCGAGCGCGCGCCGCAGTTCCTGCTCGGTGGTCGTGCCCGGCAGCACGGCAACCTTCTTGCCGCCGAGCTGGCTGACATCGCGCGGACCGTTCGGGGCGATCGCGAAACTGGCGCCATCGATGAAGGTCGCGATGGAGAAATCGACGGTGGCGCGGCGCTGCAGCGTCGCCGTCGCGGCTTCGCACAGCAGGTCGGCCTTGTTGCCGGTGATGGCGTCGAACCGGTCGGCCGACGTCACCGGCACATAAACGAGCTTCAGGTCGGGGATGTCGAGCTGGACTTTCAGCTTGTCGGCGACGGCGCGGCAGATATCGACCGAATAGCCCTGCGGAGCGGCGGTCGCGGCGCTGCCCGGCGGCATGTACGAGAAGGGCGGCGAGTCGGCGCCATAGGCGATGCGCAGCGCCTTGCTGCTGCGCAGCTGGTCGATCGTCTGGGCCGAGGCCGCTGAGCCGAACGACGCGATGCTGGCCAGGGCCAGAGCGCCCAGCGTCTTGGAGAATGTGGCCATGACGTTGCCCCCGTTCACTTTGTCCGTCGGGCAACAATCCGATATCCCTGCCGTTGTGACCACAGGAATTGGAGAGACGCCATGGCCAGGCCCGTCTGCAAGGTGGTCGGCATCGACCACATTTCCATCCGCGTCAAAGACTACGAGAAGTCGAAGGTCTTCTACGGCCGCCTGTTCGAGTTCCTGGGCTTCGAGATCTCGGACGAGTACCCCGGCACCATCGGCTGGACCACCGGCAAGACGCGCTACTGGATCGCGCCGGCAGAGGGCCGCAAGAAGTACAGCATTGGCGATGTCGGCTTGCACCACTACGCCTTCGAATTGCGCAACCGGAAGGACGTCGACGCCCTGCAGGCCTGGCTCGAGCAGGAGGGCGTGAAGATCGTCGACCCGGCCGACGAGTACTACGAGGACTACTACGCCGTATTCTTTCTCGACCCTGACGGCATCAAGCTGGAAGGTATGAAGTACGGTGAACTGACGGCAATTCGGAAACGTAAGTCATTGAAAAAGAAGGGGTAAATTATTTCCTTGAAATAGTTCTGCGAATGACTTGCAATTCGACGCAGGCGCAGCATATTTAGAAACGTTCTAATCTGTTCTAGCGGAGCGTTTCATGCTGACCATTGGCGACAAGTTTCCTTCCTTCGACCTCAAGGCGGTGGTGAGCACCGATCCGAAGACGGCCTTCAAGCAGGTGTCCGACAAGAGCGACGCCGGTAAGTGGAAGGTCGTGTTCTTCTGGCCGAAGGACTTCACCTTCGTCTGCCCGACCGAGATCGCGGCCTTCGGGAAGCTCAACAAGGACTTCGCCGAGCGCGACGCCGTGGTGTACGGCGTGTCGACCGATTCGGAGTTCGTGCATCTCGCCTGGCGCCAGAACCATGCCGACCTCAAGGCTCTGCCGTTCGCCATGCTGGCCGACATCAAGCGCGAGCTGTCGCAGGAGCTCGGCATCCTCGACAGGAGCGAGGGCGTCTGCCTGCGCGCCACCTTCATCGTCGATCCCGAGGGCATCATCCGCTTCGTGTCGGTGAACGACCTTTCGGTCGGCCGCAATCCGCAGGAAGTGCTGCGTGTCCTCGACGCGCTGCAGACCGACGAGCTCTGCCCCTGCAACTGGCAGAAGGGCGACGACGTCCTGAAGGCCGCCTAAGGAGAAAGCCATGTCGCTGGACGCCCTGAAGGACCGGCTGCCGGAGTATGCCCGGGACATCAAGCTCAACCTGTCGAGCCTGGCGTCCGAGCAGCTTCTCAGCCCGCAGCAGAAGGCCGGCAGCTTCGTTGCTGCCGCACTCGCGGCCAATCATGCGCCGACCACGCAGGCCGTGGTCGACGTCTTCGGTCCCGAGCTCACGCCCGAGGCGCTGAATGCCGCCAAGATCGCGGCGTCGCTGATGGCGATGAACAACATCTACTATCGCTTCGTGCACCTGGTGCACGCGGCGGACTACAAGACCCTGCCGGCCAAGCTGCGCATGACCGCGATGGCCAAGCCCGGCGTCGACAAGGTCGACTTCGAGCTGTGGTCGCTGGTGGTCTCGGCCATCAACGGCTGCGGCATGTGCCTGGAAGCGCACGAGAAGGTCTGCCGCGAGCACGGCCTTTCCGCCGAGCAGATCCAGGCTGCCGTGCGCATCGCTGCGACGGTCCACGCCGTTGCCCGCACGCTCAGTGCGGAAGAGGCGCTGGCGACGCCCCTCGCGCAAGCAGCGTAAGGCTCGCTCAGCCTTGTAGCGTCATGACATGCGGGCCAAACTCCGGGCCGTTTTGTACCCGGAGGACCCGCATGTCGATGACCACTACACAGAGCAGCCCGCAGGCTCACTCCGTTTCCCCCAAGGGCATGCTGATCGGCGGTCAATGGGTCGACAGCGCCTCGGGCGCGCGCCTCACCGTCGAGAACCCCGCCAAGAAGACCGCGGTCGCCGAAGTGCCGCGCGGCAACGCCGCCGACGTTGACCGCGCTGTCGCGGCCGCCACCAAGGCCTATGCCGAGTGGCGCAAGGTGCCGCCGCGCGAGCGCGGCAAGGTGCTGCTGAAGATCGCCGAGGCGCTGCAGGCGCGCACCGAGGAGATGGCGCGCACCATCGCGCTCGAGACCGGCAATGCACTGCGCACCCAGGCGCGCGGCGAGGCCAACCTCACCGCCGACATCTTCCGCTACTTCGGCGGGCTCGCCAGCGAGCTCAAGGGCGAGACCATCCCGCTCGGCGAGCATGTGCTGTCCTACACCCGCCGCGAGCCGCTGGGCGTGGTCGGCGCCATCATCCCGTGGAACGCGCCGGTCATGCTGGCCGCGCTGAAGATCGCGCCGGCTCTGTGCGCGGGCAACACCATGGTGATGAAGGCGGCCGAGGACGCGCCGGTCGGCGTGTTGCTGCTCGCCGAGATCTGCCAGCAGTTCCTGCCGCCCGGCGTGCTGAACCTGCTGACCGGCTTCGGCGAGGAAGTGGGCGGCCCTCTGCTCAACCATCCCGGCATAGCCAAGCTCTCCTTCACGGGCTCGACCGAGGTCGGCAAGATCGTGATGCGCGCCGCCGCGGAACGCATCGTGCCGGTGTCGCTGGAGCTCGGCGGCAAGAGCCCGTCGATCGTCTATCCCGATGCCGACGAGGACTGGGCGGTCGACGGCATCATCGCCGCCATGCGCTTCACGCGGCAGAGCCAGAGCTGCACGGCAGGCTCGCGGCTCTTCCTGCACGAGGACATTTTCGATTCCTTCCTCGGCAAGCTCGAGAAGAAGACGGCGTCGCTCAAGATCGGCGATCCACTCGACGAGAAGACCGACATCGGCACCATCATCAACAACAAGCAGTTCACCAAGGTCTGCAAGTATGTCGACGAGGGCCTGAAGCGCTCCGACGCCAGGCTGGTGTTCGGCGGCCTGCCGCCCAAGAGCGGCCCGTTGAGCGAGGGTTACTACGCCATTCCGACGGTGTTTGCCGATCGCTCCAACGACTGGCGCCTGGCGCGCGAGGAGATCTTCGGGCCGGTGCTGGTGGCGATTCGCTGGAGCGACGAGGCCGAGGCGATCCGCATGGCCAACGACAGCCACTACGGGCTCGCGGCCTACGTCTGGACGCACGACATCGGCACGGGCCTGCGCACCGCGCACGCCATCGAATCGGGCTGGGTCCAGGTCAACCAGGGCCTCGGCCAGGTGCCCGGCATGTCCTACGGCGGCTACAAGCAGAGCGGCATCGGCCGCGAGTTCTCGCTCGAGGGCATGCTCGACAGCTTCACCCAGCGCAAGAACGTGACGGTGAACCTCGACGTCCGGCGCAGCTAGTTCGAGCAGGACAACCTCACCTCCTCAGGGTGAGGAAGGGGCGTTACACCGGCACCTTGCGATGATGGTCGGTTGCGCCCTGATAGGCGTGGCCGATCCGATAGAGCAGGGCCTCGTCGAACGGCCGGCCGATCAGCTGCAGGCCGATCGGTGCGCCGTTGCCGTCGAAGCCGCACGGCACCGACAGCGCCGGCAGGCCGAGCGTGTTGAACGGGCGCGTAAGGCCGGTGAAGCGCGCCACCATCTTGAGCGTCGCGGGGCCGCCCGAAGCTTCGACATCGGTTTCCGCGATCGTCGGCACGGGGAAGGGGATGGCCGGCAGCAGGACGGCATCGACGCCATCCATCGCCTGCGCCAGGAATTCGCGTACGAAGTGGGCGCGCAGGCGCAACGCATCGATGTATTGCGTGGCCGGAATGAAGAAGCCCGCCTCCATGCGCGTGCGCACCTGGTTGGCATAAGGGGCGTCGCCTTCCATCCATGGCCGGTGCATCGCCGCTGCCTCGCACTTCACGATTACTTCGGCAGCCCGGTAGAGATCGGTGAAGTCGGGCATCTTCGCCGGTGCGATGACGGCGCCGAGCCGACCCAGCGCATCGGCCGCAGCCTGCACGGCGGCGCCGATCTCGGCTTCGACCGGAACCAGCGCCTCGGGCAAGGCGAAGCCGATCCTGAGGCCGCGCACGCCGCCCTCGAGCAGCGCCTCGTAGTCCGGGACGGGCTTTTCGCTGGTCGTCGAATCGTCGGGATCGTGGCCGGCGACGACGGCCAGCAGGCGGGCGTTGTCACGCACGGTGCGGGTGAGCGGCCCGACATGATCGAGCGTCCAGGAGCGCGCCACGGCGCCGGCGCGACTGACGCGGCCGTAGGTCGCCTTCATGCCGACGACGCCGCAGGCCGAGGCAGGCAGCCGGATCGAGCCGCCGGTGTCCGAGCCCAGCGCGCCATAGACCATGCGGGCCGCGACCGAGGCGCCCGATCCGCTGGAGCTGCCGCCGGTGACGCGCTTGTCGTCCCACGGGTTGCGGCAATGCCCGTGATGGACGTTGTGCCCGGTCGGACCCGCCGCGAACTCCGCCATGTTGAGGAAACCCAGCTCGACCACGCCCGCGGCATCGAGCCTCTGCAGCGCCGTCGAGGTGACGGGCGCCACCCAGTTGCGGCGGATGGCGCTGCCGCCGGTCGAGATCTCGCCGGCGCGGTAGTACATGTCCTTGTGCGCCATCGGCACGCCGTGCAGCGGCCCGCGCCGCGTGCCGGCGGCGAATTCCCTGTCCATGGCGCGCGCCTGCTCCAGCGCCTTCTCCTTGTTGAGGCGCAGGAAGGCATTGGTGCGCGGCTGCCACAGTGCGATGCGCGCCAGGCAGGCCTCGGTCGCCTGCACCGAGGTGATGCGGCCGGCGGCAATGGCGTCGGCGATCTCGCTGAGATCGCGCAGGGCAAGATCGTCGTTGATCATTTGGCTTCCTTTGCCATGACGCTGGCGAAAGCAGCGGGATCGTCGTCGAAAGTGAGGCGCTGGTTGGCGGCCTTGCGCACCGCCTCGTTCAGTACTTCGACTTCGGCTGCGATCTCGGCCAGGCGCTCGTCGTCGTAGCTCAGGCCCTGGAGCTGCCTGGCGATGCCGGCGGCAAGCCGGGTCTTGTCGTCCATGAAACCTCCTTCAGGCGGCGAGGCGAAGCTGGCGCTCGCCCAATCGCCGTTGGTCTTCGGTGGTGAACGTCATGGTCTTGCGGATCTTCTGGTCGAGCTTCATGCCGATCGCCTCGGCACAGGCAGCAAGCGTGCCGGTCTCGGCCTCGAACAAGAAGTGCGTGAAGGTAAGCACCTTGTCGGAGAAGGCGGCAAGCCCGCTCATGACCACCAGCAGATCGCCGGCGCGCAGCGGACGCCGATAGTGGTTCAGCATCTCGACCACGACCGAGCCTTCCTGGCGGTTCTGCATGGCGGCGCGGTCGAAACCGAGATGGTTCCACAACAACGGTGCGCCGTCGGAATAGCGGCCGAACTGATGATGCGGCAGGAACTCGCCGTTCTCGTCGCACTCGGCAGGCGCGATGACGCTGCGGCCGACGTCGATCAGGCCGCGGCGTGCCGCGTCGCCGAGCGTCAGGTCGGGCAGGTCGAGCTTGCCAACGCTGCGCGGCTTGGCGTTGTCGGGAAGCGCCACGATCGCCTTCGCCGCTCGCGCGCGGAAGGCGTCGGGCCACGACCGGTCGCTGTCGATGCGCCGGCGCACGGTTGCCGCGACTGTGCCGTCGGACGGGTTGCGGATCTCGTGATAGGCGAGCAGGTGGCGGTCGCCGACCTCGATCGGAGCCGACAGAACCTGGACCGGATCGACCTCGCGGAACTCGCGCAGGTAGCGGATGTGGTCCCAGGCGGTGCGGACTTCCAGCCCGGCGGCGCGCCGGGCGCGCGGCCCGAGGCCGAGCGCCGCCAGCAGATGAGCCGACGCCTCGTGGCCGAACTCGGTGTAGAACTGCACGTTCAAATGGTCGTTTTCATCGCACTGCCAGGTGTTCACGGCGGTGCTGAAAGTCGGGATCAGGCCAGGGCTCGACACGCTACGCGCTCTCTGCTTTCTGTGGATGACTGGTTCAAATGGCCGAAAAAGCCCCAAAAATCGACTTTTTTCGTGCTTTGGGGACTTGCGGGGGATCGATTCGTGGATAACCTTGGGCCCGTCAGCGCTGCCCTGGGGCGTCAGGAAGACGCTGACGAACGAAAAACCTAAGGGACCCCTCATCATGGCTACCGCAACCAAAGCGTCCGCTCCCACCATTCCGCTGTCCAAGGTGGCGGCCGAACTCGCTGAGAAGACGGGCATGACCAAGAAGGACGCCACCGGCGCCCTCGACGATTTCGTCGGCCTGGTCGTGAAGCATCTCAAGAAGGGCAACAAGGTCCGCATCACGGGCCTCGGCATCCTTCAGGTGCGCAACCGTCCGGCTCGCATGGGCCGCAATCCGGCGACCGGCGAGGCGATCAAGATCAAGGCGTCGAAGAAGGTCGCCTTCCGCGTCGCCAAGGACCTCAAGGAAGCGATCTAAGCCCCATCGATATCCTCGACGGGGAATGATCGGGCGGGTCCCGGCGCGAGCCGGGCCCGCCCTTCTTTGTTTTCGGTGAGTACAAGCCGATTCAAATCAGCTGACGTCAGCCGCCGAATCCCGTGGCGCGGATGACCTCGTTCTCGAATGCGACTTTCAAGCGCTCTCCAGCTGCCGATCCATCGATTTCAACGATCTTGACCTGAATCTCGCTCATAGGGTCATTCGCTTTGATCGTCCTGCTGATCTCCAAGTTGGCGTCCTTACCGTTATAGCGCAGCGTCGAGACTTGCAGCTCGCTGACCTGATGTCGAGACCCTGTCCGATCATCAACGAGGCCATGCTTGGCTGCAAACTTATCGACGGCCTGGACAAGCCTGGACCAGTCAGCTTGGACAATGGTCAGCTGAAGTGTGACGGTTGACGTTATCCGCCTTGGGGGGCCTCCATCGTTCAGAGTACCCTCGATGACCGGCCCCCAGCCGGGATGCGCTATTCCCCACAGTATCCGGAAATAGATGGGCAGGGAGACCAGCACGAGCCCGCTTATGGTCGCGACAATCGCTCGCCGCAGCCACACTCCAGAACGCGAGGGCCCGTCGTCTGATCCTGGTTTTCCTTCCGGTCCTAGCGCGGCCATTTCTGTCCCGCCTTCGGTGGCTGGGGCGGATTTAGAGCGGCTCGAATAGCGGCCGTGGAGTCTTCAAAAGCTGCCTTCGCCATGATCCGGTTCGCGATAGCTCTATCGCCGGTTGTATTGACTCCTTCTCCGAAGGTTCGAATGTAGACCTTCCCATTCTCCACCACAATCTGGCGCTGTCCGTTGCATCCGAAGTTGCAAAGCACCGGCAACCATCACTGCCGTCACTTCTCCGTCACGAACGTTCGCCGCGTTGGCGTTGTCTTCTCGCGCATGCCTCCATGACTTCGGGTGTCCATTCGAACGTGCAGATTTCGCCGATGAAGGGCAGTTTATCGAGGTCACCCCACTCGCGGTCGATGCGCGCGATGATCTCGTCTGGTGTGCTTTCCGGATGACGTTTCCCGTTTGGTGTGCCGGAGTCGAAGTCTACTCGCGCACCACATCGCGGCATTTCACGCGTTGTCTCGAGTGTCAGGCGTTTTATCTCTCGTTCATCCGCAACACCGAGGTCGAATTTTAAGTCACTCCAAATATCGAATAAATCGACCTCATAGGGCTGAGAGTGCAGCATGTCGGCGACTTCTATCAACCTGGCGCGCATTACATCGTCGTTCACGCTCAACTTCCCCTTCTTGGCTAAGCTCAACTATCATGCCGATTGCTATGCTGTTCGCGACATCTGGCGCGGCGAGTAGGATGTCGACGATCGCCATCAGCTTGGCGCGTATCGTGTCGTCGTTCATGGTCCGCCTCTCCGTCTTTACCAAGCTCCGTTGTCACGCCGACCGCTGGTCACGACTTCTGGCGTACGCTTCCATTGCGGCCGGCGTCCACTCGAAGACGCAGATTTCTCCCGGAATGGTCGGCATCTCTCCAAGGGCTTCCCATTCGCGGTCGATGCGCGCGACGATTTCGTCAGGCGTCTTTTCCGGATGATGCTTGCCCGTCGGAATGCCGCCGCCGTCGAAATCCACCAGCGCGCCCCGGTGCAGCATCTCCCGCACCGCCTCATAGGTGAGGCGCTTGACCTCGCGATCATCGGCAATGCCGAGGTCATATTTCACCATTTGACAGACATCACCGAGATCGACCTCGGCCGGTTCGAAGAGCAGGATGTCGACGACTTCCATCAGCTTTGCGTGCATCACGTCATCGACCATGTGCTACCTCCGGTTGTTGTAGTGAAAGCGGACGCGCTTTCCAGGATAGATTATGTCCAGGGTCGGTACCGAGCGCTTTTCGCCGGTCCGCGTATCATTGGCCATTCGGAACCCGACGCGCAGCCCTCCCGGCAGTTCGTAGAGTTCGCCATCGCCTCGGCTGTATTGACCGGCACGCCCCCTTGGATGGGCTTTCCGCCAGCCTTTAGACGCTCGAATTCGGCTCGCAGATCGACATCGCCGACGATGGTCCTGACGGCCGAACTATTATCGTAGGTGCTCCGCGCACTGAGGTTTTCGATTGTCCGGTCGACCCTCTTGCGAACGACTCCTCTCACCTCTTCGCCGTAGCGATCGACGGTGGCCCGATCGGGCACCACGCCGGGCACTGGCTCGAGCTTCAGGAGGGGATTGTCGGGGCCGAGCGCCTGCAACTGTTCGCGATAGGTGTTATAGGTGGCGGCCCTTTCTTGTGCGGCAGCTTCAGCCGCGGCTGCGGGACCGGCGGTGTCGGGCGGCGGCTGCGTGCTTGGCGCCCCACGCGGCGCCTGCGGTTGCGGCTGCGGCTGCGGCGACGAAGCTGGTCCCTGCTTCGGCACCTGCCGGCTGTTGTCTCCAATGCCTCGCGGCGGCGGCCCGGTCGGCCGATTCACCGGCACGATGTGCCGCGGGTCTACTTGGCCTTCGCTGGTGGGCGACGGCCAGCCGCCGAATCCGTCGCCCACCGTCACGGTCGAATCGGTGTGCGAAGGTTGCCGATGGAAGAACCGATCGCCTCCGACACCGGCATAGATCCGTGCGAGTTGATCGAACGCCTCCTGCGTGCGGTCTCGCTGTGGCACGGCGAGGTCGGATGGATGATCCAGGTCGATCGAGGAATAAGTTCCGTGCTCAGCCCATGGGGACGTGCTGCCAACGGTCGTACCGGACGGCCAACCGCCGCTGCGAGGGCTGTGTCCGAAAGACGCAATGCCGAACGCGTCCGATAGGGTGTCCCGCACTGCACCGTCGACGCCAACGCGAAAGCCCGGCACGCTATCTGCCGGCTTAACGCGGAACCCAGGCACGGGCGTGTTGGAGCCCATGCTCGGCTGTCCAGCATTCCCTTCCAGGTTGGACCACGAATGCTGCCTTCCCGAAATCTCCGGAAACATCGGCGGTACGGCCGGTAGTGAAAGCAGCCCACTGTCAGGAGGTGCGTGAGGATCCAAGCTCGATACTCGCCGATCGAGGAAGCCGAACGGACCGCTGCCGTTTCCGATGATGCCGGGAAACGCGAGGCCGACGTCGGAAGGCCGGACGTCACTCGGCACCGAACCGTCGGCGGCCACGTGAAAGCCCGGTGGATCGTTCATTGGCGGTGACCAGAGGTGGAGCCCCGGTGGATCTTCAGCCTCAGGCGGCGTCACGCGGAAACCTGGCACGTCCTCGGTCGGCGGCTCGATCCAAAGCCAAGGCCAACGTTCATCTGGTCGGACATTGAACATGCTCGCTCCCCAGAAAGCGTGTCACGAACGGCCAGTGTATCGTGAATAATAACTGAGGTTAATAACTTAATTTATTATAAAATTACCACCGTCAGCGCCATTGAACTCAGCCGATTGTGAGATTGGGTGGCTGCTCGTGCCCATCCGATTGTGTCCGCAGAGCGGTAGAAATGGACGGGAGAGCTTGTGGGAACTCTTTGCCCGGCGCGACCCGGCCTTGTATAGCCGAGCCTCTCGGCAGCATGGATACGTTCACTCTCCTCAAATATCTGACCCAGTTCGTCATGCCGCCGGCGTCCATGGCGGTCGGACTGTTGCTGGCCTGGGTGCTGGCGCTCGTCGGTCTGAATCGGCTCAGCGCGGTGGTCGCCATACTGGCCATCGCCCAAACCTTGATCATGTCGTTCCCTCCGGTAGCCGACGCGCTGCTCGAACCGCTGCAGGACAAGGCGCGCGCGGCGGCGGCTGAGGCGCCCGCGTGCTGCTACGACGCGATCGTCGTGCTGGGCGGCGGCGTGACACCGGCGGCACCGCCCTACCTCGTGGATCCAGACCTTGTCGATGCCGCCGATCGCGTCTGGCATGCCGCCCGGCTCTATCACCGCGGCCTCGCCCGTCGCATCATCGTGAGCGGCGGCTCGCTGCTCGCCAGGAACGGCGACCCCGCGACGACCGAGGCGGAAGCCATGCGCCGGTTCCTTGTCGACCTTGGCGTGCCATCGGAGGCGATCGTCTCCGAGAGCAAGTCGCAGAATACGCTCGAGAACATCCGCAACGTACGCCAGATGGTCGGAGAGGCGCGCGTGGCGCTGGTAACGTCGGCCTCTCACATGCCACGGGCATTGAAGCTCGCACGCCAGGCGAACCTCAACGTCGGCGCCTTTCCCACCGATTGGCGTCTGCCAGCCGAGGCGCGGCCGTCGTGGGAGAACTGGGTGCCGTCGATCGCGGCCCTGGCCTGGTCGAGCATCGGCTTGCGCGAGCATGTCGCCTTGCTGCTAGATCGTCGCGGAGAGATCTGATGACCAGCGCTTCCTATCGCCTGCACCGCCGCACCGCGCTTCGTCTCGCCGTGGGCCTGGCCGCGGCCGGTCCATTGCTGCTGCCGACCGTCCGTCGTCCGCACGCCCGGACACTCGACAAGCTCAGCATCCAGACCGACTGGCGCGCCCAGGCCGAGCATGGCGGCTACTACCAGGCGATCGCCACGGGCCTTTATCGCAAGGCCGGCATCGAGTGCGACGTGCGCCAGGGCGGGCCCAGCCTCAACATCAGCCAGCTCCTGATGGCCGGGCGAGTCGACATGACGATGTCGGGCAGCTTCGAGGCCTTCACCTTCGTCCGCGAGAACGCGCCCTTCTTCACCATTGCCTCGATCTTCCAGAAGGATCCCCAGGTCCTGATCGGTCATCCGGACACCGGTTTCGACTCCTTCGAGAAGCTCAAGGGCCGGCAGATCATGATCGGCGCCGGCGGGCGCGTGACCTACTGGCCCTACCTGCGGAAGAAATACGGGCTCTCCGACAACCAGCTCAGACCCTACAACTACAGCCTGGCGCCGTTCCTGGCCGACAAGAACCTAATCCAGCAGGGCTTCCTGTCGTCCGAGCCTTATCCGATCAGCCAGGCGCTCGGCCGGCCGCCGTCGGTGTTGCTGATCGCCGATGCGGGCTACACCCCCTACCAGAACACGATCACGATCTCGCGCAAGCTGGTGGAGGAGAAGAAGGATCTCGTGCAGCGCTTCGTCGACGCCACGCTGGAGGGCTGGGCGCAGTACATGAAGGGCGGCCCTGCCATCGAAGCAGCCAATGCGATGATCAAGCAGGCCAACCCGGAGCAGACCGACGACCGCCTCGCCTATGCCATCAAGGTGATGAACGAGCGCGGTATCGTGATGTCGGGCGATGCGCTGAAGGACGGTATCGGCGCCATGACTGCCGAGCGCTGGCAAAGCTTCTACGACTCGATGGTTGCCGTCGGCGTCCTGCCGCCGGGACTGGACGCGAGGCGCACCCATACGCTGGAATTCGTGAACAAGGGTATCGGAAAGGCATAGGAGAGCGGCATGTACCAGGTCAGTGAAGAACATCGGATGCTGCGCGATCTGGTGAAGAAGTTCGTGCGCAACGAGTTGATGCCCCTGGAGAAGAACATCCTCGATCGCTTCGCGTCCGGCCAGCCGGCCGCGCTGTCGGACGAGGAGAACAAGAAGCTCTTCAAGCAGTGCAAGGATCTCGGCCTGTGGGCGCTCGACGTGCCGGAGGAGGCGGGCGGCGCCAACCTGCCGTGGACCGCGTTGGTCGGCGTCAACGAAGAGCTCGGATACACGGCGGTACCTTTCACCTTCCCGCCCGACTCGCCCAACCTGCACATGCTGCTGGCGACGGCCAACCCCGAGCAGCGCAAGAAGTACCTGGAACCCTATGCCGCGGGCGAGACGACGTCGGCCATCGCCATCTCCGAGCCCGGTGCGGGCGGCGACCCCGCCGGCATGAAGACGCGCGCGGTCAAGGACGGCAGCGACTGGGTGATCAACGGCCGCAAGATCTGGATCAGCCGCATCGCCAAGGCCGACTTCACCATCGCCATGGCGGTGACCGATCCGGAGAAGGGCTCGCGCGGCGGCATCACCGCCTTCCTGGTCGACAAGGGCACGCCCGGCCTGGTCGTGGCGCGCGCCATCCCCATGCTGGCTGGTCAGCGCACCTACGAGGTGGTGTTCGAGGACTGCCGCGTGCCCGACACGCAGGTGCTGGGCCGCATCGGCCAGGGCTTTGCGCCCATGCAGCTGCGGCTGACCGTGCGCCGCCTGCAGATGGGTGCATGGTGCATCGGCATGGCGCAGCGCGCGCTCGACATGCTGGTCGAGCACGCCAACCAGCGCGTGACCTTCGGCCAGAAGCTCGCCGATCGCCAGGCCATCCAATGGTGGGTGGCGGACGCGGCGACCAAGCTGCATGCCTGCCGACTGATGGTGATGGACGCCGCGGTCAAGCAGGACGAGGGCCGCGACGTGCGCATGGAGGCCTCGATGATCAAGGTCTTCGCCACCGAGATGGCGACCGAGATCATCGACCACGCTCAGCAGGCATTCGGCGCCATGGGCGTCACCCAGGAACTGCCGCTGTCGTGGCTGGCGCAGAAGGTGCGGACCATGCGCGTCTACGAAGGACCGTCCGAGATCCATCGCATGGTCATCGCGCGGCGCATCCTGGGCGGCCGTTGACAGCCGACCGCCAGCGGGCCGATGCTTTCGCCCTGCGCGGATGGAGTGCCAGATGACCTACACGCTCGACGCTTTCGTCAACGACGCCAAGTCGGCCCTCAAGGACAACGAAGGGCCGGCCGGCCGCGAGAAGGTGCGCCTGCTCCTGGAGAAGCTTCTGGCCAACAGGTCGTTCGTCGACGAGGCGGTGGGCCCTTCCGCGCCGATCGGCACGCGCAAGCTCTATGAGGACAAGGATCTCGGCTTCGTCGTGATGGCGCACTGCAATCCCAAGCCGCATAAAAGTCCGCCGCACGATCACGGCAGCTCGTGGGCGGTCTACGGCCAGGCAGTCAAGTACACGGACATGAGCGAGTACAAGCGGCTCGACGGCGGACATGGTGAAGGCGAGGCCAAGCTCGAGAAGGTCAAGAGCTACCGGCTGGAGCCGGGTCATGCCGGCATCTACGACGTCGGCGCCATTCACGCCATCGACTATCCCGAGGGCAGCCGCTTCGTGCGCGTCACCGGCCGCGATCTCGACCACGTGCAACGGCTGAAGTTCGATACGGTTGCCGGCAAGGCCATCACCATCGAGAGCGCGACAGCAGGCCGCGCATAGCGCGTGGCTTCTCACAGGACGGTCATCGTCGCTTCGTTGACCGTTCACCCGGCGGCGGCAAACTGCCGCCCATGGATTCCCGATTCGAAAACTACATTCGCCGCGGCAGGTTCTACGTCGACGGCTGGCTGCGCAGCGAAGCGGTGCAAACCATCGTCGCTTTGGCAAGGCGCCAGCGTTCGCTCGGCGTCGCCGGCGGCGTCGCCGAGATCGGCGTCCATCACGGCAAGCTGTTCATCCTGCTCTATCTGCTCGGCTTGCCGTCGGAGAAGGCGGTGGCGATCGACCTGTTCGAGGACCAGCATCTGAACATCGACAATTCAGGCAACGGCGATCTCGCGAAGTTCCGCCGCAACCTCGAGCGGCACGCCGACAGCGCCCGGCTGGTGCTGCATCAGGGCAGCTCGATGGATCTTTCCGGCGCCGTCCTGACGCGCCTGGCGGACGGACCACTGCGCTTCATCAGCGTCGATGGCGGCCACACCGCCGAGATCGCGGCCCATGACCTGGCCACGGCCGAAGCGGCGATCGCCGAGGGCGGCATCATCGTGGTCGACGACGTATTCAACGAGCAATGGCCGAGTGTCGGCGACGGCGTGCGACATTACTTCGACCGCCGGCCCAATCTCGTTCCCTTCGCGGTCGGCGCCAACAAGACCTATTTCTGCCGGCCGTCACACCGCGACATCTATCACGATGCTGCGGCCGCAACGGCATCGACGGCCACTGCTACCGAGTTCCTGGGCCAGCCCGTCGCCTTCCTTCAGTTCCTGCGCCCAGGGTTGAAGGACCGGGTGGCGAAATCGCCGGCTTGGCAGCGCTTGCGGGCGACGCCGATCGGCCTGCCGTTGCGTTGGGCCTGGAATACCGGCCGGACGTTGCGACGCGGGCTCACGCGCAACGAAGATTTTTGACGCTACGGATGGGCGGATCATGGTCGGACCGCCGGCGAGACCTCCGCGGTTCTCTCAACGATTGGCGGACTCCTCGCGCTCCTGCGCGTATTCTTCGGCGGCGACCGCGAAATTCAGGTTCTGGCCGCCCCTGAAATAGAAAGTGGTGATGCCGAGCAGATGGCCGCGGGCATCGAACAGGCCGCCGCCCGAAGAGCCCTGCGAGATCGGCGCCGAGGTCTGGACGACGCGGGCGTTGTTGTAGACCCGCTTCGACGAGACGATGCCCTCTGCCGCCGTCAGCTCCAGTCCTTGCGGCGTGCCGATGGTAATGGCGCGCTCGCCGACCTTGATGTCGTCGTAGGGCCGCACCGCCACCCACTTGGGAAGCGTCGTGGCCGTCCGCAGCACGCAGCGGTCGGCGTCGGCATTGCGCGACACGACCTGGGCCGACTGCTCGGACTTGGCGCGTGCGATCTTGACTTCGGCGAGCTCGCCGGTGACGTGGCAGTTGGTCAAGAGCTCGTTGTCGCTGATCGCCACCGCCGACCCGAGGCGCCGGTCGGCCTTGACGACGTAGACGGCGCCGGACGCCTTGTCGAACACCTCGTCGGCGCGCAGGTCGGGACCGTCCCGGGTCTCGAGCTTGAGCTTGCCCGTCTTGCCGGAGTCGTCGATTGGCGAGGGCTTGGTTGTCTTGGCTTTCGGTTGCGGACGGGCGACCTGCTCGTCGGAGAAGCCCGATGGAGCCGACGGCAGGTCGTCGACGCGCGGCCGTGGCCGGACGGAAGGGTCGGGCACGCGGCTGAGCACCAGGCTGCTGGCCATGGCGAAGAACAAGCCGGGATGCTTCTCCAGTGTCGCGTCGGTGACGGTCATCTCCATGGTGATCGAGCCAGCTTGATGGCATTTCACCTTGAAGAAGTTCTTGCCGTCGCCACGGTTGAACACAGCGGCGAACCAGTTGTCCCCGCGGACGCGCAGGGCCGCACCGGCCGTCGCACTGGGATAGTACGCCCCAAGGGTGTGGCAGGTCGGATAGCCGGGATGGATGCCGATCGACTGGGTGATCGTACCCGCGGCGGAGTAGTAGAGAGAGCCGCCGTCGATGTGCGGCCCGCCGAAGCTCACAAGCTTGGCCGGCACGCCGATCGCAAATCCCACCGCGGGATCGCGCAGGAGAGACCAGCCGACGGAGTCTCGTTCCTTGAGGCCATCCTTGATGAGCTGAGTCGTCTGCTCGTCACTCAGCTTGTCGGTCGGCTGATGGCCCTTCGACCTTTGCCAGGCCTGGGTCCCCTTGCGTACCGCACTGCTCAACTCTCCCTTGAAGAAGAAGTCGAGATGGCCGGTCCACACGAGGGCCTCTCGGATGTCGGCCGCGGTGATGGCGTCGGCTGGCGGCGTATCGTTCCATCGGTAGGGAAACACGCCCATTGTCTGGGCCTGGACGGCGCCGGACAGCAGGATGCCGACAACGGCCGCCGCACGGCCAAGAATGCGAAATGGGACGGCGAAGACGGGCAAGACGGGTTCTCCCGCGGCCATTTTCACGCATGTCCCCAGGGCAGCCCATGGCCGCTTTGTATCAAAAGCGTCGATCAGGCCCGCCGGCGCCGCGGTCGGTTGAGCTCTCCCCAGGCCTCCATGGCGTCGAGAATCGGGCCCAGGCTCAATCCTTTCCTCGTGAATGAATATTCGACATGCGGCGGAACGCTGTTGTGCACCGTGCGCGCCACGATGCCGTCATGCTCCAGGGCGCGCAGCTGCAGGGTCAGCATGCGCTGGGTGATGCCCGGGACCAGCCGCCGCAGCTCGTTGAAGCGTCGCGGCTGATCCTTGAGGTGGAACAGGATGGTGGGCTTCCATCGTCCGCCGATCACCTCGACCGTCGCCGCCACCGCACACCAGGGTGCCTTGGTCGCCATGCCCGTCTCCATGTTTGATCGCAGTATAAAAATTGTGCGTACTTATGCGAAGGGCACCGTCGTGATAGCGGGATCTCCGTCTATCGGAGGCGCCGCCGTGATCAGCCACATCGTCTTTGTGCTCGTCTTTGCCGCTGCCATCGGCTGCGGCCTCGTCGCGGGAATCTTCTTCGCCTTTTCTTCCTTCGTGATGGCGGCACTGGGCCGGCTGCCGTCGGATCACGGCATCGCGGCGATGAACGCGATCAATGTCACGGTGATCAACCCGACCTTCTTCCTGGCCTTCTTCGGTACGGCAGCGCTCTGCGTCGCGGCTTCGGCCGGCGTGGCTTTGCGCTGGACGGCGACCGGCGGCATGTTCGTCCTGCTGGCGAGCGTGATCTATCTCGTCGGCGTCATCGGCGTGACAATGCTGCGCAACGTGCCGCTGAACAACGCACTCGCGGCAGTACCTCCGGGCACGCCGGAGGCTGCGGCTTTGTGGACGCGTTATCTCAGCGAATGGACGATGTGGAACACGGTGCGCACCGTCGCTCCCGTGCTGTCCGCAGTCTTGTTCACCGTGGCGCTGCTCTGATGCGACTCATCAGTTGAGCCGCGCCGCTGCCTCGGTATTTGCCTTTCGGCGGCTCTCGAGCAGGGGCGCCAAACGCTCGTAGATGCGCTTGACCCTCTCGGCGCCGGCTTTTTCCGGCGAGCCCGAATCGAACGGCGGCTGAGGATCGTACTCGAGCACGAGCTGGATCGACTTGGCGGCTTCCTCGCCCGCCAGCTCGGCGGCGACGGTGAGACCGAAGTCGATGCCAGCCGTGACGCCGCCGCCCGAGATGCGGTTGCGGTCGCGCACCACGCGCTCGGCGACGGGCGTGGCGCCGAAATCCTTCAGCATGTCGCGCCAGGCCCAGTGGCAGGCCGACTTGTAGCCCTTGAGCAGGCCGGCGGCGCCCAGGATCAGCGAGCCGGTGCACACCGAGGTGACGTAGCGTGCCTTCGCCGCCTGCTTGCGCAGGAAGTCGAGGGCCTCGGCATCGCCCATCACCGCGACCTGGCCGCCTCCGCCCGGCACGCAGATCACGTCGAGCTGCGGGCAATCGGCGAAAGTCGTGGTCGGAACGATCGAGAAGCCGGCATCGGTCGGCACCGGATCGCGCGTCTTCCAGATCATGTGCATCTGGGCGCCCGGCACGCGCGACAGGACCTGCGCAGGACCGGTGGCATCGAGCTGGGTGACGTTGGGATAGAGCAGGATGCCGATCTGGATAGGCTCAGCCATGGGGACCTCCTTGAATGTCGGCACGGTAGCCGTGGATCGTGTTGGCAGAAATGACAAAAGAGGTCTATTTTCTGCCAATGCCCAAGCACCGCATCTTCATCCTGGCCTACGAAGGCTGCCAGCTTCTCGACGTCACCGGCCCGGCCGCCGTATTCGGCGCCGCCAATGAAGGGCGGGGACTGCCTTTTTACGACCTTTGCATCGTGTCGCCCGACGGCGGGCCGGTGACATCCAACTGCGGCGTGGCGATCCAGAGCCGCAAGATCGGCGGCCAGCCCGATACCTTGCTGGTGGCCGGCGGCTCGCGCGGCCTGAAGGCCGCGATGGGACGTGAAGATCTACGCCGCTGGCTGCGCTCGGTGGCGCCCAAGGCAAGACGCTTCGGCTCGGTGTGCACCGGCGCGTTCGTGCTGGCGGCAGCCGGGCTTCTCGACGGCAAGCGCGTGGCGACACACTGGGCAAGCTGTGAGCGCCTGGCCCGGAAGTTTCCCGCGCTCGAGGTCGATGCCGATGCGCTCTACGTTGTCGACGGCAAGATCTGGACATCGGCCGGGGTCACGACCGGCATCGACATGGCGCTGGCCCTGGTCGAAGCCGATCTCGGCGCATCTGCCGCGAACCTGATCGCGCGTCACTTCGTGCTGTACGCCCGCCGGCCCGGCTATCAGTCGCAATTCAGTCCGCTGCTGCAGGCACAGACCGTGGCCGAGGCGCCGTTCGCCAAGCTCATCGACTGGATGCAGGAGAATCTCGACCAGCCGCTCGACGTGCCGACCCTTGCTGCGCGTGCCGGCCTTACCGAGCGCAGCTTCTATCGCAAATTCACCGAGGCCACCGGCAAGACGCCGGCGCATTTCGTCGAAGGCCTGCGGCTCGACGCCGCCCGCACCCTGCTGACGCGCGGTTTGCCCATCAAGACGATTGCCGGCAAGGTCGGTCTCAACTCACCGGCGCGGCTCGGTCAGGCCTTCGAGCGCCGCTTCGGCATGGCACCGTCCCTTTTCAGGGAAATGCACCGGGCGGCGTGACGCTCGCGCTGTTCGTTACATACCGCCACCGCTGCCGCCACCCATGCGCTGCATCATCTCGTCGTGATGGCGCTCCAGTTCGTTGACCGACGGGTCTGAGGTCTTGCTCGTGGTGACGCAGCCGCAGAGCTGCAACAGGATCAAAGCGGCGAGGAACGTGATCGATCGAAGCGACATCGTCGCCTCCTTCGCTTCGTGTGCAGCATCGCAGCTGGCTGTGCTCCCAGCCAATCACGAGTGCGATAGCAGCGATCGCCTGTTCCGTTGTCTTCGGCCTTAGCCGGAGGTCGTCTCGTGGATCTTGTGCAGGACGCGGCTCTCGAACTCCTCGACCGAGCAGTCGATTTCGCAGGCGACGGCGCCGCAACGATCGCAACGGCATTCGTATCGATCGGCAGGCTGCGTGCTGCCCACGTGCTTGAGCACCAGGCGATTGCCGCAGCGCAGGCAGAAGGGCGTCAGGTCCTGCACGCCGCCTGATTTGTCGTAGGACCAGCGCCAACGGATGTTGAAGAAGTTGTCCTGAGTGCTGATCGGCGATGGGCGCCGCGTCGGGCGAGCAGGCCGCAGGCCGGCACCTAGCAGCCCGGCGACGACGATCGCACAGATCGCAAAAATGCCCAGAAGCCAGTTCGGCACGAGTGTCGAGTCGGCGAGGAAATACCAGAGGCCGCTGAGCCACCTGCCGAGGTCCGACCACAGGCCGAGGAAGTAGCCTGCCGCCAGGACGACGATCGCGGCCGCAGCGACAAGCTTGGTTGGCACGACGGCGGCCCTAGTGCCTGAGCCGCAGGCTGCCGACCACCAGCGCCGCGGCGGCGAAGCCGGCACCCAGCCAGATCGCAGCGCGCGCGGCGTCGGCGGCGCCGGCGCCGGAGAAGTCGAACAGGCCGAACACGACCGCGACCAGGGCGGCCCCCAGGGTCTGCCCGAAGGTGCGCGCCGTGGCGATGATGCCGCCGGCGCTGCCGCTGCGCTCGCGCGGCACGGCGTTCATCATCAGCCGATTGTTGGGCGAGGCGAAGACACCGAAACCCGCTCCGCACAGCACCAGCCGCCACATGATGTCGGCGCTCGTCGGGTTCTCCGGCAGCAATGCCGTCAGGACAAGGCCGATGGTCATGCTGGTGAGGCCGATGGCGCCCAGCATCCCGGCATGATGCCGGTCGGCCAGGCGGCCGGCGATCGGAGCGATGCTGGCGAGCGCCAGCGGCCATGCCGTGAGCAGGATGCCGGTGCTGGTGGCGTCGCGGCCCAGCACGGTGTGAAAGAAGAACGGCAGGCTGACGAACGCCAGGCCTTGGGCCGTGAAGGTGCAGATCGCAGCGGTGATGGAGAGCGAGAAGATGGGGCGGCTGAAGACATCGATCGGCATCATCGGGTCGGCCAAGGTCTTCTGGCGCAGGACAAACAGCGTACCCAGGACGGCCGCGGCGACGAACTCCGAAGCGACGATGAGACGATGGTGCCCATGGGCCACACCATCGATGCCGAAGATCAACAAGCCGAAGGTGGCCCCCGACATGGCTGCCGAGATCCAGTCGAAAGGGCGATGAGTGTGGAGCGTGCGCGGCAGGTACCGCTCGGCCAGCACGAAGGAGATGACCCCGAGCGGCGCGTAGACGGCAAACAGGTACGGCCAGGGGGCAATCGTCAACACGGCCGCGCCGATCGAGGGTCCAGCCGCCAGCGACGTCGCGACGACGGTGGTGTTGAAGCCCAGCCCGCGGCCGAGCTGGGCGCGCGGATAGATGGCGCGCACCAGCGCCGGCTGGACCGACATGATGGCCGCCCCGCCGAGACCTTGGAAGGTGCGGCCGAGCAGCAGCCAGGGCAGCGATGGCGCCAGCGCACAGCCGATCGAAGCCAGCGAGAACACGATCAGGCCGATGCGATAGACGTGGCGGTAGCCGACGATGTCAGCCAGCGCCGCCACCGGCAGCAGCGAGATGATGAGCGCGATCTGGGTGGCGTTGACGATCCAGATCGAGCTTTCGGCGGTGATGTTCAGGTCCTGGGCGATGTAAGGCAGCGCCAGGTTGGTCATCGAGTTGCTGAGCACCGACATCATCAGCCCGATGGTGATGGTCGCCACCGCCAGCCGGCGCGGCCAGCCTGCGGGCATTCCGTCGGGAAGCGGTGGTGATGCCAGAGCCGATTCAGCCATCTCTTATTGTGGCACCGTCGGCAGGTCGCCGCCGATGGTGGTGCGCTGCATGAAGCGCTTGTACTTGACCGTGTCGTAGTATGTAGCGCGGTGCAATACCGCACGGTTGTCCCACACGATCACGTCGCCTTCCCGCCAGCTGTGCGACAGCCGGAACTCCGGCTGATCTGCACGCTGCGTGAGTTCGTAGAGCAGGGCCTCACCGGTCGCCCGCGGCCAGCCGACGATGAAGCCCGCATGGGCGCCGATATAGAGGGCACGGCGGCCGTTGACCGGATTGTCCTGGAACAGCCGCTGCTTGACCGGCGGCAGCTCGGCGATCGCCTTGGCGCTCAGGATGCCCTTCTGGACGCGGTCGCGCGAATACTGCAGCGAGTGCTCGGCGATCAGCGGATGGATGGTCGCCTGCAGCGCCGGCGGCAGGGCATTCCACGCCGCGCGCATCGACAGGAACTCGGTGTTGCCGCCCTCGGGCGGGCAGACGCGCGCCGTCAGGATCGAGCACAGCGACGGCACGCGCTTGAACGAGGAGTCGGAGTGCCAGAAGTAATTGGCCTTCTGGTAGATCATGCGCATGTCGTCGGGCGGGATCGGCTCGCCCGTCATGATGTCGAGGTTCGACTGCCGTTGGAATTTGGTACCGGCGGCGGGATTGGAGCTGCCGGTCGTCTCCAGCGGGCCGAACAGCTCGCTGAACTGGACCTGCTTCTCGTCGTCCATCGGCTGGTCGCGGAAGAGGAGCACCGAGTGCTCCTCGAACGCGGCGCGAATCGGTCCGAATTCACGCGCCGACAGGGGCCGCGTGATGTCGATGCCGGCGACCTCCGCCCCGAACAGCGGGTGGAGCTTGGTGACTTTGAGGGGGCCGGTGTTTCTCATTCGCGTTGCTCCGCAACCGCTCAGTCGACAATCGCCTGGTAGGTGAGCACGCGCAGCTCGCGGCGGATGGGGTAGGTCGAGGAGGGCATGAGCTGGGTCAGCAGCACCACGGCCATGTCCTCGGCAGGATCGCACCAGAAGGCGGTCGAGGCCGCACCGCCCCAGGCATATTCGCCGGCGGTGCCGACGATGTGCGCCTTGGCCGGGTCGATCATGACCGAGAAGCCGAGCCCGAAGCCGATGCCGTAGTAGGTCGACTCCGAGAAGCGCGGCGTGCCCATGTCGGCCATGTCGCCCTTCAGGTGGTTCATGGTCATCAGCTCGACCGTCTTGCGGCCGAGCAGGCGCGTGCCGTCGAGCTCGCCCTTGTTCAGCATGAACCGGCAGAAGCGCAGATAGTCCGCCGCCGTCGAGACCAGGCCGCCGCCGCCGGAATTGACGGCGCGCGGGGCGAGATAGCGGCTCTTGCCGGGATCGTCGATCAACTCGAGCTTGCCGCCGGCTCCCGCCTGGTAGTTGGCGGCAAAGCGATCGTGCTTGTCGGCCGGCACATGGAAGTCGGTGTCGACCATGCCGAGCGGCGCGAGGACCTTTTCCTTGAGGTAGGTCTGGAAGGGCTGGCCGGAGATGACCTCGACCAGATAGCCCAGCACATCGGTGGCGACGCTGTAGTTCCACGCCTTGCCGGGCTGGGCGATCAGCGGGAAGGTCCCCAGCCGCTCGACCAGGTCCTTGAGGCTGGCCGTGGCGGTCTGGAAGTCGACGCCGTTGGTCTTGGAGCGATAGAGCGCGTCGACCGGGTTGCTCTCCATGAAGCCGTAGGTCAGGCCCGACGTGTGGGTGAGCAGGTCGCGGAAGGTGATCTCGCGCTCGGCCGGAACGCTTTCGATCTTGCCGCGGCTGCCGCCGGCATAAACGCGCGGATTGGCAAAGGCCGGGATGAACTTCGAGATCGGGTCGTCGAGCTGAAAGCGGCCTTCCTCATAGAGCATCATGATCGCCGTCGAGGTAAGCGGCTTGGTCATGGAGTAGATGCGGAAGATGGTGTCCGGCCGCATCGCCTTGTTGCGCTCGACGTCGGCCTTGCCGGCGGTCTCGGCGAAGGCAAGCTCGCCCCGGCGCATCACTACCGCCACCATTCCCGCCAGGCGACCGCTGTCGACCCAGCCATGCATCCATTTGCGGACACGATCGAGCCGCGCTGCGGAAAGTCCGACCTGTTCGGGGGCTACGAGCGGCAGCGTGTCCATGGCGATCCTCCTTGCGTGAGCCGCCAGACTAGCGCAGGAAATCGCCTCCAGACACGCCAGAAACGGGAGGGAGCGATGGCAAGATTGTGCGAAGGCCGCGTGGCGATCGTGACGGGTGGGGCGCGCGGCGTCGGCCGGGAGCACTGCCTGATGCTGGCCGAGCACGGCGCCAAGGTCGTGGTCAACGACCTGGGCGGCGATCGCGCCGGCAAGGGCAACGACGTCGGTCCCGCCCAGCAAGTCGTGAACGAGATCAAGGCCAAGGGCGGCGAGGCCGTGGCCAACGGTGACGACGTTTCCGACTGGAACGGCGCCAAGCGCATGATCGACCAGGCGGTCTCGGCCTTCGGCAAGCTCGATGCAGTCGTCCTGAATGCCGGCATCCTGCGCGATCGCATGCTGGTCAACATGACCGAGGACGAGTGGGACGCCGTCATCAAGGTGCATCTCAAGGGCACTTTCGCCCCGGCGCGGCATGCCGCCGCCTACTGGCGCGACCAGGCCAAGATCAAGGGCGGGCCGGTCGATGCGCGCATCGTCACCACGACGTCGGTGTCGGGCATCTACGGCAACATCGGCCAGACCAACTACGGCGCGGCCAAGGCCGGCATCGCCTCCTTCACCGTCATCGCCGCGCGCGAGCTCGGCCGCTACGGCATCACCGTGAACTCGATCTCGCCGTCGGCCTTCACGCGCATGACCGAGGATCTGCGCGAGTACAGCGAGGAGGACAAGAAGCGCCGCGATCCCCGGTGGATCGCTCCCGTGGCGACCTGGCTGGTGAGCGAGGAGAGCCGCGAGGTGACCGGCCGTGTCTTCCAGGCGGGCAACGGCATCTTCGCCGTCGCCGAAGGCTGGCACAAAGGACCCGAGGTCGGACAGATCATGGATCCGCACCAGGCCGGCAAGGTGCTGGGCGAGCTCGCCAAGAAGGCCCGCAAGAACGCCGGCATGAACGGACTGGATCTCGACTAGTCAACGGCGGCCACGCGCCTCGCCTCACCCTGAGGAGCATCGCGTAAGCAATGCGTCTCGAAGGGTGGGCAACAACACCATAGCTTCCCACCCTTCGAGACGCCGCGCGTTGCGCGGCTCCTCAGGGTGAGGTTGTCGTAGGACAGAGGAGGACAAGAAGAATGACGAAGTTGAATCGCCGCGGCGTCTTGGCGGCGAGCGCCGCTGCAGCCTTGATGCCGGCCGCACTGCGCGCGCAGTCCTGGCCCGCCAAGCCGATCAAGTGGGTGGTGCCCTATACCGCCGGTGGCCTGACCGACGTGGTGACGCGCCTGACGCTCGAGAAGATGAACGTCGGCCAGAACTTCGTGGTCGACAACAAGCCCGGCGCCAATTCGCTGATCGGCGCGGAGATGGTCGCCAACGCGGCACCCGACGGGTACACCTTCCTGACGGTGATCGCGGCCCACGCCGCCAACAAGACGCTCTATGCCGGCAAGCTGAAGTTCGATCTGGTGAAGGGCTTCGCGCCGATCTCGCTGGTTGCCGTGGCGCCGATCATGGTGTCGGTATCGAACTCTCTGCCGGTCAAGAACATGGCCGAGTTCATCGCCTACGCCAAACAGAACCCGGGAAAGATCTCGTTCGGGTCATCCGGTGTCGGTGCGGCCGCCCATCTCACCAGCGAGCTGATCAAGCAGGTCACCGGGATCGACATGGTGCACGTACCATACAAGGGAACGGCGCCGGCGCTCGCCGATCTCGTGTCTGGCAATATCCAGCTCCTGCTCGACGTGCCGATCGGCGTGATGTCCCAGGTACGCGCCGGCAAGATCAAGGCGCTGTGCATGCTGTCGAAGGAGCGCGTGCCGGGCGCCGAGGACGTGCCGACCATCGTCGAATCGGGCGGCCCGCTGATCGAGTCATCGAGCTGGGTGATGTTCCTGGCGCCGGCCGGGACGCCGGCCGAGATCATCGCCAAGCTTCAGAGCGAGGTCGCCAAGGCCGTGCAGGACGAAGGCCTGCGCAAGCGCATGGCGGAGCAGGCCCTGGTGCCGGTCGGCGCGACGACGGCCGATACGGCGAAGTTCCTGCAGGACGAAATCGACAAGTGGGAGAAGGTCATCAAGACCGCCGATGTGAAAGTCGAGTCCTAGCGGCCGAACGCCGCGCGTAGCGCCGCCACCGTCTCGGCCCAGGCCGCACGAGTGGCGGCCTCATTGGACTCGATGTGGTGGCCGAGGACGGTGATCGGCTTGGCAAACTGAAAGTTGAAGGCGTGGTAGGCGTCCGGGTAGACGATGAGCCTTACCGGTGCGCCTTCGCCGCTGCGACGTGCCATGTCGCGGCGACAAGCATGCGCCGGCGTCCAGTCGTCGCGTTCGCCGATCAAGATGACGGTCGGCGCAGAAACGGCGAGCGCGTTCGTGCAATAGGGATAGTAGGCGATAGCGGCGCGGAAATGGCGGTCGAAGAGTGTCCCGACGCCATGCAGTTCGACTGCTGAGAGGGCGACCATCGCGCCCTGCGAATAGCCGAGGACGGCGATGCGATCGGCATCGATGAACGGCAGGCTGGCGAGATAGAGCAACGCGCCGTAGGCGTCCATGACGCGATCGACCGGCGGGCCGTCCTCAACGCGGCAACGCTCCTTCACGCCGCGCGGACCGAAGCTGTCGACGGTCAGGAGGGCATAGCCGAGAGCCGTGAAGCGCGCGCCTTCGGTGTCTTCGACGGCGCGCCGCAAGCGCCCGTCGCAGCCGTGTAGCATGACCACGGCGGGGAAGGGACCGTCGCCGGGTGGCCGGTAGAGCTCGCCCGCAAGCTTCACACTCGGTTGTGGTTCGATCACCTGGCCGCGTTCATGCGCGAGGCGCTGCTGCAGTGGCGACGGCGGCGTCGTGGCACTGGGGAAATGAACGCTCTCGGCGGCCGCGGGTGTCGCGACCAGCGCCATCGCCAGCCAGAGCAGAATGTGATGCATGACGCCAAAGACTAGGCCGCTCCTGGCAGCGGGACCAGAGACGCCGGCACCCGGCTTGTGCGGGTGCCGGCGTCGGCGTCAGTTCGCGGCGAAGCAGTAGAGCAGGCCCGCGCCGCCGGTCGCGACCAACGAGGCTGCGTCGCATGCCCGCGACGGATGCGAGGCATTCCACGACTTCGAGGCGTCGTCATCGCGCAGGCCCATGCGGTCGGCATGCCCGACCATGGCGTTGCCTTCGCCGCTCTTGGTCCAGTTGCCGCAGGTCATGTCCTTGTCAGGCGGGAACGCGGTGCCGTCGGCCTGTGAGCCGGTCAGGATGTCGTGCTGGTTGACCGTGTAGAGCCGGCTCGGGATCAGGCGGCCGGTCTCGGCGACATTTGTCTCCGCCGAGATCTTGTTGTTGGCCGAGTGCAGGTCCTCGACGCTGGTCGCGATGACCACGCCCTTGGCGTTGGTCCACGGTCCCTTGCCGATGCGGTCCTTGGCGTTGACGGCGGTGGCGCCGCCGATGGCTTGCGTGCTGAGATAGGCGCGCCAGGTCTTGCTGCCGGCGCCGGCCTTGGTGGCCAGGGCCTGGCAATGACGGTCGGCGCCTTCGAGGCCGCCATAGTTGGCGCCTTGCGGTCCGCCAACGCTGGTGATGAAGAACGTCATGTTGGGAAACTGCGGCGGGGGCTGCTGCGCCTGCAGGCCGCCGACGAACGCCAATGCCGCCATGGTCATGGCCAGCGCGGCCACTTTGACGTCTCTGCGCATCCTTACCTCCCATGCATTGTTCATGGGGAGCGAGAGTGGCTGAGCCACTGTCTCCGCCCAATTCACAACCGCGTGGGGTCGACGCTCACAGTGAGCTCAGCGTCTCGACGACCTTCTGCTGCGGCCAGGTCCAGCCGCACGAGCTCTCGTACGCCCGCATGGCGCGCAGCACGAGGTGGTCGGCGCGCGGCGGGCCGATGAGCTGGATGCCGACCGGCAGGCCGGCCTTGGTGAGGCCGGCCGGCATCGACGCCGCCGGCTGGCCGGTCAGGTTGCAGGGCAGGGTGTAGGGCGCGCCCTTGGTCCAGCGCGGGAAGGCATCGGAGTTGTAGAGCGTCTCGACCGGCGGCGCGGCGGTCGGCGTGACCGGCGCCAGCAGGAGATCGTACTTGCGATGCCAGAGGGCGAGATCGCGCGCGAGCTTGGACTTGGCTTCGTAGGACCGCGCATAGTCGGCCAGGGTGATCGCCATGCCCTTTTCGGCGGCGGCACGAAAGCCGGGGTCGAGCTTGCCGTGCAGCTGGGTCGGGATCCGCGCCAAGCGGGTGGCGAAGCTGCCGATCCACAAGGGCTCGAAGCTGTTCTGCAGCGGCTCGATCAGCGGGCCGACATCCTCGACATGGGCGCCGAGCGCCTCGAAGTGTCGTGCCGCGTCGGCGACCAGGTCGCGCACCTCCGGGTCGGCCGCGACGTGGCCGAAGTCGAGGCTGAGCCCGATCCGCCAACCGCGCACGCCGTCGTCGAGGCCGACCGTGTAGTCACGCGGGTCGGCCGGCAGCGACCGCCAGTCGCGCGCGTCGGGCCCGGTCGTGACGTTGAGCGCCAGCGCCGTGTCGAGCACCGAGCGCGCCAGCACGCCCTGGCTGATCACATCGGCGAACGGCGCGTCGGCGGGATACTGGGCGATCCGGCCGTAGCTCGGCTTCAGGCCGACGAGACCGGTGTGCGCGGCGGGAATACGGATCGAGCCGCCGCCGTCATTGCCGTGGTTGAACGGATTGATCCCGGCCGCCGTGAGCGATGAGGCGCCACCCGAAGACCCGCCTGGCGAGTGCTTCAGGTTCCACGGGTTGCGCGTGGTGCCCTGCAGGGGTGAATCGGTCAGGGCCTTCCAGCCGAATTCGGGGGTTGTGGTCTTGCCGAGCAGGACGAGGCCGGCAGCCTGGAATCTGTCGACGATGGGGGCGTTCTCGGCGGCAGGCGTCTCGTCCGTGGCGTGCGACCCGTAACGGGTCGGCCATCCCTTTACCGGCGTCGTGTCCTTGATCGTGGTCGGCACGCCGTCGAGCTGCGACAGAGGCTGGCCTTTCAGCCAGCGGGCCTCCGAGGCCCTCGCGGCAGTCCGAGCCCCGTCAGCGTCGATAACGACAAAAGCATTGAGGGAAGGTTGCAGCTTCGATGCGCGCTCGACCATCGCATCGACGAGATCCACGGGGGAAAGGACCTTGCGGGCATAAAGTGTTGTGAGTTCCGATGCGGAAATCCAGGTCAAGGGGTGGTCAGACATGCGTTTTTGTTGAGTTCCTGGGTTGTGCAATTGCTCCAAGCTAGCACTCCAAGCACAGAGTCGACTCTGATTTCTCGCCGTCGAGAGCGTATTGGAGGAGTGCAGTACATGGAGAGCATTACCGCCGTCGTCGCCGCTGGCGTCGCCTTCGCCCTCAGCTACTACATTGGTCGCGCCCAGGCATCGACGACGCTGTCGGCCACGGTCATGGGGGGCATCTGTGGCCTCGCCTTTGCCGTCCTGTTCTTCATCACGACAGTCGCCATCGGCGCCGTGGTTCCGGGCATGTTCGACGGCTGGATGCTCGGCATCCATTTCATCGTGCTGCTGCTCGTGGTGCCGCTGGGCAGTGCCGCCATCGCCGCCCTCGAGCATCGCCACCTCGAAAAGGTCGAGGCTCGGCGCCTGCCGTTCTGATTTTTTCAAAGTTACAGCTCGCGGCGTGATTACGCACTGACGCAGCATATCTATCGCTACGATCGGCGCGTCATGCTGTGAAGCCGGCGACGCGGTTGTTCTAGCGGACGAAATGCCGGCCTTCCCGGAACCCGCCCGGCGACGCTAAGGTCGTCGCGCGGTGGAGGAAGGCATGACGGAAATGAAGCTGGGCGCGGCCACGGTGCGGCGCATCGAGGAGTCCTATGAGCCCAACTTCGACGCCAAGATGTTCTTTCCGGACTGGCAGCCCGGCGTGGTGCAGGAGCATCGCGATTGGCTGCTGCCCAACCACTACGACGAGCCGTCGGGCTTCCTGAAGCTCAGCGTCCATAGCTGGCTGCTGACAGTCGATGGCAAGCGCATCCTGATCGACACCTGCGTCGGCAACCACAAGTCCCGTCCGCACCGGCCGAAGTGGCACTTGATGGAGACGCCCTACCTGGCGCGGCTGAAGGCGGCCGGCGTCGAGCCCGACCAGGTCGACATGGTGATGTGCACCCATCTGCACGTCGATCACGTCGGCTGGAACACCAGGCTCGAGAACGGCAAGTGGGTGCCGACTTTCAAGAACGCGAAGTATGTGTTCAGCCGCACCGACTACGACCACTACCTCAAGGTCGACACCGATCCCAAGACCGCGCCGGCCAATGCCGGATCGTTCCGCGATTCGGTGCTGCCGGTCGTCGAAGCCGGCCTGTCGCAACTCGTCGACGGCGCCGCCCAGCTCGACGAAAATCTCAAGGTCGAGCCGGCGCCCGGCCATACGCCCGGCACGATCGCCATCAAGTTCGAATCGCGCGGCGAGAAAGCGCTGTTCTGCGGCGACATCCTGCATCATGCCTTGCAGGTCTATCACCCGGAATGGAACAGCTTCGCCTGCGCCGAAGCGGTCGGTGCGCGCAAGAGCCGGCGCGAGGCTCTGGAGCATTGCGCCGGTTCGGGGGCACGCCTGATGCCCTGCCATTTCGGCGCGCCGTTCACCTGTCACATCGATCACAAGGGAAGCGGCTTCGTGCCGCGTTTCGATGCTAGCTTCTAGAAGGGGAAAGTCATGATCTACGAACTGCGTGTTTACAAGTGCGTGCCCGGCCGTCTGCCGGCGCTGAACAACCGCTTCGCCAACATCACGCTGAAGCTGTGGGAGAAGCACGGCATCAAGCAGGCCGGCTTCTGGACCACGCTGGTGGGCGAGTCCAACCAGGAACTCTATTACCTGCTGGCCTGGGAGTCGCTGGCCGACCGCGAGAAGAAGTGGAACGCCTTCCAGACCGATCCGGAGTGGCTGGCCAAGCGCGCCGAGACCGAGAAGGACGGTGCGATCGTCGCCAATGTCTCCAACCAGTTCCTGACGCCGACGAACTACTCGTCGGTCAAATAGTCATTCCACCTTGAGGCCCGCTTCCTTGGCGAGGCGGGCCCACTTCGCCATGTCGTCGTCGACATAGGCTGCGAACTCCTTGGGCGTCCCGAACTGGGGATCCGCCCCGAGGTCGGTGAATTTCTGTGCCACCTCGGGCGCGCGCACCGTCGCGTCGACCGCGGCGTGCAGACGTTCGACCAAGGCGGGCGATGCGCCGGCCGGGAGGAAGATGCCGTAGGAGATCGCACACTCGTAACCGGGCAGGCCGGCCTCCGCGATGGTCGGAATGTCCGGCGCAGCGGCCGAGCGCGTCAGTGCGGTCTGGCCAAGCGCCCGCATCTTGCCTGCTTTGACGTGCGGCAGCGCGGTCGACAGGCCGCCGAAATAGATGTCGACCAGACCCGCCATCAGGTCGGCCATGGCCGGGCCGCCGCCTTTATAGGGCACGTGCACGATGTCGACCTTGCCCATCGACTTGAAGAGCTCCAGCGCGAGATGGGTGGCGCCGCCGGCGCCCGCCGATGCGCCGTTGAGCTTGCCAGGTTGGGCGCGCGCCATGGCCAACAGCTCGGCCACGTTCTTGGCGGGCAGGTCGTTGCGCACCACCAGCAGCATGGGATTGATGCCGATCGGCGCCACCGCCGCGAAATCGGTGCGGATGTCGTAGGGCATGTTGCGGTTGAAGGCGGGCGCCACGGTTGTCGAGCCGTTCGACGCCAGCATGATGACGCTGCCGTCGGGCGGCGCCTTGGCGACCGAGGCGGCGGCGATCTCGCCGTTGGCGCCGGCGCGGTTCTCGACCACCACGGAGCGCTTCAGCCGCTCGCCGATGCCGGGCGCCACGATGCGCGCCAGGAGATCGTTCGGACCGCCGGGCGGAAAGCCGACGACGAGGCGCAGCGGACGGTCGGGAAAATCTACCGTCTGGGCGCGGACATTTGCGTGGGCCAACGGCAGAGCGGCGAGGCCGGTGAGCGCGGCGCGGCGGCGAAGCTTGATCATGCGCAAAGTATGCTAGGGTCGCCGCGCTTTTGGGAGGAAACAAAATGAAACGCAGGTTTGTTTTGGGGGCGGGCAGCGCCGCCGCGCTCGGCCTTGCCGGCACACCGGCCTGGGCGCAGGCGAAGATCACCGGCGATGTCCGCTTCTTCTGCGGCTTCGCCCCAGGCGGAACCGCCGATCTCCTGTGCCGTATCCTGGCCGACGCATTGAAGCCGGAAATCGGTCAGAACGTCATCGTCGAGACGAAGACCGGCGCCTCGGGCTTCATCGCCAACGAGGCGGTCGCCAACGCCGCGCCCGATGGCCGGACGATCGGCCTCGCGGCAATGGCTGCGCTGTGCGTGTCGCCGGTCATGCCGGGCCAGAAGCTGCCGATCAATGTCGACACGGACTTGACGCCGATCGCCAACATCGCCGGCGTGTACAACATGCTGGTGTTCGGCAAGCACATGAAGATCCGGACCGTGCCCGAGCTGATCGAGGAGGCGAAGAAGAACCCCGGCAAGCTCACCTACGCCTCGGCCGGCAACGGCACCTCGCAGCATCTCGCGGGCGAGCTGTTCAAGAAGCTGGCCGGCGTGAACCTGCTGCATGTTCCCTATCGCGGCGGCGCTCCCGCCATCCAGGACATGGTGGCCGGCAATTGCGACATGATGTTCGGCAACATGCCGGAGTTCCTGGGCCAGATCGGCGGCGGCGGATTGATCCCCATCGCCTTCGGCTCGCCGCGGGTCTCGCCGCTCTTCCCCAACCTGCCGCTGATCTCGAAATTCCTGCCTGGCTTCGAGGTGGTGAACTGGTTCGCCGTGTTCGGCTCGAAGGGCATGCCGGCCGACATCGTCGACGTCTGGAACAAGGCTCTGCGCGCCGCCGTTGCCAAGCCCGACATGCAGAAGCGGTTCGTCGACAACGGCATGGACAACATCATCAGCTCGCCGGCCGAGCTCAAGGCCACGATCGCCGCCGACCGCAAGAAGTGGGCGGAGGTCATCCAGGCGGCCGGCATACGCGCCGACTAGGCCATGCCGCTCGCGACGACCCGGCAGGGCAGCCTGCACTACGAGACCGTCGACCAAGTCGCGCCCTGGCATCGGCCGCGCGAACCCATCCTGTTCCATCACGGGATCGGCGCCAGCGCCGGGATCTGGGCCGGCTGGTTCCCGGCCCTGGCCGACGCCCATCGATTGGTCACCTTCGACATGCGCGGCTACGGTCGCTCGCATATTCCGGGCGCCGACTTCGCCTGGTCGCTCGATCTCATGGTCGAGGATCTGTTCGCCGTGGCCGATGCCGCCGGTCTGCCGCGCTTCCATCTGGTCGGCGAATCGATCGGCGGCACGGTGGCGCTGGCTGCCGCGCTGGCGCAGCCCACGCGCATCGCCACGCTTACCGTCAGCAACGGCGCGCATCTCGGCGCCTCGATCCAGCGCGTCGAAGCGTGGCGCCGCCAGCTCGACAACGGCGGGGCAAAGGCCTGGTCCGATGCCTTCATGCGGGATCGTTTCCACGACGATGCCTTGTCGCCCGAGCAGCGCTCATGGTTCGCCGCGCAACAGGAGAAGTGGCCGCGCGATTCGATCCTCAATGCTCTTCGCGTGCTGATCGGCACCGACCTTTCCCCGCGATTGAAGGACATCGGCTGTCCGACACTGCTGCTGCATCCCGACGGCAGTCCGTTCATCCCGGTGCCGGTGATGGCGGAGTTGCATGGCCTGTTACCCGATGCGGAACTCAACGTGATCGGACATTCGCGCCATGGGGTGCCCTATTCCCATGCCACCTTGTGCGCGTCGTTGTTGCGGGCGTTCCTCGACCGCAAGGGCTGAGCGAAGATCGACTATCGGCTGAGCCAAAGTGGCCGGGCGCCGACCGTCCCGAAGATGACGCTACGATCCGCAGTCGATACCATACCTGTCGGCACGGTCGGCAGACCGGCCGCGACGAAGTCTCTTCCGTTCTCGATGCCTTGTGCAGACAGCCGTACGGCGAAGAGCTGGCCGGATACGTAGGCCTCATCGCCGCGCCGCAGGCTGCTGTAGTCGCGTTCCTTGGCCGTCGGTACTTCTTCCGGAATGGCGATGGCCCGTTCGGCATAGCCGATGATCTCGACGTCACCGCCCATCCTGCGCACGCCTCGCGCTGATGTAGAGAAAGGCGAGGTATCCTTCCAAATTTGCCGGACCGAGCCATCGTTCGTCACGATGTACGCCGCGGCATGCACCTGCGTGTCGCAGGTATCGCGCGTATTGCCGACGACGGTCCATCCATCCCCCATCGAGACAGCAGCTTCGGCCCTGAACCGATCGATCCGGACGCGCTTGCGCTCTTCGAGCGTGGCGGCGTCAATGAGGACCACGTCCGCGGCGTTGCCTTCCCAGCATTGTTCGGCAACGCCGAGTCCGTTCCGCTTGTAGCCGTCAGGCCCGGACTTCACCCACCCATCGCGATTGACGATCGCAACGCCGGCGGCGCCTTCGAAGCGCAGATAGCCGAAATTGTGTCCTTGGCCGTTGACCGCAAGCGCCAGCGACCTGCGTGCGATTTCCCGGCCGCTGCCGTCGACACGGATCAATGAAAAGTCCGTCTCGGCCTTCTGGCGAAGAATAGGTCCAATCAGGGCCACTGCGGACTGATCCGGGCCAATGGCCAGGCTCATGACCGCCGAGCCGTCTGGGGTGCTGGGCAGCTTCTGAGTCCACAGGACCTTTCCGTCGGGCTGGAGGCCCCGCAGTATCGGCCCGACCACCGCACCCTGTTGGTGAAAGAAGCCGCCCGCATAGATCGTCTGCTTGGCCACCGCGACGGGTCCCGCGCTGATCGCTCGATTTTTGACCTCCCATCTCACGGTTCCATCGACGGTCTCGCGCCGGATCAACGATTCGAATCCTTCCCCTGTCCAGGGACCATGCGCGGACGAAACGAAATCCGCATCCAGGGATGTCGCCGAAACGATCAACGCGCGCTCGGCTGCATCGACGTTGACAAAAGGCCCAAGCTCGCGCTTGGCCGGCTGTGCAGATGCGTTGAGGCCGACCGAGCCGTCGCCCAGCACGACCAGGGCTGCCCAGAAGCGCGGATGCAGTAGCGGCCTGGGTGTCGGGCCATCGATATGCCGCCGCACCGCCATCGCCAGGGCATCGGCGACCGCGGCATTGTCGCCGCGTGCCGCATGGAAGGTGTCGATGATCAAATTGCGGGCCAGTCCGCTTTCGACAGGCCACAGGGCCGCGATCATCGACGGCACGCCGGCGACGGCAAAGGAGGTCGACAGGCCCTGGATGCCGCTGTCGATGATGGAGGGTTCGTAGCGCGCGGAGTTGCAGGCCGACAGCACGACGAGACGCGTCCTCAAGGGCAGGGTGGCGATCTGGGAAGCCGTCAGCAGGCCGTCGTTCAGGATGTCGCCGCCGGGACGCGGTGTGAACACCAGGGATGGTTCGGTCATTCCTGGCAGCTCTTCGCGGATCAGGCCGTGCGTCGCGAAGTGGATGACGTCGAATTCCGACAGCGGCTGCAGGCGGAAATCCTCCTCAGTCGCCGACTGTCGTTGCAGCAGTCGGACCTTGGATTTGTCGAAGAGTCCCCCAACGTGCTGGACCTCTTCGGCTGTTTCCGGCAGTTCCTGCAGTGAATTCAGGCCGCCCCGCAACGCCACCGCAGCCGGATTGGCCGGGGCCAGCACAGGATCGCCGATGCCGAGATAATCCAGCGTCGCGCTTCTCAGCCGGGATAATTTCTTGGTGGCCACGAAGGCGTTGATCGAGCTGGTCCTGACGAAGGCATGGTCGCGGATCAGCCAGTGCGCTGCCCTCAGGTCGTATCCATTGCCCAATACGGGCGGCATCTCGGCAAGCAGTGCGGCCGGCGGCACCTGTTCTACGGTGTCGGGCGAGGAAACCAGATAGACTCGCTGGCTTCGCCGCATACAGTCTTCCAATCCGCCGAACAGCAGCTTGCCCTGGCGCACGGCGTGGGCAGCGGGAAACTGGCTATCCGCCTCGGTCGATGCCGGATGGGCCGCGGTCAGAGCCGCCATGAGAAGGCGGGCATCCGTGCGAGCGGTGTCGTCCATCGCTTGCATCGAGGACTGCACTCCGTCGGCGCGAATGCAGACCTTGCCGATACGCCCGCGGATCGGCGCGTGCAGGACGAGCGCTTCGCCGGCCAGCAGCAACTGCTGCACTGTCGCCAGTCTTGCGACGGTGTCGACCGCGCCCATGCCGCTCTTTTCGGTCAACGCCGCCCTCAGGCGCTGGAGTTGCTGGGTGAACTCGTTCCCGGCGAAGAGAGTCCGCTGTCGCTCGCGCGCAAGCGCTTCCCTATCGCCTTCGTCGGACGACAGGACGCGCTTGGTCAGCGCCAGTAGCTGTGCCTGCTCCCAGGCGGCCTGCTGGTACTGAATGGTCTGCAGGCTCTGCGCGGTTCGCTTGTCATGGTCCGACGGCTGGACGGCCTGGAGGGTGAGGGCGTCGTCGGCGCTGGTGGCGATGGTCCGGTTCAGGAGAACACTGGCCTGGACGATCAGGTCGTAGTCGGGCGCCGCCTGCGAAAGCGTTGCTTCGATGGCGAAGTCCGCAAGTACGATATCGGCCCAGCGCGGCAGAGGGGCAGCGTAGGCGGACTTGCGATACTGCTCCCGGATGACGTCCAGGCGCTTTCTGGCTGCACTGACGAGAGCAAGCCGGGCTTCGTCCACCTTGCCTGCCTTGGCAAGCTGAAGACCGACGGCCGTCTGGCCGAACGCCTCGAAACTGCGGATCTCCTCTGGGTCCTTCGTCCAGCGCGGAGGCATCACCATGAGGTTGCCCCAGCCCGTCTTGGTTGGATCACCGATCATCAGCCGGACGAACTCCTCGGCCAGCGCGAAGTCGAATTCATTGCCGTCCTCGAAATGGCCGCGGGCCAGGATCTCGGCCTTGCCGGCCATGAGCGGATGCGATTTCAGCAGCTCGCGGGCCGCGTCGAACCTGCCCCGCAGAATCTCCAGGCCCAGCAGGTTGTTGTAGGCGGACACCCGGATTGCCAGCTTATGCTTCGACCCGAGCTGCAGCCGCTCCAGCTTCGTCAGCGCAAGCCGCATGACCTCGGCGGCGCCGGCATAGTTACGGCCAAACGCCATGAGGTCTGCTCGCAGCAGCAAGAATTCGAGGAAGAGAGAGCTGTCCGATGGAATCGTCTGGAGCAGCGCGTCGCTGGCAGCCAGTAACCTCAGCGCACGCTCCGTATCATAGTTATTGGCAAGCTGACCGATGGTCCGCACGAGGAGCCGAGACGCGTTGAAGCGGCTGGAACCGACCAGGGAAAAGGTGGCGACGAGCGCCTTATCGAGATGGTCGCGCGATGCTGCAAAATCCGAAACGCCTCTCGCTCGTTGCGCAGAGAGCAACTGCAGTTCCGCGAACAGGAGCGGATCCTGGATGACAGACGCGGCTTCGGCGATGAAGCCCGGAGTAAGGAACCGTGCGGATGTCTCGTAGTCGCCGGTGGCGACCATATGGGACGTCATCAGCAACACGTTATGCGACACGGTCAAACGATCGGGGTTGGGTGTCTTCAAGAGCGCGTCGAGATGGGGAAGGCTGATCGCCAGCAGGTCATGAGCGCAGTCGATATCCGAAGTGATCCGGCAAACCCATCCGGCCCATTGATAGATGAACTGGCGCTCGGAGGGCGGCGCGGCCGCCGCTACCTTCTTGGCGAGATCGACAGCGTCGAGATTGCGCCCGTCGCGAATGAGTGCGCTGACGCGGTCCACATCGGTGGCGAGGCCTCGATTGGCCGCCGGTTGAGCCATTGTCGACGTCGGCATGGTGGCGGCCAGACCAGCCACGACGATGACCCCGCCGATCCACAGTCTGGCGAGAGCAGCGAGGCTGGGCATCATGGCCTGACAGTCAGCAGAAAAGCCCGCTTGTTGCCGGGCGGCAGGCCGACCAGGCTTTTGACGTTGGCCGAACGCGGGTCGTTCAGGTCGTAGACGCGGACCAGCATCCGATCGCGATCGGTCGTGTCGAGCCTTTGCTTCAGGGAGGAGTCGACGATCACCTGGATGGGATGATCGACGGTCTGACCGGCGCCGAGGACATAGCGCTCGACCTCCCTGGACGTTGCGCTCTTGGCTTGGCCCGTCGTTGCAACGAGGTCCTTCAGCAGGCTGACCGACATTTCGATATCACGGAAACGCTCTCCGACCACCGGGCCAGGTGGGGTCGTTCCTCTCATGCGGAGGTCGGACGCTTCGAATAGCGGGCTGCGATCGCTGATCGTCACCATCGCCACCTGTAATGGCCCGCCGCTGCTAAGCATCTGCTGCAGGACAGGCATGCCGGCGACCACCAGGATCGACGCCAGCGCGGCTGCGCCGGCGATGCTGGTCCACTGCCAGCGGCCGAGCGAGCGCCACCACGCGCCTGTTGCCGAAACCTTCCGCGGAGCGCTCGCTTTGAGGACTTGTGCGGTGAGCGCCCGGGGAACCGCAGGCCCCTCGCTGGCGGCGACTTGCAGGCGCCGCTCGAGGACGCGCTCCGCCGCCAGAGTGTTCTGCCTGACAAGAACGGCCGCACGCTCCGCGTCGTCAGGCGTGAGCCGGCCTGCGACCCAGTCGTCGAGCAGCCGCTCCTGGTCTGCCGACAGCACAATGGCGTCGCGCCCGCGATTCGACAGGACGGCCAGCATCACCTGGTCAACCGCCTCCGGTTCGTCGCTTCCGTCGGGCGGGCGAGCGTTCATGGTTTGATCCTACCATCAATCAACAGGACGGCCCCAGTCGGCATGTCGTTACGCCCTGTCCGGAAAGAATTCCGGCGCCAGCTGGCGCACCTGCGCCAGATAGCGCGCCTGCGCCCGCGACATCGCGGTCCTGAGCGTCCCCGCCGACAGTTTCAGTCGGCTGGCGATGGTCTCGTTGTCGAGGTCGCGATGCAACCGGTCGCAGACGAGCCGGCGGTCCCTGGCCTCGAGGACGGCCCAGGCACGGACGCCGATGTGCCTCAGCTCCTTGAGCTGGGCTGCCGTGGTGATCGTCTCGCCCTCCGCGCCGGAGAGCGGCTCCAGCTCCATGGTGCCGCCGACCGCTTCTTCCCGCATGCGCTTCGACCGGTGGAAATCTGTCACGAAGTTGCGGATCACGCTGGAAAGGTAGACCGGCAGCGAGCTGCCTCGCTGCCAAAGCTGCAGGGCACGGAAGCCGCTTTTCAGCAGGCGTTCGAAGAAGGCCTGGAAGATGTCGTCGACATCCTGCCCTCCGGTGCGGGAACGGATGCAGTGATAGATCAGGCGGCTATGACGGTTGTAGAACGCGTCGATCGCACCCGGGGCGCCCCGAAGGACATTGTCGACCAGTTCGACATCCGAAAGCTCTGTCGGGGGCACCGGCGATTTCGCCAACCACTTTTCTCCCTGAGTTGCGACACTCTATTCCACTACACGGTCGGTCCTCAATGCACTCAGTATGCTTGTTCGTGTAGCGGTTGTGCCGCTTGCGACCATGGTCGGATATGACTTGTCTCGACACTCCTACATCGGGCTGATATCCGTTCGCCCCTGCCGCCCGGAGAGGATGGCAACAACGTAAGTAAGAGGGAACAATGAGACGCCGCGTATTGGCTGCAGCCGCTGCAATTTCCGTCGCCCTGGCAGCGGCGCCCAGCTTCGCCCAGGAAACGCTCACCGTGTGGTGGGTGAAGGGCTTCTACAAGTCCGAGGACGAGGCGCTTTACGCCGCCATCAAGAAGTTCGAGGCCAAGACCGGCGTCAAGGTCGAGCTCTCGCAGTACGCGGTCCAGGATATGAACGCCAAGTCGGTGGCCGCGCTCGACGCCGGCACGCCGCCCGACATCGCCTACTCCGACACCTATGACGTGCAGACCGCCGGCAAGTGGGCGTTCGACGGCAAGCTCGAGGACATCTCCGACGTCATCGGCCCGATGAAGGACCGCTTCGCGCCGGTCACCATCGAGACCGCCTTCCTGTGGAACGACGTGGCCAAGAAGAAGGCCTACTACGGCTTCGCGCTGAAGCAACAGACGCTGCACATCCAGTACTGGAAGGACATGCTGGCCCAGGCCGGCTTCAAGGAAAGCGACATCCCCGGCGACTGGACCGCCTACTGGTCGTTCTGGTGCGACAAGGTGCAGCCCGCGCTGCGCAAGGCCACCGGCCAGCGCATCTACGGCATCGGCAGCCCGATGGGCGTGGAATCGACCGACTCGTTCCAGTCGTTCCTGAGCTGGGTCGACGCCTACAACGTCAAGCTGGTCGATGATTCGGGCAAGCTCCTGGTCGACGACCCCAAGGTCAAGGAAGGCCTGGTCAAGGCGCTCAAGGACTACACCGACGTCTACACCAAGGGCTGCACGCCGCCGTCGTCGACGACCTGGAAGGATCCCGACAACAACGTCGCCTTCCACAACAAGACGACCGCGATGACGCACAACTACACGATCTCGATCGCCGCCAAGTGGTTGGACGACGCCAACAACGAGTCGCTCACCCCCGAGCAGCGCGCCGCCGGAAAGAAGGCGTATGACGAGCTGATCGCGACGGCGGGCTTCCCCAAGAAGCCGGACGGCTCGCCGATGGTCTATCGCACCGCGGTGAAGGTCGGCGTGATCTTTGCCGGCTCCAAGAACAAGAAGCGGGCGCGCGAGTTCCTGGCCTTCATGCTCGAGGAGGAAAACCTCCGCCCCTACGTCGAAGGCGCGCTGGGCCGCTGGTTCCCGGTGACCAAGGCGAGCCAGGAGAGCCCGTTCTGGCAGGCCGACAAGCATCGCAAGGCGGTCTACGACCAGTTCAAGGCCGGCACGACGCCGTTCGAGTTCACCAAGAACTACAAGTTCACCATCCTGAACAACGAGAACGTGTGGGCCAAGGCGATGAACCGCGTGGTCAACGAGAAGGTCTCGGTCGAGAAGGCGGTCGACGAGCTGATCGCCCGTATCAAGCAGGTGGCCGGCTGATCCTGCCTCACGTGGGTAACGCGTAGTGACGGCAACGACGACGATCGACGAAGCGGCCCGCCCCAAGACACGGTCGGGGCGGGCCGGCTTTGCCCTGTCGCAGAAGCAGGCCTGGGCCCTGCTGTTCACGGCGCCCTATGTCGCGATCTTCCTGGGCTTCGTCGTCTTCCCGGTGGGCTACGCCTTCTGGCTGGCGCGCAGCCCGCAGCTCTATGTCGAGCTGTGGCATGATCCCATCTTCCTGCGCACGGTGGTGAACACGCTGGTGTTCCTGATCGTGGCCATCAACATCAAGATGGCGATCGCGCTGTTCCTCTCCGGCTTCTTTGCCCAGAAGCGCTGGTGGGTGAAGATCCTGGCCGTGCTGTTCGTGCTGCCGTGGGCGGTGCCTTCGATCCCGACCATCCTGTCGGTCCGCTTCCTGCTCAATCCCGAGTGGGGCGTGATCAACACCCTGATCTTCAAGCTGACGGGTGACGACGGCCCGAACTGGCTGAACGACCCGACCCTGGCGCTGTCGCTCTCGATGGTGGTCCATATCTGGAAGTCGCTGCCGTTCTGGACGCTGATCCTGCTGGCCGGCCGCCTGGCCATCCCGCACGAGCTCTACGAGGCGGCGTCGGTCGACGGCGCCGGCGCCTGGCATCGCTTCCGCTTCATCACCTGGCCGTCGATCAGCACGCTCTACGTGACCTGTACCTTGCTCTCGATGATCTTCACGGTGGGCGACTTCAACAGCGTCTACCTGCTGACGGGCGGCGGGCCGGCCGACCTGACGCATGTGCTGGCGACCTTGGGCATCCGCTATCTCAGGCTCGACCAGGTCGGGCTCGCCATGGCCTCGATCGTGTGCGCCCTGCCGCTGATCCTGCCGCTGGTGTACTTCATGATGCGGCGGCTTTCGCGATGACGATGCGTAAATTCATGCGCGGCGTCAGCACGGAGGCCGCCCTGCTGCTGGTCGGCATCCCGGTCCTGCTGTGGACCTTGATCCCGATCTACCACATGTTCCTGTTCGCGGTTTCGCCTAAGGATGCGGCGTTCTCCGGCCAGCTCTGGCCGACCAATCCGACGGTGCGCAACTTCGAGATCGTGTTCAGCCAGAAACACCACTTCCTCTACAATTTCTGGCTGCAGATGTTCAATTCGCTGGTGATCTCGGTCGGCACGGCGGTGCTGACCTTGATGATCGCCAGCGCCGCTGCCTTCGCCATCAGCCGGCTGCGCATGAAGGGCGGACGCCTGGTGATGAACCTGGCGCTCCTGACCTACTTCATCCCGGCCGCCTTCCTCGCCGTGCCCATGTACAAGACCATGGGCATGTACGGCCTGCTCAACAACGACTGGGCGCTGGTGTTGGCCATGGTGACGGTGGCCTCGCCCTACGCCATCTGGATCCTGCGCCAGGCGTCGGACAAGCTGCCCGTCGAGCTCGACGAGGCCGCCCTGATCGACGGCGCCTCGCCGTTCCAGCTCTTCCGCCTGATCTACATCCCGCTGATGGTGCCGTCGCTGATCGCCGTCGGCACCTACGCGCTCCTGCTGGCGTGGAACGAATATCTCTATGCCTTCCTTCTGCTGTCGCGCGAGACGGCGATCACGCTGCCCGTGGCGCTGGGCAACTTCCTGTCGGCCGACGATTCGCCGTGGGAGCTGCTGATGACGGCGGGGTTCATCTACGCCCTGCCGCCGGCGGCGATCTACTATGCCTTCCGCAAGTACATGTCGTCCGGCCTGACGGCCGGGGCGGTAAAAGGCTAACTTCGCTTCTCCAGCCCCGCCATGAAGGTCTTGAGCCGCGGCGCCCACTTGGCGGCATCGAGGCCCGAGGCGGAGTGGCCGAAGTCGCTGTCGAGCTCGAAATAGTCGGCGCTGACGCCCGCGGCCGTGAGCTTGGCCATGACGTCTGGCGCGATCGACGGCGGGAAGACCTTGTCGGTGCGCGACAGCACGTAAAGGACCTTGGCCTTGATCTTTGGCATGTCCTTCTCGGCGTCGAAGCGCACCGAAGCCTTGCGCAGCACGACCAGGGAGTTGGCGTCGAACACCTTCGACCAGCTCTCGGCGCGCCGCTTGATCTCGGCCTCGCGCGCCTCCTTGTCGGGGAACTTGGCGGCGAGCTGCTCGTCGATGCCGTAGCGCTTCAGCGTCGCCACGCGCATCTCGGTCAGGATGCCGGTGACGCCGCCCTTGTCGTAGTAATGGCCGCCGTTCCAGTTGGGATCCTTGGCCAGGGCATCGACCAGCGACTTCACCGCCGCCTCGCCGCCCGAGCCCTTGGGCGCGCTGACCACGGCCACCAGCCCGTCCATGAAACCGGGATGGGTGACGCCCCATTGGAAGGTCTGGTAGCCGCCGAAGGACGGCCCGGCGACCGCGACGAGGTGCTTTACGCCGAGCCCGTCGAGCAGCGCCTTCTGGGCGTTGACGATGTCGACCAGGGTGATGTCGGGGAAGTCCGGGCCATAGGGCTTGCCGGTGGCCGGATTCTTGAAGCCGGGATTGGTCGAGCCGAAGGACGAGCCCAGCATGTTCGACGACACGACGAACAGCCGGTCGGTGTCGATCGCCTTGCCGGGCCCGACCAGCCCGTCCCACGAGCCTTCGGCGCCGTTCGCGCCGGAGCGGCCGGCCATGTGCTGGCTCGACGTGTAGCCATGCGTCAGCAATACGGTGTTGCGTCCGTCCGGCGCCAGCGTGCCGTAGGTCTCGTAAGCGATCGTGACTTCGGGCATCACGGTGCCGCTTTCGAGCCTGAAGTCCTTGGTCGTGAAGGTGGCCTCGCGCCTCTTGAGGGGATCGCCCTGCGCCTGGGCGGCTCCTGCCGCGAGCGAAGCAAGCGGCAAGGCGGCGAGGAAGGGACGGCGGCCTAGCGAGACGGGCATGCGATCCTCCTTTATGTCAGGTCGATTGGATCAGGTGCCCACCGGCACCGCAACAGGAAGCGTGATGGGTTGGCGCTCGAGGCTGGCAGGCCATTGCCTGTGGCGAGCCTCCCACTCGAGTCGCTTCCGTGGTAGTCATTGGGAATGGCGATGCACTACTTCATTGATTCGAGGCGGCGCCTGGTTTCCGTCACGGCAGAGGGTGGCATCACGCGCGCCGATGTGGATGCGTATCTGGAAGCGGTAATTGGTGCCGGGGCGCTCGAGTATCGAAAGCTTTTCGATTGGCGTGCCGGGACGCCAGCCATGGATTTCCCTGAGGTGATGTCCGTAGTTGCGGAAGCCAGAAGCCATCATGATCGGCCGCATGGCGCCTTGGCGATAGTATTGTCGGAACAGCAGCGGCAAAGCGATGAACTCGCGCGAGTTCTTGGCGTCCTGCTCTCGGCTCGCCGCCCAATGCGCGTTTTTTCCAGCGTAAGGACTGCGCGCCGCTGGCTGGAAGGCAACGCAGCGTCAGTCTCGTAGAGCATGATGGGTCCGGCTGGAATCAGCCGGACCCATCATGCCCGGTGAAACCGCGATCACCCGCACGCGCGAATGGGATGAGTTGGAACCGCATGCGGTTCCAACTCATCCCATTCCGCTTTAGGCCACGTTGCGCGCACTGCGCTGCCAGCAGTGCTGCGCACGCCAAACCGGACAGTCATGTCGCCAGGGAACACTCGCGCGAGTTCCCACTGACGCTCGACTTGTGCTGCGCGCTCCGCGGCGTCAGGTGAAGAAGTTGGCGCGGAAGCCCGGCGGCCAGTGTCGGGACTCCGTGAGCAGCGGCGCGCGGCGGCGGTTGTAGATCGCGTTGACGGCGTTCTCGTCCTGCTTGTTGGCGGTCGGCAGCGAGCGCGCGACAATGATATTGGAGGATGCGTCGGCCGGGTTCGGCGCGCCCTTGACGAAGACGCCGTCGAGAATGTCGACGCGCCGAGTGGTGGCGGTCGGCCTGCCGGTGCGCACCGACCAGGCGAACTCGACGATCCATTCTTCGCGCGAGCCCGGATGCCAGCCTGCGATGTGCGGTAAATCACATTTGCGCCGCGGAAAGTTCGCCAGAGTAGCGGCTGCGGTAACGTGACATTACCGCGCCATGGGAAAGGGGGCTGACATGTTCGTCGTTCGCGGCAGTCACGGCCGGATCACGGCAGCCTATCTGGATGCGCAATTTCCCAGGCAGGAGTGGCTGCCCCTCGACAGCCGTTCGCTGCAGCACTTCCTTGCTGCAGCGCCTGCGTGCTCTCCAGCGCGGAGCCGAAGGCTGACGCCTCGGCGCTAGCGGCGCATCGCGCGTGGCCTCTTTCCGGCAGGCGCGCGCCACGCAAGGATCGTGGCGGTTTAACGAGCGGCTTCCACCTCTCCATGGTTAGGGAGAACGAGGTGGCCTTGAAGGGAGGATCTCATGGGCCGGCTGGTCAGACAGGGCTGCAAGGGCGAGGACGTCCGTGCCATTCAGGACGTGCTGAACTTCCACATCCGCCGCCTTGCCCCTTTGGCGGTGGATGGCGACTTTGGCCCGCGGACCCATGCACGCGTGGTCGAGTTTCAGAAGGCGAACCAGCTGACGGCGGATGGAATCGTCGGGCCACGGACGATGGCCAAGCTGTTCGAGGAAGAGCAGCTGCCGATCACGCTCGCCCTTGTGCCGCAACAGGGAGTGCCGCGGCAGGGACCGACGTTCGGTGGGCCGCCGCGCGGCATCCAGCCGCCGCGTCTGATCCCGCCCTTGACATTGCCGCCGCTGACGCCGCCGGTCGTGACGCCGTTTTTCCTTCCTCCCGATTCGCTCTCCCGCATTCCGCTGCTGACCCCAGCGGGCCAGACCGTGAGCTTCCTCACGACGGTGCCGGTTCGAAACGATCCGGTCGATCCGGCGACGCGCAGCTTCAACGAGATCATGCGGCTCCTCGATCACCTGCCGCCGTCGTTTCCTTTCCGCGGGGCGATCATCGGCGCCGTGCCGAGGCCTGTCCCGAAAGTCGGGCCTCTCGAGCTCGACCCGGTTTCGCCCATGAGTTTCGGCTTCCAGTGGGGCGTCAAGCCGGTGTTCGACCTCAAATCGATGGGCCCGCCCATTCAGTTCGCGGTGGGCGGTGCCGCGAATGCACGCTACGTCCTGAAGCTGGTCGATAAGCCCGGGGCAACGGTGCCCCAGCTCGGCCTGTTCGTGCAGGGCGACTTCAGGGGCACGATCGACTGGACGAGCCAGGCCGCCGAATCGCGACCGCAGATCGACCTCAAGGGCTCGATTCTCGGCGGCCTCCAGGGCCGCTTCTAGAGCATGATGCGTCCAGGTGATCGCACCAGGACGCATCATGCTTGAGGGTTCATTCGCTGTCGAAGCCGCCTGGCGGGAACGCGAGGACGACAGGCGCAGGCGCGGGATCGTCAAGCGCGCGCCAGCACCGCAACAGGCAGCATGACGGTGTGGGCGGCGAGTCGCGCCCGGTCGGCTTCGGGCCTTATGAACAGCAGGCCGATGATGCCGCCCGCCAGCAGGAGCCCGCCCAGGATGACGTAGCTCTGCTCGTAGCCCGCGAGCGGCGACGATGCGTTCTGGATGACGGCGCCCATGGCGAGCGGCGCGATGACGCCGGCCAGGGTGACGATCGAGGAGGTGATGGCGAGCATCGCGGCGCGTTGGGGCTGCGGCGTGAGCTCGCTGACGATCATCGGCGTCACGACATAGATCGTGCTGCCGATGGCGGCGCCGACCACCAGGAAGGCCACCTTGAGGCCGGGCGTCGGCATGCTGCCGACGAAGGGCAGGATGCAGCCGCCCAGGGTCACGGTGGAGGCCGCCAGCACGCCGCGGCTCAGCCGGCTCGAAACGCCGGCCTTCTTGAGGCGCTGCGACAGCCAGCCGCCCGCCAGCACCACGCACATGCCGAAGATCCACGGCAAGATGGTGAGGTTGCCGCCCACCGTCTGGCTGTAGCCCAGGCCGTCGACCAGGTAGGAGGTGAACCAGGTGAGGCCGAGCGCCAGTCCCCAGTAGCTGGCGAAGCCCGCACAGCAGGCCGCGACGATGCTGGGGCAGGTGAGCAGGCGGCGGTAGGGGATGCGCTCGACCATGCCTTCGGCGGCATTGGCCGGCTGGTCGACCAAGGTGCCCTCGCGGCCGAAGATCAGCCAGAGCACCACCCAGGCAAAGCCGGCGATGCCCAGCGCGCCGAACGCCCAGTGCCAGGAATGGTTGACGATGATCCAGTTGAGCGTCGGCACGGCGATGATGACGCCCAGCGCCGAGCCCTGGGCGATGATCGCCGTCGGCACGCCGCGCAGCTGGTCGGGAAACCACTTGTAGATGGAGTGCAGGGCGACCGGCGCGGCCGGCCCTTCGCCGGCGCCCAGGATGATCCGGCAGGCGATCAGCATTTCGAACGTGACCATGCCCAGCATCGGGAACTGCACGAGCGACCAGATGATCGCCATGACCAGAAGCGCGTGGCGGGTCTGCACGCGATTGGTGATGAAGCCGACCACGACACCCGAGATCGCGAACAGGAAGAAGAACGACGAGCCGAGCAGGCCGAATTGCTCGGGGCTGAGCTTCAGGTCGGCCATGATCGGCCTGGCGGCCAGGCCGACCACCACCTTGTCGGCGAAGTTGATCAGCATGAACAGGAGGAGCAGGGCAGTCATGCCCCATGCACCTTTGAGGGGCCTCGGCTGCTGATCGGTCACGTCTTGGTTCCTCCTGCGCGCATGAGACAGGAGTAGCGTGGAATGCACAAGCAGCAGGTACGCCCCGGGAGGAATCGATCTGACCGGGTTGACTCTCCACGAAGAAAAAGGGCGATGCCTTCACTTCAGCTTCAGCAATTCTTCGCGAAGCGGCCCCGGCTCCGTTGCTGTTCCTTGGAAAACAGCATCGCGCCGCCATGCACCATCTCGAGCATGCGGTTGGCAATGTCGCGGCCTTTGTGGTTGGGCATCCAGACAATTCTCGGTATGGCGATGTTGGTTCGTCGGTCAGTCGTCAGTTGCCAGCGGACGCCATTGGCCAGTCGCTTTTCCGGACTGTTGCTGGCCTGCGCGTGCTTTGCGTAGTAGCTGGCCCAGGTTTCCTTGCCCGGGAGTGGATTTCCAGGGCCGCTATAGTATCCGCGCTCCCAGCCATCGACGGGACGCGCAGCCGCCGCGCCCGACAGGAGCGCAAATATGCTGATCGTGCCCGCAAACGGAATCGAATGACGGGGTCGAGTCATGCGGGTTGGTTATTCCGATTTCGGATTGCCTCAGGCCGACAATGTAGACGCTACTCCAGGTCGGCAACGAACTGTCGGTTGTATCGAGGCGCCCATCGGTTCTCTGCCATTATCCTATTGAACGCCAGCCAATCGCCGGCAAACATGCCTGGAGCGTTGCTGTAACGGCTAGCCTCCGGGTTTCGTCTCCTAATCGACGAAGACTTCCGCCGAGACGCAGCTTGGCAAGTTCTCCGGAACTGAATGTGAGGAACGCGCCGCTATGACAGATCGAGGGGAGCCGCTTCACCGGATCGCTGCAATTCGGCTGTCCATCGGGTTAGTACAAGGCGGTGCTCTCTTGCTTCTGCATTGGGCCGCTCGATCAGCGCACTGGCCGGCGACCGACAAGGCAATGTTCGAGCCGCTTCTCATGGCAGCCATTTTCGTGCCTTTCCTCGCTCTTGCTGGCGTAGGCCATGTTCGACCGAGGACGCTTACTCTGTGGCTTGCCGCCGCTGCCATCCTCTGTGTCGGCCTCGGTTGGTACTGGATCTACCGTCACGCGGTCGAATCGCGCTACTACTACAGCACGTGGTTCGATTTCTATCCTATGCTGATCGGCATTTTGTTTGTTACGCATGCGCTCGTCGCCGCGGCCGATGCCGATCGGAGGCTGATCGCAGGTCCCGCGACGTACTTCGACGTTTCTCTGAGGCTCGTAGCATCGGTGACCTTCGCCGGCCTGTTTGTCGGTCTGCTCTGGGCAATCCTCTGGGCGAGCGCCGGCCTGTTCGATCTGATCGGGATCGAGACGGTTGGCATCCTCATCAAAAGGGGCTGGTTCTGGATTCCTATTACCACTATCGCAGCCAGCACCGCCTTTCATCTGACGGATGATCGGACCGGGATGGTGCGCAACGTCGTCAAGCTGCTGCTCACGTCGCTGTCCTGGCTTATGTTGCCCGCGGTAGCCATTGGGCTGGCATTTTTGGCTGCGCTGCCCTTTACCGGCCTTGAACCTCTGTGGAACACGAAGCATGCGACGTCGAGCCTGCTCTCGGCCGCGATCGTGCTGATCCTATTGATCCGCTGCCATTATCAGGACGGTGAGCCTGACACTGGTCGGGCCCGAACCCTCGTCTATGCGAGGCTGCTCGCGGTTTTCATTCTTGTGCCTCTCGTCGTTCTAGCCGGCGTCGGACTAGGGTTGAGGGTCGAGCAGCACGGCTGGACGCCGCCGCGGCTCGCGGCTCTTGCCTGCCTGATCGTCGTCGTATGCCATGCTGCTGGCTATAGCCTGGTGGCGATTCGCTCGGGCGGAACATTGCGTGGGCTTGCGTCGGTCAACGCTGTGGCGGCTTTCGTGGCAGTTGGACTTCTTATCGCGCTGTCGAGTCCTATTGCGGACCCGGCGCGTCTGTCAGTGGCCGATCAAGTCAGTCGGTTGGAGACGGGGAAGGTAGCTGCCGACCAGTTCGACTATACAATGCTTGCCAGTTGGGGCGTTCGATATGGCAAGGCGGCCCTGGAACATCTGAAGGCGAAGAAGGATGGGCCAGATGCTTCGTATATCGCCACCCAAGCCGCGATAACCCTGGAAAATTCCTACTAAGGGTACAGCCGTAGTCGTCATCGTCAGTATGTCGCGGAAGGGAGGTATCTTCCTGTAGTGGAAATTGGCTTCTGGCCGGAGATGATGACGGTGAACTCGCGGCCGGGCAACAGCCTCCCAATCTGTGTGGCGATCTCAGCAGTAGTGTCTCGATGATCGCTCGAGTAAAAGCGATATCTATCCGGCTCGGCACCCATCTCTCCCTTGAAAGAGTAGTTCCCCTCCTCATCGAGCACGAGCGTGCCATTGACGTTGAGCGTGATATTGCCGACGGAGTATCGAGCTTTGTAGTTGGGACTGGAGAAAGGCATTCTGCCTTGCACTTTGTAACTGCCCGGCCGCCCCCGACGCAGGATGTCCCGTATCGCCGGGAAGTCAGAAGGCCTTACATTTTCTGTGACGATCTGGTCGAACGGATATTCGACGGTTTCGCCTGAACCGCTCATATAGTGGTCAAGTGCAGCCTCTGGACCGGTGATCTTCTTGCGAGCAGGCGCTGGCGGCTTGTCGTCTTGTTGTGCGATCGGTACTTCATTGCCTGTCTCTTCTTCTTCGGCATTGACGACGGGAACAATGCCTGCATCGGCAACCTGATCAGATCCCAGTCGTGGCACCTCGGCAGGCCTGCCGGTGAGGAGCGACGCTGACGCGTCAGAGGATGGTGTCTGCGATTTGACGCGCAGCCACGATCGGGAAGTTCCCTGGTCGACGGGCTTTCGCAGCTTTCAGTCGCCTTAGGCGGAAGGAGCTGACCGAGATCACCGATCGGGACAGACAGTCTGGTGGCTGTCGGCGCATCGCTCTCGACTTGACGCGCGGCGTTGGTCAGCGCGGATGGCTCTGGTGCCTGTGAAGGCGAGTAGCCAGAGACGTTCGGCGAGAACGGTCGGCCATTAACGGGCGTGGTGCCCGGTCTCCGCTGACCAAGCGAACCTGGCGGATTGGCGCCGAAACCTCCGTAGATCCTCGTGATCTGATCGAGTGCCTCTCGAATGGAATCGCGTGAAAGTGCGGCGAAGCCTACTGGATCGTAGGTCAGGTAAGTTTCAGGGTAGAGGCCATCGGCGGCACGGCGAATTGCATCCTCGAAATCGGTGGTACCAAGTGCGGCGGCATTGACGCGGGGATCGTTTCGGAAGGGTGTGAAAGCGAGGTCGCTCTGCGAGTCGTGCATTGCGCCATCGGGGGCCACCCGAAAGCCGGGCGGATCATTCGCCGGCGGCGGCTCGACATGGAGCCATGGCGATAGTGCATCAGGCCGGACACTGAACATGGACGAGCTCCTGCAAAAGCGTCCCGCTGGATTTCCCCTTTAGAAACCAAGCGGATCGGATGTGAGCGTGGACACTATGAAGTTAGTTAGAACTGAAGTCAATAACTAAAGTGAAATATTAATAACATTGATTATTGCCGAGACTGTGCTCGGCAGACACGCTCAGACTAGAAAAAGGGCGCCGAAGGCGCCCTCTCTCGTTCGTCAGATGATCAAGTCGATTACTTTATGTACGGGCACTTCCCGTCCTTGAGCGGCCGGTAGGCCTCGTCGCCCGGCACGGTGGCCAGCAGCTTATAAATGTCGTCCTTGCTCTTGGACTCCTGCGGCGACTTCACCTGGAAGAGGTACATGTCGCGCACCAGCCGGCCGTCCTCGCGCAGCTTGCCGTTCTTTGTCATGACGTCGTTGACCGGGATCTCGCGCATCTTGGCCATCACCGCCTTGGCCTCGTCGGTGCCGGCGGCCTGCACCGCCTTCAGGTAGTGCAGGGTCGCGCTGTAGGCGCCGGCCGTCAGCATGCTCGGGATCTTGTCGCGCTTGGCGCGGAAGCGCTTGGTCCAGGCACGGGTCTCGTCGTTCATGTCCCAATAGAACGCCTCGGTGAGCACCAGGCCCTGCGCCACCGGCAGGGTGAGCGAATTCACGTCGGTCGAGAAGACCAGGAGGCCGGCCAGACGCTGGCCGCCCTTGACGATGCCGAACTCGCCCGCCTGCTTGATCGAGTTGATCGTGTCCTGGCCGGCATTGGCCAGCCCGATGATCTTGGCCTTGGAGGCCTGGGCCTGCAGCAGGAAGGACGAGAAGTCCTGCGTCGAGAGCGGATGCCTGACGCCACCCAGCACCTTGCCGCCGGCGGCCTGCACCACGGCCGTCACGTCGCGCTCCAGCGCATGGCCGAAAGCGTAGTCGGCCGTGAGGAAGTACCAGGAATCGCCGCCGCCCTTGACGATGGCGCCGCCGGTCACCTTGGCGAGCGCGTAGGTGTCGTAGACCCAGTGCGCGCCGGTCTCCGAGCAGGCCGGGCCGGTCAGGTCGGCCGAGGCGGCGCCGGTGTTGATGTCGATCTTGCCCTTTTCCTGGGCAATCTTGCGCACGGCCAGCGCCACCGACGAGGTGCCGATGCCGGTGATCATGCTGACGCCGTCGACGTCGTACCAGCGACGCGCGATCTGGGCGCCGACATCGGGCTTGGTCTGATGGTCGGCCGACAGGAGCTCGATCGGGCGGCCGAGCACCTTGCCGCCGAAATCGTCGATCGCCATCTGCGCGGCCTCGACCTCGCCGAGGTTCAGGTCGGCATAGACGCCGGAAAAGCCTTCGGTGATGCCGATCTTGAGCGGCCCCTGTTGCGTTTGAGCCTGCGCCATGGCCACGAGGCCCGCAACGGCCAGGCCGACCACCGAAGCGGCCGCGCCGGCACGACGAAACGATTTTCTGGATGCCATAGGATTCGCCTCCCGCATTTGTGCCCCTGCCGTGCAAATCTAGCCGACCGGTGGCCAAAGAAAAGGGCGCCCGAAGGCGCCCTTTTCCCCGTCGATCCTGTGAATTCGCTACTTCACGAACGGGCACTTGCCGTCCTTGAGCGGACGGTAGGCCTGGTCGCCCGGCACCGTGGCGATCAGCTTGTAGATGTCGTCCTTGCTCTTGGATTCGGCCGGCGACTTCACCTCGAACAGGTACATGTCGCGCACCAGCCGGCCGTCCTCGCGCAGCTTACCGTTCTTGGTCATGACGTCGTTGACCGGGATCTCGCGCATCTTGGCCATCACCGCCTTGGCGTCGTCGGTGCCGGCGGCCTGCACGGCCTTCAGGTAGTGCAAGGTCGAGCTGTAGACGCCGACCGTCAACATGCTGGGCAACTTGTCCTTCTTGGCGCGGTAGCGCTTGGTCCAGGCGCGAGTCTCGTCGTTCAGGTCCCAGTAGAACGACTCGGTGAGCACCAGGCCTTGGGCCACCGGCAGGGTGAGCGACTGAACGTCGGTCGCGAAGACGAGCAGGCCCGCGAGCTTCTGGCCTGCCTTGGTGATGCCGAACTCGCCTGCCTGCTTGATCGAGTTGATCGTGTCCTGGCCGGCGTTGGCGAGGCCGATCACCTTGGCCTTCGAAGCCTGGGCCTGCAGCAGGAAGGACGAGAAGTCCTGCGTGCTGAGCGGATGCCGGACGCTGCCCAGCACCTTGCCGCCGGCTGCCTTCACGACTTCAGTGACATCGCGCTCGAGCGCATGGCCGAAAGCGTAGTCGGCCGTGAGGAAGTACCAGGAGTCGCCGCCCGCCTTCACCATGGCCTCGCCCGTCACGTGCGCCAAGGCGTAGGTGTCGTACACCCAGTGCGCGCCGGTCTCCGAGCAGGCCGGGCCGGTGAGGTCGGCCGAGGCAGCACCCGTATTGATGTCGATGAGGCCTTTCTCCTGGGCGATCTTGCGCACCGCCAGCGCCACCGAGGAGGTGCCGAGGCCGGTGATCATCTTGACGCCGTCGACGTCGTACCAGCGCCGCGCGATCTGGGCGCCGACATCGGGCTTGGTCTGATGGTCGGCCGACAGGATCTCGACCGTGCGGCCGAGCACCTTGCCGCCTGTCTCCTTGGTGGCATCCTCGACCGCCATCTGCATGGCTTCGACTTCACCGGCGGTGAGGTCGCCGTAGACGCCCGAAAATCCTTCCATGACACCGATCTTGAGCGGTGCCGGCGCCTGGGCCTGGGCGATTGCGACCATTCCCAAGGCGGTCAAACCGGCGGCGGCAACGGCCGCGCCGACATATCGAACAGATTTACCAACTCTCATACGCTTGTCCTCCCAAAACGGTTCTACTCCCCGTGGTGCGCCCGATATCTAGCGGCCGCGCGAAGAGGGCGCCAGTGGGGGCGCCAGCGGGCGGAGGCGGGCGCAGTGCTGGACAGCGACGCCAACCTTCGATTAATTCGCCACACCGCAGGGAGGCGGGATGGCCAAAGAAGAAGTAATTCTCAAGGCGGAAGGACTGACGAAGGAGTTCAAGGGCTTCGTCGCCGTCAAGAACGTCAATCTGCACGTGCGACGCGGCACAATTCACGCCCTGATCGGGCCGAATGGTGCCGGCAAGACGACGTGCTTCAACCTGCTTACGCACTTTCTGACTCCGACCGGGGGCCAGATTCACTTCAACGGGCGCAACATCACCGGCAGCTCGCCTGCGGCGATCGCGCGCATGGGGCTGGCGCGCTCCTTCCAGATATCGGCGGTCTTTCCGCATCTTTCGGTACGCGAGAATGTTCGTGTCGCTCTACAGCGTAAGCTTAGAAACTCCTTCTTCTTCTGGCGTAGCGAAAGGGTGCTGAGCCAGCTCGACGGTCGCGCCATGGAACTGGTGACGGCGGTCGGCCTCGAAGCCTTCGCCGAACTGCCGGCGGTCGAGCTGCCTTATGGCCGCAAGCGCGCCCTGGAGATCGCCACCACGCTCGCGCTCGAGCCCGAGATGATGCTGCTCGACGAGCCGATGGCCGGTCTCGGCCAGGAAGACATCAAGCGCATCGCCGCGCTCATCCGCACTGTCGCCCGCGATCGCACCGTACTCATGGTCGAGCACAACATGTCCGTCGTCGCCGACCTCTCCGACACCATCACCGTGTTGGCGCGCGGCGAGGTGCTTGCGGAAGGGCCTTACGCGACGGTGTCCAGGGACCCCGCGGTCGTCGAAGCCTATGTCGGGACGGGCCATGGCTGAGACATTGCTCAAGGTCGAAGGCCTGCAGGCCTGGTACGGCGAATCGCATATCCTCCATGGCGTCGGCTTCGAGATCGGCCGCGGCGAGCTGGTGACGCTTTTAGGCCGCAACGGCGCCGGCAAGACCACGACGTTGAAGTCGGTCATGGGCATCGTCGAGAAGCGCTCCGGCTCGGTGACTTTCGAGGGCAAGCAGACCGTCGGCCAGCCGTCGGACATCATTGCCCGCCTCGGGATCGCCTACTGCCCCGAGGAACGCGGCATCTTCTCCAGCCTGAACGTCGAGGAGAACCTCCTGCTGCCGCCGATGGTGCGGCCGGGCGGCATGAGCCTCAGCGAGATCTATCAGCTCTTCCCCAACCTGCAGGAGCGGCGGCGCAGCCAGGGCACCAAGCTGTCGGGCGGCGAGCAGCAGATGCTGGCGATCGGCCGCATCCTGCGCACCGGCGCCAACCTCCTGCTGCTGGACGAGCCGACCGAAGGCCTGGCGCCGGTCATCGTCCAGCGCATCGGCGAGATCATCCGCCAGCTCAAGGGGCGTGGCTTCACCATCCTGCTGGTCGAGCAGAACTTCCATTTCGCCGCCACGGTGGCCGACCGCCATTACATCATGGAGGACGGCCACGTCGTCGACATCATGACCGCCGGCGACGTGAAGCAAAACATTGGCAAGCTGCAGGCGTATCTGGGGGTGTAACGCCATGTTCGAGCTCATCGGAATCCCGCCCCAGGCCCTGTTCGGCCAGCTCCTGCTCGGCCTGATCAACGGCGCTTTCTACGCCATGCTGAGCCTGGGGCTCGCCGTCATCTTCGGCATGCTGAATGTGATCAACTTCACGCACGGCGCGCAGTACATGATGGGCGCGTTCGCTGCCTGGCTGATGCTCACGATCCTCGACATACCGTTCTGGGCCGCGCTGGTGCTGGCGCCGATCGTCGTCGGCCTGTTCGGCGTCGTGCTGGAGCGCCTGCTGCTGAAGCGCATCTATCATCTCGACCATCTCTACGGCTTCCTGCTGACCTTCGGTCTCGCCCTGGTGATCGAGGGCCTGTTCCAATGGAAGTGGGGCTCCTCCGGTGCGCCTTACCCCAACCCGATTCCCGGCGGCTACAATCTCGGCTTCATGTTCCTGCCGACCTATCGCGGCTTCGTCGTGGTGGCGGCTCTCGTGATCTGCCTCGCCACCTGGTACGGCATCGAGCGCACCAAGCTCGGCGCCTACCTGCGCGCGGCGACCGAGAATCCGACCCTGGTCCGCGCCTTCGGCATCAACGTGCCGCGCCTGATCACGCTGACCTACGGCCTCGGCGTCGGCCTCGCGGCGTTGGCGGGCGTGCTGGCGGCGCCCATCCAGCAGGTCTCGGCCCTGATGGGCACCAACCTGGTGCTGGTGGTGTTCGCCGTCGTGGTGATCGGCGGCATGGGCTCGATCATGGGCTCGATCGTCACCGGGTTCGGCCTCGGCCTGATCGAGGGCCTGACCAAGGTGTTCTATCCGCCGGCCTCCAATACCGTGATCTTCGTGGTCATGGCGCTGGTGCTGCTGGTCAAGCCGGCCGGCCTGTTTGGACAGACAAAATGAACGGCAATCAGCGCTTGGTCGCCACCATCGTCATCGCCGTGCTGGCGCTGGCCGCGCCGTGGATCGCCTATCCGGTGTTCCTGATGACGGCGCTGTGCTTCGCGCTGTTCGCCTGCGCCTTCAACCTGTTGCTGGGCTATGCCGGCCTGATGAGCTTCGGCCACGCCATGTTCTTCGGCATGGCGGGCTACTTCTACGGCCATGTCGTGAAGGCATGGGACATGCCGCCCGAACTCGGCCTGCTGGCCGGCGTCGGCGGTGCGGCGCTGCTGGGGCTGGTCACCGGCGCGCTGGCGATCCGTCGCCAGGGCATCTATTTCGCCATGATCACGCTCGCCTTCGCGCAGATGGTCTACTTCTTCTGCATCCAGGCGCCGTTCACTCACGGCGAAGACGGCCTGCAGGGCATCGTCCGCAAGCCGCTGCTGGGGGGCCTGATCCCGACCAAGGACGATCGCGTCCTCTATTACGTCGTCCTGGCGATCTTCCTGTTCGGCTACGGCGCCATCTACCGTTTCATCCATTCGCCGTTCGGCCAGGTGCTGAAGGCGATCCGCGACAACGAGCAGCGCGCCCTGTCGCTGGGCTACGAGGCCGACCGCTACAAGTTGCTGGCCTTCGTGCTCTCGGCCGCCCTGGCCGGGCTGGCCGGCGCCACCAAGGCGCTGGTGCTGCAGTTCGCAACGCTCACCGATGTCAGTGCGGCCATGTCGGGCGAGGTCGTGCTGATGGCGCTTGTCGGCGGGCTCGGCACCATCATCGGCCCGGTGATCGGCGCCTTCATCATCATCACCATGCAGAACTATCTCGCCGCGATGGGCGAGTTCGTGCTGGTGATCCAGGGCCTGATCTTCGTGGTGATCGTCATGGCCTTCCGCAAGGGCGTGGTGGGCGAGCTCAGCGAGTGGTGGAAGGCCCGGCGTCCAGGCCCGCGGGCGCGGCCGACGGCAGCGGACTGACGCTCGCGCAATTCGTGGCGCGGCTCATCAGGCAATCCTGAAGAGCCGACACCGACGACAGCCGATCCACCAGCACGAGGCCGGCGGCGACGAGCATCGCCAACACGACGAGCGCGATCAGGCTGTTGCGGCGGCCTGTGCTGTCGCGCTCGGCTTCGTCCTGCTCGAGATACTCATCCTGCTCGTGACGGCTCGACATGTGCTTTCTAGTCCGCGGCGTGCGCGCCGGAATCGATATCCGGTGGCGCGTGCGGCACCGCCGCCGGGATCTGCCCGGCAGGCCGGCGGCGCTTGCCGGCGAGCCAGTGCTGGAAGCGATCGAGGTACAGGTAGACGACCGGCGTGGTGTAGAGCGTGAGCCACTGCGACACGAGCAGGCCGCCGACGATCGCAATGCCCAGCGGCCGGCGCAGCTCCGAGCCCGCCCCCTGACCGATGGCCAGCGGCAGGCCGCCGCCGATCGCGGCGAATGTGGTCATCATGATCGGCCGGAAGCGCAGCAGGCAGGCTTCGTGGATCGCCTGCAACGGAGGCTTGCCCTGTTCGCGCTCGGCCACGAGCGCGAAGTCGATCATCATGATGGCGTTCTTCTTGACGATGCCGATCAGCAGGATGATGCCGATCAGGGCAATGACGCTGAGATCGTAATGGAAAAGCATCAGCGTCAGGAGCGCGCCGACGCCGGCCGACGGCAGGGCGGACAGGATCGTAATGGGATGGATGTACGATTCGTACAGCATGCCGAGCACGATGTAGACGGCGAGGATGGCGGCCGCGATCAGCAGGGGCGTGGAGCTGAGCGACGATTGGAAGGCTTGCGCCGTGCCCTGGAAGGAGCCGTCGAGCGTGACCGGTGTCTTGAGGTCGGCCTGCACCTGCCGGATGCGCTGCACCGCGTCGCCGAGCGCGACGCCGGGCGCCAGGTTGAACGATATGGTGACCGCCGGGAACTGCCCCTGATGGTTGATGGTGAGCGGCGCGATCTTGTTGCTGAACTTCGCCACCGTGCTGATCGGCACCTGCGCCCCGTTCGCGCCGGTGACATAGACGCGCGACAGTGCCGCCGGGTCGGACTGGAAGGACGGCAGCACCTCCAGCACGACCTTGTACTGTGTGCTCGACGCGTAGATGGTCGCCACCTGACGTTGGCCGAAGGCGTCGTACAGCGTCTGGTCGATCTGGGCGAGCGACAGGCCGAGCCGCGAGGCGCTGTCGCGGTCGATGTCGATGGCGAGATGCGGCGAGGCGACCTGCTGGTCCGACGTCACGTCCTGCAGCTCGGGCAGCTTGGCCATGGCCTGCTCGATGATCGGCGCCCAGTGGTTCAGCTCCTCGCTGTCAGTGGATGTGAGCGTGTACTGGAACTCGGTCTTGGCAAGCCGGCCGCCGACATTGATGTCCTGGCCGGCCTGCATGAAGTATTTCACCCCGGGCACCTCGGCCACCTTGGGGCGCAGCCGCTGGATGATCTGCTGGGCCGAGGCGGTGCGCTCGCCGAATGGCTTCAGCTGGATGAACATGCGGGCGGTATTCTCGGCCGAGTTGCCGCCGGTGGAGCCGACGAAGCCCACGACGCCCGACACGCCGGGATCCTTCTGGATGATCGCCGAGAGCCTGTTCTGCAGCTCGGCCATGGCGGCGAAGGAGATGTCCTGGCGTGCCTCGGCCTGTCCGAAGATGAAGCCGGTATCCTGTTCGGGAAAGAAGCCTTTGGGGATCACGACGTAGAGGTATCCGGTGACGAAGATCAGCACGATCGTCGACATCAGCGTGACGAACTGGTGGCGCAACACCCACTGCAGGCCCCGATCGTAGAAGCGCACCGATGCCTCGAAGGCGTCCTCGCACATCTGGTCGAGCCGCCCGCGCTTGTGGCCGGTCTGCCGCTTCAGGAAGCGCGCGCACATGACCGGTGTCAGGGTGAGCGATACGAAGGCCGACATGACCACGGCCACGGTGACGGTGACGGCGAATTCGCGGAACAGCCGTCCGACGATGCCGCCCATGAACAGCAGCGGGATGAACACTGCGATCAGCGAGAAGGTGATCGACACGATGGTGAAGCCGATCTGGCCGGCCCCCTTCAACGCCGCATCGAACGGTCGCTCACCCTCCTCGATGTAGCGTACGATGTTCTCGATCATGACGATCGCATCGTCGACGACGAAGCCCACCGCGATGGTGAGGCCCATGAGGCTGAGATTGTCGATGCTGTAGCCTGCCACGTACATGACGCCGAACGTGCCCACCAGCGCCAACGGCACGGTGATCGACGGAATGATCGTGGCCCACAAGTGGCGAAGGAAGATGAAGATCACCATCACCACCAGGCCGACCGTGAGGACCAGGGTGAACTCGACGTCGATCACCGAGTCGCGAATCGACTGCGATCGATCCGACACCAGATCGACACGTACGGTCGGCGGCACCGAGGCGAGCAGCCGCGGCATCATGGACTTGATCTGGTCGACGACCTCGACGGTGTTGGCGCCAGGTTGGCGGAAGATCAGAAGGAGCTCGCTGCGCTTGCCGCCGTACCAGGCGCCGGTGCGGGGCGCCTTGGTGGCATCGACGACGTTGGCCACGTCCTGCAGCTTGACCGGTGCGCCGTTGCGATAGGCGACAATGATGTTGCGGTAGCCCGCGGCATGGAAGAGCTGGTCGTTGGTATCGATGGTGATCGACCGATGCTCGTTCTCGAGATTGCCCTTGGCCTGGTTGATGGTGGCGCTGGAGAGGGCATTGCGCACCTCTTCCAAGCCGATGCCGTGGGCGGCGAGCGCCGCCGGATTGGCCTGGACGCGTACCGCGAAGTCCTGTTGGCCGGCGACGAGCACTTGCGACACGCCGGCCACCGCCGAGATCTTCTGCGCCAGGATGGTGTAGGCGTAGTCGTCGACCTTGTAGATCGGCAGCGCGTCGGAGGAGACCGCGTAGATCAGGATGGCGCGATCGGCCGGGTTCACCTTGCGGTAGGTCGGCGGATTCGGCAGGTCCTTGGGCAGCAGGCCGCTTGCCGCATTGATCGCGGTCTGCACGTCGGTCGCGGCTCCGTCGATGCTGCGGCCGAGATCGAACTGCAGCGTGATCGACGTGGTGCCGAGGCCGCTGGTCGAATTCATCGAGGCGAGGCCCGGAATGGCGGCGAACTGCTGCTCGAGCGGCGTCGCGACTGAAGAGGCCATGGTTTCAGGGCTGGCGCCGGGCAGGGTCGCCGACACGGTGATGGTCGGGAAGTCGACATTGGGCAGCGCCGCGACGGGCAGCAGATTGTAGGTCGCCGCGCCGAACACCAGCAGTCCCAGCATCATCAGCGAGGTGGCGATCGGCCGGCGGATGTAAGTCTCGGAGATGTTCATGACCGTTCAGCCGTCTTTGCCTGCGGCCGCCGCCTGTCCTGCGGGTGGCACCGTGTCGGTCTTCACCCGAGAACCTTCGGAGAGCCGGTATTGGCCGTCGACCACCACCTTGTCGCCGCTGGCGAGTCCGTGAGCGATGACGGCGACGCCGTCCTGCATGCTGGCGACCTCGACGGAGTGGCGTTGAACGGTATTGTCCGGGTTCACCGTGTAGGCGTAGTAGCCCTCGGGACCCTGCATGATCGCGCGCTCGGGAACTGTGACGGCGCCGACGCGCACGTCGATCACCAGGCGCACGTTGACGAACTCGCCCGGCCATAGCCGCTCGTCGGCATTCTCGAACGTGGCTTTGAGGCGCAACGTCCCCGTTGCCGCGTCGATCTGATTGTCGATCAGGGTGAGCTTCCCCTGAGACAGCTGCGTCTTGTCGTCGGGGGCAAAGGCCATGACCGTGAGCGGGGCCGCGGCCTGCGCATGCCGGATCGAGTCCGCGACGTCCTGCGGCACGGTGAAGTTCACGAAGATCGGCTTGATCTGCGTAATGTTGACCAGCGGCACCGGCTGGTTTGCAGCCAGGACGTTGCCGACATCGACCAGGCGCTGGCCCGTGCGTCCATCGATCGGTGCGCGGATCTCGGTGTAGTCGAGATTGACCTTGGCGGTATCGATGGTCGCCTGATCGAGCGCGACGGTCGCCGTCAGTGCGGCGACGGTGGCCTGCTGCTGGTCGAAGCTCTGGCGCGACTGGTAGCCTTGGCCGATCAGCTTGCCGTAGCGTTCGAGATCGAGCTTGGCGCCGGCGAGCTGGGCCTCGTCGCGCTGCTTGGCGGCGTTGGCGTGATCGAGGGCGGCCTGGTACGGCGCACGGTCGATCCCGAACAGAAGATCACCCGCCTTGACGTACTGGCCTTCGGTGAAGGCAACTTTGACGATCTGACCGTCGACGCGGGTCTTCACGGCGACGGTTTCGTATGCCTGGACGGTCCCGATGCCGCGCACCAGCACCGGCATGTCCTTGGTGGCGGCGAGGTCCGTCACGACCGGAACCGGAGGCACCTGCGCCGACGCCGCGCGCGCCCGGTCTCGGCCCATTTCGGAGACGATGAACCAGCCCGAGACGATCAGGCCGGCCACCAGGCCGACCGCCCCAATCTTGGACAAAGTGCCCTTGTTCATGCGCGCAAGCTCCATCGACGGAGACCACTCAAAGTGCATCCGCTTTTGTGGCGACTACGTGGCTGTACGCAGCGGGCCGTCCGTCGTGCCTGGGAATTCGCCGTAGGATGCCGAATTGCCGCAGATGATCACGACCAATTGCGCGAGCGTGTCACTCGAACCGCGGAGGTCGGCTTCGCCTCTCTCGCAAAGCTCGCGAATGTCGTGCCATATTCAGTTCTTGTGCGAGAGCGGGGCAGCGCAATGGCAAGCCGTTATCGGGTGTTGGTGTGGCGGATCGTGCCGCTGACAGGCCTTGCGGCGGCCTTTGTCCTGTCCGCGCTCGCAAACTACGCCGCAGCGCTGGGCCTGGCGCTACCTGTGCTGGGGGTGCTCGTGCTGATGGGCGTGGTGTTCGCCTGTGTCTGGCACGCCGACATCATCGCCCACAGGACCGGCGAGCCCTACGGCACGCTTGTCCTGACCGTCGCCGTAACCGTGATCGAGGTCGCGCTCATCCTTTCGATCATGCTGGCAGGTGAGGGAAAGCCGACGTTGGCGCGCGAGACGGTCTTCTCGGTGATCATGCTCGTGTGCAACGGAGTCGTCGGCCTCTGCCTGATTCTGGGTGGCCTGCGTTACGGCGAACTGGGCTTCCGCCTGCCCGGCGCCAGCGCCTACCTTGTGGTTCTGATGCCGCTTGCGACCCTGACGCTGATCCTGCCGACCTGGACGACCAGCGTCCCTGGACCGTTCTACACCACGTCGCAACTCGCCTTCGTCAGCCTGGTGACGATCATCCTGTACGGCGTTTTCCTCTACGTGCAGACCGTGCGCCACCGCGACTACTTCTTGTCCGACCTCGGGGGCGCTTCGGGCGATCACGTGCCGCCCGGCCAACGTCAGCTGTGGGAAAGCGTCGTGCTGTTGTTGGGCGGGCTGGTGGCTGTCGTGCTGCTTGCCAAGGGTGTTGCCGGGTCGATCGAGACGGCGGTCGAGGCGATCGGCGCACCGACCGAGGCCGTAGGTCTCCTGGTGGCGCTGCTGGTGTTGTTACCCGAGACGGTTGCCGCCTTGCGCGCCGCCCGGCGCAACGAACTGCAGAAGAGCCTCAATCTCGCCCTCGGCTCTTCGCTCGCCACGATCGGTCTCACTATTCCCGCTGTATCGCTGCTCGCGATTGCCTTGCATCAGCCGCTCGAGCTCGGCGTCGACATGCACGATACCGTCCTTCTCGTGCTGACCTTCGCCGTCAGCCTCGTGACCTTCGGCGGCGGCCGCACCAACATCCTGCCGGGCTTCGTCCATCTGGTGCTGTTCGCGGTCTTTGCCTTCATGGTTTTCGTTCCGTGAGCGCAGGCCCTTGCCGGCCGGCTCCATTCGCGCAAGAACGGCACTTCGACCACAGGGGAAGCACTCCATGCCCGATACGCCCATGACTCTATCCGACGACATCTTCGCCGAGCTGCGCAAGATCGACACGCCCACTATCACCAACGTGGTGGCGACCTATCCCAAGAATCCCTTGTGCCTGGGCCTCTACAATCCGTGGACCGAGAACTGGTACAGCGACAGCACCATCCGCTGCCTCTATCCCGAGATGGGGCCGATCGTCGGCTACGCCGTGACCTGCGTCTACGGCCTGCCCGATCCCAACTTCGCGGGTCGGCTGTCGTTCATGGACGTCGTCGATGCACTCGACGCCATGAAGAAGCCGACGATCCTGGTGATCCAGCAGAAATGGCCGCCGGAGCTGCACAACAAGGCGGGCCTGGCGGGTGAGATGATGGTCAGCTCGATGATGGCCGTAGGCTGCGTCGGCATGATCTCCAATGGCCCATCGCGCGATATCGACGCCATCCGCAAGCTTCGCTTCCAGCTCCTGCTGGGCGGCGTTACGGCGGGCCACGGCGAGATGGCGGTGCAGGCGGTGAACGTCCCGGTCTCGATCGGCGGGATGGACGTGGCGCCGGGCGAGCTCATCCACATGGACGAGAACGGCGCGGTGAAGTTCCCGCCGGGGCATGCGGAGGCGGTCGTCAAGAACGCCCGCGCCATGCTCGATGACGAGGCGCGCCGCCTTGTGCTCCTGCGCAAGGCGCGTACGGCGGCGGAGGTGCGGGCCGCCAATTCCGGCGGCGCCTATACGCAAAAGAAGAGCTGACACTACGTCATGGCCGACGCGACGGCCGTTCAACCGACGCGCTGGGGTCTGGCGGCGAAACTGTTCGCCGTCCTGATCCTGCTGGGCGCCGTCGCAGTGCTGATCACCGGCAGCCTGGGTTACGTCAGGGCGCGCGAAGCGCTCGAGCAGACGATCTTCAATCAGCTCACGGCGACCCGCGAGAGCAAGGCGCATCAGGTCACGATCTATTTCCGGACCATCCGCGCCGACCTGCGCCTGCTCTCGGCGTCGAAGATGGTGGTCGACGCCATGCGCGGTTTCCGCGAAGCCGTCGACGAACTGGACGCCCGGCCGGTACCCGCAGACGTACGCCAAACCGTCGTCAACTGGTACGAAGCCGACTACATGCCCATGGTGCGACGCCTGCTCGGCCCCAATACGCCGATGCAGGAGTTCCTGCCGATCGGGTCGGCACCATACTTCCTCCAGGACTGGTATATCGTCGACAACCCGCATCCCAAGGAACGGCGAAAGCTCGTCGACCAGGCGGGTGAGGGGAACTATGCCAAGCTGCACGCACTCTATCATCCGCTGCTGCGCACTGCGGCCGCGACGCTGAACTTTGCCGACCTGCTGCTGGTCGATCCGCGGACCGGCCGGATCATTTATACGGTCGAGAAAGAGCCCGAGTTCGGCACCTCGTTGAGGGCCGGTCCCTACCGCCGGTCCAATCTGGCCGTCGCGGTGGCCCGTTGTGCCCAGACGCCCGACCCGTCGATGACCTGCCTGGAGGATTTTTCCGACTACATGCCGGCGACTGGCGCGCCGCAAGCATTCATGGCCGCGCCCGTCATCGACCAGGGGGTGGTCATCGGCGTGCTGGTGGCCCAGCTCTCGATCGACGAGATCGACAATATCGTCACCGGCGGCAAGCGATGGCAGCATGAGGGCTTCGGCACAACCGGTGAGGCCTATCTGGTGGGACCCGACTTTCTGGTCCGCTCGAGCCCACGCATGTTCTTCGAGAATCGCGACGTCTATTTCAAGGAGTTGAAGGGCGGCCAGACATCCGACGAGGACATCGAGGACATTCGCCGCTACGGCACGCCCGTCCTGCAACAGAAGGTCGAAACCCGGGGCAGCCGCGCCGCCCTGGGCGGTGTCGAAGGCACCGGCGAGATCATCGGCTATCGCGGCATCCCGACCTTGGCGTCATGGGGGCCGGTGCAGATCTCGGGCGTCAAATGGGCGCTGATCGTCAAGATCGACTCCTCCGAGGCCTTTGCTCCGGTCCGCCGTCTCGAACGTGACCTGATGATCGTGGGCGGCGTGGCGTTGATCGTGGTGCTGGTGACGGGCGCCTGGCTCTCGCGTTCGCTGTTGGGGCCATTGCGGGAACTCACGGCCGGCGTGCGCCGCTTCGCCGCCGGCGACCACAATGCCCATGTGCCGGTACGCACGCGTGATGAGATTGGTCAGCTTTGCGCGGCCTTCAACGGGATGGTCGACGAGATCAGCGAGAAGAACGTCCTTATCGAAAGCAAGAACCGCGAAAACGAAGAACTGCTGCTGAACGTCCTGCCGGCACCGATCGCCAACCGCCTGCGCGGCGGTGAAAAAGGCATCGCCGACGGTTTCGCCGAGGTTACGGTGGCATTTGCCGATCTGGTCGGCTTCACCGCCATGTCGTCGGAGATGCCGCCGGCCGAGGTCGTGACGCTTCTGAACGGCCTGTTCAGCCGCTTCGACGAGGCTGCCCGTGAACTCGGCATCGAGAAGATCAAGACGGTCGGCGATGCCTACATGGCCGTATGCGGTCTGCCGATGGCGGTGCCCGATCATGCCGCGCGCATGGTGCGCATGGCGATCCGCATGGTGCACATCACCCGCGAACACGCATTGGAATACAGGGTCTCGATGAAGCTCAGGGTCGGCATCAACAGCGGACCGGTCGTGGCCGGCGTCATCGGCAAAAGCAAGTACATCTACGATTTGTGGGGAGATACGGTGAACCTGGCGAGCCGTATGGAATCGGGTGGCGTGCCGGACATGATCCAGGTGACGCGCCCGGTCTATGAGGTGCTGAAGGACCAGTTCACGTTCGAGTCGCGCGGCGAGATCGAGGTCAAGGGCAAGGGCGACGTCGAAGCATGGCTGTTGAAGATGTAGCTCCCACGGCCCTTGCATCCCGCCGGAAGTTCGCGATTATCGCGTCCAAGGGAGGAACCCAATAGGATGATATCAGGCAGCCGCCCTCGCGTTCTGGCGCTTTACGCGTCACTCGTCGCTGGACTTGTCGCGACGATGCCGGCATCGGCTCAGGATGCTCCCGTCTCCGGCTGGCGGGTCGAGTGCACCAGCGACGGCAAGGTCCTGGACTGCCGTGCCGTTCAGCAGATGATCAACCGCGAGGACAAGCAGCTCGTCGCGCAGCTCACGGCGCGCATCGCGCCCGAGACCAGGGCGCCGAGCCTGACCATCCAGCTTCCCCTGGGTATCAGCCTGACCGAGCCGGTCCAGCTCAAGGTCGACAACGGCGCGGTGGAACGCCTGCCGGTTCAGACCTGTACCAATGCCGGCTGCATCGTCTCGATTCCCCTGAAGGACCAGTTCCTGGCGTCGCTGCGGAATGGCACGACCCTCAAGATCACGCTCCAGGATCCCAACAAGCGGGCAATCAACATCGACGTGCCGTTGATGGGCTTCGGCCTCGCCTTCGACAAAGCGACCAAATAGCGGGGCATGACCCTGCGTCATAGGCTCGCGGACGGCCGTCAGAGCGCGGACGCTGACAGTGGACGCTGACAAGGGGCCGGCCGGATAGTCGAATTTGGCCACAATAGGCCATCATATTGGTGGCGAATTGGGGCTTGACCCCATTGAAAGATAATCATTTTTTGCGCAAATGTTGCCCTGGCGAAACGCGCTGAACGGGGCGGCGGGTAGTGGCTGAGAGCGGAACGATGAAACGGATCATGACCGGGACGGTCGCGGTGGTAGCCATCGCCGTGGTTGCGGCATGGATTGCCAACAGCCAGCAGACCGCCAATGGCACGACATCGGCGCTGCAGCCCAGCGGCCCCCTGATCGCGCGCGGCTATACCGAAGCTCCAGCCGGCACGGTCATGATCGCCAACGATCCCAATGGCGGCATGGTCCTGAAGGAACTGCGCATCAAGGACGGGCAGGCCGTCAAGCGCGGTGACATCATAGCGGTGATGGCCAATTATTCCACGGCCGAGGTCGGCGTGAAGATCGCCGAGAACAACCTTCTGAAGGCTGAGCGCATTCGCGACGCCGTCTTGAAGGGCACCCGACTTGTCGATATCCAGCTCCAGGAAGACGCCCTGAAATCGGCGATCGAAAACGATCGGCTGGCGACCATGCTGCGCGGCCGTTCCGGCAGGCCGCCCGAGGAAAAGGAACTTGAAGTGTGGCTGGCTGAGCAGAACCTCACCGCCCAGCGCGCCAGCCTTGAACTGGCCAAACGGAAGCTGGCAATCGATCTCGACCAGAATGAGATCGATATCGTCAGGCTGAAGGCGGCGCTCGATCAGGCGATAGGCGCGCGTGAAGAGGCTCTGGTCCGCGCGCCCATCGACGGCGTCGTCACCCAGATCAATTCACGCGAGGGCGAGATGGCGTCGGGCCTGGGCATCGCCAAGGTCGTCGACATGAAGCAGCTGCGCGTCTTCGCGACGGTCGACGAACTGCATCTGCCCCGCCTGAAGGAGGGTACACCGGTCGAGGTGACCTTCCGCGGCAGCCCGACCGTGTACAGGGGCAAGATCGCCATCGACCCCATGACCGTGAAGCGTGAGAAGCGCAGCGAAGCCGATCTCGGCGTCGCCAACGTCCGTCAGATCGAGGTCGAGATCCAGGCCGACGACGGCGTGACTTTTCCCGAGATGCTTGGGCGCGAGGCGCGCGTCACTTTCCTCTGAGCCGGGCCTCTGACCTGGGGATTTCTACGTAGGCAGGTCGCTGACGGCATGTAACATTATTGAACACCCGCGGCGGCGTGGAATGCAGACACGCAGCTAAACGCACGGGAGCCGAAGAGGGGAGACCCCAAGGAGCGGAAATCCGGAAGCAGCGGCCATGGACCTCACGGTGCGTAGGTAGCAACAGCATGGCCAGCCGGAGTGGCGACCGGCCCGCGAGTTATCAAATCGTCGGATGAATCCCTGAAATCCGGTCCCGCTCTCGCAACCTATGGCGGGCTCAGCGGTTTCTAATCCATGGGCAGGTGCTTGAAGTCCACGGCCGAATCGGCCGCGGTAGGGGAGGCGCGTGGGCGTCTGCAATCGCAGCCGCCCCGTATCTGCTATCTCGATGATTTCCAAGGCAATGATTGGCCCCAACGGCTCGCCCGGGCGGCCGACCTGGGTCTTGGCGACGTTTGCCTCAATCCCTTCCTGACCCGCCGCAACGATCCGTTGCTGGTCGCCGATCTGGCCAAGCCGAACCCCGACCTCGGGAATGGCGGCTCGATCGAAGAAGCGGTCCACGAGGTAGCCGTGCTGTGCGGACAGCATGGCCTCGCCCTTTGCCTCGATGTCGTGCTTGACCGGCTGGCGTTCGACGGTGCCAGCGCCCAACAAGCTGGCGACCTGTTCGAGCGCCGATACAACAGCGACGTCATCGATCCGCGCCTCGACGGTTCGCTCGGCCACGCCGTTACAGTGCGGCCGGACGCCGATCGCATCGCGCCATGGTGGGCTTCGCACCTTGTGCGATTGGCGAATGCCGGAGCAGCGGCCTTCCGTCTTCAGGGTCTCGGTCTTCTGCCAGCCGGCGCCTTGCGTGCGATTGTTGCAGCGACCCGCCGCGAGGCCGCCTGCGCCCTGTGGGCTTGGACACCTGGCCTGGCCTGGTCGCGGCACAGCGAGTTGGCGGGTGCGGGACTCGACGGCGTCTTCGCCTCCACGGCATGGTGGGACGGGAACGCAGCCTGGTACGTCGAGGAGCTCGATTCGCTGGCCCGTATTGCGCCGACCATCGGTGTGGTGGCGGAAGCACGCGGCCAGCCGGTCGATCGCGCGACGCGCCGTCATGCGCTGCAGCTGGCTGTTGCCACGACCGACGGCCTGTTCCTGCCGGAAGGGGTTGCCGCTGGCATCGAAGACGAGGTCCGACAGGCGGCAACGGACCTCGAACGTCGCCGTAGGGTGACGAAATCCGTTCGCCGCTTGACCGGATCATCGTCGGCGGTAACGGCGCTGGCACGCCTCGATGCCGTCGATCCACGACAGGCGCAACACGGTCTTGTCGTTCTGATCAACAACGATCCGACCCGGGAGCAGGCCGTGCCGGTGAGCCTGGATCCGCTCGATCCAGCGGCTGGCGCCATGCTGGGTGAACCTCGCCTGCTCGACGGCGGGACGATGCCCGATCGCCTGCAGCCCGGCGAAGTGCTGATGGCCGAGGTCGCCGCCGTCGATCCGATAAAAAAAGGCAAATCGCTCTCGGCCAGCGTCGCGACGGCGCGCTCCCCCGTGGTGATCGATCGTGTCGGTCCCCAGGCGCGGGGCTTCGCAGTCCGCCGGACCATCGGCCGGCCTATTACGGTGGAGGCCGACATTTTCGCCGACGGCCACGACGTCCTGGCCGCGGAGCTGCTTTGGCGCGGAGCCGGCGAATCGGAATGGCGGCGTTCGGCGATGACGCCGCTCGGCAACGACCGTTGGCGCGGCAACATGATGCCGCGGCGGGTCGGCCGACATTTTTTTACCATCGAAGCCTGGCGTGACGAATTTGGCAGCTTGAGCCATGCCCTCGAGGTCAAGAGCCATGCCGGCGTCGATGTCGCCGTCGACATCGCCGATGCCGTCACCCATCTGCGCCGGTTGGGGCTGGGCGAGCTTGCCGACCGGGCGGAGCGCGCCGATGCCGTCGGCGCGGTGCGGCTGTTGACGGCCGTGGAAACCCATCACCTGGTCGCAGCGAGCGAGGTCCGCCACTTGCCTTGCCGGCATCCCGAGATCGCCGTCGAGGTCGAGCGGCCGCAGGCGGAGTTCGCGAGCTGGTATGAACTCTTCCCACGCTCACTGGGCACCTTCGACGACGTCGTCGCCCATCTGCCGCGGGTTCGCGACATGGGGTTCGACGTCCTCTATTTCCCGCCCATCCATCCCATCGGCACGACCAATCGCAAGGGCCGCAACAATTCGCTGAAGGCAGCACCGGACGACCCGGGCAGCCCCTATGCGATCGGCGCCAGCGATGGCGGTCACGACGCGATCCACGCGGCTCTGGGCACGCCGGAGGACTTCCGACGGCTGGTCGCCGCTGCCCGCGAGCACGGCCTGGAGATCGCGCTCGACTTCGCCATCCAGTGCTCGCCCGATCATCCCTGGCTTCGCCAGCATCCCGAATGGTTCCGCCGCCGTGCCGACGGTTCGATCCGTTTCGCCGAGAATCCGCCCAAGAAGTACGAGGACATCGTCAACGTCGACTTCTACGCCGAAGGCGCGATGCCCGAGCTGTGGCTGGCGTTGCGCGATGTCGTGCAGCACTGGGCGGATGAAGGCGTGCGGATCTTCCGCGTCGACAATCCGCATACCAAGCCGCTGCCATTCTGGGAGTGGATGATCGCCGATATCCGCGGCCGGCATCCCGACGTGATCTTCCTGGCCGAGGCTTTTACGCGCCCCGCCATGATGTATCGCCTGGCCAAGATCGGCTTCTCGCAGTCGTACACCTACTTCACCTGGCGCAACACCAAGGGCGAGATCGCCGACTATCTGCGCGAGCTCACCACGACGGACGTGGCCGACTATTACCGGCCGCATTTCTTCGTCAACACACCCGACATCAATCCCTACTACCTGCAGAGCTCGGGCCGTGGCGGCTTCCTGATCCGCGCCGCCCTGGCCGCGACCTTGTCAGGCCTGTGGGGCGTCTATTCCGGCTTCGAGCTCTGCGAAGCGGCGGCTCTGCCGGGCCGCGAGGAATATCTCGATTCGGAGAAGTACGAGGTGCGGCAGCGCGACTTCAATGCGCGCGGCAACATCGTGGCCGAGATCACCGCTCTCAATCGCCTGCGCCGTCTGCATCCCGCGCTGCACAGCCATCTCGGCGTGCGCTTCTACAACGTCTTCAACGACCAGGTCCTGGTCTACGGCAAGCCGTCGCCGGATGGTGCGGAGATGATCCTGGTCGCCGTCAGCCTCGATCCCCACTCCGCGCAGGAAGCCTTGTTCGAAGTGCCGTTGTGGGAGTGGAAGCTGCCCGACAATGGCGCCGTCGAAGTCGAGGACCTCATGCGCAACAACCGGTTCGTCTGGCAAGGCAAGGTGCAGCGCGTCCGGCTCGATCCGGCCGATCTGCCGTTCGCGATCTGGCGAATCGCGCCGACGGGAGGCCGGCCGTGAACGCGCCGCTGGCCGCTGCCCAGCTACCCGTTGCGCAGGATGCGCTCTGGTACAAGGACGCGATCATCTACCAGCTTCACATCAAGTCGTTCTTCGATTCGGACAATGACGGCATCGGCGACTTCCCCGGCCTGATCTCCAAGCTCGACTATATCGCCGAGCTCGGCGTCAATACGCTGTGGCTGTTGCCGTTCTATCCGTCGCCGCGATTGGACGACGGCTACGACATCGCCGAGTACACCGCCGTCCACCCCGAATACGGCACGCTCGACGACGCCAAGCGCTTCATCGACGAAGCCCATCGCCGCGGCATACGCGTCATCACCGAACTTGTCATCAACCACACCTCGGACCAGCATGCCTGGTTCCAGCGTGCCCGCCTGGCGCCGCCCGGTTCGCCCGAGCGTGACTTCTACGTCTGGTCGGACAACGACCAGAAATACGCCGGCACGCGCATCATCTTCCTCGACACCCAGCGCTCGAACTGGACCTGGGATCCCGCCGCCAACGCGTACTACTGGCACCGCTTCTACGCCCACCAGCCCGACCTCAACTTCGACAATCCGGCTGTCATGGATGCAGTGCTTGGCGTCATGCGCTTCTGGCTCGACCTCGGCGTCGACGGGCTGCGGCTGGACGCGGTGCCGTACCTCGTGGAGCGCGAAGGCACCATCAACGAGAACCTGCCCGAGACCCACGACGTGCTGCGCCGCATCCGGGCCGAGATCGATACTCATTATCCAGGGCGCATGCTGTTGGCCGAGGCCAACCAGTGGCCGGAGGACACCAAGGAGTATTTCGGCAACGGCGACGAATGCCACATGGCCTTCCACTTCCCGCTGATGCCGCGCATGTACATGGCGCTGGCCCGCGAGGACCGTTTCCCCATCACCGACATCATGCGCCAGACGCCGCAGATCCCCGAGACCTGCCAATGGGCGATCTTCCTGCGCAATCACGACGAGCTGACGCTCGAGATGGTGACGGACTCCGAGCGCGACTATCTCTGGCAGACCTATGCGACCGACCGGCGCGCCCGGCTCAATCTCGGCATCAGGCGCCGGCTCGCGCCACTGCTCGAGCGTGACCGCCGCCGTATCGAGCTGATGAACTTCCTGCTGTTCTCCATGCCCGGCACACCGGTCATCTACTATGGCGACGAGCTCGGCATGGGCGACAACATCCGGCTGGGCGATCGCGACGGGGTTCGTACGCCAATGCAGTGGTCGCCCGACCGCAACGGCGGCTTCTCGCGTGCGGATCCGGCGGCGCTGGCGCTGCCCGTCATCATGGATGCGCTCTATGGCTACGAGATCATCAATGCCGAAGCCCAGACTCGCGACGCCCATTCGCTGCTTCACTGGACAAGGCGCACGCTCGTTATTCGCCGCATGCACGCCGCCTTCGGACGCGGCTCGTTACGCTTCCTCTATCCCAAAAACCGAAAAGTCCTGGCCTATTTGCGTGAGCTCAATGGCGAGGTGATCCTCTGTGTCGCCAACGTCTCGCGCGCGCCCCAGGCGGTCGAGCTCGACCTCTCCGAGTTCGCCGGTCGCGTGCCGGTCGAACTGAACGGTGGCTCGCTGTTCCCGCCGATCGGTCAGCTCACCTATCTGCTCACCCTGCCGCCCTACGGCTTCTACTGGTTCATCCTGACGACGGAGACCGAGGCGCCGTCCTGGCACACGCCCGCCCCCGAACCGCTGCCGGACTACGTTACGGTCGTGTTGCGCAGTCGGCTCGATCAGGCGCTGGAGGCCGCCGCCCCGGTCCTGGAGCGTGAAGCCCTGCCGCCCTACCTGCAGAAGCGTCGTTGGTTCGGTGCCAAGGATCAGGCGCTGCAGTCCTCGCATATCGCCTATCTGGCGCGGCTCACAGACGATCGTGACGTTCTGTTGGCGGAGGTCGAGGTCAAGGCCGATGGTGGAGTCAGCCGCTGGCAGCTGCCTCTGTCGATGTGTTGGGACGACGAACCCACGGCGGCGCTGCCCTCGCAGCTCGCCTTGGCACGCGTGCGACGGGGCCGGCGAGTCGGGCTCCTGACCGACGCCTTTGCACTGCCGATCTTTGCCCGCCGCATGCTGGAGGCATTGGCCAACGCCGAGCGTCTCGATACGACGGAAGGCCAGATCGTGTTCGAGCCCATGCCCGACAAGCTCGAGGTTCTGCGCCGGCCGGCCGATGCGCAGGTCATGTGGCTGACTGCCGAGCAGTCGAACAGCTCGTTGATCGTCGACGATGCCGTAATGCTGAAGATCTTCCGTTCCGTCTCGACCGGCGAGCATCCCGAGGCGGAGATGAGCCGGTACCTCACTTCGCGCGGTTTCGCCAATGCGCCCGCCTTGCTGGGCGAGGTGACTCGCATCGATAGTGATGGCAAGCGCCACGCCCTTGCGGTGGCCCAAGCCTTCATTCGCAACCAGGGTGATGCCTGGACCTGGGTTCTGAATCAGGCCAATCGCGCATTCGACGCCACGACGAGCCGCGAGGCCACGGCGGAAGCCCGTGTCGACGATATCCGCGACTATCATGCTTTCGCCGCCACGATAGGCCGGCAGCTCGGCAACATGCACGTTGTGCTGGCGCAGCCGACCGACGACCCGGCTTTCGCGCCGCAGCGCGCCGCGTCGGAGGATGTCCAGGAATGGATCACGCGGGCATCGGGCCTTCTGACCCGCGCCCTCGATGCCATCGCCGATCGCAAGGACTGGGAGAACGAAACGCTTGGCGCTCAGGCAGCACAGTTGCTCGCCAACCGCGACGCCTTGCAGGAGGCGCTGCAGCGCCTCGGCAGGCAAGGCGAGGGCACATTGATGACGCGCATCCATGGCGACTTCCATCTCGGCCAGGTGCTGGTCGCCAGTGCCGACGCCTACATCATCGACTTCGAAGGCGAGCCGGCGCGGCCTCTGGAGGAGCGGCGTCGCAAGGCAAGCCCATTGCGTGACGTCGCCGGCCTGATGCGGTCGATCGACTACGCCGCGGCCACGGCGATCGGTCCCAACAATGTGCTGGCCAGCCGACTCTCTCCCGGGCGGCGCGAGCGGCTGGTGACGCGGTTGCGCGAGGGATCGCAAAAGGCCTTCATCGATGCCTATCGCGAGGCGGCAGCCAGCCTGCCGGACATGGGTGGTGCGCGGCTGCTCGACTTCTTCCTGTTCGAGAAGGCGGCTTACGAAGTGGGCTACGAAGCAGCCAACCGGCCGAGTTGGCTCGCTGTCCCGACCACCGGACTGGCGCGCATCGCCGGACGTCTGCTCAAGCTCGCGCGGAGCGAGCCGTGAACGACATGACCAGGCCGCAACTCGACCGCGGCGAGGTCGAGGCACTGATGACCGCGCGTCATCGCGATTCCTTCCGCGTGCTGGGACCGCACGACGGCCCTGACGGCCGCACCATCCGTGCCTATCTGCCGGGCGCACGGTCGGTCGAGGTGCTGCGCCGCTCCGATCGTGCGTCTCTTGGCGCTTTGCCGGAGGTGGAATCGGGGCTGTTCGAGGGCGCCGTAGCCGACGCTTCGCCCTATCTGCTGCGCATCCAGTGGCCGGCCGCGGTTCAGGAGACCGAGGATCCCTACGCCTTTGGCCCGGTCCTGGGCGAGCTCGACTTGCATCTGTTCAACGAGGGCCGCCACTTCCATCTGGCTGATGCGCTGGGCGCCAACGTCGCCACCGTCGACGGCGTGCCGGGCGTCCGCTTCGCCGTATGGGCGCCCAATGCCGAGCGCGTGGCGGTGATCGGCGATTTCAATTCGTGGGATGCGCGGCGTCATCCCATGCGGCTGCGCTATCCCTCCGGGATCTGGGAGCTGTTCGTGCCGCGCGTCGATGCGGGTGTGCGCTACAAGTACGACATCATGGGGCCGGGCGGTGCGCGCCAGCCCGACAAGGCCGATCCGGTGGCGCAGCAGGCCGAACTGGCGCCCGGCACCGCCTCGATCGTGGCCTCGCCGCGGCCGTTCCGCTGGTCCGACGACAAATGGATTGCAAGCCGAGCCGGGCGTCAGGCGCCGCAGGCGCCGCTCTCGATCTACGAGGTTCATATCGGCTCGTGGCTCAGGTCCGGCGAGCCGCACGGTTCACTGTGGGACATTGCCGTCGATCGACTGATCCCCTACGTCGCCGAGCTTGGATTCACTCATGTCGAGTTGCTGCCCATCACCGAGCATCCGTTCGGCGGCTCCTGGGGCTACCAGCCGTTGGGGCTTTTCGCGCCGTCAGCGCGCTTCGGCCCGCCGGAGGCCTTCGCCCGCTTCGTCGATGCCCTGCATGCCAACAATATCGGCCTGTTGCTCGACTGGGTGCCGGCGCATTTTCCGACCGATCCGCACGGCCTGGCGCGCTTCGACGGCACGGCGCTCTACGAGCATCTCGACCCGCGCGAAGGCTTCCACCGCGACTGGAACACCTACATCTACAATTTCGGGCGCCGCGAGGTGCAGGGCTTCCTGATCGCGAGCGCGCTGCACTGGCTAGAGCGCTATCACGTCGACGGTCTCCGGGTCGATGCCGTGGCCTCGATGCTCTATCGCGACTACAGCCGGCCGGCCGATGCCTGGATCCCCAACATCTATGGCGGCCGCGAGAACCTCGAAGCGGTGGGCTTCCTGCGCCATCTCAATGCCGTCGTCGCCGAGCGTTGCCCCGGCGCCATCGTCGTCGCCGAGGAATCGACCGCCTGGCCCGGCGTCACCCAGGCGCAGCCCGATGGCCTCGGCTTCTCCTACAAGTGGAACATGGGCTGGATGCACGACACGCTGCGCTACATCGAGCACGAACCCATCCATCGCGCCTACCACCACGACGACATCACCTTTGGCCTGCTCTACGCCTTCTCGGAAAAATTCATCCTGCCGATCTCGCACGACGAGGTCGTGCACGGCAAAGGCTCGCTGCTTGGCAAGATGCCGGGGGACCGCTGGCAGCGCTTCGCCAACCTGCGCGCCTATCTCGGCTTCATGTGGGCCCACCCCGGCAAGAAACTGCTGTTCATGGGCTGCGAGATCGCCCAGCCGCGCGAATGGAACCACGATGCCGAGATCGACTGGGCCCTGCTCGGTGACCCCGTCCATGCCGGTATCCAGCGGCTGGTGGGTGACCTCAACCGGCTCTACACGGCCGAGCCGGCCTTGCACCGGCGCGACGCCGAGCCGGAAGGCTTCCGCTGGCTGATCGGCGACGATCGCGCCAATTCCGTCTTCGCCTTCCTGCGCAGAGGACGGGATGGGGGCCGGGAAGGCGATGCCCCGATCCTGGTCATCTGCAACATGACGCCGGTGCCGCGGCATGGCTATCGCGTCGGTGTGCCGCGCGCCGGCCGCTGGCGTGAGATCGCGAACACCGATTCCCGCTTCTATGGCGGCAGCGACCTCGGTAACGACGGTGCCGTCGTCGCCCACGACCAGCCCTCGCACGGCGAGGCCCAATCCGTTCTGTTGACCCTGCCGCCGCTCGCCACGGTGATGCTGCGCGCGGAGGGTTGAGAGTGGCAGCGTGGCCCGACCGCCTGCTAGGCGGCTCGCCCTATCCCTTGGGCGCCACCTGGGATGGCCTCGGCACCAACTTCGCGGTGTTCTCTGCCCATGCCACCAAGATCGAGCTCTGCATCTTCGATCCCTCCGGCCGCCGCGAGATAGCACGCTTCGTCCTGCCGGAATGCACCGACGAGGTCTGGCACGGCTACATGCCCAATGCGCGCGCCGGCCTGATCTACGGCTATCGCGCCTATGGGCCTTACGAGCCGCAGCACGGCCATCGCTTCAACCATCACAAGCTATTGCTCGATCCCTATGCCAAGCGCATCGCCGGCGACTTGCGGCCATCGGACGCGCTCTACGGCTACCGGGTGAACTCGCCGCGCGCCGACCTGTCCTTCGATCGCCGCGACAGCGCACCGGGCATGCTGAAGGCCGTCGTCACCGACGACAGCTTCAACTGGGCCGACGACCGGCCGCCCAACGTGCCGTGGTCCGATACCGTGATCTACGAGACCCATGTGCGAGGGCTCAGCATGCTGCGCCAGGACCTGAGGTCCAACGAGCGCGGAACCTTTGCCGCCTTGGCCGACCCGGGCTTCATCGATCATCTCAGGCGGCTCGGCATCACCACCGTCGAGCTGCTGCCGATCCATGCCTTCGTGCAGGACCGCAACCTGCTGCAAAAGGGGCTGCGCAACTACTGGGGCTACAACAGCATCGGCTTCTTCGCGCCCGAGCCGCGCTATCTGTCCGACAATACGCCCGACGAGATGCGCATTGCCATCCGTCGACTGCATGCGGCGGGCATCGAGCTGATCCTCGACGTCGTCTACAACCACACTGCCGAGGGCAGCGAGATGGGGCCGACCTTGTCGTTCCGGGGCCTCGACAACGCCAGCTACTATCGCCTGGTTGCCGACAATCCGCGCCACTGCGTCAACGATACCGGCACCGGCAACACGGTGAACCTTTCGACGCCGCGCGTGTTGCAGATGGTGATGGATTCGCTGCGCAACTGGGTCACCTCCTTCCATGTCGACGGGTTCCGTTTCGACCTCGGCGTGACGCTGGGCCGCGAAGGGCACGGTTTCGATCCCGGCTCGGGGTTCTTCGACGCCATCCGCCAGGATCCCGTGCTGTCGCGCGTAAAACTGATCTCCGAGCCGTGGGACATCGGGCCGGGCGGCTACCAGCTCGGCAACCATCCGCCGGGCTTTGCCGAGTGGAACGACCGCTTCCGCGATGGCGTGCGCCGCTACTGGCGCGGCGACGAGGGCCAGCGCGCCGACTTCGCCGCTCGCCTTGCCGGCTCGGCCGACTTCTTCGACAAGCGGGGGCGCCGGCCCTGGGCCTCCATCAACTACATCGCGAGCCACGACGGCTTTCCGCTGGCCGACGTGGTGAGCTATGCCGAGCGCCACAACGAGGCCAACGGCGAAGACAACAAGGACGGTCACGCCGACAACCTTTCGGCCAATTGGGGCGTCGAGGGTCCAACCGACGATCCTGCCATCCTCGACACCCGCCAGCGCGTGCAGCGCGCCATGCTCGCCACGGTCTTCCTGGCGCAGGGCACACCCATGCTGCTGGGCGGCGACGAGTTCGGCCGCTCCCAGATGGGCAACAACAATGCCTATGCCCAGGACAACGAAACGTCATGGCTCGACTGGAAGCTGGCGGAAAGCTCCGAAGGGCAGGCGCTGACGACGTTCACGGGGCGCGTCATCGCCCTGCGTCACCGGCATGCCGTGCTGCGGGCGCCGCGCTTCCTGCACGGGCAGGACAAGGTCGTCGACGGCATCGGCGACATCGCCTGGTTCGACGCGTCCGGCGAGCAGATCTCCAACGACTCCTGGAACAATCCCGGCGAGCATCGCCTGGTGCTGCGCCGGGCCAGCCGCGACGACGGCGGGATCTCGATCCTTACCGCCTTCTTCAACGCCACCGGCGAGGACCACCGCTTTCGCCTGCCGCCGCCCGGGCTGCCCACGCGCCTGCTGCTGAACACCGCCAATCCCGATGCCGAGGAGAACGACCTCGAGATCGAGGAGATCGTCGTTGGCGCCCACAGCGTCGTGCTGACATTGAGCACCCGCAAGGCCTAGGACAATGGCCGCTTTCGCGCGCGACCTGCCATTCGGCGCCACCCTGGTCGCGCCGGACCAGACGCGCTTTCGCCTGTGGGCTCCCGGCCAGCCACAGATAGCCGTCGACATCGATGGGCTGGGCAGCGTGCCGATGACCCGCGATGCCGAGGGCTGGTTCGAAGCCGAGGCGGCCTGTGGCGCCGGCGCTCGCTATCGCTACCGCCTGGCCGATGGACTGGTCGTGCCCGATCCGGCGTCGCGCGCCCAGAGCCGCGACGTCCACGATCCCAGCCTCGTCGTCGATCCGCGCGCCTACCGCTGGCGGCATCCGGCCTGGCGTGGTCGTCGATGGCAGGATGCCGTGCTCTATGAGCTGCATGCTGGCGCCTTGGGCGGCTTCGCCGGTGTCGCCGCGATGCTGCCCGACCTCGCCGAGCTCGGCGTCACCGCCGTCGAGCTCATGCCGGTCAACGACTTCCCCGGCGCGCGCAACTGGGGCTATGACGGCGTACTGCCTTTCGCGCCCGACGCAGCCTACGGCACACCCGACGAGCTGAAGGCGCTGATCGATGCCGCGCACGGCCACGGCCTGATGATCTTCCTCGACGTCGTCTACAACCACTTCGGACCCGACGGAAACTACCTCGCGGCTTATGCGCCGGGCTTCTTCCGCACCGATGTCGTCACGCCGTGGGGTTCCGCCATCGATTTCCGCCGTCCCGAGGTGCACCGCTTCTTCATCGAGAACGCGCTCTACTGGCTGATGGAGTACCGCTTCGACGGCCTGCGTTTCGACGCCGTGCATGCCATTGCCGCGCCTGACTGGCTGGACGAGATGGCCGCCGAGGTCCGTGCCACCGTTGAGCCCGGCCGCCATGTCCATCTCGTGCTCGAGCACGACGGCAACGAAGCCGGCCATCTGCGCCGCGACTTCGATGCTCAGTGGAACGACGACGCCCATCACGTCCTGCACGTCCTGCTGACGGGTGACGCCGACGGCTACTATGCCGATTATGCCGACCGGCCGGCCGAGCGCCTGGCACGTTGCCTCGGCGAGGGTTTCGTCTATCAGGGCGAACCGTCGGCCTATCGCAAGGGCGAGCGTCGCGGCACGCCCAGCGCCGATCTCGGCCCCACCGCCTTCGTGCTGTTCCTTCAGAACCACGACCAGGTCGGCAACCGGCCGTTCGGTGACCGGCTGGCCGAGCGTGTCGATCCCGCGGCGCTCGAGGCGGCGATCGCCCTGCAGCTGCTCTGCCCGCAGATTCCGCTGATCTTCATGGGCGAGGAGGGAGCCAGCCGCACCCCCTTCCTGTACTTCACCGACCATCGTGGCGACCTCGCGCGCGCAGTGCGCGAAGGACGGCGGCGCGAGTTCGCAGCCTTCAAGGGCTTCCAGGAGGGCGAGTCGGCGGCCTCGATTCCCGACCCCAACGCGCTCGCGACTTTCGAGAGTAGTCGGCCGGTCGCCGACGACGCAGAAAGGCGTGCCCTGTACGGCCGCTTGCTGGCGCTGCGCGCCGCGGCGTTGACGCCGCATCTTGCCGGTGCGCGATCGATTTCGGCGAAGGCTGCTGGCCCGGCTTGCGTCGCCGCGCGCTGGCGGCTCGGCAACGGCGCCGTGCTGGGGTTGGTCAGCAATCTCGGCCGCACCGCCTGCGCGGTCGATGCGCCCAAGGGCGATCTGCTGTTCGAGAGCCGCGCCGGCGCCGGCGAGGAAGTCCGCGCCGGCCAGCTGGCAGGACCGGCAACTGTGGCCTTCGTCGAGGCCTCCGCCGGAGGCAATGGATGAACGAGGAAGCCGTCCTGGCCCGCGCCCGGTCGGCTGGCCTCGCTGTCGACTGGACCGATGCCATGGGGCGTCCGCAAAGGGTCAGGACCGAATCCTTGCGCCGCCTGCTGGAAGCCCTGGATGGCATCGATGCACCAGCGGTCCCGCCGCCGCTCGTCACCGCGCGTCTCGGCCGGCCCATCGCGATTGCCGGCCTCGATGGCGACCATGCGGCTGAACTGGTCCTGGAAGGAGGCAAGGCGAAGTCCGTCGTCGTGCGCGACGGCGTGCTGCCCGGCATCAGGCGGCTGGGCTATCACCGCCTCCGTTTCGCCGATCGCGAGATCACCCTGGCGGTCGCGCCGTCGCGCTGCCTCACTTTGCAGGAGATCGGCGGCGGCGAGCGCATGTGGGGCGTGGCGGCCCAGGTCTACGGCCTGCGCCGCGCCGGTGATGGCGGCATCGGCGATGCCGGCGCCGTCCGCGAGCTTGCCGAGGCCGCGGCGCGGCATGGCGCCGACGCGGTGGCGCTCAGCCCTGTGCACAGCCTCTTCCCCCACGATCCGGCGCGCTACGGTCCTTATTCACCGTCGAGCCGCCTGTTCCTCAATCCGCTCTACGCCGATCCGTCGGCCACCTTCGATGCCACCACGATCGTCCCTGACGAGGCATTGGAGGGTGCGGCCTTGATCGATTGGCCCACCGCCGCTGCCGCGAAGTTCGCGCGGCTGCGCACCCTGTTCGATGAATTCGACCAGGTCGATACGCCGCTCCTGCGCGAGTTCGAGCGCTTCATTGTCGAGGGCGGCGAGACACTGCGCCAGCACGCCCGCTTCGAAGCCCAGCAGGCTGCAGGCCCGGAGCGCTATCACCTGTTCCTGCAATGGATCACCGCGCGCTCCTTCGCCGCCGCACAGCGCGCGGCCAAGGAGGCAGGCATGCGCATCGGCCTCTTGAGCGACCTCGCGATCGGCATGGACCGCACCGGCAGCCACGCCTGGGCGCGCCGGTCCGACCTCTTGATGGGCCTGTCGATCGGGGCACCGCCCGATGCCTTCAATCCGCATGGCCAGGACTGGGGCCTGACCGGCTTCTCGCCACACGCTCTGCTGGCCGCGGGCTTCGAGCCCTTCCTCGCCACCCTGCGCGCCGCTCTCGCCCATGCCGGCGGCGTGCGCATCGACCATATCATGGGCCTGATGCGGTTGTGGCTGATCCCGCGCGGCCAGCCTGCAGGCGAGGGCGCCTATCTCGCCTATCCGTTGGAGGACCTGTTGAACCTCCTGGCGCTCGAATCGCATCGCCACCGCGCCGTGGTGATCGGTGAGGATCTCGGCACCGTGCCGCCCGGCTTCCGCGCCCGCCTGCGCCGCGCCGGCATTGCCGGCATGGACGTGCTGTGGTTCGAGCGCACACGGCTTCACTTCAGGAAGCCCTCGCGCTGGCGCGCCGACGCGGTCGCCATGACCACCACCCACGACCTGCCCCCCGTCGCCGGCTGGTGGAGCGGCGAGGACATCCGGACCCGCCGCGCGCTCGGCCTCGGCGCGCCCAGCGAGGAGCAGGCGCGCACCCGGGACCGCGCGCGGTTGTGGCGAGCCTTCGGCAATGCCGGCCTCGATGGATCCATGCCGCCCGTTGACCAGCCCGCGCCCGTCGTCGCCGCTGCGCTGGGCTACGTTTCCCAGTCGCCGTCGCCGCTGATGCTAACGCCGCTGGAAGACCTGCTGGGTCTCGTCGAGCAGCCCAACGTGCCCGGCACGATCGACGAGCATCCCAACTGGCGCCGGCGACTGGAGACGCCCGCCCGTGAGGTGTTCGATTCGCCCGCCGTACGCGCCCGTGTCGACATCATCCGCCGTCACCGTCGATGAGCCCCTCATTCCCGACTCCGAGTGCCACCCTGCGCCTGCAGTTCCATCGCGGCTTCACCTTCGCCGACGCCGAGTCCCTGGTGCCCTATTTCGCCCGGCTGGGCGTCAGCCATCTCTATGCCTCGCCCATCGCCGTCGCGCGCCCGGGCTCCCAGCACGGCTACGACGTGGTCGATCCCACCCGTGTCAATCCCGAGCTGGGCGGCGAGGCGGGCCTGTTGGCCCTGTCCTCGGCGCTGCGCGCGGCGGGCATGGGCCTGATCCTCGACATCGTGCCCAACCACATGGCCGCCGACACGGCCAACGCCTGGTGGGCCGACGTGCTGGGCCGCGGCCGCGCCAGCCGCTTCGCCCGCTGGTTCGACATCGACTGGGACGCCGACGACAGGGTCCTGCTGCCCATCCTCGGCCGCCCGCTCGACGAGGTGCTGGCTGACGGCGAGCTCCGTCGCGACGATGACGCCTTCGTCTATTTCTCGCATCGCCTGCCCGCCGTCGAGGGCGGCCTGGAGCGCCAGCACTGGCGCCTGGCGTGGTGGCGCAGCGCCGGCGATCGGATCAACTGGCGGCGCTTCTTCGACATCAACGAGCTGGTCTGCCTGCGCATGGAGGAGCCCGAGGCCTTCGAGGCGGTGCATGCGCTGCCGCTTCGCCTGCACGCCGAGGGCATCGTCGACGGCCTGCGCATCGACCATGTCGACGGTCTCACCGATCCCGCGGGCTACTGCCGGACCCTGCGTGGGCGGTTGAAACCGGGCGCGTATCTCGTCGTCGAGAAGATCCTGCTGGCCGGCGAGACCTTGCCGGCCGACTGGGGCTGCGACGGCACCACCGGCTACGACTTCATGGATGAGGTCAACGCCCTGCAGCACGACCCGGCCGGCGAGCGCGTGCTGGCCGCGGCGTGGGCGGCGCTGAGCGGCCGGCCTGCCGACTTCACTGCCGAAGAGGAGGCCGCCCGCCGCGAGATCCTGGCGCGCAGCTTCGGCGCCCAGCTCGACGCCTGCGCCGCGGCCTTTGCCGGTGGCGAGCTGGCGCCTCCGCTGCTGCGCCGCGTCCTGGGCGAGCTGCTGGCGCATTTTCCGGTCTATCGCACGTATCGCCGCGACGGCATGCTCTCGCCGGCCGACCGCGGCGTTCTCGAGCGCGCCGCTGCCGGCGCGCGCCGTACCTGTCTCGCGACCGACCGCTGGGCGATCGACCCGCTGCTTGGCCGTTTCGGCGAGCGCGACCGCGCCCATGCCGTAGCGCGATTCCAGCAGCTCAGCGCGCCGATCGCTGCCAAGGCGGTCGAGGACACCGGCTTCTATCGCTACGGCCGGTTGCTGTCGCGCAACGACGTCGGCTTCGATCCCGCCACCTTCGCTCTCGACGCCGCTACCTTCCATCGCCGCATGCAGGTGCGCCGGACCGATTGGCCGCGCGCGCTGTTGGCCACGGCCACCCACGACCACAAGCGGGGCGAGGACATGCGCGCGCGTCTCGCCGTGCTGAGCGGCATGGCCGTGGAATGGGCCGCCCTGCAGCGCGACTGGGTCGAGGCCAGCTGGCCGCTCCGCCGTGATGCCGCTCCCTCCGCGGGCGACATCGCCCTGCTGCTGCAGACCATCGTCGGCGCCTGGCCGTTCGATCTCGACGCCGGCGACCGCTCGGGGCGGCGCGCCTTCGCCGAGCGGCTGGTCGCCTGGCAGCAGAAGGCGCTGCGCGAAGCCAAGCTCGCCAGCGACTGGGCTGCCGTCGACGAAGCCTACGAGGCGGCGGCGCATGATTTCACGAGCGCGCTCGTGGTCGACGCCGCGCTGCCCGATCTGCTGCGGCAGATCGCTTCCCTGGTGCAGCGCATCGCCCCGGCCGGCGCGCTCAACGGCCTGGCGCAATGCCTGCTGCGCATGACCGTGCCGGGCGTACCCGATCTCTACCAGGGCGCCGAGCTCTGGGACCTGAGCCTGGTCGACCCCGACAACCGCCGTCCGGTCGATTGGCGCCGTCGCGCGCGAGCCCCGCTCGCCGAACCGCTGTCCGCCCTGGCGGCGCATTGGCGCGACGGCGTCGTCAAGCAGGCCCTGATCGCGCGTGTTCTCGCGCTGCGCCAGCGCCTCGCGCCCTTGTTCGAGGACGGCGACTATCGCCCGGTCAGGCTCGAAGGGCCGCTGGCCGATGCCATGATCGCCTTCGTCCGCCGGCGGCCGGAAGCCTGGGCCTTGATCGTGGCGCCGCGTCTCGCTCTGCGCCTGCCGCTGCTGCCGGGCGACGTGCGTGTGGCAGCCGATGGCTGGCAGGATACCACGATCGTCCTCGATGACATCCCGCGTGAGGCGGTGAACGTGCTCGATGCCGCGCCAGCCGGGATCGCTGCCGGACGGACGCCGCTTGGCCTGCTCTGCGGGATGCTGCCGCTGGCCCTTTTCTCGGCCGACATGACGCTGCGCGCCAAGGTGCCACTCTATCCCTGAGCGCCAGAGGTCACTGGAAAGCCACGGAACCTTCGCGCCTTTTCTGATAACCGGCCCTTGACCGGGCAGTGGGACCCGGTCGGGAGGGGCACATGCCGATCATGTGGGGAGTGAATCACGCCGCGCGCCTGGTCTCCGCGAAGGCTGCCGGCGAGCTCAGCAGGGTGGACATCGAGGGCTATCTCGACGGGCTCATGGCGGCTGCCACCCTGTCTTACCGCAAGGTCCTCGACATGGCGGGGAGCCGCCTGGCCTTGAGCGCCGACGACATGGCGGTCCTTGGTGCGCGCATCCGCGCCCACGAGTCCAGCGGGCCGATGGGCAGCGTGGCCGTTATCGCCGGTTCGGACGAGGTCTACGACCAGGTCAGATTGTTCGAGAGCATCGTCAATGCCGAGCGGCCGCTGCGGGTCTTTCGCGACGCCGAGATGGCCTACGCTTGGTTGACGGTCGGGCTGTCGGACGGCGCCGAACTGGCCGAGATCCGGCGTGCTGCGGCTCGACCGGCGGCAGCCCTCTCCGGCTGCTGCTAGAGCGGAATGTGATCGGATGGAACCGCGCGCGGTTCCATCCGATCACATTCCGCGCACTGGCGGTGCCTGTTTCACAGGGCACGATCCGTCCAGGTGATTCCACCTGGACGCATCGTGCTCTGGCTAGATCAACCTTGCGGGAAGTTCGCCGAGAACGTCACTCCTGGCCCACCGCCGTAGTAGTAGGGGCCGCTGCCGTAGTAGGGGCTGTAGTAGCCGTAGCGTGGGTAGCTGTAGCGTGCCGGCGCGTAATAGCCGTAATTCGGCGCGTAGTAGCCTTGGCTGTAGCCGTAATAGGGCCGGCTGTAATTGTAGTCGTTCGTGCAGCCGGCGCCGAGCACGGCAAGCGTTGCGAGGCCGGCGATCGTGACCATGGTCTTCATGGCGATCTCCTTCTTGCTGTGCAGAGAACAAGCACGCCCGTCGGCGGGTTGCCGGTTCCATCGGATGCGGACACGTCCCTGCAGTCGCGCCCGCGGCCATGCACGATCTGCGTCACCTTTTGATCACGGCTTTCGGCCCAGGAGCGCAGGCTACCGGTGGCTTACGGCGTTGATGGCTTCGTCGCGCCGTGGCTATCGCGATCCCTCAGCCGCACTGCTCGCTGCGCAGGCTGAGATGGGGAAGCGGCGGCGCCTCGGTGAGGGCGAGCACGTGCAGCGCGGCCGCGCAGACGATCCGCGCCTCGGAGGAGATCGTGTAGAGCCCGTCGGGCAGCAGCGACTTGGCGTACTTGAGCTGTTCGGTGAAAGGCGGCACCTCCACCCAGCCGTGCAGCCCCGGTTCGACGATCAGCACGTCGCCCTTGGCGTGCGCCTCGACCAGGGCCGGGCTGCCGAGGTCGTTGCCGTCTTCGATGCCGTGAATGGCGCAGTAGATCTCGACGTCGAGCGCCCGTGAAGGCGCCTCGATGAGGCATCGGTTGGCCAGCGTCGCCAGGGTCGCGTGGGGGGTGCCCTGGGAGGTGAAGGGGCCTGTCGGGTCGTACGTGCTCATGTGACTTGAACGCCATTTGCCCGTGAAAGTTGAAGGTTTTTTGAAAGAATCCTGTCGATAAGATCTGCCCTACTGCATCTGGTATTCGGCTTCAGTCAGTCGCCTTTCTGTTGTGTGCCTTGCTTCAAGAACCTCGTGTTCGTCGCGGCGACTCTTCCTCGGGGCGCGGCAAGCCGGGACAGCGGGACTGAAGGATTGGGTTGCGCGCCTTCGGGGAAAGTGGCCGGTGGAGTCAGTGGCTCTGATTCGTCTCGCCAGACGCCCACGCGCCGGGCTCTATGTCGCCCGTCGCGTTTCACGCATCAAGCGCATGATCTGCGTGGCCTCGAGCCGGCCGCCGGTCGGAAGGCCATCTTTGACGGCGAAAATGCCGACGGCGCGCGCCCGGCGGAACTCGCCGTCTTCGTAGTCTCGATAGGTATCGAGCGCATCATTCAACGTCGGCCGGTGCTCGTACTCGTAGTCGCCGACGCGGCCATCGCCGCTCTTTTCCTGCCACCACGACACGACCACGAAGGCATCGGCCTGCTGCAGGAGGGCCGCGCGGTCGGCCTGCCAGGCCGACAGGCGCTTGGTACGGCTGGCAAGGGCTTCGTCAGAGGACATAGGGGCTCCTGTTATGGAGCCACTATATAATAACCAGGGTTATTTAATCAAGAGGGTGCAAGTTATCCCCAGGTCAGCTTGCCCGGTTGTACTTGCCGATCACCAGGTGCGCCTTCTGCCATTCGCGGCGCGACAGGGTGTAGGTCTTGGCCGGATTGTACTGCTTGACCGTCCAGCTTGCCTCGTTGCGCCGGACCAGCCGCTTGATCAGAACGTAGCGCGAGCCGTCGGCGGTCTCGCGCAGGAAGACGCAATCGTCGCCCGGCGAGACTTCAGCCGAGGGGTTGACCAGCAACAGGTTGCCGCGCTCGTAGGCCGGCTCCATAGAATCGCCCGACACGAAGCAGCCATAGGCATCCTGCAAGCCTTCGAGACGCGGATCGCGCGGGATCCACGACACCGGCTCGTTGGACAGGAGCATGGCGCCTTCGGTGCCGCCCTGAGCCGAGGCAAATACCTGCAACGGCGGGCGTCCGCCCATCGCGCGCGCTGCGGCGGCCGCGGCCGCCGCGCCGCCGCGTCGGCCACGCTTGCCGCCGTCGGCGAGCGACAGCTGGTCGTCGTCGTCGCCGGCGATCACGCCAAGCATCTTGTCGCCACGGTTCGACTGCAGCCAGGTCACCGACACCTGCAGCGCCTGCGCGAGCTGCACGATCGATTTTGGCTCAGTGTCGCCGCGGCGCTCGATCTGGGCGATGCCGCCTTGAGTGATGGAATAGCCGGCCCGTGTCACGCGCCGCGCCAGTTCCGCCTGCGACCAGCCTTTGGCTCGCCGCTCCGTTTTGACCCGTTCACCGATGTTTGTCATGACGGCAATGCTAGCGTAGTTATTGATAACACAGGTTCTTGACAAGAATAACTGTAGTGTGGTAAAACCCGGTCATGGAAGCTCTCTTGAGGGCCGTATCCCTGGCCGGCGGGCAGACCGCCCTGGCAAGGCGTATCGGCAAGACACAGTCGCATGTCGCCCAGTGGCTGCGGCGTGGCCGGGTCGGTCCGACCGCTTGCATCCCCATCGAAATCGCCCTTGGCGGCCAGGTCACGCGTTACGAGCTGCGCCCCGACGTGTTCGGCAAGCCACCCCAGCCCGGCGAGGACCGCCAATGACTTCACGCCACACCCGGGCGGCGATCGTCGCCGCCTGCCGCAGACTGATGCAGGCCAGCCGGCGGCCCCCCTCGGTGGGCGCCTGTTGCGCCCGCGCCGGCTGGTTGGTGCGCCCCTCGCAGGCGTGCACGGTCCATGCGGCGGCGGAAAGACGCACACCATGAACACCAAGCGGAGTTGGGATGTCCGCTGCAGCGAAATCCTGCAGCGAATGGCCGGCCATTATTACGACCACGAGATCGCGGCGTCGATCGAAGCGGAGACCGGAAAACGGGTTACGTCGCGTACTGTAGCCGAGTATCGACGCGCCGGTGCCCTGCCGCCTTGCCGACGCAATGACTGGACGGCGCCGTTGAAGACATGGCGGGCTGGTGCAACGAACGTGACGCGGTTCGCGAGTTCAACAGGACGTACTAGGCCGGATGAAATCGAGATCACCCCCGAGATGGTCGAGGCGGGAGCCGAAGTCCTACGCAATGATCCCAGTGTTGGCGACCTCCCTCTGATGGACTGCGAGTCCGTTGCCAGGGAAGTCATCGAGCGTGCGCTGGAAGCTTGTTCACGGGGAGCTCGATCATCCGCTTCCGCAAGGCCCGAACATCTATGATGTGCTTCCTGAGATCGGCCTCGTTGAGGAAACCACCCTTGAGCTCGTCATAGCGGGATCGATGGTGGTGATCTCAAAACTACAACCAGGCCTTTCTCGCGCCGCCATCTGCTCCTCTTTCCAATCGATATGATCTCGCTTATGGGCGAGGCAATTGCTCAGTGGGCAAAGCTCGAAGCCTATCTGTTCAAGTGAATCGCGAGCGGCGCTCGCCAATCTACAAGATGGTCGCCATCGAAGGGTCTTTGCTTGGCGGGGGCACCAACCGGGTGGAAGCGGCCGTCTGCTCCATTCCGGCAGGTCGATGCGTGGTTGAGGCATCGGCTTTCGAGGTTCAATGGGGCGAACGCCATCAGAAATCGCGAGTCACATTCTTCATGGGTATGACGCACGTATCGTTGACTCCTTCATGTAGGTCTCCGTTTCTATTCACGGGTGAACACGACACCCGCTTCCACCAAAACCGCCCGCACCAAGCGTGCCCTTCCGTGCTCGTCCTACCAGGCCGAGTTCGCCGAGCAGGCGCGTAAGCTCTGCCTGCTGCTGGGCGCCGACGACCAGGACCTGGCGCGCTTCTTCGATGTGCCGCCGGCCATGCTGCAGGAGTGGCTGAGCTCCGTCCCTGAGTTCGCCGCCGCCGTCCGCGCCGGCCGGACGCTGGCCGACGCCGACGTCGCCGATCGGCTGTGGCGTCGCGCAATGGGCTACAGCCACGACGCCGTGCGCATCTTCAGCCACCAGGGCAAGGCGCTCGAGGTGGCCTACACCGAGCACTATCCGCCGGACACGGCAGCCTGCCTGTTCTGGCTGAAGAGCCGCCAGCCCGAGCGGTGGCGCGAAAGCAACGAGCACGACCATCAGGCGCCGGTGGAAATGCTGGCCTCGCTGGATGCCGCCGGAGAGAGGGTGAAGAATGTCCGCCGCAGCTGAGTTCCACATGCGCCTGCACGGCGAGATCGGCGCGCTGCGCTTCGATCCCCTGGGCTACGTCATGTACGCCTTCCCGTGGGGTGTGCCCGGCACGGCGCTCGCCGACGAGGAAGGCCCTGAGCCGTGGCAGCGCGACATCCTCGAGCGGCTGGGCGAGGGCCTGATCGGCGCCGAGGAAGCGGTGCGCGCTGCCGTCGCTTCCGGTCACGGCGTCGGCAAGTCGGCGCTGGTCGCCTGGATCGTGCTGTGGGCGCTGTCGACGGTGCGCGATACCCGCGGCATCGTCACCGCCAACACCGAGGGACAGCTTCGCACCAAGACCTGGCCCGAACTCGCCAAGTGGTACGGGCTCTGCATCAACCGCAGCTGGTTCTCTTATTCGGCGACGGCGCTGGCCTCGACCCTGCCTGGTCACGAGAAGACCTGGCGCGTCGACGCGATCACGTGGTCGGAGAACAACATCGAGGCAATCGCCGGCCTGCACAACAAAGGCCGCCGTGCCTTCGCCATCTTCGACGAGGCCTCGTCCATTCCGGATGGCATCTGGGAAACCATCGAAGGCGCCCTGACCGACGCCAGGACAGAACTGTTCTGGTGCGTGTTCGGCAATCCGACGCGCAACGCGGGCCGTTTCCGCGAATGCTTTGCCGGCGGTCGCTTCGCTCATCGCTGGCAGCCGGTCCAGGTCGACTCTCGCTCGGTGTCGATGACCAACAAGGCGCAGATCGCCGAGTGGGTGAAAGACTATGGCGAGGATTCCGACTTCATCCGGGTGCGCGTGCGCGGCGTCTTCCCGCGCGCCGGCGACCAGCAGTTCATCGACGGCGAGCGCGTCGAGGCAGCGATTGCCCGCGAACTGGTGGCCGGCGCGGAGGCGCCTTTGATCATGGGCGTGGACATCGCCCGTCAAGGCAGTGACCAAACAGTCATCCGGTTCCGTCAGGGCCTCGACGCGCGCTCGATCCCGGCGGTGAAGTTCCGCATCCCCGATCTGATGCAGGTCGCCAGCCGCGTGCTCGAGCAAGTCGAATTGCACAGGCCTGCCGCGATCTTCGTCGATGCGACGGGTATCGGCTGGGGCGTTTTCGATCGTCTCAGCCAGCTCGGTTGCGAAGGCCTCGTCGCGGTCGATTTCGGCGGCAAGGCCGATCGTACCGACGGAGGAGCGGTGGGCAATGCCAGGGCGCTGTACGCCAACAAGCGTTCGGAGATGTGGGGCTTCCTCAAGGATTGGTGCAACGTCGGCTGTCTGCCCGACGACCGCGATCTCGCCGCCGACCTGACAGGCGTCGAGTACGGCTACGACACCGCCAACGCGCTGCAGCTCGAGCGCAAGCAGGACATGCGCCGTCGGGGACTCGCTTCGCCCGACGACGGCGACGCGCTGGCGCTGACTTTCGCCTATCCCGTGGCGCAACGCTGCGAAGCCGATGACCGGCGGATCGAGGAACTGATCAACGGCCTCAAGCGGAGGATCGTGTAATGCCGCTCTCCGACGAAGAGTTGATCGCGCTGCTGCGCAAGGAAGAGGAAGCCGCATCCGGCTTCCAGGACGCAGCATTGAGCGCGGTCCGCGAGGAGGCGCTCGCCTACTACGATCGCCAGCCGTATGGCGACGAGCAGGAGGGCGCCTCCTCGATCGTAACGTCGGAGTTCGCCGACGTGGTCGAATCGCTGATGCCGGGTCTGATGCGTGTCTTCACCGGCTCCGACGACCTCGCCAAGTTCGCGCCGACGGCGCCTGGCCAGGAGAAGTGGGCGAAAGAGGCAAGCGAGTACGTCCCGCATGTTCTGATGCGCCAGAACGACGGGTTCCGCGTCATCTCCTCGCTGCTCAAGGACGCCCTGATGTACCGGCTGAGCGGCGTCGCGGTCGATCTCGAAGACGTCGAGGACAAGCGCAGTGTGCCGGTGCAGCACCTGACGCAGGACGCCATTGACCTGATCGTCGCCGAAGCCCAGGCGCAGGGCGCCGAGGTCACGATGGACCCTCCTACGCCTCCTGCGGAGGCTTCGGAGGGCGAGGCTCTACCGGGGACGTTGGCGGCCTTGTCCTCCGTAGCTTCCGCAGGAAGCGTAGGAGGAGCGATCACCGTCACGCACAAGCGCAAGCGGGTGGTGGTCGACAGCATCGCACCCGAAGACATCCGTTTCAGCCCGGTCGCACGCGACGAGGACAAAGCGTCGTTCCTGGGCTTCATCAAGCGCGTCACCTCGTCCGATCTGGTCAAGCTCGGCCTGACACAGGAAGAGATCGATGATCTGAACGCCGACAAGGGCCTGTCGGACGAGGCGGCGCAGCGCAACGAAGGTGTGCTCGACGATGCCGAGCGGGCGGAGGAGGGCGATAGCGAACGGCCGCTGTGGCTGGTCGTGGCCTATATCCGCGCCGACGACGACGGCGACGGCATCTCGGAGCTGCTGCGCGTGGTGTATGCCCATGGTGGCGGAACCGCAGGCCGCATCGTCGAGCGCGTGGAGTGGTCGGGCCCCGCCTCGATCGCCCTGGCCACGCCGATCCTGATGCCGCACACCATCGTCGGTCGGTCTCTGTTCGACCAGACGCAGGACCTGCAGCAGCTCGGATCCGTCCTGACGCGCGGCCTTCTCGACAATCTCTACATCGTCAATCGGCCGCGGCCGGTGATCTCCGACCAGGTAAATCTCGACAGCCTCATCGACTGGGTGCCGGGCTCGCCGATCCGGCTCAAGCCCGGCGCCCGTCCCGGTGACAACCATGTCGCCTGGCTGCAGGTGCCGAATGTCAGCGGCGCCGTGTTGTCGGCGCTCGAGCACCTCGCCACGGTGCGCGAGAACCGCACCGGCGTCAGCCGCTACAATCAGGGTCTCGACGCCGAGAGTCTCAACAAGACGCTGGGCGGCCTCGACCGTATCATGTCGGCGGCCAGTCAGCGCCAGGACCTGATCGCGCGCACCTTCGCGGAGACCGCGATCAAGCGGCTCTATCGACTGATCTATCGCGCCATCAAGCGCGCGGCGACCGGGCCAGTCGCCTATTGGCCGCGCGTGGGTGGCGCTTTCGCAAGTTGCGATCCCAGCCAGTGGCCCGACGACATGGATTTGTCGGTCGACGTGGTCGGCATCGGCAATCGCGAGCAGGCGATCGGTCATCTCGCCCTGGTCGGCAGCCTGCAGGAGAAGCTGATCGCCTTGCAGGGTGGCAATGCGCAAGGCCCGTTCGTGACCGCCGAGAATATCGCAAACGGCGCCCAGAAGCTCACCGAGATCCTGGGCTACAAGACGCCGGGCCTGTTCTTCCAGTCGGCGGACAGGGTGGTGAACGGCGCCCCGCCGGCACAGCCGCCGGCGCAGCCGGCGCCGAGCCCGGAGCTGCTCACCGTACAGGCACAGATCGAGATCCTGCGCGAAGCGGCGGCGGCCGACATGCAGATCAAGCGCGAGAAGGCCCAGGCCGACATCGCCATCGCCGAATTCAAGGTGCGGCAATGGGCGGAAATCGAGCGCTTCAAGGCGGGCTTGAAGGCGAGCCTTCAGGCCGACGCTCAAGCAGAACCGAGGATTCCTTCATGACCGACGACAATGAACAGAGATATCGACGGGCGCGCGAGGTGCTGGCCGATGCCGGCTGGCTGTTCGACGACTTCGTGAACAACGAGATGCGTCGCGTGCTGACCAGTGATCCCGACGACATGACGACACGCGAGATCGCCTACAACCGCGCCCGCGTCGCCACCGAAGTGAAAGCCGCGCTGTCGAGCCTGGTCGACGACTACGAGGCCGACATCCAGCTCAAGGAGCGTCGTGAACAACTGAAGGAGAGCCTGTATGGCCGCAGAAACTGAGACCGTGTCAGAAGCCGCCCCCGAATCCATCGATGTCGCCGGCGCCGTGGCGCTGCTGGACGACGCCAGTCCGGCTGAAGACGTCGAACGCGAGCCCGAACCGGCCCCGGAGGTCGAACAAGACGGACCAGCGGACGAATCCGAAGCCGATGTCGAGATGGAGACCGAGCCGCAGGTAGCGGTCGCCGACGAAGCGCCGGAGTTCTGGAATGCCGACGACAAGGCGGCCTGGCAGGACGTGCCCGAGGCGCTGCGGCCGATGCTGCGCAAGTACGAGCAGCAGCGCATCGCCTTCGTCAACGAGAAGACCCGCGAGGCCGCCCAGGTGCGGGAAGAGTCTCTGCGCGTGGCCCAGGGCGCCGTTGGCGTCGTCGAGCAGGCGGCGGCCTGGTGGCGGCAGAACGGTCCGGTCTTCCAGCAGGCCTTTGCCGACAAGTGGTCGCAGGTCGACTGGAACAAGCTCGCTGCGGACAACCCGGCGGAATGGGCTCGGCTGAAGCAGCAGCGCGACCATGAGGCAACCTTGCTGCTCGAGGCAAACCGTCGTGGTGAAGCCGAGATCGCCATCGCCAACGAGCGGGCCGGGCGCGCCTTCATCGAGGCCCGACAGGTCGAGCACGCCAAGCTTGCGAAGAAGCTGCCGGAGTATTTCGGTCCGGACGTCGCTGCCAAGACCTACGGCGACCTCGGCAGCTTCTTGTCTGCCAAGGGCATCTCGCCGGACCGTATCAACGGCATTCATGAGGCCCCGATCATCGAGCTGGCGCTCGCCGCCATGCGCTTCGAGCAGGCCCAGAAGCAGGCTTCGACCGTCAGGACGTCGTCATCGAACGGCGCCGCGACGGCGATCAACACCGCGAAGACGACACCGACCCGAGTCGCCCCCGGACCGGCACCCAGCGCCCTAGCGCGCGCCGGCAACCGGCAGGGCGAGGCGGCCCGGCAAGTGGGCGAGCGGTTCAGGAAGAGTGGCGGAGCCTCGATCGCCGATGCGGCCGAGCTGATCCGCCTAAGCGGTTTGTAACCAAACCGCGCAAACGACCTCTAGTTACAGGAAACCGCAATGGCTGCACCGACCAACACCTTCATCAGCAACAGCGCCGTGGGCAACCGCGAATCGCTGCACAACATCATCACCATCCTCAACAAGGACGAGACGCCGTTCATCAGCACCATCGGCTCGGGTGACGCCGACGCCACCTACGAGGAATGGCAGCTGGACGCGCTCGGCAATGCCGATACGAACAACAGCAACCTAGAAGGCGACGACACGACCGCGGCGGCGATCACCCCGACGGTGCGCGTGGGCAACCGTACGCAGATCCTGAAGAAGCCCTTCACCATCTCCAACACCCAGGAGGCGGTGAAGAAGGCGGGCCGCGACAGCGAGGTCAGCTACCAGACTGCCCTGGCCGGCCGCCGCGTCAAGATGGATCTCGAGGCCATCGTTTGCCAGAATCAGGCTTCGATCGCCCAGTCCGGCGCGGTGACGCGCAAGCTCGGCGGCTTCGAATCGTGGATCACGTCCAACGTGTCGCGTGGCGCCGGCGGCGCCTCGGGCGGCTTCACAGCGGGCAACACCGTGGCGCCGACCGACGGCACTCAGCGCGGTTCGACCGAAACGCTGCTGAAGACGGTGGTCCGTGCCGCGTGGACTGCGGGCGGCAAGCCCACCATCCTGCTGATGGGCGCGTCGCAGAAGCAGACCTTCTCGGCCTTCACCGGCATCGCCACGCAGTATCAGGAACCCAAGGGCAAGGCCGCGACCGTGATCGGCGCCGTCGATCGCTACGTCTCGGACTTCGGCACCTTCAACGCCATGGCCAGCCGCTTCGTGCGCGGGCGCGAGATCGAAGTCATCGATCCGTCCCTGTGGCGCCTGCTGTGGCTGCGCAAGTGGAAGAAGGAGGAGCTCGCCCGGACCGGCGACGCCCGCAAGTTCCACATCATCGGCGAAGCGACCCTGGAGAGCCGCAACGAGGCCGGCAACGGCATCGTCGCCGACCTCACCTGAAACGGATCATGACCGTGGGAGGGGGATCCGGCCCCTCCCACCACCTTCTCAGGAGCTTGGACATGGCGAAGAAGCCCAGCGACGTGAGCATCGTCGTCACCGTGAACCACGTCTATCTGCCGCTCGACGAGCACGGCAACGGCCGTGCCGATTGGGCTGAGGCGCAGGTGACGACGCGAGTGGACAAGCGCGCACGCCTCAAGGTTCCGGCAGACCTCGCCAGGTTCCTGTCCGATCGCGACCAGGTGGAGATCCTGTGATGTCCCAGCGATTGCTTGGCTTCGATCCCGCCACCGGACTTGCTCAGTGGTGGCTCGAAGATGGCGAGGGCAACTGGGCGCAAAAGTCGTCCCAGGTGGCGACGCCCATCCTCGACCTGAACAAGGAGGCGCAGAATCACTGCGATCCCTACAACGGCGAGCGCGACGTCCGCATGGTGGCGCGCATCCCGCTGATCGTCATCGCCAAGTGGCGCAAAGAGCTCGGCGTCGATTACTGGAACCCCGATCACCAGGACAAGGTCGACGAGCTGCTGAACAGCGCCGACTGGCGCTGGCTGCGCACCGACGGAGGCGTGGTCTGATGTCGGTGCAGATCACCACCTACGCGGGACTGAAGGCGGGGATGCTCGCCTGGTTGGCGCGCACCGGCGATGCGCTGCTCGATGGCCGCTTCGACGACTTCCTGCTGAACTGCGAGCGGCGCATGTACTACGGCGTCGCCGTCGACGAGCCGTCGAGCCCCCTGCGCTCGGATCCATTGCGCATCCCCGAGATGGAGACCGTCGATGCGGCCTTCGCGCTGACGTCCGGGACCGTGGCCCAGCCGGCTGGCTTCCTCGAACTGATCTCGGCCTATAACAATTCGCTCAATGCGCCGCTCGACATCGTGAGCCAGCGCACGCTCGACGGCTACGGCTCACAGAGCCTGGGCGGCACGCGGCTGATCGCCGTGTCTGGCACGAACTTCCGTTTGCTCGACGCGCCGTCGAGCGGCACGGCGACGCTGCGCTACTACCGCAAGCTCGCGACGCCGGCGGGTTCGACCGTCAACGACATCCTGGTGAGCTATCCCGACGTCTATCTCTACGGCTGCCTGGTCGAGGCGGCGATCTTCACCCAGGGCGAGACCGAGGCGCAGCGCTACCTGCAACTCTACAACGCCTCCGTCGCGGGCCTGAACGCGCGGAGCCAGCGCATCACGGCCTCGAGCGTGCCGGTGATCCGCGTGCGGGCAGGGAGGATGCCGTGAGCGGTCCAAGGCAAGACTTCCTGACGGGCAAACCACTGGCACCTTACTACGACGCGATCGCCAAGCATGCCGATCGGCAATATGGCATCGATCCGGGCCTTGGGAACGAACGTGGGCTGGCCGTCAACGCTTGGCTGCCCTTGACCACCAATCGCATTGGGTCGGCATCCTGGCTCGATCGCGGGGCTGATCCGCAATGGAGCTTGCCGCAGGTCTTCCGGGAGGGGCTACGGGGCTGGCTGGATCTACTCAGCGCACAGGATACGGGGACGCTTACGCCCGAGGCACTTGGTTCCTTCCTGTCAGGCTCGGTCGGTGCAGGTATGGCCGCGACGCCGCGGGGTGCACTGGCAGCTGGTGGTCGGAAGGTCGACGTGCCAATCGATACGGTCGGCGGTTTGGCGATGGATGCGGCTACTCGCTTGACGCGCGCTCGCGCGATGGGCTTCAGGACCGATCTTCCCCTTTATCACGGGACGAATCGACCGATCGTTCCCGGCTTCTCTCTGACTCCAGAAACTCGCGCAACCAACGCATGGGCGGCGCGGGAGGGGGTGTGGGCGGCAGAGAATCCCCAAGTGGCAGGAGTTCACGCCGACATGGCTGCCCCTCCGGGACGTATAGCAGGCCAAAATATCCTGCCGCTCTTCTTTCGGGCGGACCGTGCCGCACCAGTCCATATCGATCCGCGACGCGCTGGAGACCCTCTTCTAGATATTTCCATTGCTGAGACAATTCGGAATGCCTTTCAGCGAGGCTACGACGCCCTGCAGTTCCAAAACTATCCTAACATAGTTACCGGCCAATTGGGCGAGAATGCTTGGGTCTTAAAGCATCCCAACCAATTGCGCTCGATCTTCGCCCGCTTCGACCCGGCCAAGCGCGATAGCAGCGATCTCATGGCTGGTGTTGCGCTACCCGGAGTTGCACCTGCGCCGGGATTCCGCGTCGAGGCAGAGCCCAATCCGCTGAACGGCGACACACGGTCCGCTTGGCCGAACGGCGCATCCTATCGGCCCTTCCGTTCCAAGCCGGCCGAGCCGAATTGGCCAGCCCGTACTCCGTACCGCATCCGCTTCGATACGGCGAAGGACATGGTGTACTGATGTCGATAGTTCCCTTCGCCGAATGGCGCCCCGACATGCCCGCGCTCGGTCAATGGGCGCGCGAGGCGCTGAACGTCGTGCCGGCCGAGGAGAGCTACCGGCCGCTCAACGAGCTGTCGGGCGTATCCGACCCGCTCGCTTCGCGCGCCCAGGGTGCGGCGTGGTTCCGCAGCACCGCCGGCGCCACCAGGATGTTCGCCGGCGACGCCAGCAAGCTCTACCTGCTGTCGGGCACGTCCTGGAATGACGTGTCGCGCACCTCGGGCGGGCCGTACGCGCCGGGCGGCGACAATCTGTGGCGCTTCACGCAATTCGGCACGCTCGCCCTCGCCGTCAACGGCGTCGACGTCCCACAGAAGTTCGACCTCGGCCTCGGCACCAACTGGACGGCGCTGGGCGGCTCGCCGCCGGTGGGCACGTTCATCACGACGGTCCGCGACTTCGTCCTGATGGGCAAGATCGGCAGCACGCCCCAGCGCGTGCAGTGGTCGGGCTTGAACAATGCCGAGTCCTGGGCACCTTCTCTCACCACCCAGGCCGACCTGCAGGACCTTCCTGACGGCGGCAATGTCACCGGCCTGGTCGGCGGCGAGTATGGCCTGATCTTCCAGGAAACCAGCGTGCGCCGCATGACCTACGAAGGTCCGCCGGTGGTCTTCCGCATCGACAAGATCGCCAACGATATCGGCTGCAGTGTTCCGAACAGCGTCGCCGCCCTGCTCGACATGGCGTTCTTCCTGCACAAGTCCGGCTTCTACATGGTGCGCGCCGGCCAGGCGATCACGCCGATCGGCCGCGGCAAGGTCGATCGCACCTTCTGGGCGGAGTTCGACGAGGCCAACCACTTCCGCAGCTCGTCGGCGATCGACCCGGTGCGCGGCCTCTATGTCTTCGCCTACCCGGCGAACGGCAACAACGGCACGCCCAACCGCCTGCTGATCTACAATTGGCACACCGAGCGGTGGAGCCGAGCGGTCCTCGACTGCGAGCTCGTGTTCGGCGGCGTGAGCCAGCAGGCCTACACGCTGGAGCAGCTCGATCCCTTCGGCACGCTCGAGACGCTGCCTTACTCGCTCGATTCGTCATATTGGACGGGCCGGCTGTCCCTGCTTCTGTTCGCCTTCGATACGTCGCATCGCAGCGGCTCGTTCTCCGGGTCGCCGCTCGCGGCCACCGTGGAGACGGGGGAGTTCAATCCCGGCAACGGCGCCAGGTCGGTCGTCCGCGGCTGTCGGCCGCTGATCGATGGTGGATCCCCGACGATCGCGATCGGCGCGCGCGAGACGCAGCAGCAACTGATCGTGCGTTACGGACCGCCCATCGGCCTCACGCCGGCGGGCATAGCGCCGGTCTACGGCAGCGGCCGTTACTTCAGGGTGCGCGCCACCATGGCTGCGGGCGAGACATGGCAGAACATTCAGGGCATCGATGACCTCGATGTCCGGCCGGCAGGTGCGCAATGATCCCCCTACGCTCCTGCGGAGCTTCGGGGGACGGGTCCCCCTTCGCCGTCTCGATGGATACGTGCCTTCCGAAGCTCCCGTCAGGGAGCGTAGGAAGGTGAGCCTGCCCGCGCTGCCCGTGACGGCCGACACGCGCTCGATCACCGAGCGGGTGAACGTGCTGATCCGCGACTACAACACGCTGCTCGGCGTACCGGCGGGCTGCATCATGCCCTATGCCGGCGCGACGGCCCCCGACGGCTGGCTGCTCTGTCATGGCCAGGCGGTTTCGCGCACGACCTATGCCGATCTCTTCGCCGCGATCGGCACCGCCTATGGCGTGGGCGACGGCTCGACCACGTTCAATCTGCCCGATCTGAGAGGCCGCGTTCCCGCGGGCAAGGAGGCGACGGCGACACGCCTCACCGCTGGCGTGTCGGGCGTCGATGGCGCGACGCTCGGCGCGACGGGTGGTGACCAGCGCATGCCTCAGCACGCTCACGGGGTCGGCGACCCTGGCCACCTTCATGGAAACTTCGACCACGCTCACTTCGTGACGGCCGGCCAGGAAATCCCCCATGCCGGCAACACGGGCCGCGCCGCATTCGGTGACGGCACCAACGTCGGAATATTCGGCACCAGTGGCGTCGTCGGGGGCGCACCGAACACGGGCAGCAACTTCACCGGCATCAGCATCCAGAACGCCGGCGGCGGCGCATCGCAGAACGTGCAGCCGACGATCGTCCTCAACTACGTGATCGCCACATGACCCTGCTTCGCGAACGCTACGCAGGGCAGGCGCCCCTGCACCCCGAGGACTTGTCCTCCGGAGCGCCGGAGGCGCGTAGGAGGATGGCCACCGGAATCCGTCTCCGCGACGTCGGGCCGATCTGGCGCCATGCATGGCCGCTGCTCGAGCGCGCCGCGAGGCGGACGGACGGCGGCACCGAGGAAGAGGTCATCCAAAGGCTGCTGCAGGACGACGCGCAGCTGTGGGGCGTCTTCGACGGCGACGAGATGATCGCTGCCGCCACCACGCAAATCACGCTGATCGGCGAGAAGGGGTGTCGGCTCTGGCTGGTCGGCGGGTCGCGCATGGACGAATGGGCCGCCGACTTCCTGGCCGAGGTCGAGCCATGGGCGCGCTCGCTCGGCTGCACGCATGTCTGGGGCACGCAAAGCCGCGCCGGCTGGCGGCGCATCGTCCGGCTGTTCGGCGGCGCGCCGATCGTCGTTGACGGCAAAGCTTCATGGATGAGGAGGTTCTGATGGGCGGTCAACCAACGCAGGGCATGCAGGTCCAGAGCACGAGCAACCAGAGCAAGTCGGAACCGCATCCGTACATCCAGGGCGACCTGCAGAAGCAGATCGAGCAGCTTCGCGCCTGGCAGGGCGAGCATCCGGACGCGCCCGGCTACTATCCGGGCGGCACCGTCGCGCCGCAAAGCGAGCGCACCCAGTCGGCGGAGACGACAAGCTGGCAGTACGCGGCCAACGCGCTGAGCAACAATCCGGCACGCAATGCGGCCCTGTCGCAGATCGCCGACACGATCGGCGGCAAGTACCTCGACCTGTCGGGCAACCCATACTTCCGGGGCGCGATCGACTACGCGCAGCAGCCGGTCATCAAGGCGTTCAACGAGCAGGTGCTTCCCGGTATCGGCGGCATGTTCGAGGGCGCCGGCAGGACGCCGCAGGCCGGCAATGCGGCGGGCAAGTTGGTGGAGTCCGCCACGGACTCGCTGGGTCGCAATCTCGCAGGCGCCGCGACACAGGCGGGCAATCAGGCCTATCAGTTCGAACGCGGTCAGCAGGGCATGGCGATGGGCCTGCTGCCGGGCTTCCAGGCGATGGACTACCAGAACATCGGCGCACTGCTGGGTCTGGGCAGTTCGGCCGACGCCTATGCGCAGCGCCTCCGGGATGATGCGAACGCCAGGTACATGTACGAGGCGAACGCCCAGCCCGACTTCCTCACGGGCATGGCGCAGCGCTATCTCGGCATGTTTCCCGGCGGCCAGACGCTCGGCAGCGGCACGACCCAGGGCTGGACCACTGGCGGCGGGGGAGGCGGTGGCGCTGGCCAATACATCGGCCCGGCAGCTTCCCTTGCCGGCAGTGCGCTGGTGTTCTTCTGATGACCCCCCTCGATCGCCACGGGCGCGGAGCCCTTCACTTCAGCGGCGGCAAGGACAGCCTTGCCCTGGTGTATCTGCTGCGCCCGCATTGGGACCGCCTCGCTCTCTATCACGTCGACACCGGCGACCTTCTCCCGGAGGTGCGCGAGATCGTCGACAGAGTCGAGGCGATGGTGCCGGACTTCCGCCGTATCGAGACGGATGCCAAGGCATGGACCGAAGCGGTCGGCCTGCCGAGCGACCTCGTGCCGACGACGAGCACGCCGATGGGCCTGGCGATCGGCGCCAGCCGGCGCCGCATCGTCGATCGCTTCGAGTGCTGTGCCGCCAATCTCATGGTGCCGATGCACCAACGGATGATCGAGGATGGCGTGTCCCTGGTGATCCGTGGCACCAAGCGGGCCGATCTCGCACGGCTGCCGCACGAGGGCGGCGAGACCTCGCTGGGCTACGAACTCTGGCTGCCGTTGCTGGAGTGGTCACACGACCAGGTGTTCGAGTTCCTGCGCGAGGTCGGTGCGCCGATCTGCCGGATCTACGAGCACAGGGCCGGCCCCGAGCGCAGCCGAAGGGTCAACGCGCCGGAGTGCGCGACGTGCCCGGCTTGGTGGAGCGAGGGCCGCGCCGCGTATCTGCGCAAGCACCATCCCGATCTGCATGGCGCTTATCGCGCAAGACTCGCAGCGGTTGCCGCTGAAGTAACCCCCCATTGGAACGCACTGCAAGGAGAACTCTGATGCCTGGATTCAATGTTCGCGCCGGTGGCCTCACGGCGCCCTTCACGCCTGAACTGCTGGCCCAGCTTGCCACCGCGGGCTTCCGTCCGCCGCCGTCGATGACCGTGCCGGGTCTCAACGTGTCCGCGCCGCCTCCCACGCCGGGCTTCAACGTCGGCGATGGCGTTGCGGGGCTCGGCGCGGGACTGGGCGTTGGCCTCGATGCTCTCACCGACTTTCTGACAGGCTTCAAGGGCGATCCGGCAGCGAGCATGGCCTACGGCTCCCCACGCCCAGCGATTCCAGCCGATGCCATCGCCCGCGGCGGCTGGATCGGGGGAGGCATCTGATGGCCGACAGGATGGAGCCCGCGGCCGCCCTGGCGACCAATCCCTACCTGCTGCTGCAGCCGGCATCGCCGGACAAATGGTCCATGCTGGGCAGCTTGCTCATGGGCGCTGGCGCCGGCATCAGCCAGGCCGATGCCTCCGGGCGCAGCTGGGCGTCAGGGATCGCGCCGGGCCTGATGACCGGGCTGCAGATGAGCAACGCGATGCAGAAGCAGGCCGAAGACCAGAGCCTGCGTCGGACGCACCTCGCGATGATGCTCGAGCAACGCCGGCCATGGGACGAGGCAGCGCGCGCCAGGATGCGCATGGCGGCGAACGAGGCGGTCGCCAAGGGCCTCGATAAGGCTGCCGCCACACCGATGGATCCGCTCAAGAGCGTGACGACGGGGAATGTGTGGGTGCCGTTGGGCGAGGGCAACGGTCGCATGTACCTCGGGCCAACCTACGACCCGACGAAGGCCTACCAGCGCAACCCGGTCACGGGCGAGATCAGGCCGATCGTTGGCCCGGAGCCCGCGCCCGGATCCGATGATCTCTCCAGTCGCCAATGGCGGTGAAGAACGCGAACCCGCACGCACATCTCAAGGGGGCCAAGATGGATATCAGCGCAGCGAACTGGAGCGAGGAAGGACAGTGCCAGCTCGGCCATAGGTGGGTCGAGCAGTGACACGCCGAGTGGCGCGATTCGCTGCATTGCCCCTGGGGGCGACTTCGCTGCGGGTCCGATCGACCTCCACGCCGTGAACATCAACATCTAGGAGCCAGCCAATGAGTACTACACCCGTCACCCCCGCCAAGACCGTCTACTGCGGCAAAGAGCAGATCACGTCGCTGTCGACCGTGAAGAGCCTGGCCGCGCCGTCGAATGCGAGCTGGGCGATCCTGGTGCCCGAGAGCCAGGCGATCCGGCTCAGCCTCGCCGGCGGCACGCCCGGCACGCCAACGACGGCCGACATGCTGATCGAAGTTGGTCAACCGGTGGAAGTGACCACACCGCTCGCCGACGTTCGCGTGCTCGAGGATGCGGCGAGCGCCAAGGTCAATGTCTGGTACTTCGGATAGGAGCGGGCGATGCAGATCGGAAATCAGCCTGTCACCTCGGCCGCCATCCTCGCCGGCCTTGCGGGTCAGACGATCAGCGCGGGGGCGTCGAACATCGGCGGGATTGGGTTGGGCTTTTCCTCAACCGGCTCGATCATCCTCAACTCTTCCGGTGCATATTCGTGGGGGTCGGGATCGTTCGGCGCGCCGGACTTGTTCCTCGTCCGTGATGGGGCCAATACGCTGGCCCAGCGCGCCGGTACCAGCAGCCAGGAATTCCGCCTCTACGAGACGTACACCGACGCGCTCAACTACAGCCGCCTCACCCTGCGCTACAACAGTCTCGCATTCGAGATTGTGAACCAGGCAGCCGGCACGGGGACCTCTCGCGCTGTTCGTCTTATGGGAGGCGCTTCTGCGCTGACGGTCGATCCTGTCTCGGGTACGACGACGATCCTTCGTGGCGGTGGTAGTGCCGCTTCGCTGTTTGAAGTCACGTCTGGCGGCAGCGGAATGACATCCTCTGCACTCAAGTTCGCGAAGCTCACGGCGACGATCCAAGGATCCGGCGGAGCCGGGTACACGATCTTCGACATCGACGTTACCGAGACCTCCGTGGGCTCGGGCCTGAAGCGTTTGATCAATGCTCAGGTCGGCGGCGTGAGTTTATTTAGCGTCGACAACACGGGAGCCATCCTCGCGAACAGTATCAACGCCCGTCTTCGTCTCCCCGCTATGGCTCTCGCCTCGCAGGGTACTGCCTCAGGCCAAGGAAACGGAGCGCTCCGCTATGTCACTGACCTAACCAGCACGACGCGAGGCGCTACGGCGACAGGCGGCGGCGCGCTTCCCGGTCTCGTCGTCAGCGACGGCGCGAACTGGATCATTGTCTAGGAGGACCCCATGGCTGACTTTTCACTCACCATCACCGCGCCCAACCGCGACGAAAAGCTCGCAGGCATCGCCTGGGCTCGCGAGACCATTAACGCGGGCGTGCCCCCTGAAGCGCAGTTCGCCACGGACGCGGATTACATCGAGCACGTCCTGAACATGGCTGCCGAGTCCTATGCCAAGGCAGGTGGCTTCTTGGAGCGCGCGCCATGAGCGGCAAGGGCGCCGCGTTCCTCGGCCAGCGTATCGGTCAGGACGCCCTGACGATCGCCGAGCTGGTCGAGCAGGTCGCCGCGAAGGACGCTCGCATCGCCGAGCTCGAGGCCGTGCTGACGCCGAGACAGCGTGAGCACCTGAAGGCCAAGGAGCCGAAGGAGTAGCCATGAGCGACGCCGCCAACGGCACCAAGGGTACGCAAGCCTATCGCTGGCTGGTGACGATCGGCCTGGCGCTGATCACTGCCCTGTCGTGGCGTCAACTCGACCAGATCGACAAGATGGCGGCCAAGCTCGAGGCGTTGCAGATCCAGGTGACCACGCTCAGCAGCACCAGCGAGGGGCGCTCCAATGCGCACGCCTTGCGGCTCGACACGCACGACCGCCGCAACGACCGGCAGGACCAACAAATCGAAGAGCTGCAGCGGCGTCTGTGGCAGGTAGCGCCAACAGGAGGCAGATGATGACACGCGAAGTCAGCGCCGAGGGCCGCGCCCTCATCCAGCAGTTCGAGGGCCTGTCGCTGATGGCCTATCTCTGTCCAGCCGGGAAGTGGACGATCGGCTACGGTCACACCGATGGCGTCCAGCCGGGCGACAAGATCACCGCGGCCCACGCGGATAGCCTGCTGGCGGCTGACCTGGTCAGCTATGGCAACGCCGTCGCGGACGCCTTGGGCGCCTGCGAGGCGACCTGGCATGAATTCGACGCCATGGTGTCGCTGGCCTTCAACGTCGGTATCGCGGGCTTCAAGGGCTCGACCGTGCTGCGGCTGCACCGTCAGGGCGATCGGCAGGGCGCGGCGCGCGCCTTCGGCATGTGGAACAAGGCCATGGTCAACGGCCGACTGCAGGAGATGGCTGGGCTGACGCGCCGGCGCGCAGCCGAGACGGCATTCTACCTGACAGAGGACGCGCCTCCCGTGAAGGCCATGCCGCAGGCGGTGGCGCTGCCGCCGACCGCAGCCACAAGCAAGACCGTCATCGCCGGCGGCGTGACGGTCGCGGCCGGCGCCGCGTCGGTGGCCGATCAGGTCACGCCGGTGCTGAATTCAATCGCCACGACGGGCGCGTCGCTGAAGAGCGTCATGCAGCTCGGCGGCGCGGCCCTGTCGATCATCGCTCTGGCGGCCGGCGCCTACATGCTCTGGCGCTACATCCAGAAGCGCCGGCGCGGGGAGGTACTGAGCACATGACGCTCAAGCTGTGGCTGGTTGCCGGCGCCTGTGCCGCCGTCCTGGCCGGCGCCGCGACGATCTACTTCGAGGGTCGATCTGCCGGCGGCAATGCCGCTCGCGTCGACCAGCTCGGCAAGACCATCGAAACCCAACGGAGCATCACCGATGCGGACGCTCATGGCCCTCGCACTCCTGACGACGTCGACCGCCGGCTGCGCGACAGCTCCTTCTAGCGCTTGCCCGCGCGAGGTCGAGTACTCCGCCGAGCAGCAGCGGCGGGCGGCCGACGAACTGTCGGCTCTGCCACGCGACGGCATGGTGCGGGGCACGATGATGCCGGACTACGGCCGGCTGCGCGACCAGGCGCGGGCTTGCCGCGGCGCCGAATAGCCCCACGCATAACCTAGTAGGTAGAGGACAGGGACGATGGACATCTACGCCAGCAACTGGAACGAAGACGACAACGCCAACAACGCGGCGGCGCCGGATGGTGCTCCGGAAGGCATGGCGCCCTCGGGCGTGAACAACGTCCTGCGAGCCCACCAGGGCGCAATGAAGCGCTTCGCTGTCTGGTCGATCCCCAAGACCACCGGCGGCTCAAGCACGGCCTACACGCTCAGCTACAGCGTGGCGCCGGGCGCCCTGGTCGACGGCATGAGCTTCATGGTCGAGTTCCATGTCGCTCCCGGCGCCGGCGCGACGTTCAATGTGAACGGCCTTGGCGCGATTCCCATCCGCCATTTCTACAATGGGACCTGGTACCAGCTGCCACCGAACTGGTGCGCCGCAGGATCGATCCTGCGACTGATCTATCACGCCTCCTCGGGCGTCTTCCGCGTCGCCGATTCGGTCCAGGCGATCCCGACCGGCACATCGCAGGTCAACCGCAGCCCCTCTACGCCGGCCGGCTGGCTGTTCGAGGACGGCAGCGCCATCAGCCGCACCCAGTACCCCGCGCTCTTCGCCGCGCTCGGCAACACCTACGGGGCGGGCGACGGCAGCACGACCTTCAACCTCCCGGACAGTCGCGGCTATGTCGATGCCAGTATCGGCGGGCCGCTCGGAGGCTCATTGGCGCAGAAACTTGGCGGCACTACCAACGCTGCCGGAGTGAGTGTGTCAGTGAGCGGATCTGTGAGCGGTACACTGTCTGGCGGCACCACGGCTCCAGTGAGCGGACAAGGAAATGCGCAAGGCGGCGGTCAAGGACAGGCCAGCGACTGGAGTCACGTCCATAATGTGACCGTCAGTGGCAGCCTAGGCGGCTCGATGAGTGGCGGCGGTTCTACTGGCGCTTTCTCTGTCGTTCAGCCCACACTTGTCGGGAGCAAAATCATCCGCACTTAGGCAGGCTATCGCTTGTCAACTGCCCAGTGCACGGGAAGCCTTGCAAGGGCCAGCGGCGGCGTGCCGGGATCGGCTTGCCACGACAGGTCGAGTTCGAGGGTGAAGAGTGTGTCCTGGTATTCCGTTGGCGCGGTGACCATCATCGTGCGGTCGAAGCGGAGCTCGGTCTGTTTACCGGCCTGCTCAACGTCCAATCGCAGTTGGCCCTCGAGACGGTCCTCGCTGATCCAGCGGTTGCCGTTGGCGAAGCCGCGGAGTTGTACTTGATAGAACAAGGTACCCCGGCACGGCGTCACGATGTCGAAGTGGAGGCCGTCAACCTTCGGAACTGTGATCCAGTCCTGACCCCAGGAATGCGGGCCTGCGCCGATTGACAGACTGGCGGGCGCCTGCAGCAATAGGAACGAAGTGTCAGGCAGCGAGGCGCGTGCCCGGTTGAATGGTTTCAGCGGATCGTAATCGGCGATCGCACTGCCAATCTCGCGCCAGGCCGGATTGGCATCGAGAAACACGCGCGAAGCGCGGAAGGGTCCAGTCTGCTCGGCGTTGTCCATCACTACAATGCCACCTGGGGTGACCAGTCGAGCCGCCATCTGCAGGTCGAACAGGGCATATTCGTAGTCGTGGTTGCCGTCGATCAAAAGCAGGCCAAATTTCTTGCTTTCCAGCACCATGCGTGAAAAGAAATCCATCGAACTTTTCGCATGGTATTGCACATGACGCTGCAATTCGGCCGGCCATTGCGCGATAACGGCGGAGCAGCGTTCGGCGCCGTAGGGGTCGGCGCTGTGCACGACGCCTTCGCCGTTCTGCCACAGGGCGCGGGCAAAGACTTCGGTAGTGCCGGCGTAGAGCGTACCAATCTCGGCTACAAGATTCGGCCGCAGGAGACGCACTAAGCTGTAAAGCACGGCTCGCGAATGGTCGCTCATGAGCGAGCGGCCAGGATAGTTGGAGAAGTACCGCACCACCTCAGCGTAGACGGGCGTCGCCATCACCTGGGCAATATCCTTGGGCTCACCCATCGGTGTGGCGATTGGCTCAAGCGGCCGCACCTGAATAGCATAGGAGGGAGACGGGGGCTTAGGGTCTGCGCGTCTCAGAAACCTTTTGACGGCGTTCATGCCGCGACCAGCCACTCGGGCTTCATCCTGCATCCTTCAATTGCCGACTCACAAGCGTGCTAGTCGTGACGATCCGATTACAGCATGTCAACGGCGCGCCGCTCACCTGACGCCCTCTATTTTACCTGCCCAGGTTTTGCGCCACAGCGCTCGGCAACTGCGGGTATCGCATCAATTCGATCAATTTCGCGAGGCGCTGTAGCCTTTTCTCGGCTCTTGGTCTGGCGGTTCCCGGTCGACAGCGGCGGCACGCGGCCGGTCAACGCCAGCATCGGCACCGGCGAGCCAGCGTGTTGCTGCTCGATTCTGCGCCATCGGTGGAAAACCGACGACGTGACTTTTGCGATAGTTCAAACACCTGATGGCGGGCCGCGCCAGATGATGATGGGCACTACGTCTACGCCATAGCACTCTAGTACCTCTGCACAGAGGATTTGACGATTTGGTCGGCACTTGATCTCAGTTGAGGCAAGTCTTCGGGCTCGACGAGCAGTTCGATGCTGCGCGCGATGCCGGGTCGACGTCGGATCAGTCCCGCGCGCTCGAGGTTTAGCGCCAACTGGTGGACCGAAGGTGGGGTGACCTGGAAGTGGCGTTGCATGTCGGCCTCGGCGCGCGGTCGGCCAATCACGAGCGTATAGGCGTGAATGAAGGCGAGATACTGGCCCTGTTTGTCAGTGAAGCTATGGGCGCCTGTGCTGTGGGCGCTGCCTGATTTCTGACTCATCGTTCGATTCGTCTGGTCTTACCCTTGAGGAAATCAGAATGAATGTACGGTATCGGGTCGAACTGAGCCAAGCCGAACGCGCCGAGCTCGCAGCGCTCCTGAGCGGCGGCAAGCATGCGGTGCGCAAGCTGAAGCAGGCGCAGATCCTGCTGGCGACCGATGCGGGCGCCGGCGACGAGGAGATCGCCCGCAGTGTCGGGGTGGGCGGCTCGACGGTGTACCGCACCAAGCGGCGCTTGGTGCTGGGCAACCTGGAGGCGGCGCTGAGCGAAGAGCCGCGCCCTGGTGCTGAGCGCAAGCTGAGCGGCAAGGAGGAGGCGCTGCTGGTGGCGACCGCCTGCTCCAAACCACCGGCCGGCCGTGCCCGCTGGACCCTGGAATTGCTGGCCGGCGAGATGGTCAAGCTGACCGAGCATGGCGAGCTGTCGCGCGAGACGGTGCGCCGGCGGCTGGCCGAAAACGACCTCAAGCCGCGGCGCAGGGACATGTGGTGCATTCCCAAGGTCGATGGCACTTACGTGGCCCGCATGGAGGACGTGCTCGACCTCTATGCCGAGGCGCCCCATGCCAAGCGGCCGGTAGTGTGCTTCGATGAGAGCCCGGTCCAGCTAATCGGTGAGGTCCGTCAGCCCATCGCGGCCCGACCGGGCCAGCTCAAACGCTACGACTGCGAGTACCGCCGCAACGGCACGGCCAACCTGTTCGTCTTCCTCGATGCCCACCGCCCCTGGCGCACCGTCAAGGTCACCGATCGGCAGGCAGCCGAAGACTACGCCCAATGCATGCGCGATCTCGTCGACGTCCATTATCCCGACGCCGACTGCATCCGGGTGGTACAGGACAATCTGTCGACCCACTCGCCGGGCGCCCTCTACGAGGCCTTCCCCGCGCCCGAGGCGCATCGCATCCTGCGTCGCCTGGAGTTCCACTACACCCCAAAGCACGCCAGCTGGCTCAACATGGTCGAGATCGAGATCGGAGTGCTGCGCAGCCAGTGCCTCGACCGCCGCATTGAAGACCGCCATACGCTCGAGGCCGCGAGCTTCTCCTCGACAGTGAAATACCGATGCTTCTTCTTCATCACAGCTCCTCTCTACGAGAAACTGTCGACACTTTCCCTGTCTCACTTTGGGGCCGGTACACCGGTAGCAGTGTCAGAAATTCGCCCTCAATCGTCCACTGAAGAAGTGCGCCGGGCCGCGGGCGGCGTTGTAGCCGGGATTGACGATGAGCTGGTAGTCGGCCGTCGCGGTGAAGCCTTTGATGACATTGAACGCGTAGTAGGCTTCAATGACTCTTTCCGGCGCATATTTGATCTGACCGTCACCGACAAGGATGCCGAGGCCGCCAGCTGCGAGATAGTTGCGGTGTTCGGGCGTCAACATGTTGAATGCGCCGGCCAGGCCGACTTTGTCGTTGGTGCGGCCCCACGGCGTTCCCTTGACCGACACGCCGCCCGACAGGCCGGCATCGATGTCGGTAAAGGCATTGATCTCGGTCAGCCCGTTGTTCCAGCTCCAGCGCGCGAAGATGCCGATATCGTCGGTGATTTCCTGTTCGAGGTTGAGGTAGTAGCCGTACTTGATGCGGCCCTTGCGGGTCTGGGCAATTGTGTCGTTTGCCGAGAGACCCGGATTCATGGCAGCAAGCGCCACGGCCTCGTTATACGAGCCAGCGAAGGTGCTGGTGAGCCACGTGCCGAGCCGCGCCGCGCCGGGACGGTTGTAGGGACTGAAGCGCAGCTCCAATTCGCCGACATAACCGCCGCGCGTGAACAGGTTCATGTCGAAGACTGCGGAGTTAGGCGCGTTGCCGACCAGGAAATAGCCGGCAAGCAAAGTCCAATTCGGCTGATTCAATTCGGCCGTGACGCCGTAGGTCAAGCCGATTTTGTCGGCCGGATAGTCGAAGGCACCGGCAGCCCAGATCGACCAATTGAGGAAATCCGTGCGCGGATCCTGGGCATAGCGGTTGGTGTCAAAGAAGTCGTGCACAGCGAACCTGCCGACCTGGAAGGTCAGCCGCGAGATATCTTTTTCACCCGAAAGCTGGCCGTACTCGCCCTCGATCTTCTCACGATCGCCGCCCAGCCCGATTTCCTGGCGCAGGAACAGCCGCGAGGTACTGTACTGAAAAAAGGGGAAGTTCGATTTCTGCGCCTCGCCCTGGGGATAGCCGCCGGCGCCGACTGTGCCGGCGACGCCGAAGCCCTGCAACAGCTCGGGATTGTAGTAAAGTTCCGCAGCCTGCCAGAGCCGCACGCCGAGATAGGCCGACACGGTCCAGGTTTCACGCGACTGGCCAGCGCCCGGCAGGCTGTTAGTGCCCTGGTACGGTGAACGGATCGGCGGATATCCTTGGAAAATGAAAGTCGTCTGGCCGTGGATCTCCCAGTTTCCCCTGCCGCGGTCGTCGCCAGCAACGTCTTTCCTTGCCTCGCCATCGTTGCCGCCGAAGTGATAGTTGAGCCCGACCCGGAAGCGCTGAAGATCGTATCGCGAATCGTAGCGCGCGGGCGATGATGCGAACGGGTACCCCGTGAGACCGAGGTTCGTGTAGAGATATTCGGCTCGCGCCGACCAACGGCCGCGCATGGCATAGTCGACGCCGCCACCCACCGCATAGCCGGTGCGCAGTTGGCCGGACGCAGCATCCTCATTGCCGGTGGCCAAGTCGGTGCGCGAATAGCGCGTGCTGGCCCACGCGAAGCCGCCGGTGACGAAGGGCGTCCAGCCACCCATCGAATAGCCCAAGCGCCCGCGCAGGGTTCCAACATATTCAAGCTGCTCGTTTGCTGTTCCCGTGCTGGCCACCCGATAGGACACGACGCGCGAGAGGTCTATGAAGTCAGGAAACGCCAGATCGGCCTCGAGACCGAGCATCCAGCGCGACGGCAGATACTGCTGATACCCGGCCTGCACGCCGCCGAACAACATGCCGTACACCGTGGTGCCCCCGGCCGACGCGACCCCGGTCGGATCGCTCAAGGTCGCCGCGGCGTTGCCGAAACCATAGCCGACGTTGCCGCCAGCATAAAAACCTGAGCGGGGACTGGCCGGATCGGTGGCCAATGCCGGCACGGGCGCCAGTAGCGCGGCGACCAGTGTTGCAGTGCGCGCCATATCTCGCATCGCGAGGCTGCCTGCGACGTCGCCGAATCCCCAAAGTTCGATGCTTTTCATTATCTTCGCCATATCATGGCCCGCCCCGCACGCGTGAGGTAGTCCGCCGAGGCGCAATGTCGCGACGCTTTGTTGCAGTTTTATGGGAGCCCAGGATTACAGCCAGAAGCCGAAGCAGCGCCTGTAGACCGTCTTCACAACTGGGTGAGGACGCACAAGGAGAGACGCACAAGCTGTCAATGAAGCTGAGGGGCCTCTACGGCCAACTCGATGGGCCGAGCGCCAGAGGAGGAGGTGGCAAACTGTGCCGCTATCCTCCAGCAGGCGACCGGCTGCCGTAGCGTCTTGGCCCGGGTTCATTACCAAAGTGATCAGGATCACATTCTGGAGCGCCGGGTCTATCCGTCGGCAAACACAATGCACTCGCTGCTTGGGCTGCTAGTGTTCTGTTCGAAGCCCGAATTGAGGGCGGATGCCATCGAGAGTAGTTGTAGCCGCGTTCTCGTACTGGCATCCTTTCAATACCGTGAAGTGCCGTGCTCTCCCGGGAGACGTCCGATGAAAATCTTACTTGTCGTTGGATTTGCCCTCTTGGTCCTGGGTTCAGTTGCCGCTGCCAAGATTCCTGAAGATGATGTCGAACGATTTGGTGCGACCAATAGGCTTCAATGGAGAGATGGAGAGACGCTGACGCTTCCCGTGTCAGGGGGCACGTTGAGCGCGCCCAGGACGGTCAAGCAACTTGTCGGTGTCGATGCTCGGCGAGCTTTGACGATGTCCACCGGCGCCAGCGCGCCTTCGGATGTCGAGGCCGCGCTCTTTGATCCACGAACTGGGGAAATCGTCTTCTTCCAGAAACTCAGCCCGGGGTATGTCAGGCTCGATGATTGGGGCGCCCTCGATCTCGATGCCGCGCTCAAATTCGTTACTGAAAATGCTGAAGCGGACAATACGATGAGACGACGGTCTGGGCTGCCGGGAATCCATATTGTTGGCTGGTTGGAGCCTCCCAACCTTGACCGCTCCACAAATACGGTGCGTTGGGCAATTGAGGCAGCAGGTGAACACGGGAAGCCTGTTGTCACTAGCGTCGCGCTGATTTTTGGGCGAGATGGGTTTGAAAAGTTCACTTGGGCTGGCAAGACGATTTTGGATAGAGAGCTCCTCAAGGTTGCCCAATCGAGCTTTAGTTTCCCAGTCGGTGGCCGGTATATCGATTACCAACCCGGCGACAGAATTGCGGAATACGGGGTGGCGGACATAGTAGCGGCAGTGCTCGGTACAAAGAGACCCCCAAACTAATTATCTTTCCGCGAAAACCGGAAGGCCGAGACTGTGAATAATTTGCCAGCGGGGCACCTCACCACGTCACCGACCGGCTCGTAATCCGAATCAGAACAAGGTCGGCCACAAGGGGCCGCCCCACCAATTCAACCTGATCTGGCGCTGGAGCTATAGCCGAATCTTGGTGACGGCGGCCTGGGTTCAGGCGGCGTATCGTGGAGGTGTTCGACGCCTCCACTTCTCCACCGAAGGAGCGATACGCCATGACCGACGATACCGTTATCAAGCTCATGCAACCAGGGTCGTTCGAGGACCCGCTGACCGAGGTGCTGCGCAACGGGGCGCGGGCCTTGTTGGCACAAGCCGTCGAGGCCGAGGTGGCAGCCTTCCTGGGGCGCCACACCGATCTCGAGACGGAGGACGGCCGTGCTCGCATCGTGCGTCACGGCCATCTGCCGGGGCGCGAGATCCTGACCGGCCTGGGGCCGCTGGCCGTTCACCAGCCTCGGGTTCGCGATCGGGGCGCGGCCTCCAGCGATCCCGAGCGCATCCGCTTCAGCTCGGCGTTGCTGCCGCGGTACGCCCGGCGGACCAAGAGCCTCGATGTGCTGCTGCCGATACTCTACCTGCGTGGCCTGTCGACCGGCGACTTCCAGGAGGCGCTGGCGGCCCTGCTTGGCAAGGATGCGCCGGGGTTGTCGGCATCGACGATCTCGCGCCTGAAGGAGACGTGGAGCGACGAGCACCAGCGCTGGCGCAAGCGCGACCTGTCGGCCCGGCGCTACGTCTACGTCTGGGCGGATGGCATCTACCTGCAGGCACGGCTCGACGAAGAGAAGCAGTGCATTCTCGTGCTGATCGGCGCGACGCCGGAAGGCAGGAAGGAGCTGATCGGCTTCACCGACGGTGCGCGCGAGAGTGCGCAGGACTGGCGCGAGCTGCTGCTCGATCTGAAGAGGCGACGCTTGGCCGCACCACCCGCGCTGGCCGTCGCCGATGGCGCGCTCGGCTTTTGGAAGGCACTCGGCGAGCTGTGGCCGACGACCGCCGCAAGCCCGCTCCCTCGCTACGGCGCTCTTGGAAAGCGCGCTCGCTCGCGGCCTTGCTACCGACAGTTACACCACCACTGGGGGCACGATCTAACGGGCACCAAAGTCAAGGCGGCCTGCTTTACGTTGGCAAGGAACTTGATCGTCAAGATGGGGGCGGGGTCACAATTGCCTCATCAATCCCACCCTCTCGGTCAGCGATCCAAGAGGGCTGGCACCTAGTGTTTCCTACTACCCATCCTACAGCGCGTTAGAGCCTCATGCCCGTGATGGGTACTTGCAGTGGCTGGCGGCAGGACGAAGCAGCCCTGATGCGAACATCGGCCACGTGTTCTTGTACTTCTATGGGAGGGAGCGGCGCCTACCCTACTCACAAATGGCCCTGCGTTGGTCGAAAGCGGCGGCTCTCGCGGCTAGAGAAGCACTTGGAATTGCATAGCGCCTAGATCCGTTTGCGCAGTTTGTCCATTTCCACCAGCGCCTCAAAGATCAGGAGCTCAATCGCTCCCTTTTGCTTTTTGGGTCTTCAGGGAATCGAGTGGATGATCTGGGGCGATCATAACGCGGGAAAGAGTTGTGGATAGCGGGTTCGATGCGCTTGGCGCTCGGCCGGACTTTGGCACAGTGAGGAATGGGTCGAAGAGTGAAGCGACAGCGT
>JACPOB010000182.1 GCA_016185145.1 Rhodospirillales bacterium | reverse complement strand
GTCGAAAGCGGCGACGCGCGCACGCTCGCCAACCATGCGCTGCATCCCTACACGAAGGCCCTGTTCTCCGCGGCCCTGCCGAGCCATCCGGATGAGCGGCGCGAAGAAGTGGTGCTCCAGGGCGAGGTCCCGAGCCCGCTCAACCCGCCCACCGGCTGCCACTTCCATCCGCGCTGCCCGCACGCCATGCCGCGTTGCGCGCAGGAGATGCCGCCGCTCGCCCTTGTCGAGGGCCGCATGGTCGCCTGTCATCTCTACAGCTGACGGCGCAGCGCCAAGGCAACATCAGGCCGGTCGGTGGTGATCTGGCGGATCGGCCGGGCAAGCCACTGGGCGATGTCGCCGGCGTCGTTGGGGACCCAGGCCCCGAGGAATTCGCCGCCGACCCGGCGCAGGCAGAGATCGAGACTGTCGGCCAGCAATCCCTTCTCGACCGCGATCATGCAGTTGCCGATGACGGCGAACCGGTCGAGCGCCGCCGGCAGGCCGCCGAAAAGCTCGGTCGAACGCCTGTCGAGCGATGCCAACACGCGCTGCGGCGGCGACAGCCGACGCACGGTCTCCAGGATCTCGGGCACGAAGCTGGTGACGATGGCCTGCTGCTCGAGCCTGCGCCTGCCGATCACGTCGAGAAGCCGTTTCTCGAGGCCTTCATAGGGCCGCCCGAGCGCATCGGTCTTGATCTCGACATGCAGCTCGATCGACGTGCCGGCATAGACGTCGAGAACCGCCTCGAGGCCAGGGACGCCCATCGCGGCGAGTTCTCCTGCCGTCCGGTCCGCGACCGGCCCCGTGCCTTCGGTCGTACGCTCGAGCGAGGGATCGTGGATTACCACCAGTTCGCCATCCCGCGCCAGATGGACGTCGAACTCGACGGCATCGACGCCGAGATCGCGCGTGTGCCTGAATCCTTCCAGGCTGTTTTCCGGCCACAGGTTGCGCGCGCCACGATGGCCGATGATCAGAACCATGTATCTACTTACCGCTGTCGACCAGGCCCTTCACCAGCCAACGCTGCAGCGCCACGACCACCAGCGCGGGCGGCAGCATCACCAGCAGCGCCGCATTCATGGCCACGTTCCAGGCCGGCTCGGCATCCGACTGCGGGATCAGGTGCTTTAGCCCGATCACGGCCGTCGCCATGTCCTTCTCCGTGGTGAACAGCAATGGCCACAGATACTGGTTCCAGCCGTAGAGGAACAGGATGATCGACAGCGCCACCATGTTGGACATCGACAGCGGCAGCAGGACATGGCGGAAGAAATGCAATGGCGAGGCGCCGTCGATACGGGCCGCCTCGCACAGCTCCTCAGGCACGGTGAGGAAGAACTGGCGGAACAGGAAGGTCGCGGTGGCCGAGGCGATCAGCGGCAGGATCAGCCCGCCGTAGCTGTTCATCATGTTCCATTCGAGGGTGACCTCGAACCCCAGCCAGTCGAACAGCCATTGCAACGGCAGGGCGACGTTGGTCACCGCCTCGTAGGTCGGCAGGATGCGCACCTCGACCGGCAGCATCAGCGACGCGAAGATCAGCCAGAACGCCGTCATGCGGTAGCGGAAGCGGAAGTACGAGATGGCGAAGGCCGAGAGCAGCGACACCGCGATCTTGCCGACCGTGATGCCGACGGCCACGACCAGGGAATTGAACAGCAGGCGGCCGAGATTGCCCTTCTGCCAGGCCGTCGCCGCGTTCTCGAAGAAGCGCCCGCCGGGCAGCCAGGGCGGCGGCACGGCCAGCACGTCGCCCACCGTGTGCGAGCCCACCACGAAGGCGAAGTAGATCGGCAGGCAGACCAAGAGGCCGCCCAGGATCAGGAGCCCGTGGCAGAAGATGTCGAGGGTGCGCGTGCGCTCGACCATGTCAGACGTCGTAGTTCACGTTCCGCTCGACGTAGCGGAACTGCAGCATGGTGAGGATGATGGCGAAGATCATCAGCAGCACCGACTGTGCCGCCGAGGAGCCGAGATCGATGTGCACGAAGCCGTCCAGGTAGACCTTGTAGACCAGGATCATGGTGGCGCCGCCGGGGCCACCCTTGGTCACCGCGTCGATGATGGCGAAGGTCTCGAAGAAGCCGTAGACGAAGTTCATCACCAGCAGGAAGAACACCGTCGGCCCGATCATCGGCAGCTGGATACGGAAGAAGCGCAGGCCGGGCCCGGCGCCGTCGACGGCGGCCGCCTCGAGAAGCGATGGCGGCACGGCCAGCAGAGCGGCGACCAGGAAGATGTAGTCGTAGCAGATGTGCTTCCAGGCGGCCGCGAAAGTGACCAGCAGGAAGGCGTCGAAGCCGTTGCGCGCGGGATCCCAGGCGACCCCCAGCGTCTTCAGCACATAGGTCATCGGCCCGACATGGGCGTTGAACATGAACGCCCACAGGATGCCCGCGATCACCGGGGCGATGGCATAGGGCAGCAGCACGACGCTGCGATAGAGCCCGCGGCCGCGGATCACGCGGTCGGTGGCGAAGGCCAGCGCGGCGGCCACCGAGAGCGTCAGCACGTTCTGCGCCAGGGTGAACCACAAGGTGACCCAGACCGACGAGCGGTATTCCGGGCTCGCCAACAGCGAGCGGAAATTGTCGAACCAGACGAAGTGGACGGTGGTGCCGAACGGGTCGGTGATGACGAACGCCTGGACGAGCGCGCGCACCGCCGGGATGAAGAAGAACAGCAACAGCACCAGGAGCTGCGGCAGCAACAGCAGGAACGGCAGGCGCGAATTCTTGTAGTGGGCGCGCTTCAGCCCCGCCGTGCCGCCTGCAGCAGCCGCACGCCGCCGGCGGGCGGCTCGAGGAGCCGCCGCCGGCAACGTATCCGTCGTAAGGCTAGTACTTGCCTGCATGCAGCTTCTCGAACTGCCGCAGGATCTCGTTGCCGCGACGCACCGAGTCGTCGAGCGCCTCCTGCGGGGTCTTCTTGTTGGCCCACACGGACTCGAGTTCCTGCCGCAAGGCGAAGGTCGACTGCGTGTAGTTGCCGAAGTGGAAGCCCTGCGAGTTGGCCGTCGGCGTGCCGCGATTGAGCTGGAGGATGGCAATCTCGCGCGTCGGATTGGCCGCGTAGTAGCCCTCCTTCTTGGCCGTCTCGTAGGCCTTGTTGGTGATCGGCACGTAGCCCGTCACCTTGCTCCACCACACCTGCAGGTCGGGGCTGGCGACGAAGGCCAGGAAATCGGCAACGCCATCGTACTCCTCGGCCTTGTGACCCTTCATCACCCACAGCGTGGCGCCGCCGATGCTGCTGTTGCGCGGCTGCGTGCCTTCCTCCCACGGCAGGTAGGTGGCGCTCCACTTGATGTTGGCGTTGCGCTCGACGCTGCCGTGCGCCGCCGTCGAGGCGAAGAAGGTCGAGCACTTGCCCGAGGTGTAGAGCTGCTCGGGCGAGAGGCCCTGGCCCGCGATCTGCATGATGCCGTCGTCGATCCATTTCTTCAGGCGCTTCGTCTGCTCGGCCACCTTGGTCTTGTTGTAGACGAACACCGTGTCGAGGCCGTCATAGCCGTTGGCCTTGGTGCCGAACGGCTGGTCGTTCACCGTGCTGTAGTTCTCGATCAGGCTCCAGAAGAAGTCGCCGGCGAGCGAGGAGCCGCACTCGGCGATGCCCTTGCTCTTGATGGCATAGAGCTGCTTGTCGAGCTCCTGCCAGGTCGGCCCGGGCTCCTTGAAGCCGGCCTTCTCGAAATGCTCCTTGTTGTACCACAGGATGGGCGCCGACGAATTGAAGGGCATGCTCATCAGCTTGCCCTTGTACTGGTAGTAGCTGGCGACCGGCTTGATGAAGTCGCCCCAGTCGATCTGCTTCTTCTTCTCGGTCAGCAGGTCCTGCACCGGCACGATGGCGTCGGACAGGAGCATGGTCATGAAGCCGCGCTCGTAGATCTGCGTGATGTGCGGCGCCTTCTTGGCGCGATAGGCGGCGATGGTGCCGTTGATGACTTCGTCGTAGTTGCCCTTGTTGGTGGCCACGACCGTGTACTTGGTCTGCGAATCGTTGTAGCGCTTGACGATCTCGTCGACACGCTCGCCCAGCACGCCGCCCATGGCGTGCCAGAACTGAATTTCCGTGCGCTGTTGCGCAGCCGACGACGTCGCGATGCCTGCTGTCATGGCGGCGGCCAGCAACCCGCCGACGAATGCCCGTTTTGTCTTGTCCATGTTGCCTCCCATCTTGAATTTCGTCCCTAGGCGACCGCCCGGGACCCTCTCCAGAAACCGCTGGCGCCGAACAGTTCGTCCACCATGGCGTCGAGCCAGCCGAGCTCGTGCAGCACGTCGAGGCCGGTGAAGCGACGTCGGATCAGACGTGCACGCTTGTAGTCCAGGGCATGCTTGGCGCCGCTGACGCCGATGGCTTCCGCGCTCGAAGGAGCGCCGGCCGAGTTGAGCCAGCGCCGTACGGTCTTGGCCTCCGGCAGCATCTGGCGCAGTCGCTCCGCGAGCTGCGGCCAGCTCTCCTGCAGACGGCGCAGGCGCGCCTCGACGGCCGCCGCCGGTGATGCCTTGGCCACCGCTTCGACTTCGGCATTGGCGGCCATGAAGGACAGCGGGAACGACGCCGCCACCTCGGCACGCAACGTCGCCGGCGACGGACTCCGGGCTGCGAGCTCGGCCGGTGCGATGGCGGACAGGTCCTGGCGCAGCAGCCATTCATAAGCCGCCAGCATCGACAGGCAGCCCACGCCGACGCAGGCGCCGTGCGAAACCGGCATGCCGCCGACCGCGACCTCCTCCATCTCCCACAGATGCGCGAACTGATGGTCGCTGCCGCTCGCCGGTCGCGAATTGCCGTGCGCCTGCATGGCGAGGCCCGCCATGATCAACCCGCGCATCAGACCGTCGAGAGCGGCGCGCTCGCCACGCCGCACGCCGGCCGGCTCGCCGAGCCAGGCGGCGAGATTGTTCTGCACCATGGAGAAGGGCGCGGGATCGAGGGCCTCGACACCGAGCGCATCGGCCACGATCCAGTCGGCGCCGGCCACCAGCTTGCCCACCAGATCGCCGTAGCCCCAGCCGGCCATGGCCGCCGGCGCCGTGGCGATGACCGCGAGATCGGCCACGATGGCGACGGGTGCGGCGCAGGCGAAGGTCCGCTTGAAGCCGTCGTCGCGCAGGGCCGCGCCGGACGCGGCATAGCCATCCATCGACGCCGCGGTCGGCACACAGACATAGGGCGTGCCGGCGAGCTCGGCGGCGTACTTCACCAGGTCGTTGATGACACCCGCGCCGACGGCGACGGGAAGAGCGGCGCCGGCCTTGATGCTCGTCGCCAGGGCCCGCGCCGTCTCAGCGCTCGGCTTCACCCTCGGCTCGCCGGCCAGCACGACCGGGTCACAGGCCGCCAGCCGCTCCGACGCCAGCAGCGACGCCACCCGCTTTCCGGCGACCTTCCAGGTGTGATCGTCGGCGACCACGACATAGCGCTCCGCCGGCGCCGCCTGACGCAGGATAGCGGGCAGGCTGCCGAGGTTTCCCGCCGCAATCCGCACGTCGCGTGTGGTCGCCGCCGATCGAACCGCCGCCGAGAGATGCCCGTCCATGGCCCATCAATATCAACTGTCGGAACATTTGTATATGATACGATACAAATGTTTATGGGCTATGACAGTCGTCGGCCCCAACGGGCAATTCGCAGGAGGCAGGCAGCGGATGTCGGAGGATGACGAGCAGCTTCGCGTGCGCGTGGCCTGGCTCTATTTCATGGAGGGGCTCACGCAGGCCGATATCGCGGGCAAGCTCGGCATCACGCGGCTGCGCGCCAACCGCCTGCTGGGCGAGGCCCGGGAAAGCGGCCTTGTAAACATCCAGGTCAATGCCCGACTGGCCGACTGCGTCGCGCTGGAACGCCAGCTGATCCAGGAGACCGGGCTGAAGGACGCCATCGTGGTGCCGACCCCGGGCGACCAGGACCAGATCGCGCCCGTCCTCGGACGGGCCACGGCCGAGTACCTGGCGCGGCATCTCGGCGAGACCCGCGTGCGCGGACTGGGCATCGGCTGGGGCGCCACGCTGCGCGAGACCATCCGTCACCTGCGCGCCGACAATTTTCCCGAGATCAGCATCAATTCCATGATGGGCGGGCTGACCCATGGGCTCGAGCTCAATACCTTCGAGATCGCCAGCGAATTCGCCCGCCGCATCAACGGACAGTGCAACTACCTGGCGGCGCCGATCTACGCCGGCAGCCCGCGCTCGCGCGACACCATCCTGGACCAGGACGTGTTCCAGGAAACCTTCCAGCGTCTGGCGACCAACGACGTGGCGCTGCTGAGCGTCGGCGATCTCAGCCGCCGCTCGCTCTTGATCCGCTACGGCCTGCCGCGCGACGTCACCGTCGATTCGCTGCGCGCCGCCGGCGCCGTCGGCGACATCATGGGCACTTTCCTCGATCCCTGGGGCAAGCCCGTGAAGCACGCGCTGAACCGGCGCGTGATCGCCGTCCCCGTCGAGATGCTGCGCGACATCGCGACCGTCATCGTGGCCTCGGGTGGGCTGAACAAGACCACGATCCTGGCCGGCGTCCTGCGCGCCAAGCTGTGCTCGGTTTTGGTGATCGACGAAGCCGCCGCCCGCGCCGTGCTCGGCATCCTGCGCGGCACCGGCTGAGCTTCGATGTATCTCGGCATCGATATCGGAACGTCGAGCGTCAAGGCCGTCGTCATGGACGACCAGGACCGGCCGGTGGCGACGGCCAGCGCGCCGATCACGCTTTCCCATCCGCGGCCATTGTGGTCCGAGCAGGCGCCGCAGGATTGGTGGCAGGCCGTCGCCGACAGTCTCGACGCGCTGGCGGCCGAGGCGCCGCCGGCGATGGCGGCGGTGCGCGGCATTGGTCTCTCGGGCCAGATGCTGGGCGTCACCCTGCTCGATGCCGCCGATATGCCGATCCGACCGGCCTTGTTGTGGAACGATGGCCGCGCCTCGGCCGAATGCGCCGAGCTCCATCGCTGCCTGAAGGATTTCGCCGACATCGTCGGCTGCCGCGCCATGCCCGGCTTCTCCGCGCCCAAGCTGCTGTGGCTGTCGCGGCACGAGCCCGACGCCATGGCGCGCGCCCGGCGCATCCTGTTGACCAAGGACTACATCCGCCTGGTGCTGACCGGCGAGGCCGCCAGCGACCGCGCCGACGCCTCGGCAACGCTGCTGATGGATACCGCCCGCGGCGACTGGCATGACGGCATCCTGGCCATCTGCGGCGCCGATCGCGCGCGCCTGCCGCGGCTGGTCGAGAGCGCCGAGATCTCGGGCGCGCTGCGCAGAGAGCTCGCGGCGCGCTGGCATCTGCCGGCCGGCACGCCGGTGGCCGGCGGCGGCGGTGACAACATGTGCGCGGGTGTTGGCGTGGGCGCGGTCCAGGCCGGCGCCGCCTATATCAGCCTGGGAACGTCGGGCGTGTACTTCGTCGCCAACGATCGCTTCGTGCCGGCGCACGGCGGCGGCATGCACACCCATCGCCACGCCGTGCCCGGACTCTTCGCGCAGCACGCCGTTGCCTTGAGCGCCGGCGCAGCCCTTGCCTGGATTGCGAACGTCCTCGGCAGACAGGACATTGCAGAGCTGGTGACGGAGGTGGAATCACAGCGACTGTCACCGGACGCCACGCCGGTCTTCACGCCTTATCTTGCCGGCGAGCGCACACCGCACGACAATCCGCTGCTGACCGCCACCTTCTCGAGCCTGACCCACATGATGGGGCCGCATCATCTCGTGCAAGCCGTTCTCGAAGGCGTGGCGCTCGCGCTGGCCGACGGCCATGCGGCGCTCACCGTCGACGGCGCCAGGATCGAGCGCATCGCGCTCACCGGCGGCGGCGCGCGCAGCGCGCTGTGGGCGCGACTGGTCGCCGCCGCGATCGGCCAGCCGCTTCTCCTTGCCGCCGACCAGCGCTCGGGCCCAGCCATCGGCGCCGCCCGCCTGGCGCGCGCGGCCGTCGGCGGGCCACTGATCACCGATGCAGGGAACGCGTCGCCGATCGTCGACGTCGACCCGCTCCTCCGAGATCAGCTCTTGCGCAAGAGAGCCCTGTTCCACGGACATCTGTCATGAGGCTTCCCCGTCGCCGCTTTCTCGCCGGCTCCCTGGCCGCGGGCGCCATCGCCGGTCCGGCCGGAATCGTGCGCGGCCAACCGCTCGCTTTCGCCTCCGATCCCTTCACGCTGGGTGTCGCCTCGGGCAGCCCGCGCGAGGACGGCGTCGTGCTGTGGACCCGACTCGCGCCACGACCATTGGAAGGCGGCGGCATGCCCGACAGCCCGGTCGCGGTCGATTGGCAGATCGCCGAGGACGAGAGATTCGCGCGCGTCGTCGGAAGCGGCATTGCACAGGCCTCACCTGAGCTGGCCCATGCCGTGCACGTCGAGGCCAAGGGACTGCGGCCCGGCCGCCACTACTGGTATCGCTTCCGTGCCGGCGATGCCTCGAGCCCGATCGGCCGCACGCGCACGGCGCCGGCCGCCGGCAGCACGCCCTCGCAGTTCCGCTTCGCCTTCGCCTCCTGCCAGCAGTACGAGCAGGGCTACTTCAGCGCCTATCGCGACATGGCCAAGCGCGATCTCGACCTCGTCGTGCATCTCGGCGACTACATCTACGAGAAGACATGGGGGTCGCAGCTGGTGCGCCAGCACGGCGTCGGCATTCCGACGACCTTGCCGGAGTTCCGCGACCGCTACGCGCTCTACAAGCTCGATCCCGATCTGCAAGCGGCCCACGCCGCCTTCCCGTGGCTCGCGACCTGGGACGACCACGAGGTCGCCGACGACTATGCCAACGACCGCTCCTATACGACGCGCGACCCTGCCCAGTTCATGAAGATGCGGGCAGCCGCCTATCAAGCCTACTACGAGCACCTGCCCTTGCCGGCGTCCGCCCGGCCGCGCGGCCCGTTCGCCACGATCTACGAACGCTATCGTTTCGGCGACATGCTCGACGTCATGCTGCTCGACGACCGGCAGTATCGGTCGGCATCGGCCTGTGTCGGCGGTGGCCGTCCGGGCACCGTGCCGGACTGCCCGGAGCGCACGCTCGAGGCGCGCACCATGCTGGGCATGCAGCAGGAGCAATGGCTGGACCGGCAGCTCGCAGCCACGAACGCGCGCTGGACCATCGTCGCCCAGCAGACGCTGATGGCCGAGCTCGTACGGCCCAAGGAGAACGAGCGTCGGTTCTGGCTGGACGGCTGGGACGGCTATCCCAACGCCCGCCGCCGCCTGCTCGAGTCGATCGCGACCCACAAGCCACGCAACCCGGTCGTCATCGGCGGCGACCGCCACGCCTTCTTCGTCGCCGACCTCAAGCGCGATTTCGCCCAGGCAAGCGAGCCTGTCCTCGCCAGCGAATTCGTCGGCACGTCGATCACCTCGCAGGGTCCGAGCGCGGCCAGCATGGAGCAGGCGCTCAAGTTCAATCCGCAGCTCAAGTACGGCCGCGGCGACAGGCGCGGCTATGCGACGGTCGACCTCACGGCGGCGCGCTGCATTGTGGGCTTCGAAGCGGTCGACGACGTGAAGCAGAAGGACAGCGCGGTGCACCGCCTGGCGACCTTCGTGGTCGAAGACGGCGTGACGGGGGCCAAGCCCGCGTGACAAGCTGCGGCATGACCAAGCCGCCGACCACCGACGACGACATCATGCGGCTCGCCCGCCAGGCCGGCCTCGACCTGCCGGCAGAGTTCATGCCCGAGCTGATCGAAGCCTACGGCCATGTCCGCCAGATGGTCGAGCGCATCTCCGCGGCGCGGCCGCGCGGCGACGAGCCGGCCCACGTGTTCGTGGCGTCGGCCTTCAAGCCGTGAGCGAACCGGCCTTCCTCACCGTCGCCGAAGCGTCGCGCCTCATCGCCAGGCGCGAGCTCTCGCCGGTCGAGCTCACCGAAGCCTGCCTCGACCGCATTGCAGCCCTCGACAGCCAGCTCGACAGCTTCGTCACCGTCACCGCCGAACGCGCGCGAGCCGAGGCCAAGGCGGCGGAAGCGGCGATCATGACCTCGGGACCGAAGAGCCGCCTGCACGGCATCCCCTACTGCCTGAAAGACATCTTCGACACCGCCGGCATCCGCACGACGGCGATGTCCAGGCTGCTGGCGGACAATGTTCCGACGCGGGATTCCCATTGCCAGGAGAAGCTCGCCGCCGCGGGTGCCGTGCTTTTGGGCAAGAACGCCACATGGGAGTTCGCCCATGGCGGGCCGTCGTGGGACGTGCTGTTCCCGCCGGCGCGCAATCCGTGGGATCGCGCCTGCTCGCCCGCCGGCTCCTCCTCCGGCTCGGCCGCCGCGGTCGCAGCGGGCTTCGCTCCGGCGACGCTCGGCAGCGACACCGGCGGCTCGATCCGCGGTCCGGCCGCGGCCTGCGGCATCGCCGGCCTGAAGCCGACCTACGGCCTGGTCAGCAGACGCGGCGTGCTGCCGAACTGCTTCAGCCAGGACCATGCCGGGCCGCTGGCCTGGACGACGGAGGACGTCGCGATCCTGCTGCAGACGATCGCGGGTCACGATCCGGAGGATCCGGGCTCGGCCGACGTGGCCATCCCCGACTACGCGGCGTCCCTGACCGGCAGCGTCAAAGGCCTGGTGATCGGCGTGCCGACGGCGTGGCTCGAAAAGGAAGCCCCGCCGTCGCCGGCCACCATGGCGGCGTTCGAGGCGGCGCTCGATGTGTTCCGTGGCCTGGGGGCGAGCGTACGACCCGTCACCTTGCCGCCGATCCAGCAGTTCGACGACGCCAAGAAGACTCTCGCGATCGCCGAGCTCTTCACCATCCACTCAGCCGACCTGCGCACGCGGCCCGAACTGTTCGGCGCCAGCCTGCGCTACCGCATCATCGCCGGCAGCCTGGTGCGGGCCGAGGACTACATCCAGGCGATGCGGCTCAGGACCGACCTGGCGCGCAGCCTGCAGGCCGTCCTGTCGATGGTCGATGTGCTGATGCTGCCGACCGGTGAGCCGGCCGGAAAGCTGGAACCCGTCCCGCATTCCAGCCTGTTCACGCGGCCCTCGCTCACGGCGGCGTTCAACGTCGGCGGCAACCCCGCCCTGTCGGTGTGCAGCGGCTTCGACGCGCGCGGCCTGCCGTTCTCGCTGCAGATCGTCGGCCGTCTGTTCGATGAGACCACCGTGCTGCGCGCCGGCGACGCCTATGAGAAGGCGACGCCGTGGCGCGACAGGCGGCCGGTGCTTTAGAGTCTTCCGGACCGCGCGCATCCTGCGCGCTCATGATCATGAGCGCGCAGGATGCGCGCGGTCCGGAAGAGGCCTAAGCCTTGACCTGTTGGCCCAGCCAGTCGATCGCCGCCTGGGCGCCGCCCTTGCCGTGCGGGATTTCCAGCGCGTTGAGCGCCACCTCGATCACGCTCAAGGTGCCGAGGATCATCGGCGCGTTGACGTGGCCCATGTGGGCGACGCGGAACGCCTTGCCCGACAGATCCCCGATGCCGTGGCCCAGGATGACGCCGCACTTCTCGTTGCAATAGGCGCGCAGCGCCTCGGGATTGTGGCCGCTGTTCATCAGCACGGCGGTGACCGTGTCGCAGCGCTCGCTGGGCTCGATGATGTTGAAGCCGATCGCCTGGCCCTCGGCCCAGATGCCGACGGCGCGGCGCACCGCCTCGGCGAGCAGCCGGTGGCGGCGGAACACGTTGTCGAGGCCCTCGGCGAACAGCATGTCGATCGCCTGGCGCAGGCCGAACAGCAGATGCTCGGGCGGCGTGCCGGCGTACTTCTGGTAGTGCTGGTCGCCTTCGCGGTCGGTCCAGTCCCAGTAGGGTGTGCGCAGGCCCGCCTTCTTGTGCACTTCGCGCGCGCGGTCGTTGGCGACGACGAAGCCCAGGCCCGGCGGCGCCATCATGCCCTTCTGCGAGCCCGACATGGCGACGTCGACGCCCCATTCGTCCATGTTGAACGGCATGCAGCCCAGCGACGCCACGGCGTCGACCATCAAGAGCGCGTCATGGCCCGCGGCGCGCACCGCCTGGCCGATGGCGGCGATGTCGTTCACCACGCCCGAAGCCGTGTCGATCTGCGCCACCAGGATCGCCTTGATCGTCTTGCCCTTGTCGGCCTTCAACCGGGCCTCGACCTCGGCCGGCCGCACGGCGCGGCGCATGTCGCCCTTCAGGATCTCGACCTCGACGCCCATGCGGCGGGCGCTCTCGCCCCAGCCGATGGCGAAACGGCCGCTCTCCAGCACCAGGATCTTGTCGCCCTTGGACAGCACGTTGGTGAGGGCGGCCTCCCAGGCGCCATGGCCGTTGGAGATATAGATGTAGGCGCGTCCCTTGGTGTTGAACACGCGGGCGATGTCCTTCAACAGGCCGTCGGTCAGCGCCAGCAGCGGCCCCGAATAGATATCGACGGCCGGGCGATGCATGGCCCGCAACACTTCGTCCGGCACCGTCGTCGGCCCGGGAATCGCCAGGAACTCGCGCCCTGCACGCACACTCATGCTTCTTTCCTCCACAATCCGGCGCATACATTAGCACAGGTAGGCCATCGGCTTCGGCATTTGCTTTCCTAATGGCTGCCCGACGGTTGAGTAGGGACTACGATGCCGGCCGAGGGGGAAGCATGATCATCGACTGTCACGCCCATGTGTTCACGCACTGGATCGGCGCCTGCGGCCATCGCACGCGCGATATCCATAACCGCTACCTGCAGCGCATGATCACGCGGACGGCAGCCTCGACCTTTCGCAGCCGGGATTGGGCGCGCGCCGATACGACCGCGCTGTACCGTGCCGACGACGCCGGCTGGAGCGGCCTGACCGACGTCGATTTCCGCGTCGGCCGCTTCGGCCAGCTCGAGTTCACCCACCACGGCGAGGACCACGTCATCCAGTACATGCCGGTCGGCATGCAGGAGATGACGGCGCCGCCGGAGCTGATGCTGGCACAGATGATGTATGCCGGTGTCGATCACTGCGTCCTGCAGGCGGGCGGCGCCTACGGCGCGATGACGGAGATGAACGCCTTCGCCCAGCAGCAGTATCCCGACCGCATGACCGGGCTGATGCATGTCGACGAGGCGATGGCGGGCACCGAGGCCGAGCTCGCCAAGGTCGATCATGCCTTTCACGTGCTGAAGCTGCGCGGCCTCTACTTCAACGTCGATTCGCTGAGCCGCCACGGCTTCCCCTGGCCGCTCGATGCCGAGGAGATGGCGCCGTTCTGGGCGAGGCTTGCCGAGCTCGGCATCGTGCTCTGCCTGGAACTGAGCTCGGGCCCGAGCTACGACGAGGCAGGCTACATGGCCCATATCGCGGCGCTGGGACGGATCCTGGCGCGACACCGCGATCTCAGGCTGCATCTCGCCATGAGCCCGCCGGTCGCCTTCTTCGTGCGCAACGGCCGCTACGAATTCCCCGAGGAGCTTCTCGCCGTCTACCGCCACGGGCCACTGGTGCTCGAGGTCATGTTCCCGATCACCTACGGCGGCGTCTGGGACTATCCCTATTCCGAGGCGCAGTCGCTGATCGAAAGTATGCGCGACCAGCTGGGCGCGGAGCGGCTAGTCTGGGGTTCCGACATGCCCAACGTCGAGCGCTTCTGCACTTACAGGCAATCGCTCGACTATGTGCGCAAATACTGTCCGTTCCTCACGGCGCGGGAGAAGGACCTGATCCTGGGCGACACCTGCGCCGCCTTCTACGGCATCGGCAGACCGCCGCTTTGAAAGGGTTTTAGCGATGAGTGATGGAATCTTCTCCGGCTTGCGCGTGATCGATTGCGCGAGCTGGATCGCGGGTCCCGCCGCGGCCACCATCCTCTCGGACTTCGGCGCCGAGGTCATCAAGATCGAGCCGCCGGGTGCGGGCGATCCGTGGCGGGCCTCGCCGGCGGTCCCCGGCAAGACCACCGACTACTGGTGGCAACTCACGTCCCGCAACAAGCGCAGCCTGGCCATCGACCTCAAGGCCCCCGAGGGTCTCAGCGTCCTCTACCGCCTGATCGGCGCGGCCGACGTCTTCGTCACCAACTTCCCCCTGCCGGTGCGCGACCGCCTGAAGATCGCCGCCGCCGACCTGCTCGCGATCAACCCGCGACTGGTCTACGGCTCGATCACGGCCTATGGCGAGGCGGGCGAAGAGGCGGCCCGCACGGGCTTCGACGCGACCGCCTACTGGGCGCGCACGGGCCTGATGGACATGGTGCGGGCCACGACCGAGACCGAGCCGGTGCGGTCGATGCCCGGCATGGGCGACCATCCCACCGCGACGGCCCTCTATGCGGCCATCGTGACCGCCCTCTATCGTCGCGAAAGGACCGGACGAGGCGGCGTCGTCCAGACGTCGCTCCTGCAGAACGGCCTGTGGGCAAACGGCTGCTACGTGCAGAACCGACTGTTCGGCGAGCACGTCGCCCACCGGCCGCCGAGGACCGGCACGCCGAACGCATTGGCCAATCACTATCGCTGCCGCGACGGCCGCTGGTTCCTGATGGCGATGCACAACGAGCAGCGCCAGCTCGCGGGTTTTCTGAAGGCGATCGAGGCCGAGAACCTCGTCGAGGATCCGCGCTTCGCGACGCTCCTGTCGCGGCGGGCGAACCACAAGGCGCTGACCGAGATCCTGGACGGCATCTTCGCCAGGCGCGACCTCGCGGAATGGCGCATCGTTCTCGAAAAGGCAGGCGTGACGTTCGGGCCGGTATGCTCAGTCGACGAAGCCGCCGACGACGAGCAGGCGCGCAAGATCGGTGCGCTCGTTCCCTTCGCCGACGGCGCCGGCCTCACCGTATCGAGTCCCTTCCATCTCGATGGAGCCACCAAGGTCGCCCCTGCCCGCGCGCCCGCCGTCGGCCAGCATTCGGAGCTTGTGCTGCGCGAGGCGGGCTACTCGGCGGACGATATCGCCAAGCTGAAGGCGCTCGGCGTGCTGCAGAACTGAGCAGCTCTACCCGCAGATTTGGCGAGCTGCACGGCGAACGGAATCGTGTTCGCCGCGCCTCTCGACGAGGGGCAAGTGCATGCACTGCTGTCATCGCTGGGGGGTTTGCGGTATTTCCGGCGTTTCCGACAGAGGTTGTAGATGTGCCGCGGAAGCCGACCCACTATCTATAGGGCTATCACCTAAGACCTGATCGACCGCTCAGACGATGGAAACCTGGCCCCGGCAGGGCCGCTGCCGGGCGCGATGGTATCGGATGAACGATGCATAGAGCAGAGCCGCCGGGAGGCGAGCGCGAGAGTCAATATAACTAAAGTGACATAAAAAGTCAACTATGGTTCTAATTTTGGCGTGCCATAGAGCGCCAAAATTGTCCGGGATCGGGTACCGGTGCCAGCAGTGCTGGCTGAAGCGGAATGCAATCAAGTGGAACCGCGCATGCGGTTCCATCTCATCCCATTCCATTCCAGCGCCCGAGCCGACCCTGCCGGACAAGCTCGGCGCGGATCTCGTCGATCCGGCGTTCGCCCCTCACCAGGGCATCGGCGCTGGTGTGGACCGAGTAGTAGCCCAGCACGAGATCGTGCGGATGCGGCACCGCAGAGCCCAGCATGAACTCCGCATCCGTCTCGGCCAGGAACTCGACGGCGCCTCCGCCCGGCGCGAAGATCGCGAGCTCGCCCTGTCCGATCCGGTCCGGGGCCACGACCGCGCCCTTGCCGACGGCGATCCAGAGCACGTCATGACCCGACGGTGGCGCGTAGCGCCAGCGCTCGCCGGCCGCGAGCCGGACCGCCAGGTAGTTGATGTCGGACGGCGCCTCGATCGCACTGCGCGCGCCCTCATGGGAGCCGAGCAGAACACGTGCAGCTCCCGCCACCGGCACGTCGTCGACGCCCTGATAGAGACTGACAGGTGGGCCGAGCTCGAGATGCGGCGGCAAGGCGATCCAGAGCTGGAAGCCACGGGCGCGGCCGGGCTTGCCCGCGCCGCCACCGTGCCATACGCCGCTGCCCGCCTGCATCCACTCCGTGCCGCCTGCCGGCAGCACACCGCGGGCACCCGTGGTGTCTTCATAACCGACACTGCCTTCGGCCAGCCAGGTCAACGTCGCGATACCGGAATGCGGATGCAGGCCGAAGCCTGAAAATGCCCGGCCCTGGTTGTCGAAGAGGTCGAGGAAGACGAACGGTTTGAGCAATCCGCCCAAGTCGCCTGGGCTCATCAGCCGCGTGATCGAGCCATGCGTCTGGCCGGACGTACGGTTGATGATCGGGCGGACAGCGCCGACATGCTGAACAAGTGAATCCATGGTTGGTCTCCTGGCCGGGGCAAGCGTCGATGACCAGAAAATGCGCCAAAGGTGGCCGATCGATAATATGAAATGGTCCTAATAACCTATGCGGTTTTTCAGAATAATCTGCGGATCCTGATTATTCGGAAAAGCCACAAGGCCCATTTACATTGTTCCGGCTTATTCGGGACGGCCGTTCCGACCATCTTCGCTCCGTCAACGCGTCCATCCATCACGCCACGGAGCCCGTCATGAGCAAGGTCCTTCTCATCCATTCCAGCGTCTTCGGCGAGAACTCCCAGTCGCTGGGTCTCGCGCGCGACTTCCTGAAGCGCTATCCGCATCGTTCGGTCGTCGAGCGGGCGCTGACGCCCGAGACCATGCCGCATCTCGACGGCGCGACCTTCGCCGCCATGGGCACGCCCGCCGATGAGCACACGAGCAGCCAACGGGCTGCCGCCGCGCTGTCCGACGAGCTGATTGCCGAGCTCGAGGCCGCCGACACGATCGTGCTGGCGGTGCCGATGTACAATTTCTCGATCCCCTCGACCCTGAAGGCGTGGATCGACCATGTGGCGCGCCGCGGCCGCACCTTCCGCTACACCGAGAACGGTCCCGAGGGCCTGCTCAAGAACAAGAAGGTGTTCGTCCTGGCGGCACGGGGCGGCGTCTATAGCAAGGGCGCGCCGGCCGCCGCTTTCGACTTCCAGGAACCCTATCTCAGGGCCGCGCTGGGCTTTCTCGGCCTGACCGACGTGACCGTCGTCCATCTCGAAGGCCTGGCGATGGGGCCGCAAGCAGCCGGCGCCAACCGTGACAAGGCACTGGCCGAGATCGGACGCCTGACCGGCGACGGCGCGGTCGCTGCCGCCGCCGACTGACCCTCATTAGGAACGCCGGTCGCGCTTGCGCAGGAAATCGATCAGCACCTTGAGCGCCGGCCGGATCTGCCGGCGACTGGGATAGTAGAGAAAGAAGCCGGCAAACGGCGGCGGCTGGCAATCGTCGAGCACGGTGACCAGCCGGTTGGCGGCAAGGTCGCGTTCGACGGCGCTGCGGGCCATCTGCAGCAGCCCCACGCCTTCGAGGACGGCCTGCATCGCCATCCGATCGTCGTTGACGATGAAGCGCCCGTCGACCGGCACTTCGACGACGCGGCGGTTCAATCGCAGGCGCCACGGTATGAGCGCACCACCGCCCAGGCGAATGCGGATGCAGTCATGCTTGGCAAGCTCGTGCGGCGTCTGCGGCTTGCCCCGGCGCGCGATATAGGACGGCGCCGCGACCGTGACGACGGAAACCTCGTCGCTGATCCGCACGGCGATCATATCGCGTTCCAGCCGATCGGCGGGACGGATGCCGGCATCGAACCGGCCGGCCACGATGTCGGTAAGCGCGCTGTCGGCGGAGAGCTCCACGCTGATCTCCGGGTAGGCGACGAGAAAGCGGCTGATGCTGGATATCAGGCCCAGATAGGCGACGGGCGGCGCCACGGTGAGGCGCACGACGCCGGCGGGCTTCTCGCGAAAGTCGTTCACGAGGTCGAGCGCGGCGCGATAGTCGTCGAGCACGGGCCGCAGCCGCGCCAGCAGGCGCTCACCCGCGACGGTCGGCGCCACCGAGCGGGTCGTGCGCTCGATCAGCCGCACGCCGAGCCTCTCCTCGAGCTGGCGCACCATCTCGCTGACCCGCGGCGGCGACAGGTTCAGATGTTTGGCGGCTTTACTGAAACTCTTGTGCTCGAGCACGGCCACGAAGGCGTTCGTCTCGGCCAGGCTCGGCTCGACCATTGGCGCTCCCGATGTTCGGAATTGCCGAACAGACGGTCGATACTATTCCATCATGCCGAGTGGCGCGAGCGGCACCGGCGGCCGGACCGACGGAACACGCCAGACGTTCACCTGTGGCCTCCATGAGAGCCACCGTGGCCACCGTGGCCAGAACCACCGTGCCGGGAGCCACCATGAAAGCCGCCATGGTGGAACCCATGAAAGTGGTGGAAATGCCGGAAACCATGGGTCAAGAAAACCGGACCGCCGACAAAATACGGCCCATAGAACCAGGGATCCCAGTATGGCTCGGGGGACTGATACAAATAGATGGCCTGCGGCGGCAGTGTGTAGACCAGTTCCGGCAGGCCGGGCGTATTCTGCGTGACCCGCCATTGGCCATCGGGCTGCTGGCACACCAACCCGACGGCCTGCTGCGGCTGTCCTCCAACCGTCACCTGGGTGGTGAATTGTCGGCAATTCTGAGGTACGCCCTCAGGCGTACCCTCGGCCATTTGCGCCAAGGCGGGCGCAGGGGCCAACGCGGTCGGCGGGTACTGCCCCGCGCATCCCGCCAAGATCAACATTACGGCGACACTGAAAAAGGGGCGCGCATATCAATCTCCCATGACAGGCCCTGATCGATGAATCGGGGACTTGATCATGGCAACAGGTGGGCACTCCCTGTCCGTCGGCAATCCCGTTGCCGAGAATGTGAGCAGTTTGCCGTGGCATCGAGATACTAATCGGAGTCGAACGACTGCGCTGGGCAGGGAACGTTCAGCGGAACGTCAGCCCCTCGAAACGGCCGGACCGGCGCCATTCGTCAATGTACTTGAAGTAGGCCGAGGCGCCGGCCGGGTAACCGACGGCCAGGCGGGCGGCCAAACCCGGCATCCTGGCCCTCGTTGTTGTAGTAGCCGGGCGTGCAGTCGGCGCCGCCGGTCATGCGGCCCATGCCCGTCAACAACAGCTTTACCCAGTCGTCCTCGGCCTGCTTCGTCACCTCGATCTCGCGGAAGCCGCGGTCGAGGGCGTGCCTGACCTCGATCGCGATGGTGCGGCCGGCCTCGGTGAGATTGTGCGGCACGTTGGAGATCAGGTTCGCGCCCTGGGTCGGCTGCACGAAGAAGGCATTGGGGAAGCCATGGACGTGCATGCCGTGCTTGGTGCGCATCCCGTCCTTCCAGTGCTGGGAGAGCTTCTCTCCGTCGCGGCCGACCAGGTCGAAGCCGGCGCGGCGGCGATACTCGGTGCCGACCTCGAAGCCCGAGGCGTAGATCAGGCAATCCAGCGGATACTCCACGCCGGCCACGACCACGCCCGCCGGCGTGATGCGCTCCACGCCCTTGCCGTCGGAGTCGATCAGACGGACACCCGGCAGGTTGAAGGCCTGCAGGTAGGAATCGTGGAAGCATGGCCGCTTGCAAAGCTGGCGGTACCAGGCCTTGAGGTGCTGCGCCGCCGCCGGATCGCGCACGATCGCATCGACCCGGGCGCGGATCTCCTCCATCTTCTCGTGATCGGCGTCCTCGAACGCGGCCAGCATGTTCTCGCGGGTCCGTTGCTCCTTGGGCAGCGTCAGGATCCGGTGACGGATGCGGCGCGACAGGTCGGTCCACCCGTCCTGCACCAGGTCCTCGGTCGCCGTCCCTCCCGCCTGGTTCGCGGTAAAATTCTCCAGCCAGCGCTGCTGCCAGCCCGGCGTGGCGATGGCGGAGAACCAGCCGGGATCGATCGGCGCGTTGGCCCGGACATCGACGGAAGACGGTGTGCGCTGGAAGACGAAGAGTTCCTTTGCCGCCCGCGCGAGATGCGGCACGCACTGCACGGCCGTGGCGCCGGTGCCGATGATGCCGACGCGCTTGTCGGCGAGCTTGGCGAGCGGCGCGCCGAACGGATCGCCGCCGGTATAGGCGTAGTCCCAGCGGCTGGTGTGAAAGGAGTGCCCGGCGAACGAGTCGATGCCCGGGATGCCGGGCAGCTTCGGCACGTGCAGCGGACCGGTGCCGAGGCCGATGAACTGCGCGGTGAAGGCATCGCCGCGGTTGGTGCGGACGACCCAGCACGACCGATCGCCGTCCCAGGACAGATCCTGGACCTCGGTATGGAACAGGGCGTTGTCGTAGAGACCGAAGTGCCGGCCGATGCGGCGGCAATGCTCCAGGATCTCCGGCGCATGCGCGTATTTCTCGGTCGGCTGGTGACCGGTCTCCTCGAGCAACGGCATGTAGACCATCGACGCCGTGTCGCACTGGGCGCCGGGATAACGGTTCCAGTACCAGGTGCCGCCGAAATCACCGCCCTTCTCGACGATGCGCACGTCCTTCACGCCGGCCTCGACCAGGCGCGCCGCCGTCACCAGCCCGGCAAACCCGCCGCCGACGAAGGCGAAGGTGACGTGATCGGTCTTCGCCGCGCGCGGCTCAATCGGCGTGTAGGGATCGTCGAGGTAGCGGGCGAACACGCCGGCTGCCTGCACATACTGGGCGTTGCCGTCGGGCCGCAGGCGCTTGTCGCGTTCCTCGCGGTACTTGCGCCGCAGGGCTTCACGGTCGATCGGTCGGGTGGCGGCTGGGCTGTCGGTCGCAGTCATGGGCCCGGCCTATACCGTGCCGCCCCCGGCTCGGCCACCCTGGACTAGATCGCCTTGCGCATCACGCCTTCGACGTAGGCAGACTTGGCATCGGTATAAGCCTCGCGGTCGCTCGGATGTTCGTTGGCAAGTCGCCTTTTGAGCCGCTCGTAGGTCGCGGCCTCCTCCGGATGAGCACGCAAATAGTCCCTGAACGCCAAGCGCCGCCACACCTCGCCGTCCGGCTCCGTGACATGCACATGATGCGAACGCTTCGACCCAAACGGCGGCATCCCCTTGACGAAGAACAGTCGATCCTTCTTTGGATTGTCGGCCCAATACACGTAATCAAGCTTCCGCAGCACGTCGACAAAGGTCGCCTGCGCGACCGCCAGCGATCGGACGGCGATCAGGATATCTATGATGGGCTTGGCGGACAGGCCGGGAATCGCAGTGCTTCCGAAATGCTCGAGCCCGACGACCAGCGACGGATCGAGAACCGCCCGTAACCGTTTGGCCTCTTCCTCGAACAAGAGGGGCCATCGGGGATCGTAATCGACGATCTCGACTTCATCCATGAACCCACGCCGGCCTTCATTGGACGCTGATACAGCCCGACCCCACCCTGAGGAGGCCCGTAGGGCCGTCTCGAAGGGTGGCAACGAAGGCGATGTAGCCCACCCTTCGAGACGGCCCTACGGGCCTCCTCAGGGTGAGGTCATCTGCTACTAGTTCGCTTGCAACCGCACGCCTTCGGCGTTGCGGACATGATCGTAATTCTGGTTCTGGTACCAGCTCATGAACGCCGTGTAGGTCGTGGGCTCGTACCTGATCGGATGGTCGGCGTCGGTGCACGAGGGCAGGCACACCATCTCGTGGTCGATCGTGCAGTCGAAGAAGAACGGGATAGCGTAGCGCTCGCCGCCGGAACGGTTGATGACGCGGTGCGGCGTGGCGCGAAAGCGGCCGTTGCTCCACCGGTTCAGCATCTGCCCGCTGTTGACCAGGAACGCCCCTTCGATCGCCGGCGCGTCGATCCAGCGTCCCGACGCGGTGCGCAGCGACAGCCCCGGCACCTTGTTCTGCGCCAGCAAGGTCATGAACGAGGTGTCGGCGTGCGGCGCCAGGCCGTATTCGCCGTCCGTCAGCACCGGCGTGTGGGGGTAGTGCGACATGCGCAGCGTGTACTGCGGCTCGCGGAAAGCCGGCGAGAAATGCTGCGGCGGCAGGTCGAGGGCGGCGGCATAGACCGGCAGGATGGAGAGCGCGGCGCGCTCCAGCGCATCGCAATAGGCGACGACCGTCTCGCGGAAGCCCGGCAGTCCGGCCGGCCACTGGTTCGCGCCGCGGAAGCGCTTGTTGGCGATCACGTCGGGATGGTCGAGCGGCAGGTCGCGCTTGACGAAGAACGCTTCGTTGAGGTTCGGCTTGTTGTCGGTGCTGACGTCCGAATGGCGCGTGGTCGCAGCCTTCATCGCCAGATAGCCGATGTTGTGCTCGTTGATCTTGAGCCTGAGCTTGTCGTCCAACGGCTGCGCATGGAAGCGCGCGGCCTCGGCGAAGACCCGGTCGACCAGCGACTGCGGCACGCCGTGCCCGGTCATGAACCAGAAGCCGACATCCTCGTAGGCATGGCGCAGCTCCTCCGCGCAGCGGGCGAGCGCATCGGCATCGCCGGCGATGGCGCCCGACACGTCGATGATGGGGATCTCCTCGCTGCTCACGCCGGACATCGAAACCCTCCAGAAGCTGGCATCTGATGAAGCCTAGAGCGGAATGCGATTGGATGGAACCGGGCGCGGTTCCATCCAATCCGCCCATCCGATTCCAGCTGGACGGATTGTGCCCCTGGCCACGGTCGATCATCTGGTAAGCTGCCTGCACCGGCGCGAGCCTCCTCAACAACCGGACCCTGGCCTGCCATGAACGACTCCACCGCCCGTTCCAACATTCCCACCTTCGACAGCGAGGAGATCCTGGCCGGCATCCGGCGCTGGGTCGAAGTCGAGACGCCGAGCCACGACGGCGCCGCGGTCAACCGCCTGGTCGACGTGGTCGAGAGCGACCTGGCGCGGATCGGTGCGCCGACCAGGCGCACGCCCGGACGCGACGGCTTCGGCGACATCCTCGAAGCACGCGCGCCGTGGGGCGACGAGGACGAGCCCGGCATCCTGATCATGGGCCATCTCGACACGGTCCATCCGATCGGCGCGCTCGCGACCACCCACGTGTTCCGGCGCGAGGGCGACGCGGTGTTCGGGCCGGGCATCTACGACATGAAGGCCGGCTCCTACATGGGCTTCTATGCCCTGCAGCATTTCGTGCGCGAAGGCCGGCGCACGAAGCTGCCGGTGCGGGTGCTCTACGTGCCTGAGGAAGAGGTCGGCAGCCCGACCAGCCGCGCCGCCATCGAGGCCGCCGCGCTGAAGTCGAAGTACGTGCTGGTCATGGAGCCGGCGCGCGACGGCGGCAAGTGCGTGACGGCGCGCAAGGGATGGGGCCGCTTCGACATGACCATCACCGGCCGCGCCTCGCATGCGGGCTCCCGACCGCAGGACGGCCGCAGCGCATTGCGCGAGCTCGCCCGCCAGATCCTCGATCTCGAAGCGATCACCGACTACGACAAGGGCATCTCGGTCGTGGTCGGCATGGCAAGCGGCGGCAGCGCACCCAACGTGGTGCCGGCGCTGGCCACCGCCACCATCGACCTGCGCGTGCCGCCCGGCATCGACGTCGATGCCGTGGTGAACCGCGTCCTGCGGCGCAAGCCCTTCGATCCGGACTGCCGCGTCGAGGTGACGGGCGGCATCAACCGGCCGCCCTACGAGAAGAATGCCGGCATCGCGGCCCTGTTCGAGCACGCCAAGGCGTGCGCCGCCGAGATCGGCTTCGTGCTCGAGGACACGCCGCTCACCGGCGGCGTCAGCGACGGCAACTTTCCCGCCGCGCTCGGCATCCCGACGCTCGACGGGCTGGGCGCCGATGGCCGCGGCGCCCACGCGCTCGACGAGCAGATCAGCTACGCCTCTCTGGCGCCGCGGGCGCAGCTCCTGGTGCGGATGCTCGAGACGCTGACCTGAGGGGGAGTAGGGCTAGAGCGAAGCCCCCTCAGGCTGAACCTGATGACCTCACCCTGAGGAGCGGTCCGCAGGATCGCGTCTCGAAGGGTGGGAACGAGCACCACCTCTGTTGCCCATCCTTCGAGACGGCGCTTCGCGCCTCCTCAGGATGAGGTGATTCGATTTGAAAGGACGACACTCTAAGGCGGCCTGCTCTGCCCCACACGGTCTGCAGGACCTTGTCCTTGGTGATGTCCGGCGCCAGCGCCTGGTGCCAGTCGGCATCGCGCGCGAAGACGTCTTCGCCGGCCTTGACCGTATAGTAGCTGGTGCCGGTGCCGGCCGGCGGCCTGCCGGCTTCGACGGCCTTCACCGCGTCACGCAACAGCTTGCGGGCCTGGATGATCGCCTTGTCGGCGGGGCCGAGATGCTCGCGGCTGCGATCGACGATCCGGCCCATGCTTTCCTGCAGCGCCCGGTCCTGCTGGTTGATACCGTCGATGCCGGTGTAGCTCTCGGTCTTCTGCACTTGGCGGTCGAGGCCGTAGTCGTTCGTCCGGTTCTGGAACGAACGGAAGGTCGTCTGGTCGACATGCAACGGCCCGTTGCCGAGGCCGCGTTCGAGGCGGTCTTCCGCGGTCAGCGGCTGATCGGCGATGCTGTAGATCCAGTTGTAAACCATGCAGTTGTGGTCATCGATCGGCACCCAGATATGGCCGGCATCGGTCCGCAATCCGCTTTCCGAACGCGATGGGCGGATCTGGTGGAACGGCATGATGAAGTGATAGGTCCGCACGTGGACGTCCCCGTCGCCGAGCGGCCGCACCCCGGCATAGAGGTAGCCGTAGTCGGTAATGTCGACACGCAGGTTCGGCGCCTTGCCGCGCACGAACGGGTTCGACGGCCTGAGGCCGCCGCGGGTCGCGTTGTCGGTCAGCAAACGGTGCAGGATCGGCGCGTGCGAGGTGTCGATGCCGCCTTCGAGCGCCTGCAGGTAGTTGCATTCCTCGATGACCTTGGTGACGTGGCGACGGGCTTCCGGCACCTGGGTCCAGGCGAATTTCGGCAAGGGCGGCAACTTCTCGGCCGTCCCGAGATAGGCCCAGACGATCCCGCCGAGCTCGCAGGTCGGATAGGCTAAAAGCTTCACCTTGTGCTTGAACTGGTGTTCCTCCGGCTCGTTCAGCTGATCGACACAGGCGCCGGTCACGTCGAACTTCCAGCCGTGATAGACGCAGCGCAAACCGCACTCCTCGTTGCGCCCGAAATAGAGCGACACGCGACGATGCGGACAAAACTCCTCGACCAACCCGATGCGCCCTTCGGTGTCGCGGAAAGCGACGAGTTCCTCACCCATCAGCTTGACGCGTACCGGCGCGCCGTCCGGTTCGCCGATCTCGCTCGACAGGCAGGCCGGGACCCAGTAGCGCCGCATCGCCTCGCCCATCGGCGTGCCGGGGCCGGTGCGGATGATCAGTTCGTTGTCTTCCTGTGAGAGCATGCGGGTTCTCCTCGGCTGAGGATGATGCTGTCGCCCGACTTCGGTGCATGAACGCGCCACACTAGGATAGCCCCTTTCCCCGCCGACCGCTACGGCCGCCCCGGACATCAGGCAGGGCTATCGCATATCCCGTCGTCTCGACCGAGGGCCCCCTCGACTTCGCTCGGGGTAAACTCAGGCCCGAGCGGAGAGACCTTCTCTCCACGACAAGCCGCTTGTCGTGGAGAGAAGGTCTCTCCGCTCCGCGCTTCGCGCTTCGGTCGAGACGACGAAAAGTGCCATATGCGATAGCCCCAGGACATCAGGGGAGGCGAAGGAAGCGCCTGGCGTTGCCGTACAGCCACTTCTCGATCACGGCTTCCTTGAGTGGCAGCGCCTCGTACAGCTTCACCATCTCTGCGATCGACAGTCCGAACTGCTCGGCGGAGAAGCCGACCATCACCTTGTCCTGCAGCAGCGTGTTACCGAACTGCAGCAGCATCTCCCAGCCCGAGCCCGCGGTGCCGAAGTAGCGCGGATGGTGCGAGGCGGTGTCGCAAGCGAGGTTCGGGTGGCGGCGCAGCAGACCGACCATGTCGCTGATCCACGGCCAGCCGCCCAGCCCGGCGATGATCCTGAGTTCCGGGAAGTCGACCGCCACCTGGTCGAGATGGCGCGGGTGGCCGAGATCGTAAGGCCGGTCGTTGGCGTAGTTCATCGAGGTGTAGATGCGCACCGGAATGTCCAGCTCGACGCATTTGGCATAGAGCGGGTAGTAGCGCCGGTCGCCGGCGGCGAGGCCGTTGTACAGCGCGCCGACGCGCATGCCCTGTACCTTCTCCTCACGCACCAGCCTCTCCAGTTCGCGCACGCCGCGCATGCCGTCGAACGGGCTGAGCGTGGCGAGGCCGAAGAAGCGCGTCGGATAGGCCTGCACGATCTTCGCCAGCAGGTCGTTCGGCATGCGGTGGATCACCGAGGTCTGCACGCCGTCGCGATCCATCTCGGCAACGATCTGCGCCAGCGACTTGCCAGCAGGTTTGGCAGCGTCCGGCTGGCGCGCGCCGCCCTCCCGCCGCGTGAAGATGTTGCGGTAGTTCTCGAAGCCGTAGCCTGGCAGCGGCGGAAGCAGCTCGGGATCGCCCTCGCCGATGCGATGACCGGCGGCGCCGAAATATTGGCGCGCGACGCCGTTCTCATCCGGTGGCAGCACGCATTCCAGATCGATCACTCGCCGCATTGGTTTCCTCCATCGGTAGTTGCTCGACACGTGCACTCCGCACGTGCAGGATGGCGGCCTTCAATCCATTGGCAAGAGCTCTCAGGTGCCCGGTATCTGATCCGCCGCAAGGAGTTGAAGCAGATGCAATACAAACGAATCTCGGCCGATTGCCATCTCGACATGATCTGGTTGCCGCCGGATCTCTTCACCTCGGAGTCGTCGCGCGACCTCAAGGAGCGGATGCCCTTCGTCAGCGAAGGACCGAACGGCAAGGAGTGGGTCGCGCGCAACGGCGCCTCCTTCGGTCTGGTCGCCGGCGTCGGCTCGGCAGGCCGGAAGTACGAGCCCGGCAAACAGCACCGCGCCGACCGCATGGCGGAGACCGGTTTGTACGAGGCCGGCCTCAACGGCGTCCGCCGCCCGGGCGACCCGGACCTGCGCGCCAAGGAACTCGACAGCGACGGCGTCGACGCCGAAGTGATCTACGGCGTGCTCGCCGCCGCGGCGAAGCTGGAGGACGCCGGCGCCTCGGCGGAAATGCTGCGCATCTACAACAACTTCATCGTCGACTTCTGCAGGCGCCATCCGCAGCGGATGATCGGCCTGGCCTGCCTGCCGTTCGGCGACATTCCCGCCGCGGTGACTGAAGTGCATCGCGTCGCCAAGCTCGGCGTCAGGGGCGTCGAGCTCAGCTGCTCGTGGAACATGACGCCGATGTGGCATCCGATGTGGGATCCGCTGTGGGCGGCGATCGACGAGACGCAGTTGCCGCTCCATTTCCACACCTTCCCGTCGGTCGATCCGAAGCTCCGCGCCCAGACCACCGGCGATGCCGGCCTGGCGATGCGCTACAGCAGCATCTGCATGTTCCAGATGACGCTCGGCCATATCCTGACGGCGCTGATGGGTGCGGCGGTGTTCGAGCGCTTTCCTCGGTTCCGGGTGGTGTTCGGCGAGAGCGGGATCGGCTGGCTTCCCTACCTGATCGACCGCATGGACAACGAGTATCTGGACCAGTACCGCGACATCAAGATGAAGCTCCTGCCGAGCGAATACTGGCGCCGCCAGTGCCGCGCCACGTTCCAGTATGACCGCATCGGCACCAAGCTGATCGAGGATATGGGCGTCGAAACCCTGATGTGGGGCTCGGACTACCCGCATCCCGACGGCATCTGGCCGGATTCCTCGGAATACATCGCCAAGCAGTTCGGCCACCTGCCGGCCGACATCACTCACAAGATCACCTGCGAGAACGCCGGCAAGTTCTACGGCCTCATGAACTAGTCCGGGGAAGCGCGTCATGCCGCGGCATTTCGGGATCCTGATCCCCTCGACCAACACGACGTGCGAGATCGAGTACTGCCGCTTGCCCCCGGAGCTGCAGGTGCATACCGGCCGGCTCGGCAAAGGCGGCAACACGCCGTTTTCGCCGAGCCTGGATGCCGACGTGACCTATCAGGCGAAGCTGCTCGGCGAGGCGCGGGTCGAGGTGATCGCGCTGGCGCAAACCTCGGCGAGCCTGTTCACCGACGACTACGACGCGGTGACTGTGAAGCGCATGACCGAGGCGTCGGGCGTGCCGTCCCTGACGTCCGCCGAGGCGATCGGCCGGGCGCTCAGGGCCCTCGAGGCTTCGCGGGTCGCCATGGCGACGCCCTATTCGGAAGAGGTGATCGGACGGGCCCGGCGCTACTACGAGACGAAGTACGGCATCGCCGTGGTCGCCTCGGAAAGCCTCGGGGCGGCCAATGCCTACGCCATCGGCAAGATGGACGCCGGCATGGCCGAAGCGGCGTTCCGCCGGATCGATGGCCCGCATATCGACGCACTGGTGGTGCCGGGCGGCAACTTTCCGACCATGGACTGGATCGCGGCCTGGGAGCGCCAGTTCGGCAAGCCTGTGATCACCACCAATCAGGCGACGCTGTGGGCGGTGCTGCAGACCATGAAGGTCGACACGCCTCTCCCCGGCAAGGGGCGGCTGCTCGAACGGCTGCCCGCGGGCTGAGACTGAAGGGGAAGACACCATGGGTCAGGGTTCCGGCATTCGCGAAGTCGCCTGGGTCGATATCGCCGGCGGCGGCCAGGTCGTTCTGGACGGCAACCACGCCTATGTCGGCCACATGCAGCCGCCGCACGGGACCTCCGTCATCGACGTGAGTGATCCAGCGCACCCGAGGATCGTCGCTTCGATCGACATTCCGCCGGGGCTGCATTCGCACAAGGTGCGCGTGGCGAACGACGTCATGGTGGTGAACCGCGAGCGGACGCGCGGCGAGAAGCCGGCCGGTGATTTCGTCGGGCTGCGCATCTTCGACGTCAGCCGGCCGGAAAATCCGCGCGACATCTGCCACTGGCAGTGCGACGGAATGGGTGTGCACCGTTTCACCTTCGACGGTCGATACGCCTACATTTCCACCGAGCAGGAGGGCTACGTCGGCACCATCGTCATGATCCTCGACCTGAAGGATCCGACCAGGCCCGAGGAGGTCGGTCGCTGGTGGATGCAAGGGCAATGGACCGCCGGCGGCGAAACGCCCGGCTGGAAGGCGAAGAACCACCGCTGCCACCATCCGATCCGGCGCGGCGATCGTCTGTATGTCAGCTACTGGTATGGCGGCGGCGTCATCCTCGACATCAGCGACATGGCCAAGCCGAAGCTGGTCTCTCACCTCGACTGGAGTCCCCCGTTCGGCTGGCCCACGCACAGCCTGGTTCCGATCGACGTGCCGATCGCCGGCCATCGCTGGATGCTGGTCGCGGACGAGCACGTGCAGCCCCTGGATCCCAAGCTCTCGCCGGAGCTGCCGGCGGCGCTCTGGATGGTGAACATCACCGACGAGACCCGGCCGATACCGGTCGGCTGCTTTCAGCTGCCGGAATTGGTCGGGATCGAGACGCCATTGATGACGGCGTGCCATCAGCCCGTCGAAACCATCATCGGCAACGAGGTTCCCGCCGCCTGGTTCGCCAACGGGCTCCGGGTGATCGACATCGCCAATCCCCTGTCGATGAAGCAGGCCGCCTGGTGGATGCCGGACGTGCCGGCAGGGGCCGAGCGCGTCTGCAGCAACGACGTCTACGTCGACCATCGCGGCCTGATCTACCTGATCGATCGCAACCGCGGCCTGTCGATCCTCGAGCGCGAGTAACTCCGCTTCGGGCCTGATCAACGTCCATGCGCATCGACGGACGGGTCGGCGCCTCTCGGCCGGCCGTCGGCCGCTTGGTCGCGCGTGCCGCATGCATTACGGTAAACCATGCAACGGGGGCACAAAGGCCGGCTCGCATCGCTCTTGAGCGGGCTCGCGATGGCGGTACTGCTCGGAACTCTTCTCGGAATCCCCTTCTGGCTCCTCGGACTGTTCCGCATCATCAGGATCAGCGGCTACTGGCGCGCAGTGGACTACATGCGGCGCGGCCGCGTGCTGATCGTCGCGAACCATCCATCGCTCATCGAAACGTTCCTCATTCCTCTCGTGTTCTGGCCCTGGGCGATGTTCAGGCTCAGGATGTTTCCGTGGAGCCTTCCGGACAAGAACCTCTTCAAGGGTTTCACGCCGGAAGATCATGAGCGACTGCGCTGCATTCGAGTCGGTCGCGACGACACTTTGGAGTCGCGGAGACTCAACTGGTCGGCGATGAAACGGGTGATGGAGCATTTCGAGAGGGAGCAGTGCTTCGTCGCGCATCTCGAAGGCGGTCGAACGAGCAAGCAAGCCGAACATGTGTCGGTCGGACCGAACAGGATGGGCAAGATCAGGAACGGCCAGGTCCTCAAGGCCGCCTGGAAGAAGGGCGCCTGGATCATGCCGCTGCACGTCGCGATGACGGACCACATGACGCGGGATCTGCCGGGCTTCGGCGAAAGCCTGCGGCGTCTGCTGCTCAGTCCGAAATGCTGGCCGGTCAGGCTCGAGTTTCGCCGTCCCTACAGGATCGTCGGACCGCGGTTCGACGAAGAGAGGGAAAAGAGACGCCTGGAACTGGCGATCCTCACCCCCGACTCGTAGTAGTATTCTCGCGACCAGGTCATCCGGCGACTCGACGAGCGTCAGCATCCTGGTGAGTTCCTGACCAGAAAGGATCGACCTCGTGACTCTCACCCTCGCGGATGCCAATCGCGTGATCGCCGGCGCCATCGAGAAGGCAAACCAGATCGGCGCCAAGATGAATATCGCCGTGTGCGATGCCGGCGGACGGCTCCTCGCCTTCCAGCGCATGGACGGCGCCATGTGGGCTGGCGCCTTCGGCAGCCAGGGCAAGGCCATGGCCTCGGCCGCCTTCGGACGACCGAGCGGCGATCTGACGCCACGCGCCGACCATCCGACCTTGCGCGGCATCGCCGCGGCCGAAGGCAACCACATGTTCTATGGCCAAGGCGCCGTGCCGATCTTCCGCCAAGGTGTCCTGGTCGGTGCCTGCGGCGTCGGCGGCGGGACCGCGCAGGAAGACGAGGATTGCGCCCGCGCCGGGGTTGAAAAGCTCTGACGTTCTCTACGCTGGGCGCGCGACGATCGTGATCTGATGGCCAGATGAGCCGAGCCTCCTCCTTGGGACGCCAAGCCCAGTCCTGGGACTTCCTGCTGATGCCAGCCATGCGCCGCCGTCCATAGAATGCGACTGGTGGGCGTACGCCCGGACAGCCGGCGAGGACGCGATGGACGCGACAGCGAATGCGAACAGAACCGGCGACGACGTGGCCTGGCACGCGATGTCGACCCGAGAGGTCGCGGAACGGCTCGCCACCGACGGCGACAAGGGACTGGATGCAGGCGAGGCCTCGGCCCGGCTGACCAGGTACGGACCGAACAGGCTGCCGGAAGGCAAGCGGCGCGGGCCGGTCATGCGCTTCCTTGCCCAGTTCAACAACGTCCTCGTCTACGTCCTGCTCGGCGCCGGTTTCGTCAAGCTGATGCTGAACCTGTGGATCGATGCCTCGATCATCTTCGGCGTCGTCATCCTGAACGCGGTGCTGGGCTTCATCCAGGAGGGCAAGGCCGAGAAGGCGCTGGAGTCGATCCGCAACATGCTGTCGGCCGAAGCGCGCACCCTACGCGGCGGCGAGACGCGCCTGATCCCCGCCGAGCAGCTCGTGCCGGGCGACGTCGTCCTGCTGGAATCCGGCGACAAGATCCCGGCCGACCTGCGGCTCACGGACGTCAAGAACCTTCGCACCGAGGAGGCGGCGCTGACCGGCGAATCGGTCCCGGCCGACAAGGGCACCGAGCCGGCCGAGGCCAACGCGACGGTCGGCGATCGGGAGTGCATGGCTTTCTCCGGCACGATGGTCGTGTCCGGTCGCGCGACGGGCGTGGTCGTCGCGACAGGCAGCGCGACGGAGCTCGGCCGCATCAATGCCCTGCTGGCCGGCGTCAGCGCGCTCGAAACGCCACTGCTGCGCCAGATCAAGCAGTTCGGCTATGTCATCACCGCCGTCGTCGGCATCGTCGGCGTCCTGGTCTTCGCCTACGGCAAGTGGGTGAAGGGCATGGACTTCGTCGAGCTCTTCCAGGCCGTGGTCGGCATCGCGGTGTCGGTGATTCCGGAAGGGCTGCCGGCGATCATCACGATCACGCTCGCGATCGGCGTGCAGCGGATGGCGCGGCGCAACGCCATCATCCGCCAGTTGCCGGCGGTCGAGACGCTGGGCTCGGTATCGCGCATCTGCTCCGACAAGACCGGCACGTTGACGCTCATGGAAATGATGGTCGTGTCCGCCGTCACGGCCGAAGCCGCCTATCAGGTCAGCGGCAACGGTTACGCGCCGGAGGGCGAGGTCACGAACGACGGCAAGCGCATCGACGCCAAGCTCGATGAAGGGGAGCCGGTGCTGGCGCTCATGGGGCGCGTCTCGCTGCTGTGCAACGACGCCGAGCTGTTCCAGGAGCAGGGCGCCTGGAAGGTCGAGGGTGATCCGACCGAGGGCGCACTCTACCCGTTCGCAACCAAGCTCGGCCTCGACCGCAAGGCCGAGCTCGCCGAAGCGCCGCGGATCGATGCCATCCCCTTCGAATCGGAGCACAAGTTCATGGCGACGCTCCACAAGCCGGCGCGGGGACACGCGTTCCTGCTGGTCAAGGGAGCGCCCGAGGTCATCCTGGAGCACTGCGACCGCCAGCAGACGGCGTCCGGCCAGCCCGCTCCGATCGATCGTCCGCACTTCCTGCAGGCTTCGGATCAGCTTGCCGGCAGAGGCGAGCGCGTGCTCGCGCTGGCCTGGCAGGACGGAGCGATCGGCAAGCCGGGGGGTCTCTCCGCCGCCGATCTGCCGAAGGACCTCGTCCTGCTCGGATTGATCGGACTGCTCGATCCGCCGCGCAAGGAGGCCATAGAGGCCGTTCGCGAATGCCACGACGGCGGCATCCGCGTCACCATGATCACCGGCGATCACCGGATCACCGCCGCCGCGATCGCCAGGATGCTGGGGATCGGCGACGGCAAGACGGCGGTCACCGGCACCGAGATCGAGGAAATGAACGAGGCGGCGCTGCAGCAGACGGTGCGCGACGTCGATGTGTTCGCGCGGGCAAGCCCCGAGCACAAGCTTCGCCTGGTGAAGGCGATCCAGGCCAACCGGCAGATCGTGGCGATGACCGGCGACGGCGTGAACGACGCGCCAGCGCTCAAGAAGGCCGACATCGGCGTCGCCATGGGCATCAAGGGCACCGAGGTCACCAAGGAAGCCGCCGAGATGATCCTGGCCGACGACAACTTCGCCTCGATCACGGCCGCGGTGAAGGAAGGACGCACCGTCTACAACAACATCGAGAAGGCGATCCTGTTCATGCTGCCGACCAACGTCGCCCAGGCGCTGGTCATCATGGTGGCGATCCTGCTGGGCTTCACCATGCCGATCACGGCCCCGCAGGTTTTGTGGGTCAACATGGTCACCTCGGTCGCCCTCGGCCTCGTGATCTCCTTCGAGCCGCACGAGCTCGACGTCATGAACCGGCCGCCGCGCGCGGTCGATCGGCCGATCCTGACCGGCTTCGGCGTGTGGCGGGTTCTGTTCGTCGGGCTGGCGCTGCTCGCGGTCACGCTGTGGGCGTTCTTCTGGATGAAGGCGCAGGGCGCGTCGGACGAGCTTGCCCGCACGGCCGCCGTAAACATGATCACGATCGGACAGGTCTTCTACCTGCTGAACAGCCGCTACCTGCTGGACAGCTCGCTCTCGGTCACGGCCCACCTCGGCAACCGGTACCTGCCGATCGGCATCGGCGCCGTCGTCGTCCTGCAGCTGATCTTCACCTACGCGCCACCCTTGCAGGCGATGTTCGGCAACGAGGCCATACCGCTCCACATCTGGCCCTGGCTTCTCGTCGCCGGCCTGGCGTTCTTCCTGGTCGTGGAAGCGGAGAAGTTCGTCATCCGCTCGTCGCCGCCCCTGCGACGGGCGGTGACCGAGGTCGAGGCCGGCACATGACGTTTCCCGGAGACGCTCCATGAAAAAGCCGAAGGATGCCGAGAAGCTTTCGCGCAAGGTCTACGAACGCGAGCTGGCGAAGCTGCATGAGGAGCTCGTGCTGCTGCAGAAGTGGGTCGTCGCGTCGGGACAGAAGATCTGCGTGGTGTTCGAAGGCCGAGACGGCGCCGGCAAGGGCGGCGCGATCAAGGCGCTTACCCAGCGCGTCAGCCCGCGCGTGTTCCACGTCGTCGCGCTGCCGGCGCCGACCGAGCGCGAGAAGACGCAGATGTACTTCCAGCGCTACATGCCGCATTTCCCCGCGGCGGGCGAAATCACCATCTTCGACCGCAGCTGGTACAATCGCGCGGGCGTCGAGCGCGTCATGGGTTTCTGCACGGAAGACCAGGCCAGGCGCTTCCTGGAAATCACCCCCGAGCTCGAGCACCTCGTCGTCGAGTCCGACATCATTCTGCTGAAGTACTGGCTCGAGGTCGGTCCCGAGGAACAGAGCCGCAGGCTCAGGGACCGCATCGCCGACGGACGCAAGACCTGGAAGCTCTCGCCCATGGATATCGAATCCTACGGGCGCTGGGACGACTATTCGCGGGCCCGTGACGAGATGTTCAAGGCGACAGATTCGACGTGGGCGCCGTGGTTCGTCGTCCGGTCGGACGACAAGAGGCGCGCGCGGCTGAACCTGATCCGGCACCTGCTGGACCATATTCCCTACGAAAGGACGGCCAGGGAGAAGGTCAAGCTGCCCGACCGCCAGGCGCCGGGCGACGACAAGGGCGCCGACTATCCCTTCAGGTTCGTTCCCGAGCACGACTGGACGGGCGACGCCTAAGCCCAGGAGTCGAGCGGCGCGCTGTGGCCGCCGCTTGCATTGTCCGCTAGTGCGGCTCCTGCTGCGCAGCGACAGCCAGTCGCCATCGAATTGGCCCTTGCGCCGGCGAGTGCCTGGGGTGCTTGTCCAACGGAAGTGGTCTGGAGGCGTCGGCAACCGCTTCACATCCGCACCCGCGGCATCGGTAGATACCGGATCGGATGGGCTTTTCTCCGGGCCCATACTCCCTGTCGAACTCCGGACTGATGCTGACTTCTATGTCGTTGCTACGCTTGAAGAGCGTCATGGATCACCCTCGTTCGTAGTTGAGCTCGGGCTCGCTCAGGACGATTTCAATGCAAGCAATAATGCCGCCTCCTGCAGATGGACGTGAGATTTCGCACACATGATCTGCTGAACTTCGTCATGCCTGCGCCGCCGACCATCATTCAGGGATCGCCGCCTCCGAGCTCTATCGCCGCTCCCGATCCTTCACAATTGCCCGGCGCCGCAACGCCGAAAGCGCGAAACGCACCAGCCCGCCGGCCGCGACCAGCGCGGCCAGCACGAGCCAGAATCTCGATCCGACCGCATCCGGCGACAGCAGCGCGACCGCCGCCGCACTGCACAGCAGCCCAAGCACCATCGTCGGCAGCAGCGCCACGGCCGTCGCCACTCCCCAGCGCCACCGGCTCGCCGCGGCCAACGCCACGCGCTGCGCCGGCAGGAGATCCCGGTCATCCAGCGCGGAGAGCACCGGCAACGCGCCCAGCACCGCCTCGACGGAGGCCCGTGGCAGATTGGGCAGCGTCGCCACCGCCTCGGCCAGCACGCCGAGATTGATCTCACCGCCTCGCCAGGCGCGCAGGACGCGTCGGCGCCACGCCAACAGCAGCGCCGTATCGACGAGCAGATAGAGCGTCCACACGCCCGGCAACAGCAGCAGCGCCGCGCCCCCAGCCCGAGGCGCCACGGCCAGCAGCGGCAGCGCCGCCGCCAGCACGACGCCGATCACGATGTGGACCACCCGCAGCGCCCAGCGCCGCCGCCGCAGTAGACGCAGCAGCGCGCCCGTGGCGAGGGCGACACCGTCCGGTGGCGGTCGCGGATGGACGATCACGCGACCGACCGAGAATGCCCCCACCGCGCGTCAGCAACGCGATCCGTCCCGTGCCGCTCGGGCCGGCGTCCATCGGCTATGACTGCGGATTCCGGGGCAAGTCGGCCACCCATTCCGATTTGAAGTCGGCCACTGATTCCGATTTGAAGCCGGCCACCGGTTCCGATCCAAGCCGGCCACCGATTCCGATTTGAAGTCGGCCACCCTGTGGGTGGCGGGCGC
>JACPOB010000103.1 GCA_016185145.1 Rhodospirillales bacterium | reverse complement strand
ATCAACGAGGCCAACACCTACCGCAACCAGGTGCTGCCGCGCGCCAAGGGCGAGGCCGAATCGATCATCCAGCGCGGCGAAGCCTACAAGGCCGAGACCGTCGCCCGGGCGAGCGGTGACGCCCAGCGCTTCACCCAGGTCTACGAGCAGTACGACAAGGCCAGGGACATCACGACCGAGCGGCTCTACCTCGACACCATGGAGGAGGTGCTGCGCAACGTGAACAAGGTGCTGGTCGACAAGAACACCTCCGGCACCGGCGGCGTGCTGCCTTACCTGCCGCTGCCTGAGCTGAGGCCGACGCAACCCGGCGGCCAATCGCAGGCGGCACCACGAACCAGCGCGCAGCCCCAGGGAGCGACACGATGAGCAACCGTGCGATTATCGCGCTGATCGCGATCGCGGTCGCCATCTTCCTGGTGACCCAGACCTTCTACACCGTCGACCCGACCAAGCAGGTGCTGGTCCGCCAGTTCGGCGCCATCGTCGGCGACCCCAAGGTCGAACCCGGCCTCTATGCCAAGATCCCGCTGATCCAGGACATCCAGCGCATCGACCGCCGTCTGCTCGACTACGAAGCCGAGGAGTTCGAGATCATCGCCGGCGACCAGAAGCGCCTCGTAGTCGATGCCTATGCCCGTTACAAGATCACCAACGCCAAGACCTTTGCCCAGACCGTCCCGGGCGGCGAGTCAGCGCTGCGCGGGCTGCTCGATTCGCTGATCAACTCCGAGATCCGCGGTGTCCTGAGCTCGGTGCCGCTTCATGCGGTGCTGACCGACCGTCGCGAGACCTTGATGGACGACATCACCAAGCGGGTGAATGCAAAGACCAGGGATCTCGGCGTCGATACGGTCGACGTACGCATAAAGCGTGCAGATTTGCCGCAGGCCAACTCCCAGTCGGTCTATAACCGAATGAAGACCGACCGCGAACGCGAGGCCGGCCAGCTGCGCGCCGAGGGCGACGAGGAGAAGGCCCGCATCACGGCCACGGCCGATCGCGAGGTCGCCGTCATCAAGGCCGATGCCGGGCTCAAGGCCCAGATCCTGAAGGGCGAGGCCGATGCCGAAGCCACGCGAATCTATGCCCAGGCCTTCAACAAGGACAAGGACTTCTATGCGTTCTACCGGCGCATGGAAGCTTACAAGCAGGCCTTCGGCTCCGGCGGCTCCACCATGCTGCTGAGCCCGGACAGCGATTTCTTCCGTTATTTCAACGATCCGTCGGGACCACCGGCGGCCAAGAAGTAGCTCTCGAAAACGAGCGTCGGGAACCGTACCGGTGGCGTTGTGGCAGTCCTGCAACGCCATCGGCCGATTTTTGCAAAAGCCGTTCAAAAGCTGAAACAATCAGCAACATCAACGCCTCTTTATTTGCGCCACAATCGGCCGCCATGTAGACAGGAACTCGAACGCGCGGCGCCGGCCGTTCCGATCCGTTGAGGCCTGAGCGCCGTTGGAGGTCGGACGTGATTCTCACTGATTTTCCTGGTGTTTTGAGGTCCGTCGCCGTCGCGACGGCCGTGTCGTTTGGTCTGATGTTGGCACAGCCCGTCGTGGCGCAGCCGTCGCGCAATGCGCCGGAGAGCTTCGCTGAACTGGTCGACAAACTGATGCCGACGGTGGTCAACATCACCACCACCCAGAACGTGCCCCAGCAGGGTCCCCGGCTGCGTGACATGCCGCAGCTTCCGCCGGGCTCGCCGTTCGAGGAGTTGTTCAAGGAATTCTTCGACAAGCGCGGTGGTGAGGAGCAGAAGCGCCGCGGCACGTCGCTGGGCTCCGGTTTCGTGATCGACCCCGAGGGTTACATCGTCACCAACAACCACGTCATCCAGGGCGCCGAGGACATCACGGTCATCTTCCGTGACGATACCCAGCTCAAGGCCAAGCTGATCGGCTCTGACAGCCGCATCGACGTGGCCCTGCTCAAGGTCGAGCCGCCGAACAAGCGCCCGATGCCCGCCATCAAGTGGGGTGATTCCGACAAGGAGCGCGTCGGCGACTGGGTGATCGCGATCGGCAACCCGTTCGGCCTCGGCCACTCGGTGACCGCCGGCATCATCTCGGCGCGCGGCCGCTCGCTGAACGATTCGCTGGACGACTACCTGCAGACCGACGCCGCCATCAACAAGGGCAATTCGGGCGGTCCGCTGTTCAATTCCCAGGGCGAGGTGATCGGCGTCAACACCGCGATCTATTCGCCCTCGGGCGTCAATGCCGGTCTCGCCTTCTCGATCCCGTCCAACCTGGTGAAGCAGGTCGCCGACCAGCTACGCGAGTTCGGCCGCGTCAAGCGCGGCTGGGTGGGCGTGAGCTACCAGAGCGTCACCGACGACATCGCCGACTCCTTCGGCCTCGACCGCGCCCGCGGCGTGCTGGTGGCCAATGTCGTGGCCGACGGCCCGGCGGCCAAGGCCGGCCTCAAGCGCAACGACATCATCCTGAGCTTCTCCGGCCAGGACGTGCTCGACCTGCGCCGCTTCCCGCGGCTGGTCGCCAACGCCCGGGTTGGCAGCACGGTCGACGTCGTGGTCTGGCGCGGCGGCAAGGAGGTGCCGCTGAAGCTGCGCATCGGCGAGCAGGAGGAAGAGGGCAAGCAGAATGCGGCGGCCCAGGGCGGCGGCAAGAAGCCGGCCGAGCCCGACCAGCCGGTCGTCTCGACCGTCGAGCAGCTTGGGCTGACCCTGCAGAAGGTCACCGACCAGCTGCGCGAGAAGTACGGCCTGTCCGACCAGGTGAAGGGCGTCGTCATCACCAAGGTGGCGCCCAACAGCCCGGCGGCCGAGAAGCAGCTCCAGGCGGGCGACGTCATCCTCGAGGTTGACCAGAAGCCGGTCACCACGCCGCAGGAAGTCACCGACCTCGTGGGCAAGCTGCAGCAGGCCAAGAAGCGCTCGGTGCTGCTGTTCGTCGAACGCCAGGGCGATCCCCGGTTCGCGGCGCTGAGGCTGACGAAGTAGTCCGTCGTCTCGACCGTAGCGCGAAGCGCGGAGCGGAGAGACCTTCTATCAACACGTAGGCCTTGCCGATTGAGGCAAGGCCCCTCGGCTACGCTTCGCTCCGCTCGGGGCGACGGTTAGACCTTCACCACCAACTTCCCGAAGTTCTCGCCGCGCAGCAGGCCCATGAAGGCTGCCGGGGCGCCGGCGAGGCCGTCGACGATGGTCTCTCGGCTCTTGATCTTGCCTTCCTTCACCAGTCCGCCGACCTCGCTCACGAACTCGCCCATCAGCGCCACGTGGTCGGACACGATGAAGCCCTGCAGCGTCAGCCGGCGCTGCACGATGGTGAACATCTTCGGCGGGCCGGCCATCGGCGTCTGGTCCTGGTACTCCGAGATCGCGCCGCAGAAGGCGACGCGGCCGAAATTGTTCAGCCGTTCGAACACGGCGTGGAAGATCCGGCCGCCGACATTCTCGAAGTCGGCATCGATGCCCTGCGGGCAGAGCTTGTCGAGCACTGCCCCGACATCGTGCTCCGTCTTGTGGTTGAAGCAGGCGTCATAGCCTGCTTCGCGCACGGCCCAGGCGCACTTGTCCTCGCCGCCGGCGCAGCCCACGACCTTGGCGCCGGCAAGCTTGGCGAGCTGGCCCGCCACTTGGCCGACCGCGCCGGTGGCTGCCGACACGAAAACCGTCTCGCCGGCCTTGGGCTTGCAGATGTGGCGGATGCCGTACCAGGCGGTGAAGGAGGGCATGCCCAGCACACCGAGATGGGCCGACAACGGAGCGACCGCCGGGTCGATCTTGCGCAGGCCCTTGCCGTCATGGAGCGTATGGCTCGCCCAGTTCAGCATGCCGATCACCGTGTCGCCCTTGGCGAAGCGCGGATTCTTCGTCTCGATCACCTCGCCGACCGAGCCGCCGGTCAACGGCTTGTCGAGCTCGAAGGGCGGCGTGTAGGAGCGCAGCTCGGTCATGCGCGGCCGCATGTAGGGATCGAGCGACAGGAAGCGCGAGCGCACCAGCACCTCGCCCTCGGCCGGCGCCGGCAGGTCTACCTTCTCCTCGCGGAAACAGTCGGCGGTCACGTCGCCCGCCGGACGCTTGGCGAGCACGATCTGGACGGCGTCGGTCATGGATCGGTCCTTTCGACGAAATTGCTGCGGCGGTAGCCCTGCAGATAGAGCAGTGCGGTGAGATCGCCATGGTCGATGCGCGCGGCCACCTCGGCCGCCACCGCGGGCTTGGCATGGAAGGCGACGCCAAGGCCCGCCGCCTTCAGCATCGGCAGGTCGTTGGCGCCGTCACCCACCGTCACGGCGTCGGCCGGCGAGAGCCCATGCTCGGCCGCCAGGCGCTGCAGGGCGGCAAGCTTGGCCTCCTTGCCGAGGATCGGCAGATCGACCGTGCCGGCGAGCGTGCGGCCGTCATGCTGCAGGCCGTTGGCGGCATGGGAATCGAAGGCCAATGCCTTGTGCACCAGGGCGGTGAAATGGGTGAAGCCGCCCGACACCAAGGCGCAATGGCCGCCGTGCTTCTTCATGGTGGCGACCAGCGTCGCGCCGCCGGGCATGTAGCGGATGCGCTTGGCCGCCTCGTCGAGCTTGACGACGTCGAGGCCCTTCAGCAGCGCGACACGCTCCTTCAACGCGCCGGCGAAGTCGATTTCGCCGTTCATGGCGCGCGCGGTGATGGCGGCGATCCTCTCGCGCAGCCCCAGGAATTCGGCCAGCTCGTCCAGCATCTCGTTCTCGATCATGGTCGATTCCATGTCGGCCACGAGCAGCTTCTTGCGCCGGCCCGCCGACGGCACGACCACCGCATCGATCGTGGTCATGGCGACCGGGCGCGCCTCGCCGTCGAAGGGAATGTCGCAGGCGATCTCCGGCGCCAGCCATTGGGGCGTGCCGACGGTGGCGCCCTGCGCCTGCAGCACGGCAACGGCGTTCCTGATGGCGCCATCGTTGAGCGCAGGATGGGCTGCGCTGGAGATCAGGACGAGGACGTTTTTCACGGCAGGTTAATCGCTCATTTACAATCGCGGGCCAAGCGGGTCATTTCGCCGGCCATGGAACAGCGCGTCCTCGTCATCACCGGCCCGACGGCCAGCGGCAAGTCGGCGCTGGCACTTGCCGTCGCCGAGCGGCAGCGCGGCACGGTGATCAATGCCGACGCCATGCAGACCTACGACGCCTTTCCGATCCTGACGGCACAGCCGACGGCCCCGGAGCGGCAGCGCGTGCCGCACGCGCTCTATGGCGTGCTGCCGCTCAGCGAGACCCTGTCGGCGGCGCGCTGGCGCGACCTCGCCTCGGCCGAGATCGAACGCTGCTTCGCGATGGGACGCATGCCCGTGCTGTGCGGCGGCTCGGGCCTCTATCTCCGGACGCTGATGCAGGGGATCGCCGCCATCCCCGACATTCCGGCAGGCTTGCGCGACCAGGCCAACGCCGACTGGAACATGATTGGCGCCGAGGCGTTCCGCGCGCGGCTGGCGGACAAGGATCCGGCAATCGTCGAACGGCTGAAGCCCGGCGATCGCCAGCGCCATGTCCGCGCCTGGGAAGTGTTGCTGGCGACCGGCCGGCCGCTCAGCGCCTGGCAGAAGGGTGAGGGGCAGCCGCCGCCCTTGCGGTTCGCCACCGTCCTGCTCGCGCCGGAGCGCGGCCCGCTCAGGGCGCGCATCGAGACGCGCTTCGACACCATGCTGAAGGCGGGCGTGCTCGAGGAGGTGCGGGCCGTGTTCGATCGAAAGCCCGACCCGCGCTGGCCGGGTCTCAAGGCGCACGGTGCGCCGGAGCTGTTCGCACACTTCCGCGGCGAGCTGACGCTGGAGGACGCCGCAAAACCCCCGTTTTGCGGCACATTTGTCAGAGAGGAGACCCGTGTCATGAAGCCCGAGGAGTCCGCCACGACTGGCGCCGATCTGCTGGTGAAAGCCCTGATCGACGAGGAAGTCGAGGTCGTCTTCGGCTATCCCGGCGGCGCGGTCCTTCCGATCTACGACTCCCTCTTCAAGCAGAACCGGTTACGCCACATCCTGGTGCGCCATGAGCAGGCGGCGGTGCATGCGGCCGAAGGCTATGCGCGCTCGACCGGCAAGGTCGGCGTGGTGCTGGTGACGTCGGGGCCGGGCGCGACCAACGCCGTGACCGGCCTCACCGACGCCCTGATGGACTCGGTGCCGATCGTCTGCCTGACCGGCCAGGTGCCGACTCACCTGATCGGCAACGACGCCTTCCAGGAAGCCGACACGACCGGCATCACGCGGCCCTGCACCAAGCACAATTACCTGGTGAAGGCGGTCGGCGATCTGGCGCGCACCGTCCACGAGGCCTTCTATGTCGCCCGGTCGGGCCGGCCGGGGCCGGTCGTCATCGACCTGCCCAAGGACGTGCTGATGAACAAGCACGACTACGTGGCGCCCAAGAAGCCGGTGCAGCACAAGAGCTATCGCCCGCAGGTGAAGCCCGAGCTCAAGAAGGTCGAGGAGGCGATCGAGCTGATCGCCGGCGCCAAGCGGCCGATCTTCTATGCCGGCGGCGGTATCGTGAACGCCGGCCCGAAGGCCTCGAAGCTGCTCACGCAGTTCGTGCACATGACGGGCTATCCCATCACCAACACGCTGATGGGGCTCGGCACCTTCCCGGCGAGCGACAAGCAGTTCCTCGGCATGCTGGGCATGCACGGCACCTACGAAGCCAATCTGGCGATGTATCATTGCGACGTGATGATCAACATCGGCGCGCGCTTCGACGATCGCATCACCGGCAAGCTCGCCGAGTTCTCGCCCAAGTCGAAGAAGATCCACGTCGACATCGATCCCAGCTCGATCAACAAGAACGTGCGCGTCGATCTGCCGATCGTGGGCGATGCCGGACACGTGCTGGAGGACATGATCCGCGTGTGGAAGGCCAAACAGCCCAAGGTCGACCACAAGGCGCTGAAGGCGTGGTGGGCCGAGATCGACAAGTGGCGGGCGCGCAACTGCCTCGCCTACAAGGCCGACAAGGAGACGATCAAGCCGCAATACGCGTTGGAGCGCCTCTATCATCACATCAAGGACCGCGACCACTACATCACCACCGAAGTGGGCCAGCACCAGATGTGGGCGGCGCAGTTCCTGAAGTTCGAGCAGCCCAACCGCTGGATGACCTCGGGCGGGCTCGGCACCATGGGCTACGGCTTCCCGGCGGCGATGGGCGTGCAGATCGCCCATCCCGATGCGTTGGTCATCGACGTGGCAGGCGAAGCCTCGATCATGATG
>JACPOB010000102.1 GCA_016185145.1 Rhodospirillales bacterium | reverse complement strand
GGAGGTCGGGTTCATCGCCGCAGCCTCTGCATGATGTCCTGCATGTGGACCATGTCGTCCTTGTAGTTGCCGGTCAGCGCATGCATCACCAGGTTCACGCCGACGCGGTACGACATCTCGCGCTGGGTCTCGCCGCCCGGCGACACCGGCATGATGCCGCGGCCGCGCTGGTCGGCCGCCCAGGCGCCGACATAGTCGTTGGAGCCGATGATGACGGTGGTGACGCCGTCATTGACGCGCCCGCCGCCCGCCTCGATCCAGAGCTTGCCGCCCGTCCAGCGGCCCGGCATGTCGGACAGGAGATAGAACGACTTGGTCAGCACGTGCTCGGGCGGCATGGCGATCAGCGGCGGGATTTCCACGCCGTTGAGCAACCGCTTCAGGTCGGGGTTGCCGCCGGCCGGGCGATCGAAGCTCATCTGCTGGTCGCGCGTGTCGATGAAGAGGATGCCGCCGGTGCGCAGGTAGCGGTCGAGCGCGGCCTGGGCGCGCGGCGACAGTGCCGGCTGGGTCGGCGTGATCGCCCAGTAGATCAGTGGGTAGAGGCGCGGCTCGTCCTTCTCGAGATCGAGACCGACGGGATCCGCCGGCTCGACAGAGGTGCGGCTGCGCAGGATCTCGCTCAGACCCTCCAGGCCCTGCTTGGTGAGATCGTCGACCTCCTTGTCGCCGGTGGTGATGTAGGCGAGGCGAATGTCGAGCGAGCCCTTCAGCGCCTGCTCCTCGCTGAGCGGCGGCGGACCGGGACGCTGGTCGGCGGCCTTGGCGTTGGGCGCCGGCATGGCGAGGGCGGCGAACAGCAGGAGCGCGGCAGGAGCGGCGCGTCCGCCGAAACGGAACGCGCGACCCAGCAGGCCGCGCATCCACAGCGAGATGAAGATGTCGGCCAGCAGCAGCAGCAGCGCGGTCAGCAGGAACCACTTGGAGAGGTCGGTCTCGCCGCCTTCGCTCAGGCGGTCGGTCGACACGCCGCCGGACAGGGCCAGCGGCTTGGGCTCGCCGACGCGGCCGCCGAGGTTGAAGGCGACCTGGGCGTTCTCGTCGCCATACAGGCCGGGCGGGGTGGTGGGCTTGGGCTTGAAGGTCTCGTTGGCGTCGGCCGGCAGGATCTGCGCGCCGGCCGGCGGGGCGCCGAGGCGGCCGAAGCCGTCGAGCGTGCGCCAGGGCTTCAGCGCCTTGTTGACGCCGTCGCCGGCGACGCCGCGCGACAGGGTGACGAGCCGTTGCAGCATGTTCACGAACAGACCCGACAGCGCCATGTTGCTCCAGCCGGTGTTGGCGGTGGTGTGGATCAGCACCAGGTAACCTTGGCCGCGTTTTTCGCCGGTGACCAGCGGCGTGCCGTCGGCCAGGCGCGCCCACGTCTTGTCGGCGAGGTCGGGAGTGGGCTCGGCCAGCACCTGCTGGCTGATGCGCACGTCCTTCGAGATCGGGATGCCGAGGAAGGGGCTGTTGGCCGGAAACTCGGCCAGCGCGCTGGGCGAGCCCCAGCTCATGACGCCGCCCAGTGCACGGTCGCCGAGGCGCAGCCGCGTCGGCACCAGGGGATCGTTGCCCGAGGCCAGGTTGGGACCGGCGAAGCGCACGGCGACGCCGCCGCGCTCGATCCACTTGGCGATCTCCTCGCGGTCGGTGGCCGAGGGCACGGCGCCATCGGGGATCAGCAACACGGCCGTATTGCGGTTCAGCACCGTCTCGCGATCGCCGATGGTCAGGCTGACATAGGGGTCGAGCGCACGCTCGAGGAAGTAGACTTCCTGCAGAAGCGGCTGGCCCGTGGCGGTCGGGCGTTCGCCCAGAATGGCGACGGGCCGGCGGCGATGCCGTTCGTCGAGCAGGACCGCGCTGCCCGCGCCGCCCTGGGTCTCGATGTCGAGACGGGCCATGCGGTTGCGCAGCTCGGGCGGCGTCGGCAGCACGCCTTCGCCCTTGGTGGCGGTGGCGGCGAAGTCGAGGTCGATGCGGGCGACGATGCGGCCGCCTTCGTCGGAGGCCTGGACGGCGATCTTGCGCGGGCCGTCGGCCGACGGGCGCAGCGCCTGCACCTTGAGGTCGCGGCCTTCGGCGACCGGCGGCAGCAGGAGCAAGGGCGTCGCCGCCTGGTCGGGCAACAGCACTTGCAGGCCGTCGAACTTGCGCAGGCGCTCGGTGAGCCTGGGCGTGCCCTCGTCCTCGAGACCATCGCTCAGCCACACGACATAGGCGCCGGGATCGACCTGCATCTGGTCGATGGCGGTGACGGCGGCGGCGCGATCGGTCGGCCACGGCTTGGGCCGGAAGGCGCGCAGGATGGTGCGCGCCTCGTCGGGCCGCATGGCGCCACGCCGGGCGGCGGGCGCGTCGAGCGGCAGGGGCGCGGTGCCGACCAGCACGACCGGGCGCTGGCCGCGTTCGGCGCGCTGGATCAGGCGCTCGGCATGGGCGATGCGGGTGGTCCAGCCCGGTGCCGACGACCAGCCGTCGTCGATCACCAGCATCAATGGTCCCTTGCCCGGCAGATCTGCCTGCGGATTGAGCAGCGGGCGCGCGACGGCCAGGATGAGCGCGGTGGCGAGCAGCAGGCGCAGCAGCAGCAGCCACCACGGCATCTTCATCGGCGTCTGCTCGGTCGGCTCCAGCCCGATCAGCAGCCGGATCGCCGGGAAGCGCACGAGCTTCGGCAACGGCGGGATCAGCCGCAGCAGCCAGTAGATCACCGGCAGCACCAGCAGCAGGGCAAGCATGCCCGGTGCCGCGAAAGCGAAGGCGCCCAGACTCAGCATTCTTTTGGACCGCGCGCTTCCAGCGCGCTCATGAGCGCGCTGGAAGCGCGCGGTCCGGAAGACTTAGTAAACATCGCGCTGGTACCGGCCGGCTTTGGCCAGACCATCGAGCCAGGCCTTGGCTTCCGAGTCGCTCTTGCCGCCCTGCTCCGCTGCAATCTTGAGCAGCGTGTCCTCGACGTCCTTGGCCATGCGCTTGGCGTCGCCGCAGACGTAGAAATGCGCACCCTCCTCCAGCCATTGCCACAGCTCGGCGGCAGTCTCCTGCATGCGATGCTGGACGTAGACCTTCTCCGCCTGGTCGCGCGAGAAGGCGAGATCGAGGCGGTGCAGCACGCCGCGGCGCTGCCAGTCCATGATCTGGTCCTCGTAGAGGAAATCGTTGGTGCGTTTCTGGTCGCCGAAGAACAACCAGTTGCGCCCCCCCTTCTTCCCTGAAGCTGCGCCACGAGCTTCGCGCTCCTCGAGGAAAGCGCGGAACGGCGCAATGCCGGTGCCCGGGCCGACCATGATCGCCGCCGCACTGTCGTCGGCCGGCGGACTGAAACCATGGCTCTTCTGCACGAAGATCGGGATGACGTCGCCCGGCTTGGCGAAGTCGGCGAGGTAGCACGAGCCGATGCCGGTGCGGGTCCGGCCATCGCTGTCCCAGCGCACCGCCGAGACCGTGAGATGGACCTCGCGCGGATGCGCCTTGGAAGACGAAGCAATCGAGTAGAGACGCGGCTGCAGGCGATCGAGCGACTTCAGCAGGCCCGGCAGCGAGGGCGTCACCGAGGGGAAGGCCATCAGCAGGTCGAGCAGGTCGGCCTCGGCCAGCTCAGGCGGACCCTCGCCGTTGGCCAGCGCCTGCAGCTTCAGCGCCTCCTCGCCGTCGAAGGCGCGGCTCGCCAGGAACGTCATGCAGTCGTCGCTGGGGCGGGCGATGTCGACCTTGCTCAAAAGCACTTGGCGCAGCGGCAGGGCCTCACCGTCGAACGCCACCATCTCCTCGCCGGTGGCGCCGATGCGGTCGAGCACCGCCTGCACGAGCTGCGGGTTCTTGCGCGCGAACACGCCGAGGCTGTCGCCCGCCTCGTAGGTGAGGTCGGTGGTCGACAGGTCGAACACGACGTGACGCACATCCTTGCCCGAGCCCGGCCGGTTGAGCGGATGGGCGTCGACCAGGGTAGCGAGCGCCGGCCGGTCGCGCGAGCCGACCGGCGGCGCCGCCTTCGCCACTGGCGCCACGGCCGCACCGGCGCGCTGCGGTTCGAGCGCGGCCAGAAGCTCCTTCAGCTTGCGCTGGGTCTCCTTGCCGCCCGGCACGCAGCGGCCCATGTCGGCCTCGGCGCCCGACCACACGGCTTCGGCGTAAGTCTGGCAAAGGTAACTGCACTGGCCGCAATCGAGCTGGGCCATGGCGGCCATGAGCCGGCGCTCGGGCTTGGCGTCCTTGGCGAGATCCAGCCGCTCGGACATCGCCAGCGACGCGTCGTGCCAGGGGAAGTCTTCGTCGGGCTCGACCGTGGCATCGCCCTGCCCCATCGCCTCGGCGCTCACGCCGAGATAGGCGGCGAAGAAACCGTTCAGCCAGGCGCGCTGTTCCGTCGAGAACGGCGCGTTCTCGGGGATGATCGACGGGACAGGCGTGATGGCGTTCATGCCACCGGCTCCGCAGCTCGCCCGGCGAGATCGCGCAAGGCCGCAACCTCGTGGCGGCGCGCGAACTCGAAGAATGATTCGGTCGGCGCCGTGCGATGGGCGAGCCACGCCTTGAGCAAGCATTCGATCATCGGCGGCAGGTCGTCGAAGGCCACCGACTTGGCATACTCGCGCGCCATCGCCTGTTCGGCGGTCGAGGCGGCGCCGCCGCCGATATAGACGTGATAGCCCTCGACGCTGTCCTCGCCGCGATCGACCTTGGCGGCCAGCAGTCCGATATCGCCGACATAATGCTGGGCGCAGGAATGGTGACAGCCGGTGAGATGAATGTTGATCGGCAGATCGACCGCCACCCGCGCCTCGAGCCAGTCGGCAAGCCGCAGCGCATGACCCTTGGTGTTGGCAGCGGCGAACTTGCAGCCGGCGTTGCCGGTGCAGGCGACGAGGCCGCGACGGATGGCGCTCGCCTCGACACCCAGGCCCAGCGCATTGATGGCGGCGATGCAGATGCCGACATCGCGGTCGGCGACATCGGAGATCAGGAGGTTCTGCCAGACCGTCAGCCGGATCGTGCCGTTGCCGAAGCGCTCGGAGATCTCGGCCAGTCCGCGCATCTGCTCGGCGGTGAGCCGGCCGACCGGCAGGACCAGGCCGAGATAATTGCGGGCGGCCTGCTTCTGGCGATGGACGCCGATATGGCCGTGCTTGTCGGCCATCGGCCGTGGCGCGATCACTGCACCGGCGGCGCGGCGCAGGGATTGGCCGTATTCCATCTCGACCTCGGCCACGAAGGCGTCGCGGCCCATGCGGTCCAGAACGTATTTCAGGCGCGCCTTCTGGCGGTTGGTGCGATCGCCGTGGGCGACGAAGGCGCGCACGACGGCGGCCGCCACAGTCACGCATTCGTCGGGCTTCAGGAGGATGCCGGTCTCGAAGGCAAAATCGAGATGCCCGGTGATGCCGCCGAGCTGCAGATGGAAGTAGATGCCCGGCTCGATGCCGTCGGTGACCCGACAGGCGACGAAGCCGATGTCGTTGGTATCCTCCAGCGTCGGCACGCGGCCGCCGCCATCGAAGGCGATGTTGAACTTGCGCGGCAGGCCGTACATCTCGCGGTGATTGAGGATGTAGTGGTGCATGGCGCTGCACAGCGGCCTGGTGTCTATGAGCTCCTGCGAGTCGATGCCCGCGGTCGCGCTGCCGGTGATGTTGCGGATGTTGTCCGCGCCCGAGCCGCGCGCGGTCAGGCCCAGCGCCTGTACCGCCTCCAACAGCGCAACGGCCTGGGTCGCACCGATCTCGCGGATCTGCAGGTTGGCCCGCGTGGTCACGTCGGTGTAGCCACCGCCATGGGCGTCGGCGGCATCGGCCAAGCCGCGGAACTGCCAGGCGCTCAAGATGCCGTTGGGGATGCGCAACCGACACATGAAGGAATCCTGCGCCGGCGCCACGTAGAACAGGCCCTGGTACTTGGTCAGGAAGACGTCGATGCCTTTGGGGAACTGGCCGGCCTTGGCGCGACCGGAGACCTCGTCCATGCGGTCCAGCGGATGGCGCTGGCGCTTGGCGGTCTCCTCGGCAACCAGCTTGCCGCCCGCCGCCACGGTGCGGTCCTGCGCGGCGGTCTGCAGGGCATCGAGGTTCGACGGCGCAACCGCCGCAGCACTGCGGTTCGTCAGCTTGTCGGCGGCCTTGCGGGCCTCCAGGCCGCTGACGAACCCCTGCAGCCACTGCTTCTGCTGGTCGTCGAACTCCATGGATGCCTCAGGCGGCGCGCGCCGGCACGCGATGCCGGGCGTAGAGGAATTCCAGCACGGCGGCGCGGCAGCGGGCGTACTCGGCGTCGGTCGCAAGCTCCAGCCGACGGCGCGGCCGCGACAGAGGCACCTTCAGGATCTCGCCGATCGTGGCCGACGGTCCGTTGGTCATCATGACCACGCGGTCCGACAGCAGCACAGCCTCGTCGACATCGTGGGTGATCATCATCACCGTGTTGCCGAGCCGGGCGTGGATCTCCATGACGCTGTCCTGCAGATGGGCGCGAGTCAGCGCGTCGAGCGCGCCGAACGGCTCGTCCATCAGCAGCACCTTGGGCTGCATGGCGAGCGCGCGGGCGATGCCGACGCGCTGCTTCATGCCGCCGGAGACCTCGTGCGGCCGCTTGTCCTTGGCCTGCGCCATCTGCACCAGCTCGAGATTGTGCATCACCCAGCCGTGGCGCTCGGCCTTGGTCTTCGACGAGCCGAACACCTTGTCGACGGCGATCGCGACGTTGCCGTAGACGGTGAGCCAGGGCAGCAGCGAATGGTTCTGGAAGACGATGGCGCGATCGGGGCCGGGCTCGTCGACCACCTTGCCTTCGAGGAAGACTTCGCCGGTGGTCGAGGTCAGGAGCCCACCCAGGATGTTGAGCAAGGTCGACTTGCCGCAGCCGGAATGGCCGATCAGGGAGACGAACTCGCCCTGGTCGATGGTGAGGTTGATGTCGCGCAGCACTTCCGTCGCCATCTGGCCGCGGCGGAAGCTCATGCCGACCTGCTCGAACTCGAGGTAGCTCGTGTCCATGTGCGCCTCCTACTGCGCCGCGACGCCGTGAGAGACGAAATGGCCGATGGTGGCGATCAGCTTGTCGAGCAGGAAGCCGACGATGCCGATGTAGACCAGGGCCACGATGATGTCGCTGATGCGCGAGCTGTTCCAGGCGTCCCAGATGAAGAAGCCGATGCCGACGCCGCCGATCAGCATCTCGGCCGCGACGATGGCGAGCCAGGAGAGGCCGACGCCGATGCGCAGGCCGGTGAAGATGTAGGGCACGGTCGCGGGCAGCGTGATCTTGTAGAACACTTCCCACCAGGAGAGCCGGATGACCGCGGCGACGTTGCGATAGTCCTGCGGGATGTTCCGGACGCCCACCGACGTGTTGATGATGATCGGCCAGATCGAGGTGATGAAGATCACGAACAGGGCCGAGGGATGCGAATCGCGGAAGCCTGCCAGCGACAGCGGCAGCCAGGCGAGCGGCGGCACGGTGCGCAGGACCTGGAAGATCGGATCGAGGCCGCGCATCGCCCAGGTGCTCTGGCCGATCAGCACGCCGAGCGCGATGCCGACCACGGCGGCGAAGCTGAAGCCAATGGCCACGCGGCCCAGGCTCTTGGAGATCTGCCAGAACGCGCCCTTGTCGATGCCGCCATTGTCGTAGAACGGGTCGACGATGAAATCCCAGGCGTCGGCCACGACCTTCGACGGCGGCGGCAGGCGCGCGCCGGGCTCGGAACACAGGAGCTGCCAGACGAACAGCGTGATCGCGAGCACGATCAGCGGCGGCAGGATGACCTGGACCAGATGCCGCGCGGTCTCGCCCACGCGCTCCAGCATCGGCCGCATCGGCGGCCGGAAGGGCATGATCTCCGCCGACCGCACCGGCGCGTCGGGCACCGGCATGTCGGCCGTGACGGCGACCGCGGTCGCCTTGTTCGCGACTGCCATCACGCCACCTTCTTGATCTGCAGGCTGGCCAGGTAGCCCTTGGGATCGGCCGGATCGAACACCTTGCCGTCGAAGAAGGTCTCCTTGCCGCGCGAGGTGC
>JACPOB010000093.1 GCA_016185145.1 Rhodospirillales bacterium | reverse complement strand
GCCCTGGAAGCTCTCCATGTCGCGGAAGATCGGCAGCACCTCGCGATAGCTCCAGCCGCGATTGCCGAGCTGCGCCCAGGTGTCGTAGTCCTGCGCCTGGCCGCGCACGAACACCATGCCGTTGATCGATGACGAGCCGCCCAAAAGCTTGCCGCGCGGGATCGGGATGCGGCGCTGGCCGGTCGACGCCTCGGGCTCCGACGCATAGAGCCAGTTCGCCCTCGGGTTGTCGATCAGCTTGGCGAAGCCGACCGGGATCCACGACCACGGATGGCTCTCGCGCCCGGCTTCCAGCACCAGCACCTTGTTGCGGGGATCGGCGCTCAGCCGGTTGGCCAGCACCGAGCCGGCCGAGCCGGCGCCGACGACGATGAAGTCAAAGGTCGGTTGGTCCATTTTTCTCCCCGCGATTTGCAGCGGTCACAGGCGCAGCATGCAGGTGAGCGCAGCGTTGCGCCGTGCGTCAAGTGGTTCTCGCGAGCACTGCATCGTCGGGACCCGTCCGGCTGGTTTCCGTTCCGGCCTGGTGGCGGCACCGCGACCGCGCGATCTTCGCCGAGCTGGCGCACCGGCTCGGCATGGGAGCTCACCTCGGGGCCTGGGAGACGGAGAGCTCTCCGGGCGTTGGCAGATGGTTCTCGTCGGTCTCCGAGACGGTGGGCCCGCGGCTCAGCAGGATCCATCTGTCGCTTTCCGACCGGAGAGGGAAATGCCGCTCGAGATAAGGTTCGTACTTGGCCTGCGCCTGTTGCGTCCAGAAACCGTAGGTCGAGAATTTCGGAACCAGCACGCGGTTGGCATCGGCGAAATGCTTTCCAAGGTCTCGCTCGGGGGCGTCCGGTCCCGACCACAGATTGCCGCCGCGGGGTGGCGCGAGACCGAGCATGAAGGGAAACGGATTGACCTGGTCGAGAACGACGATGCCGCCATGGCGGCCGGGCGCTTTGTCGAGCAAAGCCACGGCATCGAGGAGCGTCTCGACATACTCGCTGGACGTCAGCTCGTAGAGGGGAGAGGCCGCCCGGGCGCGGTTCAGCAGATGATAGTCGGGTCGGGAGCCCGCGAAGGCTGCAAGGAGGCCGGATGGCCCCGCTGGGACAGCAAGGCCGCGAAGGTTCGTACCGTGGAGTATCCGCAGGCCCTGGCCCGAGGCCTTGATGTTGTAGCCGGCCAGGCTTGCCATTGAAGTGCCGATCGAAAGGAGCGGGAAGATCAGAAGCGCCAGCAGGGGGCCCGTGCCGCCGCCGCGCAGGTGTTGCACGTGACGCTCGCGCAGCACGCCATAGAAAAGGAAGGAAATGACGACCGCTGCTGGCAAGCCGTGGACTTGCGCGTTCTGCGACAGCAGGGCCATTCCGGCGACCAGGATGAAGCCGGTCGCCACCGGCAACTGAAGCGGTGCGTCCCGTCGCCGCCACATCCAGATCGCGACGGCGAAGGCGGCAATGTAGGGGGCATACTCGGCGCTGTATTGGAGCAGGTTCTCGAGGTAGTCGGCGAACACGTCGCGCATCTGCCCGGCGCCAGCCGCGGCGAACAGGTCGGCCCAGTAGGCGCGATTGACGGGAGCCGCCGACAGCGCGACGGCGCCGGCTCCGAGAGCCGCCCAGCCTCTCGGCGCACCACGGACATGCGGGCACACGGCCGCGGCCACGGGCAGCGCCGCGATCCCTACCAGGAAGTAAGTCATCTTGAGATAGAACATTGCGACCAGCAACCCGGCCGCAACCGCGACGTCCACCGCGTCGCCCCAGCGCCATGGCCGCGGCGGCTGGAACAGGATCAGGAACAGAACGCTGATGCAGCCCCAGCCATATCGATTGTACGACATGGCGAAGGTGTAGGCGGTGGGCTTGCCGCCGACATTTGCGGGCATCAGGGCGAGCAGGCAAACGAACATCACGAAGATCGCAGCCGGCAACGGCGGCAGTCGTCGCAAGGCCGTGGCGGCTGCTGCGGCAAAGAGCGCGAGCGCCATCAGGACGGCGCCGGCAAGAAACGCACGCGGCCCGACACCGACAAGGCTGAAGCCGGCATCCGTCAGCAGGAAGCTGAGTTGGCCCACGGGCTCGTGGAAGTCGACATGGGCAACCTGGCCAAGATGCAGGCGCCACGCGCCCGCGAGATTGAACAGCAAGTCCCACGTCATGTCCTTGGACAGCACGACCGGCGGGGACAGAAGGGCCCAGATCGCGGCGGCGACGGGCAGCGCCGCAAGCACCAACACCTTTGCCGGCGAGGCGGGAAACACAAGCCACGTGGAGAGGAAACGGTCTGGTGTCGGGTTGGCCGAAGGGTCCAAAGGCAACGAAACGCGCTTACCGGCAACCGCCGTCATGCTTTCAGCCTCCCTGAGCTCGGCCGTTCATTCATTTCGGCAGTACGCCGACGATTCGCCTAACACGCGCTCCAGCGGGCACGCGGTGACAAACCTGAGGCAGAGCGCCAGCCGCCTCGGCGGGAGAATGTTGAAGGAAGGCTATTTGCGTCGCTTGGCTTGAAGGCACAATCGGGAAGAGCATTCATACCGCAGACCTGCCGTAATACAGCGTCACGGCGTGCCTGGCTTCGGCGAAGAACAGCCAGCGCTCCACGAAGATCCCGGACATGCCGAGAAGCGCGGCGAGGAGCGCCGCGACGGCGGCTGGCCAACCTGATGCGAGGAGAGGAACGATCGACAACAGGAAGGCAAGGCCGTAGCCCGCGACGAGCGCTATCCGTCTGAGCTTGATCGAGTGCTTGCGGGCAATCTCGAAGCCCATTTCCTTCAGAAGGTAGTTCTGCGAGGTGTGTGGCGCCTCGAAGAGGCGGACCTCGCCCAGGTGACCCAGCCCCGTCGCGCTGCCGGAGGTACTGGTTGCTGCTTCACCATCGATGGAGCGCCAATAGCCGAGCTTGGCGAAGGCCGCCATTGCGACCGCAGCCACGGCAAGCGCGCTCACTCCCCGCTTTGGCCCGAACAGCTGAACGACCAGGGCAAGGCAAAGGGCACCGCTCATCAAGGCAGCCAGAAGATAGTTCGGCAGCACCCAGCCGTTGTGCCAGCGCGGGATTGGTTTCAGCGAGCGGTAGATCATCGCCGTGCAACAGACGGTGACGACGGCGCAAAGCGTGGCGACCGCGCCGGCGATCGCCGAGACCTTGCCGAAGAAGATCCAGAGGATTCCGAAGGCCCCGGCCGGCAAGTAGGTCGCGATGGCGGCCACACCCTCGCGCGACAGCCACGACGAACGCCATTGCGACAAGGCCCGCCACGCGCGCTCGCGATGGCCGAGATGGAGCAGCGAGGCGAGGAGCCCGCCGGTGATCGCGGCAAGCGCCAGCGCGAGCGCGATGAAACCGAACGCCCGGTCTTCCGGCACGACGTCGAGAGGCGCCAGGATGCCCAGGAGGGCCAACAGACCGTAGCCCGCGCCGGACGCGGTCGAGAAGACGATGACGGATAATGCGGGGTGCACGGATTCTCCAATGATGACGCCGCGGCGGCGGTCACTTGCTGAGTAGACGGTCCAGCCACCCCAGAAGGCCGCCCGGCGACGGACCTGCGGGCGCCAGCTTCTCCGGTGCGCCGGTGCAGCCGGCAGTTTGCTGGCGGGGGCGCGGCGGCAGGTACTTGTTGGTCGGCGCGTAGCCCATTTCCGGCATCAGGTCGTAGCCGCCGCGCTCCGCCACCAGCCTGGAGACGTCGGACGTCGGATCGCCCAGGTCGCCGAAATGGCGCGCCGAGGCCGGGCAGGTTGCGACACAGGCCGGCTGGCGATCCTCCGGCGCGAAGGTCTCGTTGTAGATGCGGTCGATGCAGAGCGTGCACTTCTTCATGACGCCGACGTCCTGGTCGAACTCGCGCGCGCCGTACGGGCAGGCCCATGAGCAGAGCTTGCAGCCGATGCAAAGATCCTCGTCGACCAGCACGATGCCGTCGTCCGCGCGCTTGAAGGACGCGCCGGTCGGGCAGACGGTGACGCACGCGGGCTCGGCGCAGTGCAGGCAGGAGCGCGGGAAGTGGACGGTCCGGCCCTCCGCGCCTTCTCCGACCTCGTAGGTATGCACGCGGTTGAACCACACGCCGTCGGGCTCGGCGTCATAGGGCAGGAGATCGGTCAGCGGCGCGGACACGCCGCCCGAATTCCATTCCTTGCAGTTCACGGCGCAGGCGTGACAGCCGACGCAGATGTCGAGGTCGATGACGAGGCCCAGTCGCCTGGGCGATGGCTGTTCGGGTAGGCTAGTCATTCTTCACCCGCTGTTGTGCCGTCATGAAGGAAGCGCCGAACCTCAGGACCTTGGGGCGTTCAGGCAGATGGGGCGGCGTCGGCAGCGCCGCGAACTGCGGCTCGCTCGCCTGTTCTTGCCCGTCCTCGGCGTCCGCGACCTTCTCGAGGCGGACGCGCAGGTCGTACCACGCTGCTTGGCCGGTCACGGGATCCGAATTGCCGTAGCGATAGCCGCCGGGCCGTTCGGGCAGCAGCTCGGAAATGACGTGGTTGAGCAGGAAGCCGTGCCTTGCTTCCTTGGCGTCGGGCGCGAGGTTCCAGGCGCCGGCCCGCTTGCCGATGGCGTTCCACGTCCACACCGTGTTCGGGTTCACGCCGTCCATCAGCTTGGCCTGGACCTTGATGCGGCCGTGGTGGCTGATGACGGCGACCCAGTCGCCGTCGGCGATGCCCAGCCTGGCCGCCGTGGCGCGGTGGATGTGCAACCGGTTCTCGCCGTGGATCTGGCGCAGCCAGGCGTTCTGCGAGCCCCAGGAGTGATACATCGCCATCGGCCGCTGCGTGATGGCATGCAACGGGAATTGCCCGCGCTCGACCGCAGCCTCCTCGAACGGCATGTACCAGAGCGGCAGCGGATCGAAGTAGGTTCTTATGCGGTCGCGATGCTCGGCCGGCGGCTGGACGGCGCCATGGCCCTCCGCGGCGCGCCGGAAGCGCTGCAGGACCTCGCTGTAGAAATTGAGCACGATCGGTTCGGGCCTGTCGATCAGCCCCATGCTCACGGCCCATTGCAGGTAATCGCGATTGGCGTGCTTGAAGTAGCGCGCGCGCGTCGGGATCTCACCCCGCCAGAAGCACTGGTTCGCGGTATAGGCGTCGAGTTGCCGCTCGTTGGGGGCGCCCATGCCCGCGAGCTTGCCGTCCGGGCCGCGCCATCCCGCCAGCGAACCGACCCCCGGCTTGCGCTCATGGTGGACGAGATAGTCGGGATAGCCGCCCGGGTAGCGCGGGCTGCCGTCCGGCTTGATCAGATCCGGTAGCCCCAGCCGCGCACCGAGATCGATCAGCACGTCCTGGAACGGCCGCACGTCGCGGTCAGGCGCGACGACGGGCTGGCGGATCGAATCGGCCATGCCGTCGGCATCGCAGATCGGCCGGTCGAGCAGCGAGATGCAGTCCCAGCGCTCGAGATAGGTCGTGTCGGGCAGCACGAGATCGGCGTAGGCCACCATCTCGCTGGCGAAGGCGTCGGAGTAGATGATGCGCGGGATCTTGTACTCGCCGGTGGCAGGATCCTTGTCGGTCAGCATGGCGATGGTGCCCGCCGTGTTCATCGACGAGTTCCAGCTCATGTTGGCCATGAACATGAACAGCGTGTCGATCCTGTAGGGATCGCCTTTCCAGGCATTGTGGATGACCTGATGCATCAGCCCGTGCGCGGCCAGTGGCGCTTCCCACGAGTAGGCCTTGTCGAGGCGTCGGGGCGTGCCATCCGCCTCGATCAGAAGGTCCTGTGGGCTGGTCGGAAAGCCGAGCGGGGCGCCGGTCATGGGCTTGCCGGGAACCACGTGCTCGGGCCGGCCGGCTGGCTTGTTGCCGGGCGGGATCGGGCGGGGAAACGGCGGCTTGTAGCGGAAGCTGCCCGGGCTATCGACGGCGCCCAGGAGCATCTGCAGGATGTGGAGAGCACGACAGGTGTGAAAGCCGTTGGAGTGCGCCGAGATCCCGCGCATGGCGTGCATCGCGACCGGACGGCCGATCGTCTTGTCGTGCCGGCGGCCCGTCCAATCCGTCCACGGCTGGTCGATCACGACCGTCTGCTCGAAGGCGGCATGGGCGAGCTCCGCCGCGATGCGCTTGATGGTCGCGGCGCTGATGCCGGTCTCGGCCGCCACGGCGTCGGCGGCATAGCGCGGATCGAGGCAGCGTTCGGCCACGAGCTGAAAGGCCGGCACCGCGGTGCGTCCGTCGGGCAACGTCACGCGGCCGGCGAGGCTCGGCTTGCCGCCGGTGCTGTCGATGCCCGCGATGATCCGGCTGGCTTCGTCGAAGTACAGCGGCTGGCCCGCGGCATCGCGCGCGAACAGGCCGTCCTCCTCCACGACCAGCCACGGCGCGTTGGTGTAGCGGACGAGATAGTCCTCGTCGATCTTGCCCGCCTTCAGGAGCTCCTGGATCAGCGCCAGCACGAACAGGCCGTCGGTGCCCGGCCGGATGCCGATCCATTCGTCGGCGATCGCCGAATAGCCGGTACGGATGGGATTGACCGAGACGAACTTGGCCTTGCCGCGGCTCTTGAGCTTGCCGAGCCCGATCTTGATCGGATTCGAATCATGGTCCTCGGCCACGCCGAACATCAGGAAGTAGCGCGTATGCTCCCAGTCCGGCTCGCCGAATTCCCAGAACGAGCCGCCGATCGTGTAGAGGCCGGCGGCCGCCATGTTGACCGAGCAGAAGCCGCCGTGCGCGGCGTAGTTGGGCGTGCCGAACTGGCTTGCCCACCAGCCGGTCAGCGCCTGGCTTTGGTCGCGGCCGGTGAAGAAGGCGAGCTTGCGTGGATCGGACTCGCGGATGGCGCGGAGCCAGCCGGTCGCCGTCGCCAGCGCCTCCTCCCACTCGATCTCCTCGAACTCGCCACTGCCGCGCGGCCCGACGCGGCGCAGCGGCTTGCGCAGCTTGGCCGGCGAATACTGCTGCATGATGCCGGCCGAGCCCTTGGCGCACAGCACGCCCTTGTTGACCGGGTGGTTGCGATTGCCCTCGATATAGCGGATGCGCCCGTCCTTCAGGTGGACCCTGATGCCGCAACGGCAGGCGCACATGTAGCAGGTGGTGTGCTTGAGCTGGTCAGCGCTCGAAACGCCGAGTGCCGAGCAAGCCGGCGCACGGCTGCCCGTCGGGTCCGTCTTGCTCGACATCTGGTTTCCCTTCCTTTGGCAAACTATTCTCCGTTCCTGTCGCCGGGAGGCAAATGTTTTTGCGAAAAGCCCTCGATTCTTCGACCTTGGTGGCAAACATCTGGTCTCGTTTCGGCACGCAGCGGCGGAAAGGGGCGATCATGTTCCGCAAGAGCCGGCATCGGGTTGACCAGTCAACAGTAGACGCATGGCTGCTTGCCGCTCTGCAGGGTCTGGCGGTGCTGAACCTCAACATATGGCTTCGATGGTTCCTGTCTTAGCGCTTCGGTGGTGGCTTCCTAACCCGGAGCAATGCTAGCGTTCGGATAACAAGGCAAAGGAGCCTCTCATGCCTGATGGCGCGGCTCTCCCGGTTCTCGACCACGAACTGGCCGATGACGAGCTTCAATGGATGAAGTCCGTTTACGCGGACTTCAGCAAGGCGCGCGACGCGGCCGGTGCGGGCTTCAACCCCAAGGAAGCGCTGCGCGCCATCCTTGCCCGCCCCGAGTATCGCCTGGCAGCCGACACGCCGGACCTGAGCGGGCCCGGCCCGTGGCGTCTCGGCCAAAACCGGCACGGCCGTGGCGTCGCGGCGGTGTTCCTGCCGAAGGTCGAGCTTCACACGCACATCGCCAGCCGCACCGACCAGTTCCCGATGTATGTCGTGGGCGAGGCGGAAGGCTTCTCCATCGACGCCCACGGCAAGCCGGTGCTGGAGCCGGTGGTCGGCGGCAGCCATTTCCACAACGCGCCCGGCGCGCCGCATGCCTTCGTGCCGAAGGTCGGCGTTCCCAGACCGGACAACTGGGAAATCGCCTTCATCGCGATCACGCCGCGCAACCTGAAGGAAGATACGCACCGCGTGTCCGACGAGGTGCGCGCGCTTTACAAGCAGGTCGTCGGTCAAGACGCCCCTTTGGGCGTCTGACGCCGCGCTGTCGTTCCTCTCGGTTTGCCGTCAGCGCCTGGACGGCGACTCGCCGGCCGAGGAGCGACCCCTCCGGACTGGCTGGCAGCTCTGCACAGTGATCATGCCTGTTTGGTTGAAGCGGATGCCAGCCTTGCTGGCATCGTGCCCAGTCCAAAGAGGATGGCGCCCTTGCCTTGCGGGCTCTCTCCGGTGCGAAAGAATTCACTGCAAAATGTCTGCCTGCACCACAGTTGTTGACAGGACAGAGCACTTCAGTTATGTTTGGTCATGCCGCCGCCTCACGGGCGACGTTCCGTTCTTTGCATTGTTCATCCGATACCTTGGGCGCCTGGCCGGCGTCGCCGCATGCCACGTCGCGCGCGGGGCGCACAGTCCCGGCGCTGGGCAGCAGAAAATGCATAAAATGCAAAAAATCAAAAAGCAGCGTGGACTCAATGGCTTGGCGGGCGTCGGCCAGCCCTGCAAAAATTAGCAGAAAATGCAGAAATTCATCCCGAGGCGACTGCAGTGCATGCAAAGCCGAGAGTGGGCCTATCGAGCCAGCTCGGCCAGCTTACGACAGTCGGCCGACAGCCGCCGTTCATCGAGGTTGGTCACGCAGAGCGCCAGCCCCTGCTGCGGAGACTCCATGTACCAGGGCGAAAGGGGAGACGGCGCCAGGCCGAAGGGCAGAGCACGCGCAGCAATGTCCATGTCCGATGCGACCTTGGGCATCACGACCACCACAGCGAGGCCCGCGCTCGCTTTCACGGTCATCGACCCTGATGCGACCTCGCCCAGGCAACGAAGCAAACTCTCCCGCCGCGAGGCATAGAGCCGCTTCATGCGGCGGAGGTGGCGAAGGTAGTGCCCTTCGCGCAGGAATGCCGCCGCAGCGCACTGCACGGGCGCGGCGGGCGCCGGCGCCAGGCATGCAGCGAGCTCGCCGAACCGACGCGCCAATTCCGGCGGCATGACCAGGAAGCCGAGGCGCAGCGCCGGGCTGATGGTCTTGCTGAAGCTGCCGATATGCAGCACCCGTCCGCCATGGTCGAGGGACGCGAGAGCCGGAGCAGCCCGTCCTTTCAACTGCAGCTCGCTCAGGTAATCGTCCTCAATGATCCAGGCGCCGTTCCGCCGGGCCCACGCGAGCAGCGCAACTCGCCGTGGAAGCGACATCGTCATCCCGAGCGGCGCCTGCTGGCCTGGGGTCACGACGGCCAGCGCGGCCCCGGCGGCGCTCCGCGGGGCAGCGGCAATATCCAAGCCTTCCGCGTCGACCGGCACAGCGGCCACAGCCATGCCAGCCAGGCCGAGCGCGGTGCGCGTGAGCGGAAAGCCCGGATCCTCCATCCAGGCTGTCTTCCCTTCAAGCTCGAGCCCACGGACCGCGAGACCGAGCGCACTGGAGAACCCGGTGGTTACAAGCACCTGGGAGGGCGTGCACCGAATGCCGCGCGCGATCGCCAGGTAAGCTGCGATCTCCTTTCGCAGGTCCGGCTCACCGCGTGGATCGGGATAGGCGACCGGCGCCGTCGCCGCTCGCCGGGCCTCACGAGCGAGGATCCGCGACCACAGCTTGGAGGGGAAGGCATCTTGAGCGGGCACACCCATCTGGAATGTCAGGGGCGTGTTTCCGAAGCCGTAAAAGAGCTCCGGCATAGGCGAGGCTTCCGGCGACCAGGCGGGTGTTGGGGAAGGTGACGGGCACTCGGCGACGCGCGTGCCTGCCGACCCCATGCCGATCGCGAATTGCTCGTTGATCAGACGTTCATAGGCCACGCGTACGGTGCCGCGGGAGACGCCGAGCTGAGCCGCCAGGTCGCGCCAGGAGGGCAGCCTGGCGCCCGAGGCGAGCCGCCCTGTCTCGATGGCGCTCCGGATGGCCCCGTAGATCTGTACGGCGAGCGGCGTCTTTCCGGCACGATCGAGGTCGATGCGGGGGCCAGCCATGGCTCGATGGTACTCTCCGATTTGCCGGTTTCGGTACTGTTTTATGGACCACGGCTGACGCATCTCAGCGCGGACCAGAGAGACAGATGGCCGAGGAGAAAATTGTCATGAAGGCGATCGTGGTGACGGACCAGGCTGCGGGAACGGCCGGGATGAAGCTGGTGGAGCGGCCCGAGCCGCAGGCAGCGATAAACGACGTCATCGTGCAGGTTCATGCATCGGGATTCGTCCCGGATGAGCTGACGTGGCCTCCGACCTGGACCGATCGCCTCGACCGTGACCGGACACCATCGATCCCCGGCCATGAGCTGGCCGGCGTGGTCACCAACCTCGGCTATGGCACGCGCGGGCTGTCGGTGGGACAGCGGGTGCTCGGCCTTACGGACTGGTACCGCGACGGCACCCTGGCGGAGTACGTGGCCGTCGAGGCGCGCAACCTCGCGCCGCTGCCGGGCGACGTCGACTTCACGGTGGGCGCGAGCCTGCCGATCTCGGGCCTGACGGCGTGGCAGGGACTGTTCGAGCACGGCCGCCTTCAGGCGGGGCAGAGCGTCCTCGTGCACGGCGCGGCCGGCGCCGTCGGCTCGATGGCGACGCAACTCGCCCGTGAGTTCGGCGCCTACGTCATCGGCACCGGACGCGCGGCCCACCGTCAGACGGCGCTCGACTTCGGCGCGCAGGAGTTCGTCGACCTCGAGAACGACGCCTTGGACGACGCGGGCGGAGTCGATCTGGTGTTCGATGTCTTCGGCGGCGACATCGGGAAGCGGTCCGCGGGCCTGATTCGAGCCGGAGGAACGTTGGTGACCATCGCCGGCCCGGCCGCGGCACGGCCCGCCGACGGGCTGGCGGTCGACTTCGTCGTCGAGTCCGATCGCGCCCAACTGAGGGAGATCGTCCAGCGGGTGCGGGACGGACGACTGCGGACGCACATCGGCAACGTCTCGACCCTCGATGACGCCGTCGCCGCCTTCAACCGGACGAAGCGCATCAACGGCAAGACGATCATCCGCGTTCGTCCGTGAACGACACCATGACCAACGCCATCATCGACTCCATCGTGAGCCGCAGCACCACCAAGTACTACGACCCTGCCGCCACCTTGAGCGACGACCAGATCCGCGAGCTGGTGCGAATCGGTACCACCGCGCCGACATCCTTCCACTTGCAGAACTGGCGCTTCATCGCCGTGCGCACGCCTGCGGCCAGTTGGCCGATTCCCGCGTAATACCAAAGCGCCTGGCCCCGCTGGTGGGAGCGGGCATCATGCCGGCAAAGTTGGTGCCGGATTGGGAAATCCCCGCACGCGGTCTTTACGGGGAGTACTCGCAGCGCCAGCGCGACGAGGCCGTACGCACCGGCACCTTCGGCGCGGCGGTGATGATCTATGCGGCCCGCTCGCTGGGCCTGGGTTCGACGCCGATGATTGGCTTCGATGCCGAAGCGGTGCATCGCGAGTTCGGACTGGCCGATGAAACTGGCCGCAGAAGCCGCGCCGTCCGGTGGCCGAGGTGCTCAACCTCGTCTGACCCCAGGGGGCGTTCCAGGCTGAGTTCCTGGGCGAGCCCGATGAGAAGCCCTTCAGGCCGGCGTCCGGGCTACTGCATCGTCGACCGCGACGTCGGCACGATCCGCTGGATGTGCGCCTTCTCGCGGTCCAGGCAATCCGGCACGCGCGGCGCGATCTTGGTCTTCCAGTAGTCCGTCTCGTACACCGCCTTGTACAGCGCCTCGCGTTCGCTCTCGCTGTCGAAGCGGCGGATCCAGATATAGGCGGAGCTGTCCGTCTCGCCGCGGAAGCTGCCGCAGATCACCATGCCCTTGGAGACCTGGAACGGGATGATCTCCTCCTCCATGATCTTCACCCACTCGTCCATCTTGCCAGGCCGCACGAAATACTGGCGAAGTTCATAGAAGGCCATGCCGTCGTCTCCTCTCGGTTTGCCGACGGAGCATAGATGGCGGCGCGTGCCGCAATCTACCTGTGCGTGGCGACGATCTCAGCCGCCCGGGCGCTGCGTGGCAGGTGTGGCCCACGCGCTGGCCGCCATGCCGAGCGTGTTGGCGGCCAGCGCAGGGATGGCGGTCAGACTGCCACGCACCGTGTCGCGCTGATGTCGTTCTCGGGAGAGTTCGGGCGGTCGGTCATCGGCACGCTCGATCGGTTCGCGCGCGCCCTCGTCGCCGCCAAGGGGCCAGCGTACTTCCTGTTCGATTTCAGCGGCATCGAGCATATCAACATGCCGGATCAGGCGGTTGCCGCTCGCGGGCGCCGGCGTCAGCTCTGTCCGGGATACAAGCGGGTGATCGTTGCACCCCAGGCCGAGCTGTTCGGCTTGTTCTCGCTGTTCGGCGCCGCTCAGGCGAGAGGCGGCGCGACGCCTCCCCTGCTGGCGAGGTCGATGGACATCGCCGTCATGCAATTCGGCCTCGGCAAATTGAAACTCAGGCCGATAGAGGCGCCAGGGAAACAGGCGCCACGGGCATCAACCTGACGCATGCCGCGATTGCGCCCGGGTCGCTCCATGAAGCTGGAACCTGGAGTAGGTCACACCTGCCAGGTTCCGTGCGGCGAAGTCCCAGTTCACCAGCCGGTCGAGGAAGGTGGAGACGAACTCAGGGCGCCGGTTTTGGTAATCGAGATGGTACGCATGCTCCCAGAGATCGCAGACGAGCAGCGGCGTCTGGCCGTGGGCGATCGGGGTCATCGCATTGGCCGTCTTGACGATCGTCAGCCCGACCTTGTCGGCGACCAGCCAGGCCCAGCCGCTTCCGAACACACCGGCAGCCGCCTGCTGGAAGAGATGCCTGAACCTCTCGACACTGCCGAAGTCGCGGGCGATTTGCCGGGCCAGATCGCCGGTGGGACGGCCGCCTCCGCCAGGCTTCATGGAATTCCAGAAAAAAATGTGGTTCCAGGCCTGGGCGGCATTGTTGAAGATGTCCGCCGCAGCTTCGTCGGTGGCGGTCCGACGTATGATCGACTCGAGTGGTATGGCGGCAAGAGGCGATCCCTCGATTAGGCGGTTCAGCGTCGTGACATAGGTCCGGTGATGCCTGCCATGGTGGAGTTCGAGCGCTCTCGCCGAGATCCAGGGCTCGAGCGCCGATCGATCGTAGGGAAGACGGGGAAGGTCGAAGAGCACGCTGCCGCCTCGTTGTTCCGGGAGGAAATGGCCGATGCCTCGTATGGCCGGCCGCGAGGTGTCCCGCGCTGCCTGGCGGCATTGCGTGCGCGCAAAGCTGGACGTCGCGACGCGAGCCGTTCGCGTGCCCATAGATAGAATGCGGCAAGCGGCAGCCAGCCGATCCAGCTCAGTCCCTGGATCAGGTATTCGTTGGCGGGGACGGCGAGCACCTCGACGCCCAGCAGCCAGACCAGCAGCGCCGGGAGCATGGCGACCAGCGGCTTCATCCGATCGGGGAGACGCGCGCTGTACCAGGGCGCCAGCGAGATCGAGAAGATCAGCACGGCGATCATGGGCTCGGCTGCCGGATGAGCCTCGAGCCAGGGACCGATCAGCGGCTCACGCACGACCATCGAGCAGCCCGTCCAGGCGAGCACCGCGCCGCCCAGGAGGATCACCGAAGGATAGCGGTCGACGACCCTGATCACGATCTGGCTGCCCCAGATGATGATCGGTACGCTGATCGCAAGCCCCGACACGACCAGCACGATGCTGCCGTGCGCGGCGCCGCCGATGGCCAGCACGTTGTCGACGCCCATGATGGCGTCGGCGATCACGATGGTGCGGACGGCGCCGGCCAGGGTCGTGGCCGGCGCGGCGGCGGAGCGGCCGTCCTCCGCGCCAGGCCCGGGCGTCAGCAGCTTTCGCGAGATCCAGGCGAGGGCGATGCCGCCGGCCAGCATGAAGCACGGCACAGCAAGCGCGTGGATGATCAGGACGGCCATCGCCGCGCGGACGACGATGGCGCCGAAGGTTCCACAGATGACCGCCTTGCGTTGCGTGGCCTTGGGCAGGTTCCGCGCGACCAGTCCGATGACGAGGGCATTGTCGCCCGCCAGGACGAGATCCATCAGGACGATGGCGAACAGGGATGACAGGAAGGCCACGGCAGTCTCCTTCGAAGAGCCGGGCACCAGTCTTTCGTTGCCGGGAAATCGCGGCCTTAGCGACAGGCATTGATTGCCAGCAACGTGGAGTCGCATGCACTGGGGAGGCGGTCATTCAGCTGTCATCGGCAACCGTCGGGACATTTCCTCTGGTCATTGCGCCTGAGCAAGATCGTCGAGGGCAGGGGGCGCTAACCTGCGGCGCCATCGATGCGGTTGGCGACCGGAGGAAAAATCGAATGAGCGGCGACGAGATCCGGCAAGGACAATACGCGGCACCGGCGGAACCGTCGCACCGCGACCATTCCGTCGGCCCCACCATAGCGAGGGGCTTCCGCATGTCCCGGGTCGTGCCGCACCCTTCGAACGACAACGAGCCGGACAATACTGTCCATGGCCGCGGCTAGCGATCGTGCGAAAGCCCGCGGCCGGTCCCATCAGGAGCCATCCTCTCGTCGCCCGGTTCAATCATGCGATATCGCTCGACGAGGGCGACCTGTCGGCGCTCGCGGACGTCCTGAACCGGAAGGTCGTGGTCAAGAAGGCCAAGGACATCATCGTCGAAGGTTACGAATACAGGGCCCTGCACGTCGTCGAGAACGGCTTCGCCATCCGCTACAAGCTCCTGCACAGCGGCAAGCGACAGATCATGAACGTGATCATGCCGGGAGACATCGTCGGCTTCCCGGCGTGCTTCTACGAGCATGCCGTCTTCTCCGTCACGGCCATCAGCGACATGACCCTGCACCGTGTGCCGCTCGACGACTTCACCGCTCTCTGCACGGCGAGGGCCAGGGTCGCGACGGCGCTGCTCTGGTTCGCGGCGCGCGAGGCGGCCATATATGCCGAGCACATCGTCGATGCGGGGCGCCGCGAGCCGCTCGAGCGGCTCGCCCACTTTCTCCTGGAGACGCTCACGCGCCTACAGGGCATCGGCGCCGCCTCCGAGGATTCGTTCGTCATGCCGCTGTCGCAAGAGGGTGTCGGCAACGTCATCGGGTTGAGCGCCCCGCACGTCAATCGCATGCTCGCCGAGCTGAGGCGCGACGGCCTGATCGCCATGAGCGGGCACGAGGTCAGGATCCTGGACCGCGCTGCGCTGCAGATCCTCGGTGAATTTCATCCGGCGTATCTGATCCGCACGCCCATTCACCAGCCGGCACCCTAGGTCAGGGTTTGGCGGACGCTGCGGCGCGCAACGCCTTCATCTCCTCGAACCGGCTGGTGACGTCGCGCAGGGTCGCGGCCAAGCCCAGCGTGCGGCCGGCCTTGTCGTGGAACGGCAGGATGGTGAACTCCACCGAGATGCGCGTGCCGTCCTTGCGCAGGGCCGGGACCGCCAGGACGTCGCCCGCGCCGTAGCGCGACTTTCCGCTGCGCACGGTCTCCCAGTAGCCGTTCCAGTGCCGCTTGCGAAGACCCTCGGGGATGATGATGTCGAGCGGCTTGCCGAGGGCCTCGGCCGGCGAAAAGCCGAAGATCCTCTCCGCTCCCTTGTTCCAGAAGCGGATCAGGCCTTCGGCGTCGGCATAGATGATGGCGTCGGGCGCCTCGTGCGCCAGCGTCCGATAGAACCGATCGATGTCCGGCTCCATCGCTCATCCTCTGCGGTTCGACGGCGGCAGCTTCCGCACCCTCACGGCCAGGACGCCCATGGCTTCTTCCTCCGGGCCCAACAGGATCCTGCGCAGGAGCGAGAGCAAACGCTGGATGATCGGTGACATGATCTTCTCCTTCTTGTCGATCGGTCCATTCCGGCACAGACCGCGGCCGCCGTCTGCTGTCCTAGGCATTGCGCCGGATCAATGCTCCGCGGCGAGAGGTGCCGATCCGGGCGAGAGGGTCACTGCTGCGGAGATCGCCCGGGCTTGGGCGAAAAGAAAAGGCGGAACTTGTCAGGCTCGTCCTTGTGCGCGTCGGCGTCGGCCGGCGCTTCGCCCCTGCGGGTGATGTTGGGCCACCGCGCCGACCAGGTGCGGTTGAGCTCTAGCCACTGCTCCAGCCCGTTCTCGGTGTCGGGCAGGATCGCCTTGGGCGGGCATTCGGGCTCGCAGACTCCGCAGTCGATGCATTCGTCCGGATTGATGACCAGCATGTTCTCGCCCTCGTAGAAGCAATCCACGGGGCAGACTTCGACGCAGTCCATGTACTTGCACTTGATGCAAGCCTCGGTCACGACATAGGTCATTGTGCTCCTGGCCCTCCGTGCCACGAACGGGGTACCCCAAAAGGACTTCGGGGAACGCCCATCAGGAACAGCTGTTACTTGTGCGTGGATCGCCGCCGCTTTGCGCCGGATCATTGCGGTGGCGCAATTGATGGCTGCATCGATAACCGCAGGAAGCGCGCAATGACATCAAGGTTCACGCCGCATCCGCAGCATTGCTCGCATCAAGGTCCACAGTGCGACAGCCAAGCACGCAATCACGCCGACTCGCTGCGCTGGTTTCGCGCATAGGCTCTTTCCGCTAAAGTATTGATCGTGGCCCGAGCTCTCTCACGTGGCAAACGATCGCCGCGGCGCATGCCAAGAGGCGCACCAGCGACTCCGTCGCAGGCCCCTCGTCGAGGCCTGCTGGCCGTGCTGGCAGCGGATGTCGCGGGCTATACGCGGCTGATGGAGCGCGCCGAGGAGGAGACGCACACCCGATTGATGCAGATCAATCAGAAGATCGTGCTGGCGATGCTCGCGCAGCACGAGGGGACGTTGGTCAAGCATACGGGAGATGGCTTCCTTGCCACCTTCAGGAGCGCGATCAGCGCCGCGCACTGCGCGCTTGCGATCCAGGAGCAGACGGCGGCCGCCAACCGCGGCCGGCCTGCCGGTGATGCGATCCTGTTCCGGATGGGGCTCAACCTCGCGGATGTCATCATCGAGGAGCATGACGTCTTCGGCGACGGCGTGAATGTCGCGGCGCGGCTTCAGCAGTACGCTGAACCGGGCGGCATCGTGGTTTCGGGCATCGTCGCCGAGGCGATCGCCGGCGAGGTTCCGGCGACAGTCGTCAGCGTCGGCGACTTCTACCCGAAGAATCTCAGCCGGCCCATCCAGGCCTTCGTGATGCATCGGCAAGGCACACCGCCTGCACCCACCGCGATTTCCCCGCACGGCCGGGAACGGCCATCGATTGCGGTTCTGCCGTTTTCCGTCGCCACGGCCTGCAACGACAACGACAGCACGTATCTCGCGGGCGGCGTGATCGAGGGCATCATACATACGCTGTCGGGACTCGACGAATTGCTGGTGATCTCGCAGGGCTCGACGGTCGCCTATGCCGGCCAGCGGCCCGACGTGCGGGCTGTCGGCCGTGATCTCGGGGTCCGCTACGTGTTGTCTGGAAGCGTGCGGCGCTCCGGCAACCGGCTGCGGATCCAGACGGAGCTGAGCGAGACCGAAGCCGGCACGGTCGCCCACACGGACCGCTATGAAGGCGAGCTTGCCGATCTCTTCGAGATCCAGGATCGCATTTCAGCCCAGGCGGTCGGCAGCATCGCTCCGCACATCCGGGAATGGGAGCTTCAGCGGGCGCGTCGCAAGCCGGCGGACAGCCTGACCGCCTACGACCTGTTGCTGCGCGGCAACGACCTGATGCTGCGGCTGCAGGAGAGCGACTTCAACCGGGCCCGCGGCTTGCTCCAGCAGGCGATCGCGGAGGATGCCGGCTACGCTCCGGCCTGGGCCTATGCGGCCTACTGGCATATCCTGCGGATCGGGCAGGGCTGGTCGTCCGATATCGGCGCGGATCACGCCGCCGCGGTGCGCTGCTCGGACGCTGCGTTGGAGCGTGACGAGGGCCTCGCCCTCGCGCTGGCGATCCGCGGCCACATGAAGTCCTTCCTGGATCACGATTTCACCGGCGCGTCAGCCCTGCTGGACCGTGCACTCGTCTCCGGGCCCAACCTTCCGCTCGCCTGGTCCTTCGCCAGCGCGACCAGCGGCTACATGGGCGACGGCCCGGCCGCGGTGTTGCGGGCGGAGCGCGCGCTGCGGCTGTCGCCGCGCGATCCCTTCGCCTTCCGGCACGAGAGCATGCTGGCGCAGGCCCACTACATCAACGGCAACCATGAGCAGGCGGTCGAGTGGGGCGAGCGCGCGCTGCGAAGCAACGCACGCTTCTCGTCGAACCTGCGCGTGCTGATCGCGGCCCTGGTGGCGCTTGGCCAGAACAAGCGGGCCGCCGAACACGCAAAGGCGCTCGTCGCGGCCGAGCCCGGGTTCCGGATCCTGTCGTGGGCGAAGCGCACGCCGTTTCGCGGCGCCTTGCTCGACGGGGTCGTCGCTCGGCTGCGTGAGGCCGGGCTGTCGGATTGAGAGTGGTGGTGTGGGTGGTGGTGCGTACGCGTTTCCTCCAGAGACCTAGGGGAGATCGACATGGCACCGAGCAACGAAGGCAATGAAGGCAACGAAGGCAACGAAGGGAATGTGGGCGCCCTCGGACGCGCGGGCGGTGGCGGCTTCGGCTTGCTGCCCGATCGTGTCGACCTGCCGTTCATAACCGAGGGAAAGGTCGCCCAGCAGCGCCTCTTCCCTCCTCTGCAGTCCTGGGACGAGAGGTTCTGGGCCGGCGAATGGTCGGCGTGGCGAATGCTGATCGACTTTGCGCAGGTGGCGACGCTGCCCTATGTGCGGCCACCGTTGCGCGTGGTGGCTGCCCCGACCATCGTGGGCGGGACCGTCGGGACCTGCACGCTGGACGTCGCGACGCCGGCGCTGGCGGACGCGTGCGTCGGCACCTACAAGGTGCGATGCGTGCAGGCGCCGACGGCTACCGCCGGGGTGATGCGGCTGATCGCGCCCAGCGGGCGGGTGGTCGTGGACACCAGCTTCGCGACGGGTCCGGCCGTCAACATACCGTTCGCGGACGAGCTCAAATTCGCCGTTTCCCAAGGCGCGACCGACTTCAAGAAAGGCGAAGGCTTCGACATCAAGGTGACGGCGATGAACGTCGCGGTCACCGTGCGCTCGGGCAACAATGGCAACGGCACCTGCGTCGTCGACCCCGCCATGCCGATGCTCGGCGACGTCCACGTCGGCACCTATCAGGTGCGGCGCACGCCGACGAATAACTTCCAGTTGAAGGATCCCGATGGCAACCCGGTGCAGACCGTGCCCATGGTTGGCGGGGTTGCCCAATTCAACAACCAGCTGAAGTTCAAGCTCATACAAGGCACAACGGCTTTCGCCGGGACAGACGGCTTCGACCTCCTGGTCGAGCGCCTGCTCTGGCTCGACGAACCGGAGAAGCTGCGAACCGGGCGCAAGTTTTCGGTCGGTATCAGTACCCAGTTCGCGGCGCCTGTCGCAGGGAAGGGGAACTGCGTCATGGACCCGATCTCGCCGACCCGGTCCGACACCCAGGCCGGCGTCTATACGCTGGTATGCAGCAACACGGCCGGCGATGGCACGTTCGCTTTCACAGGCCCGGGCATCCCGGCCGGAACTTCCTTTCCATTGGCCGCTGGGCAGGCCGTGGTGGCGCAGGGGGTCTATCTGACGATCCGCAAGGGCGCCACCGCCTTCGCCCTCGGCGACACCTTCACCATCAACGTCGACCTGCAGGCGGCGAAGTTCCCCGAGCGCGAGTTGAAGGCCCTCATCCGCCTCGCCGAGGATGAGCGTCCCGATGCGCTGGGCGAGATCATCGCGCAGGCCGACGGTTTTTCCAGCTACTTCATGGCGGCTCTCGGCATCTCGCCGCGCACCCATCCCAACACCTGCCTGATGCTGCAGATCGGTGGGCTGATCGGCTGCTATGGCTCGATGCACTTCAAGGGCCTGTACCAGCGTCGCCGCCCGTCCCAGCTCGCGCCAGGTCTGATGCCGCCGCTCCCGGTTCCCGGCCATCCCGCCTATCCGAGCGGCCATTCGACCCAGGCGCATCTCATGGCGCTTTGCGTCAAGCAGGCGTTGCCGACCGGGACTGTCCGGGACGCGCTCGGCGACGTGATCGACGAGCTGGCCGACCGGATCGCGCGGAACCGCGAAATCGCCGGCCTGCATTTCGAAAGCGATTCCAGGGCGGGCGCGAACCTCGCGCAAAGCCTGTTCGACGTCCTGTCGTCGAACGCACTGCCGATCACCGTGCTGCAAAGCATTCCACCGGCGCCCAGCACGGCGACCAAGCGACGCTTCCAATCGATCGTAGCGGACGCGCTCGGAGAATGGCCATGACGATGGGCCAGCAATCGCCGCCCGAGAGCAGCCTGCCGGCGGCGGACCAGCCGATCAGGAATGCCCTGTTCGCCCCGCTCGTGACCGAGCTCGATGCGCGCGTCTTCCGCCGTAAGCTCAACCCCCTCCCGGAAGATCTCGATCTGCTCGATCCCGCGCTCGAGGTCGACGACTTCGTGCGGTTCGGTCTGCCGCCGCGGCCGACCGATCCGGCCGCGTTGCAGCTGTGGCAGGAAATGATCCCGCAAGGACTGAAGATCATGCCGCCGTTCGAGGAAGGGACCTCGGGCGACTACATGCTTCGCGCCGACATGGCGGTCGGCGTGACCCGCCTGTCTGCCGACCAGGGCGACGATGATGTGACGCAAGCACGCGTGGGCGCGATTCCGCGTGGCCGCCTCGGCTCCAGCCGGAACTGGTCGGGTGCGGCGATCTTCGCCAACCATGGGAACCGCTTCAACCAGGTGATCGCAAGCTGGACCGTTCCCGCGGTGAGTCCAGGCAATGGCGACGGCCCCTGGGTCTGCTCGACCTGGATCGGGATCGACGGGCTCAGGCGCTGGATGAAGTCGATGCCGCAGATGGGCACGACCCAGGTGGTCGGCGACACCGGCGAACGCGATGACTATGGGATGCCGCTGCCGCAGTACTTCGCGTGGTGGCAATGGTGGCTGCGCGGCCGCACCATCCAGGCGCCGGTGGTCTTTCCGGCGGTCACGATCGCGCCGGGCAAGAAGGTCTACTGCTGCGTGACGCTGCTGCCGCCGGACCAGCCCGATCCGGGCGACCGGCACTATGTGCAGTTCTTCCTGCGCGTCGACGGCGTCGGCATGCCGGTGATGCTCGCTCCGCCGCCGACGAACGATCCGGCGGACGACGACGACGGCGGGCGGCGCGTGCCGGCCACCGGCGCGAGCGCCGAGTGGATCCTGGAACGCCCGACCGCCTTGCACGACAGTCCCAACCGCAATGTCAAGGAGGGCGATCTGTTCCCCTTGCCGGACTTCGGCAGCGCTGGAGCCGACGACTTTGCGGCGAGCCTCGCGCCCGATCCTGATCCGATGGTCGTGGCGTCGATCGCCGCCGGGCCGATCACCCCGGCGGTGAACTTCCGCACGCCGCTGAAGCTGCGCATGATGGAGCATCGGCGGGAGCCCTCGAGGATGGCGGTGGTCGCCAAGCCGGTCGAAGCCGACGGTGCCAAGGTAACGATCGCCTACCAGGATTGATGCGGTATGTGCCGCGACGCGTCGCCGTGGGGCAATTGACGGTCAGAGATCGATGGTGAATGCCGGGTCGAACCGGCCATTCTCGCTGCGCCCGTCCTTGACGTAGCCGCGCGCGTTGCAGACGACGCGGGTGCGGCCGATCCGATAGTCGAAGCTGTCGTGGGTATGGCCGTGCAGCCACAGCTCGGGCTGCCACCGTTCGATCCTGCCCGTCAGGTCGGACACGAACGATGCGTTGATCGGAGAGTCCCTGAACCGCGGGCTGATGCTTTGCGGCGTCGGGGCAAAGTGCGTCACGACGACCGTCGCGCCGGCGTGTGGCCTGGCGAAGCACTCGTCCAGCCAGGCGACCGACTGGGCGAAGAGCAGCTGCGACACCGCCGGCGTGAAGGCGTCGTCGAAATCCGGAGCGACCTTGATGGCCGAGAAATCGTACATGAGGCGGGTGGCATCGCTCAGCCCGCGGGCGCGCGCTTCCTCGCTCGCGAAGAGGCGGTAGTCCGACCACAGCGTGCAGCCCAGGAAGCGCACGCCCATATGATGCCATTCCGATCGCTCGAGCACCCTGACGTTGGTGCCCTCGGACAATCGGACGAGCCGCTCATGGGTCGTGGCGAGGTCGCTGCCGTAGAATTCGTGGTTCCCGGCGACGAAGATCGTCGGCACGGCCGAGTCCTTCGTCCATTCCATCGCCCGCGCCGGACGGCCGACGTCGCCTGCGACCACCAGCACGTCCGCTGCGGTGGCGGGCAGCGGCAGGAAGGAAACGGAGAGGTGAATATCCGAAACAAGAGCGATCTTCATATGCAGGTCCGAATTCCGCGCGCCCGGTTTTTGCAGCTCCGGCATACTTGATCCGTCGGGAACGCGCTATCCTCCGACCGCCACCCGCAAGCGCAGATTTCAACCCAGGAGGAGACCATGGCTGTCCAAGTCCCTACCGAAGAGCAGTTGCGCGAAGTCGCGGCCGATGTCGGCCTGTCGCTCAGCGGCGCCGACGTGAAGTCGTTCATCGAGCTGATGCGGCCGAGCGTGGCCGCCTACAATGTCGTCGATGCCATGCCGGACAACCTGCCGCGGGTGAAATATCCGCGCACGCCGGGCTATCGGCCGAGCGGCGACGAGAACCGGCACAATGCCTGGTACGTCAAGACCACGGTGGAGGGTGCGTCGCGCGGCAAGCTCAAGGGCAAGACCGTCGTGCTGAAGGACAACATCATGCTGGCCGGCGTGCCGATGATGAACGGCGCGGCGACGCTCGAAGGCTATGTGCCCGACGTCGACGCCACCGTCGTGACCCGCATCCTCGATGCCGGCGGCACCATCGTCGGCAAGGCACATTGCGAGAATTTCTGCCTGTCCGGCGGCAGCCACACCAACGCCACCGGCGCGGTGCACAATCCGCACAAGATGGGCTGGTCGGCCGGCGGCTCCTCGTCGGGCAGCGCCGTGCTGGTGGCGCTGGGCGAGGTCGACATGGCGCTGGGCGGCGACCAGGGCGGCTCGATCCGGCTGCCCGCGTCGTTCTCCGGGATCTACGGCATGAAGCCGACGCACGGGCTGGTGCCTTACACCGGCATCATGCCGATCGAGATCCATGTCGATCACACCGGACCGATGACGGCGACCGTCGCCGACAACGCCCTGCTGCTCGAGGTTCTGGCCGGTCCCGACGGCTACGATTCGCGGCAGATCAACGTCAAGACGCATCCCTACACCAAGGCGCTGCAGGGCGACGTCGCGGGACTCAAGATCGGCCTGCTGACGGAGGGCTTCGCCCAGGCCAATGCCGAGGCCGACGTGAACGCCAAGGTGAAGGCGGCGGCCAAGAAGTTCGAGGCACTTGGCGCCACGGTGGGCGAGGTCTCGATCCCCATGCACATGGCGGCGACCGCGCTGTGGATGCCGATCGGCACCGAGGGCCTGACCCAGACCATGATGTGGGGCGACGGCTATGGCGTCAGCCGGTCCGACCTCTACGTCACCAGCCTGATGGACTTCCATCGCAACTGGCGCAACCGCGCCAACGAGATGTCGGAGACGACCAAGCTCTTCACCCTGCTCGGCACCTACATCCGCCGCTACTACGGTAGCCGCTACTACGGCAAGGCGATGAACCAGACGCGGCTCCTGACCGCTGCCTACGACCAGGCGCTCGCCGAGCACGACCTGCTGATGATGCCGACCACGCCGATCAAGGCGACCGAGCTGCCGCCGGCCGACGCGCCGCGCGAGCTCTACGTCCAGTGCGCCCTCAACATGATCGCCAACACCGCGCCGTTCGACATCACCCACCATCCGGCGATGGCCGTGCCCTGCGGCATGTCCGACGGGCTGCCGGTGTCGCTGATGCTGGTCGGCAAGCATTTCGACGAGCCGACCATCTACAAGGCCGCCTTCGCCTTCGAGCAGACGGGCGATTGGAAGAAGAGTTGAAGCGCTTCCTCGCCGTCGCGGTCCACCACCTCCTCACCCTGAGGAGGCGCGCAGCGCCGTCTCGACGGGTGGGCAACATCAGGACTGGGGCCCACCCTTCGAGACGCGGCCCTGCGGGCCACTCCTCAGGGTGAGGTTGTGTTGGGTCACGGCGCCATGTGGTACGGCGGCGTCGGCGCCGCCGCGCTGCGCTCGACTTCGACCGCGATGATCGCGCGGCCGATCTCCTTGGAGCGCAGGTAGCTCGGCATGTCGGTGAAGTGCCGCCGTCGCGGCGCCGGCTGCCCGGCCTCCACGGCCGACCGCACGTGCTCGCGCGCCAGGTCGGTGACGTGCGCTACGGCGTCCTTGTCCGAATCACCGTAGGCGGCGAGGTCGCCGAGGTCGGGAATGCTCGCGACGAACCGGCCGTCGCTTTCGCGGTCGATCGTGGCCCAGTACCAGATCCTGTACATGCGCTGTCCCCCTCTTGGAACGACACGCGCTGCCCCTCCGTGTGCCTGGATGCCCGAAACAGACAAAATTGCGCCGCAGGAGTCAAAAGCAAAAGCTGTCATCCCGAGCCGAAGGCGAGGGACCTTTTCGTGTTGCCCCAAAGGTCCCTCGCCTTCGGCTCGGGATGACAGTGGCGAGGGTTACATCAGCCACCCGTTGCCGTAGCCGCTCGTGAAGTCGAGCTGCACGACCAGGTCGTTGAAGTCGTGGTCGCCGCCGCCGCGCGTGTCCTCCCAGCCCCAGGTGTTGTGGCCGTAGTTGACGATGTGCCCGCGGCCGTCGCTGTTGGCATGGGCGAAGGCATAGAACACGTCGCCGGTCGAGCGGTTGGTCAGCATCATGGCGATCTTGTCGCCGGCATCGACGTTGGTGATCGCCGTCTGCTCGAAGAAGCCGTAGCCCGGCCCCAGCAGCAGGCTGCCGCCGGACTGCAGGCCATAAGCGTGGGCCGCCACCGCCTCGGCGTAGCCCGCGTCGCCGGGATTGAGGCTGCCGATCTTCCCGGCGTAGTCGTCGACCTTGTAGAAGGTGACGGCGAGCTGGTCCTCGCCGTTCTGGCGCACGCGCACGATCGCGTTCTGGCCGTCGGCAGCGCCGACCGTCTCGGCCACCGCCACGGCGCGCGCCAGATGGATGTCGCCGCCCGTCAGCGTATTGGTGACGCCATCGGTGGTGACGCTGAACGGCTTGGTCGAGAAGTCGGCCATGCCGAAAGGGCTGGTCAGATTGGCCTGGTTGGCGAACCCCGTGCCCTGGCCGATGACGGCCGAGACCGAGGTTCCGGCCGCGACATCCCACGAGCCGACCCAGCCCAGGGCCTGCTTGTCGAACAGGCGCACCAGGTTGGGATCGAAATTGTCCTGCATCACCTGCTCGGCGAAGCGCGACGTCCAGGCGTAGGTGGCTGCGACCGTATCGTCGAAGTCGATCGTGTGGTCGCCCAGCGTGAGGCTGGACTTCATCGGCGCCACGGTCGTGGCCTGGATCAGGAACGTCTGGTCCGCGCCGCTCGTCCAGCCGGTGCCGCCGCTGCCGCCCTCGATCAGCGACGGGATGTCGGCGAACGACATCTGGTGATGGGCGATGTGCGTCAGCTCGCGCGCAAGCAGCAGCGCGTTGGGCGTGCCGAGCCCGCTCGCCAGGTCATAGCCCGCTCCCGCCGAGTAGCCGTAGCCGGTCGGCGTGATCTGGACACCGTCGCTGGTGATCGAGCCGCCGAGCACGAATGACGAGGCGTCCGTGCCCATGGTGATGTCGTTGAACACGGCCGGCGCGATCGCCGAGGCCATGTAGAGCAGGTCGTTCATGTAGCCGAGCTGCGGCAGCTTCTGGTCGTGGAACACCGCGTTGAGCTGTGCCGTGAGCCCGGCCCAGAACGGCGTCGAGGCGCTGGTGCCGTCGTCGCCCTGCACGCCTGTCATGTCGTCGCTGGGCACCAGCCAGAACATGTTGCCGCCGGCGTTGGCGGAGACATCCGGCGAGCCGCGCCCCGGCAGATGGTAGGGATCGGCCGTCACCGGCACGAGCCCGTAGTCCTTCTGGTACTGCGGCGTCGGCCGGCCGGGATCGGTGCCGCCGCCGCCGGTGTTGTTGAACAGGTAGCCGGTCTGGTTGGTGGCACCCGGAACGCCGAACGCATTGCCGTTGAGGTAGTAGCGGTTCCAGATCGTCTCGACGAAGGCCGTGCCGGCGCTGGCCGCGTCCGGCATCGCGGTCAGGCCGCCCGCCGCCAGCTTCCACAGCGTGCCGAGGTCGCCGGCCATCGCCTTCTGGGTGACCTCGGCCAGCGTGGCATCGGCGCCGGCCGCGCCGATGGTGCTGAGCGAGGTGCCGCCCACCATCACCACATATTGGCTGGCCCGGCTGGTGTTGGCGTTGGTCAGGCCGTTGCCGAAGGAGTTGCCCGAGCCGCGGTCGCCCATGTCGCTGAACAGCGAGATGTTGCGCAGCGCCACGTCAGTCCACAGCTCGTCGGTCGCCTTGAAGAAGGGCGAGCCAGGCGCGACCTGCGAATTGAAGCTGAACGACGAGGTGATGACCTGCGGATTGTTTGAAAGGTCCCAGATCGCCGACTGGTAGGCGGTGAAGTTCGTGGCGTTGGCGCCGTGGTTGCTGCCCGAGCCGGCGTAGAGCACGAGCGGGCTGTTAGGCGCCACCGTCGCCACGATGCCGACATCGAGCGAGCGCTCGCCGGCACTGTTGGGTTGCCCCGGCGGGGTCGGAGGATAGACCTGCCCGCCGTCGGCCACCGAGATCGCCGACGCGCCGGTCGGCACGCCGGCCGTCGCGCGGTAGGCATCGAGCGCCGCCTGGAAGCCGTTGCCCTGGTTGTCGTTCAGCAGCGCGGTGCCGACGCCCGGCTCGACCAGGCCGATCGTGCCGGTCGGCACGCTGCTTCCAAGTGGCAGGTTGTAGTAGCTCGAGCCCAGCACCTGCGGGAAGGCGCGGTGAGCTGCAGTCGAGGCGTTGCCCAGGCTCTGCCAGCCCTGCGACAGATCGGCGGCGAGGCCGACGCCGGGATCGGCCAGCGCCGACTGGAACTTGTTGGTATCGAACCACAGCCCCGACACGCCGAGGCTCGAGAGGCTGGTGGGCAGCGACAGGCTGCCCGTCCAGTACCAGTTGCCGCCGCCTTGCGCCGTCTGCGCCATCAGCTGCGCCTGCGGGCCGAACAGCGTCGAGAAGCTGTCCTGCGTGACCTGCACCCAGACGGTGCGCGAGGCGGCCGACGAGACGTAGCCGTTCGAGACGCCGCTTTCGGCGCTGAGCTGGTCGAGCGTCTTGATGCCGAGAGCCTGCAGCTCCGTCAGCACCTGGCTGTAGTCGCCGGCGTCGGCGCCGTACTTGGTCCACAGCGTGCCGTTTTCGTTGAGCGTCGCCAGCTCCTTCTGGCGCGTCGCCCAGTCGCTCGACAGCAGCGCCGTCGGATCCTCGGCGCGGTCGAGCACCAGCGCGACGTTGAGCACGATCGGCCCGGTGATCTGCACGCCGCCGGTCGGCGGCCCGGCGGCATTGCTGCGCCAGCTCGAGAAGTCCATGAAGGTAGCGTTCTCGAGCTGGGTGTAGCCCGGATAGAACGCGTAGTCGTCGGCGGTGATGGTGGCGCCGTTGGCGACGGTGATTGTCTCCTGGAGCGCCCCGCCGGCCGCGGTGATCTGCCATTGATTGCCGACAAGGTGAGTGAAGGTGGCGCCTTGCGCGGCCGTGCCGTAGCCGAAGAACTGCAGGAAGTCGTTGTCGCCGCCACGGCCGGAGAAATCGGTAAGGGTATCGCCGTTGGCCTGGCCGGCCTCGAACTGGAACCAGTCGTCCTGCCCGCCGCCTGTCAGCGTGTCGACACCGGCGCCTCCGTTCAGCACGTCGTTCTCGTCGCCGCCGGTCAGCGTGTCGTTGCCCGCGCCGCCCAGCAGCACGTCGTTGCCCGCGCCGCCGCTCAGCGTGTCGGCTCCATCGCCGCCGATCAGCAGGTCGTTGCCGTTGCCGCCCGTCAGCGCGTCGTCGGCCGAGCCGCCGATCAGCACGTCGCTGCCGTCGCCGCCCTCGAGCGTCGAGATGACATTGGAGGCGCGGATCGTGTCGTTGCCGGTGCCGCCGATCGCCTTGTCGACGACGGTGTCGTAGGCGATGGCGATGTTGTTGGTGCGGCCGCCGGCGCTCGAGAAGGTACCGGGCGTCAGATCGACGGTGGCGTTCTGTCCGAAGCCCGAGAGGTCGAGGGTATTGCCGGTGCCGTGGCTCCAGATCGTGACGAGGGCCGACGGATTCCGGGTGAAGTTGTAGATCCCGCCGAAATAGTCGTCGGTGAAGGTCGAGTTGAAGCCGTAGGTGTCGCCGCCGTCGAAGGTGGCGTTGGTCGAGGCGCCGTACAGCCGCTGCGCCGCCAGGATATCCAGCATCTGCGGCGACAGCGGCACGTAGTCGGTGCCGAGCGGATCGGTGCCGAGATCGGTCCACTGCACGTAGGTGGCATAGTCGCCGTAGTAGCGCGCCGCGGCGTCGTTGGGGTCGATGTAGGACATCACCGCCCACAGGCGGGAGTCGTAGGCGCCGAACTGCTGTTGCGCGGTGTTTACGTCGAAATTGTAGGGCCCGCCATGGCCCAGTCCGACGATGTGGCCGACCTCGTGGATCAGCGTGCTCCACACGAAGCCGTTGGCGGTGCCGGAATTGAGGTCGATCGGCCCGTACCCTGGCGCCGAAGTGTCGACCGAGATGATCGCGCCGTGCTGGGGCGCCTGGAGGATCGTCGGGCTGCCGACATCGACCGTACGGCCGTCGTTGAAGTTGGCGTAGGCCTTCTTGTCGGTGCCGCGGATCACCGTGATGTTGGCGTCGGCCGCGCTCGTCGCCAGCTGGAAGTCGATGTCGGCGATGCCGCTCCAGAAGGAGAAGCTGCCTTCCCACACGATCTTCTCGGTGTTCGTCCAGCCCGAGGCGTCGGCGAACCAGTACTTGACCGTGCCGCCCGCCTGGCCGGGCGTAGGATTGCCCCACTTGATGGGATCGCCGACGTTCCTGTATTCCGCCGGCACCACCAGCGACCCGTCGGGCAGGTAGGTCAGCGTGTAGTAGCTGGTTTGCGCGACGAGACCGTTCGCATCGACGCCCGAGAGGTAGGTGACTTCAGCTTCCTGCTGTTCATTGATCGGCATGATGCGGCACCCAACTCCAGCTACACGGGGACCGCGATCCTATTGTGGTGATTTTGTCCCAACAAGATGCTCGTGCCGTCTCATACTCATGCAGTCATTTGCTCACGTTCGAAGGCAAAGCGCAGCCTTGCGGCATGGCTCGCGCGCTGCCAAGAAACGCAAGGGGAGTGCGCAAGCTGAAGGGGAGAGGGGAAGCAATGAATCCAACGCGACCGACCGTGAGCCGCCGCCACGTCCTGGCCGGGGCCGCGCTGCTCCTGCCCGGTGCAGCCCGCGCCGCCGAGTGGCCCGAGCGTCCGATCCGCCTGATCATCCCGTTCGCGCCCGGCGCCGGCGCCGACATCGTCGGGCGGACCTTCGGCGAGGAGCTGGCCAAGGCGCTCGGCCAGCCGGTGGTGATCGACAACAAGGGTGGCGCCGGCGGCCTGCTGGGCACCGTCGAAGGCGTGCGCGCGGCGCCCGACGGCTACACGCTGCTGCTCACCTCGCAGGGCACGACGGTGTGGAACCTCGGCCTCTACAAGTCGCCGGGCTACGATCCGCTGAAGGACCTCGTACCGGTCACCGTCACCGGCGAGTTGCCTAACGTGATGGCCGTGGCGCCGTCCAATCCCGTCACGACCGTCGCCGAGTTCGTTGCCCAGGCGAAGGCCAAGCCCGGCGAGCTCACCTACGGCTCGAGCGGAGTGGGCTCGAGCCTGCACCTGTCCGGCGTGATCCTCGAGCAGCGCGCCGGCGTGCGCCTGCAGCACGTACCCTATCGCGGAGCGCCGGCCGCGGTGCTCGCCGTGGTCAACGGCGAGGTGACGACGGGCTTCTTCAACGCGCCGACGGTGCTGCCCCAGATCAAGGCCGGCAAGCTGAAGGCGCTCGCCGTCACGTCGAAGGACCGCTCGCCGCTCCTGCCCGACGTGCCGACCATGATGCAGGCGGGCCCCCCCGATTTCGTCGTCGCCGTGTGGCTGGGCTTCGCCGTGCCGGCCAACACGCCGGCCAACGTCGTCCAGCGCTTCAACGCCGAGATCAACCGCATCAGCCAGAACCCGCAGATCAAGGACAAGCTCCTGGTCCAGGGTTTCGAGATGCTTCCCCCGATCTCGCCCGCCGCGGCGCGGAAAACCATCGAGGACGACCAGGCCTTCTGGCTGCCCATCATCAAGCAGTCCGGCGCGGCGGCGGAGTAGTCTGCACATGTTCCCTTCCCCCGCTTGCGGCTAAGGAGTGCCCGATAGGGGAGAGGTGGGTGAGGGGCGCCACTTTCGACGAATACAACTAACGATACGTTTTTTGTAAATCCTAACAACCATGGGGTACGGCTGCTCCTGTCGAATGACGCCAGGCTTGCCGATGCGTACCAATATTGATACATACCTCGCAGTCGTGCCGTGAAGCGACTGCCTGCCGTCTTCTATGCGTTGCCGTCGGGCCGCGAGCCGGTCCGGGAGTGGTTGAAGGGCCTTGGTCGCGATGACCGGAAGATTGTGGGCGAAGACATCAAGGACGTGGAGTTTTCCTGGCCGATCGGTATGCCGCTCTGTCGCTCCCTGGGAGGCGGACTGTGGGAGGTCCGCTGCAACCTGACGCAGGCACGGATTGCGCGTGTGTTGTCCTGTGTGCGGCAAGGCCACATGGTCTTGCTGCATGCCTTCATCAAGAAGACGCGGAAGACGCCCTCCGCCGACCACGCTCTTGCTGTCAGGCGAATGAAGGAGATCCTATGAAGAGGAAGGGCCGTGTTGGCTCGTCGTTCGACGACTTCCTCAAGGACGAGGGGGTCTATGAGGAGGTCACGGCCAAGGCCATCAAGCGGGTTATCGCGCGCCAACTTGGCGCTGTCATGCGCGAGAAGCACCTGACCAAATCGATGCTGGCCCGGCGCATGCGCACGAGCCGCGCTCAGCTCGATCGCCTACTCGATCCTGACAACGACTCGGTGACCCTGGGCACTCTCGCGCGCGCGGCCCACGCCGTTGGCCGTAATCTGCACATGGAACTCGTCTGAATCGAAATTGAGCAGCCTGATTAATTTACGCTCCTGATCCCGGTCCGCGCCAAGGCCACCGCGCGCTTCAGGTTGGCCGGCGCGACGGGCTTCCTGAGGATGGGACGATCGCGCAGCTCGGACGGCAGGTCCGCCGTGCTGTAGCCCGTGCTGAACAAGAACGGAATGCCGCGCTCGGCCAGCCGGAAGGCGAGGGGATAGACGACCTCGCCGGCGAGATTGATGTCGAGCACGGCGAGATCGAAGTCGAGGGAGGCGGCGAGATCGAGCGCCCGTAGCAGGCGCGGCACGCTCGCCACCACCTTGCAGCCCATCTCCTCCAGCATGTTCTCGATATCCAGCGCCACCAGCGATTCGTCCTCGACCACGAGGACCTTCAGGGGGCGGGCGTCGGGCATGGCAGTTCACTAACGTACGACGGCCGCTCGAGGTTCCCTCATATTCGGACCGCGGGCGTCCCGCCCGCTCATCGTCTTCTGGACCGCGCGCGTCCTCGCGCGCTCATGATCATGAGGCGCGCGAGGACGCGCGCGGTCCGGAAGAGCATGACCATGAGCGGGCGGGACGCCCGCGGTGAGCAGGGCCTAATAGCTCGGCTTGGTCGAGAACGGCGTCAGCTGCAACTCGTGCGTCCAGCACGAGCGGTCCTGGGTGTGCAGGTAGTAGAACGCATCGGCGATCTTCATCGGGTTGATCGCCAGGTCGGGGTTCTGCCGGATGCGCGGCAAGGCGTGCGTGCCGGGCGAATCGATGGTGCCGTCGATCACCACGTTGGCGATGTGCACGCCATGCTCGGAATATTCCTCGGTCAGGACCTGCGCCAGCGTGCGCATCATGACGCGGGGGTAGTAGAGCGACTGTCCGGTCATGCGCTTGCGTCCGCGCAGCGAGCTCGCATTGTTGGAAAAGAAGAAAGAGCCCGCGCCGCGTCGGCGCATGGCGGGCAGGATCTCCTTGGCGACCAGGAACGGGCCGCGGCTCGCGATATGGTGGGCGGTGTCGAACATCTCGATCGGGATGTGTTCGAGCAGTTCCTTTTCCGGCGGCAGGTCGCGACCTTCGAGGTAACCCGCATTGTAGACCACGACCTCGGGCTCGCCGGCCTCGCTGCGCACGGCGGCGAAGGCGGCGGCGATCGACTCCTGCCGCGAGACGTCGAGCTCGACGATCATGCAGTCGCCACCCTGGTCCTTGATGGCCGCCATCAGGCCCGACGCATTGGGCGCCTTGCGAGTCGTCAGCACGACGAAGAACCCCTCGGCGGCGAACTTCTGGGAGATGGCGCCGCCGACGCCCCAGCGCACACCGACGGGGAGCGTGCTGTCGTCCACCGCCTTGCCGTGGATCAGCCGCGTGTTGCGGCCGTCCGACTGCCATTTCGACGTGGCGCCGATCACCACGGCAACCGGCTTGCCTTTGTTCATTTCTCCGGAAGTCTCGGCCATCTCGAAGGGCTCCCTTTTGTCGACAGTTGAAGTTGAAGGCTCAGTGCAACTGTACTGCGCGATCTTGCTGTGACCGAACGTGGCTCGGTGTGCTTTGCCACATTCCGTTTGTCGTCCTTGTCTCAGAAGCGGTCGGCCGAATCATCCCGTGCTTTTCATATGAGGACTCCACGATGGCCGATCCGCTGGATGTCGTCGCCGCGAGAATTGCCCGGCTCACCTTGCCGGTACTGCCGGAAACCGGAAGGATCGGCCCCGGGCCGGTCCTGACCGTGGTGCGCAACACGCTGACCGGCAAACTCTATATCGGGTTCAACGAGGGCGTGCCGCGGAAGCTCGCCGACACCTTGTACAAAGCCACCCTGGAGCAGCACGCGCGGATATGGCAGGGCGAAGTCGTTGTCGTCAGGACCGATGCCGAAGCCCGCGGCGCTGGCCACTCGGAGGTCAATGCCCTCAACCCTGCGATCCTCGAGCGCGAGAAGGTATTGGGCCGCAAGCTGGTCGAGCAGGATCTCGCCATCTTCGAACTGCACAATGTGTGGCTGAGGGGCAATCGCGCCATGACGACGGCGCCGCGCTGCGAGCATTGTGCGAGGATAACGCGCGGCGTGACGGTGACCCAGTCGTTGTTCGTGGCGGAAGGCGGGGTCGTGGGCGAGATCAACGTGCCGCAGCGTGGATCGGTGCTTGCGGCCGGCGGCGGTCCGGCTAGGCCGGCGACCACGGCCGGCGGCGAGGTCGAGGTGGCGCAGCGCGGCTCGGTGACGCCGGCCGGCAGCGGCGTGGGCACGCCGGTGACCACCGCGGCCGGCCAGGTCACCGTGCCCCAGCGTGGGTCGGTGACCCGGGCCGGCAGCAGCGTGGGCCGGCCCGTGACCACGGCGAGCGGCGAGATAGGCGGCGGCGGTGGCCTCGTCGGACCGATGGTCGGCGGCGTATTGACGGCGGCATGGGTCCTCTCGGTCCCCCTGATCAAGCAGTGGTTCGCCAAGAACTATCTGAACGACAAGTGGACGGCGGAAGCGCAGGCCATGGTCGTGAAGGCGATCGAAGGCTCCGTCGATCGGTTCAACGTGGCGATCATGGCGCGCAAGGCGGAGATCGATCGGGAGAAGGTTGCCGGCCGCGAGGTGAGGTTGCGTGTCGACGTGGATACGGAATGGGTGGATACCGACTTCGGTCCCGCCCAGATCAAGGCCAGCGTCTCCTACTACACCGTGATGCTTCAGGGCGAGACGCCGATCGAGTGGCCGTTGTTCCAGCCGGGCTACGGCTTCTGGTCGGCGCTCTTCCACAGGGCGCGCATCACCAACCGCCGCCAGACCTATTATTTCACGCTTTGACGGCGCTCCGCGTCGTTGCGGCTTCTATGGAAGCGTCTGTCGATCCCTGGCGAATACTTCGCGAGTGGCTTGCCCGCGGGTCTCGGGCACCGCGACGACGTCGCCGTGGCGGTCCACCGGGTTGCCCTGCACGTCGTACGGCTCGCCGACCGACATGCCGTGGTCCGAGAGCATCTGCGGCCGGGCGATCGCGCAACGCACCACCATCGCCTGTCCCTCGACGTAGTGGACGCAGGCATCCGATCCGCTGACGGCCGCGCTGGCCCGCGCGATCGACGGGGACGTTGCCGGGGATTGGGCGCTGGCCGATCCCGCCGCGCCAAGCAGTGCGGCGGCGATGAGGCAGGTCCCGAAATTGGCTCGCAAAGACATAATTCCCTCACAAACGAGGCACGCTCGGGCTGCTCCTGATTAACCGTCCGGAGGCGAAGGAGTTGCCGGTCTTTGGGGGAATCTTTGCCGGGAACTGCGCGGCGCGATGCTTTCGATAGTGCTGGCACTGCCAGCACTTTGCCGGGAGCCCACGTTCTTGCCGGAGCGCGGACCTCCAAGTCCGCTCCTCGTCTGCCGTCCTGACAGTAGGCGGAGGTCCGCGCTCCCGCCCTCTACGGTACGCAAAAATCATCCCGCGGTTGCTTTTGAATGTTACTTGAGTTATATTCAGTTATGCCCTCCGCCGGACGTCCCACCGCCTACCGCCGCGAATTCTGCGAGCTCGCCCACAACTACTGCCTGCTGGGCGCGACCAATGCCGAGCTGGCGGACTTCTTCGAGGTCGCGCCGCGCACCATCGACAACTGGATCGCCAGCCATCCCGCCTTCGCCGCCGCGGTACGCGCCGGCAAGGTGGCGGCCGATGCGCAGGTCGCGCGCAGCCTCTACGAGCGGGCGGTGGGCTATGACCGCACAGTCGAGCGCACGGTGCTGCATGACGGCAAGGAGCGGACGCTCAAGAACGTCGTGCACTATCCGCCCGATGTACGGGCCTGCATCTTCTGGCTGCGCAACCGCCGGCGCGAGACTTGGTCGGAAAAGCGCGCGGCCGGGCCGGACGACAGCTCCGGCGGCGATTATGGTTTCAGTGCCGAGCTGGCCGCAGAAGAGGCCGCCATGGAACGGTTCCGCAGGGAGCGCCTGGCCGAACTGCGGCTCGACGCCGCCGGTGGCTCAGGCGGCGCGCTTCTTCAGGGCGAGGCCGATGCCCAGCCAGCTCGAGCCGATGAAGATCAGATCGATGCCGAGGAAGATGCCGAGCGTGTAGGCGCTGGAGTAGGGCCACTTGGCGATGATGATGAGGCCCAGCAGCAGAGTGATCAGGGCCGAGAAGGCGACCCAGCCCCACGGCTTGCCGGCCTCGCGCACGCTCCAGGCCAGGAAGCCGCGCACGACGCCGCCGATCACCAGCGCGATGCCCAGCATCAGGGTGACGATGGCGGCGGCCTCGAACGGCCGGAAGAAGCAGATGACGCCGGCCGCGACGTAGAGCAGGCCGAGCAGCATCCACAGCGCGAAGCGGCCCCAGTCCTTCACGTTGAAGGCGGTGATGATCTCGGTCACGCCCGCCATGATCATCATGATGCCGATGACGTAGATCGCCGAGACAGTGGCCATCACGACGCTGCCGAGCGCAATCACGCCCGCGATCATGAAGATGATGCCGAGCGCCACGATCCAACCCCATTTGGCGTGCAGCGCCTTCAGGCCTTCGCCGAGGTTGTTGGGAGCCGGGCTGTTGCTGGTCACGGACATCGTATCCTTCTCCCTGCGGAATGGCGGTCCCGCAGGATACACCCGGCCGTTGGCAGTGTCGCGACGGCTATGGGACAATCGGTGCATGACTGAACAACAGAAAAAAGTCCCGGTCCCGCGTCCGGCGACGACCGTGCTCCTGGTGCGCCCCTCCGTGCCGGGCGAGCCCGATTCGACACTCGAAGTCTTCATGGTGGTGCGACACCAGGCGATCGATTCCTTCTCGGGCGCGCTGGTCTTTCCCGGCGGCAAGCTCGAGGACGCCGACGGCGATGCGCGGCTCCGCGCGCGTTGCGGCGGTGCCCAAGGGCATTCTGATGGCGCGCTGAAGATCGCGGACGAGGAGCTGAAGTTCCGCGTCGCCGGCGTGCGCGAGGCCTTCGAGGAATGCGGCATCCTGCTGGCGCGCCGGCGCGGCGAGCGCGCCGTCATCGCCGCCGCCGAGCTGAAGGGCATCGAGGAGCGCTGGCGCCGCAAGCTCGCCAAGGACGAGGCCAGCATCGTCGACCTGGTCGAGGCCGAGGATCTCGAGCTCGCCACCGACCTGATGGTGCCCTACGCGCACTGGATCACGCCGACTTTCGCGCCCAAGCGCTTCGACACCTGGTTCTTTTTGGCGGAGGCGCCCGAGGACCAGATCGCCCTGCATGACGGTTCGGAGTCGGTGGACTCGGTATGGATCGGCGCGCAGGCGGCGATCGACGAGGCCGCCGCCGGCAAGCGCACCCTGGTGCACGCGACCTTGAAGAACCTGGAACTGCTGGTCGAGGGCAAGACCGTCGCCGTCGCCATTGCCGCCGCCGGCGCGCGCAAGATCGTCACCGTCCAGCCTTGGGTCGAGACCCGCGACGGCAAGCGGTATCTCCACATCCCGCCGGATGCCGGCTACCGCAACCTGTTCCGCGAACTGCCGCCGACGGCGGGGAGGTAGAGGAAGCCGAAGAGAGAGTTGTCTTGTCGGAGCGCGGACCTCCAGGTCCGCTCATGCTCTTTCGGACCGCGAGCTTCCAGCTCGCTCATAATCATGAGCGCGCAAGATGCGCGCGGTCCGGAAGGCGAAGATCATGAGTTTCTCTTTGCGGAACACAATTCCATCGGCGAAGCAGCCATGATCAAATGCACCTCGCGCGTCCCGGCGGGGCGCGCTAAAGCGGAGGCATAAACGCCCGTTCATTGAGTTGGGAGGAGTGCGAATGGTCGGAATCGTGGCCTACGGTGCCTACGTCCCGCGCCTGCGCCTGCAGCGTCAGGCCGTTTACGACGCCAACAAGTGGTTCGCCGCCGGCCTGCGCGGCCTGGCCAAGGGCGAGCGCTCGATGGCCAATTGGGACGAGGATTCGATCACCATGGCGGTCGAGGCCTCGCGCGATTGCCTCACCAGCCACAAGCCCGAGGACGTGCGCAGCCTCTACTTCGCCTCGACGACGCATCCCTTCAAGGATCGCCAGAATGCCGGCGTCATCGGCACGGCGCTGTCGATCGAGCAGGACCTCTTCGCCTCCGACGTCGGCGGCTCGCAGAAGGCCGGCACCTCGGCGCTGATCGCGGGCCTCAACGCATCGAAGAACGGCGGCGGTCCGGCCCTGGTGGCGGCGGCCGACAAGCGGATGGCGCGCGTCGCCTCGTCGAACGAGCTGAATTACGGCGACGGCGCCGCGGCGCTTCTCTGCGGCACCGAGAACGTGATCGCCAAGCTGGTCGGCCATCACTCGGTGTCGATGGACTTCGTCGACCACTTCCGCGGCGACGAGAGCGACTTCGACTATGGCTGGGAGGAGCGCTGGATCCGCGACGAGGGCTACTCGAAGATCGTGCCGCCGGCGGTCAAGGCGGCACTCGCCGCCTGCAAGCTCAAGGGCAGCGACATCACCCACTTCATCATGCCGAGCCTGATGCCGGCCGTGCCCAAGCAGATGGCCAAGATCTGCGGCATCGCCGACGGCTCGGTGCGCGACCTTTTGGGCGCCAATCTCGGCGACACGGGTGCGGCGCATGCGCTGGTCATGCTGGTCGACGCACTCGAGGCTGCCAAGGAAGGCGACAAGATCATGGTCGTCGCCTTCGGCCAGGGCGTCGACGTGCTGGTGTTCGAGGTCACTGCCGAGAACGCCAAGCTGCCCAAGCGCAAGGGCCTCTCGGGCTGGCTGAAGCGGCGCAAGGAAGAGACGAACTACATGAAGTTCCTCGCCTTCAACGAGATGCTGCCGATCGACAAGGGCATGCGCGCCGAGTTCGACAAGAAGACGGCGCTGAGCGTCCTGTGGCGCAAGCGCGACATGATCTACGGACTGGTCGGCGGCAAGTGCAAGGTGTGCGGCACCGTGCAGTTCCCGCGCAGCCAGGTCTGCGTCAACCCGAACTGCCACGCGGTCGACAGCCAGGAGCCGTATCGCATGGCCGGGCTGGAGGCGAACGTGATGTCGTTCACCGCCGACTCGCTCACCTATTCGCCGGATCCGCCGGCGTATTACGGCATGATCACCTTCCCCGAGGGCGGCCGCTTCATGGCCGACTTCACGGACAGCGACAAGGAACAGGTGAAGGTCGGCGTCAAGATGCGCATGACCTTCCGCATCCGCGACAACGACACCATGCGCGGCGGCTTCAAGCGCTACTTCTGGAAGGCGGCGCCGGTTTGAGTCTTCGTCTTCCGGACCGCGAGCCTCCGGCTCGCTCATGAGATGAGGCGAGCTGGAGGCTCGCGGTCCGGAAGAGAATGAGTTCGAGTTAACTACTAGTCTGAAACCCTACGACCCAAGGAGACCAACATGGCACGGGGTATCAAGGACAAGGTCGCGATTCTCGGAATGGGCTGCTCCAAGTTCGGCGAGCGCTGGGACTCGGGCGCCGAGGAGCTGATGCTCGAAGCCTACAAGGAATGCATCGCCGACGCCGGCATCGACGCCAAGCAGCTGAACGCCGCCTGGTTCTCGACCGCGATCGACGAGGTCCATGTCGGCAAGTCGGGCATCCCGCTGTCGACGACGCTGCGCCTGCCCAACATCCCGGTGACGCACGTCGAGAACATGTGCGCCTCGGGCACCGAGGCCTTCCGGGGCGCCTGCTATGCCGTCGCCTCCGGCGCCGCCGACTTCGCGCTGGCGCTGGGCGTCGAGAAGCTGAAGGACACCGGCTACGGCGGTCTCCCCGGCGGCCGCGGCGGCCCGCTGCAGGCGCTGTGGCACGCCAACGGCACGGCGCCGGGCAACTTCGCCCAGCTCGCCACCGCCTACATGACCGCGCACGGCGTGTCGGCCGACGACCTCAAGCGGGCGATCGGCCACGTCTCGTGGAAGAGCCATCAGAACGGCGCCAAGAACCCCAAGGCGCATCTGCAGAAGGCCGTCGAGATGGACACCATCCTG
>JACPOB010000060.1 GCA_016185145.1 Rhodospirillales bacterium | reverse complement strand
GTCTACATGGGCGACATGCCGCTCATGACCGACAACGGCACCTTCATCGTCAACGGCACCGAGCGCGTGATCGTGAGCCAGATGCACCGCTCGCCGGGCGTCTTCTTCGACCACGACAAGGGCAAGACCCACTCGTCGGGCAAGTACCTGTTCGCCGCCCGCATCATTCCCTACCGCGGCTCGTGGCTCGACTTCGAGTTCGACGCCAAGGACCTGATCCACGTCCGCATCGACCGTCGCCGCAAGATCCCGGTGACGACGCTGTTGCTTGCGCTCGACAACGACGCGACCGCCAAGAAGCGCGCCGCCGCCGTCGCCAAGGGCCAGACGCTCGATCCGACCGAGGCCCAGGGCATGTCTCCGGAGGAGATCCTGGCGGCGTTCTACGGTCAGGTCGTCTACAAGCGCGAGAAGGACGGCTGGAACACGCCGTTCGACGCCGATTCCATGCGCGGCGTGAAGCTGACGCACGACCTGGTGAACGGCAAGACCGGCAAGGCCGTGGCCGAGGCCGGCGCCAAGATGACGCCGCGCCTGCTCAACCGTCTGAAGGAGCAGGGCATCAAGGACATCCGGGTGTCGCCCGAGGAGTTGATCGGCCGCTACGCCGCGGTCGATGTCATCAACGAGAAGACGGGCGAGATCTATGTCGAGGCCGGCCAGGAGATCACCCAGGCGGTGCTCGACCTGTTCGACGAGAACGAGATCGACACCCTGCCGACGCTCGCCATCGATCACGTCAACGTCGGGCCGTACATCCGCAACACGCTCGCGGCCGACAAGAACTCCAACCGTGAAGAGGCGCTGCTCGACATCTACCGCGTCATGCGTCCGGGTGAGCCGCCGACGCTGGAGCAGGCCGAGACGCTGTTCCAGGGCCTGCTGTTCGACATCGACCGCTACGACCTCTCGCCGGTCGGCCGCGTGAAGATGAACATGCGGCTCGAGTTCCAGGGCGTGCCCGACAGCCAGCGCACGCTGCGCCGCGAGGACATCCTCGCCGTGGTCAAGGTGCTGCACGGCCTCAAGGACGGCCGCGGCGAGATCGACGACATCGACCATCTCGGCAACCGCCGCGTCCGCTCGGTCGGCGAGCTGATGGAGAACCAGTATCGCGTCGGCCTGCTGCGCATGGAGCGTGCGATCCGCGAGCGCATGAGCTCGATCGACATCGACACCGTGATGCCGCACGACCTGATCAACGCCAAGCCGGCGGCGGCGGCGGTGCGCGAGTTCTTCGGCTCGAGCCAGCTCAGCCAGTTCATGGACCAGACCAACCCG
>JACPOB010000096.1 GCA_016185145.1 Rhodospirillales bacterium | reverse complement strand
CGACGCACACAATGCCCAACCCAAACCCTTTCGCTGGACCAAGTCCGCCGATGATATTCTCGCCGCTATCAATCGATTCTGCCGGCGGACTCTCGACACACAGGCCGCTTTGCGGCGAACTTAGGAATCAGGACACTAGTGTCTCTGGATCTGCCCGATGAACGCGCGCGTGCGCTCCTGGGTCGGGTTCTCGAAGATCGCGGCCGGCGGCCCCTGCTCCACGATCAGGCCGTCGTCCATGAAGACCACGCGGTCGGCGGCGTTCCTGGCGAAGCCCATCTCGTGGCTGACCACGATCATGGTCATGCCGCTCTGGCGCAGGTCGCGCATGACCTCCAGCACCGAGCCGACCAGCTCGGGATCGAGCGCCGAGGTCGGCTCGTCGAACAGCATCACCCGCGGCTCGAGGGCGATGGCGCGGGCGATGGCGACGCGCTGCTGCTGGCCGCCCGAGAGCTGGCCCGGCGTGTGGCCGGCGCGGTCGGCGAGACCGACGCGCTGCAGCGCCGCCATGCCCATTGCGTCAGCTTCGGCGCGCGGCTTGCCCACCACCTTGCGCAGCGCCAGTGTCACGTTGCCCAGCGCCGTCATGTGCGGATAGAGATTGAACGACTGGAACACCATGCCGATGCGCTGGCGCGCGTGGTTGATGTCGGTCTTGGGATCGAGCATGTCGATGCCGTCGACCGTCACCGAGCCGGAGGACGGTTCCTCCAGCCGGTTGAGGCAACGCAGCAGGGTCGACTTGCCCGAGCCCGACGGGCCGATCACGAACACCAGCTCGCGCTCGGCCACCTTCAGGTCGACCCCCTTCAGGACATGAAGATGGCCAAAGTGCTTGTGGACGGCGAGTGCTTCGACGATGGGCTTCATGGCTGGGGGCGCGCGACTCCAGTCGCGCGTCTTTGTCTAGTCAGAAGATGATCGCGCCACTGGAGTGGCGCGCCCCCAGCATCAACCACACTTCAGCTCGTGCGGCGTCGGATCGTAGCCTGGCATGCCCGGCACGCCGTAGCCCGGCGTGATCACCACGGCGAGATCGTCCGCGTCGGGCTTCTTGTTGAACCACTTCTCGTAGAGCTTGGCCATGGTGCCGTCCTTCTTCATGCAGTCGAGCGCGTCCTGCAGCTCGGCACGAAGCGCGGGATTGTTCTTCGGCACCGGCGCCGCCCAGTGGGCGCGCGTGTCCTTGAGCTCGAGGTCGGCGATGAACTGCGGGCTCTTGGACGCCGCGTAGACGATCGTCGTGTTGCCGCCGAGCGTGGCGTAGGCGCGACCCGACAGCACGGCCTGCGTGGCGTCCGGCTGGGTGTCGTAGACCTGCACGGTGAAGCCGTACTTCTCGGCCATCTGCTTGGAGAGCGTCTCGTAGGGCGTGCCCTTGTTGACGGCGACGGACTTGCCCTTGAGGTCCTCCCAGCCCTTGATCGGCGGCGTGCCCTTCTTGATGCCGAACTGGAAGGCAGTCCACAGATAGCCTGCGGTGAACAGCATGTTCTCCGCCCGCTCCTTGGTCACCGTGGTCGGCGCGGCGATGAAATCGTAGCGGCCGGCCTGCATGCCCGGGATCAGGGTCGAGAAGCTCACCGAATCGATGGTGATGTCGCGCTTCATGCGCTTCGCCGCCTCGGTGAAGACGTCGATCTGGAAGCCTTCGATGCCGCCACCGAGCTTGGGCATGGCATGCGGCGCGAAGGTACCGTCGACGCCGGTGCGCAGCGGCGGCTTCTTGTCCTGAGCCGTTGCCGGCCCGACGCAGATGAGGGCCGCGACCGCGATCGCAGCCAGGCGCCGTGTCATCATTTTCATAGTCTCCCTTGAAGAATCCCCAGGCGGCAAAGTTAGATCAGCCATTGTTGAATAGCAATTTAGGGGCCATGGTGCGGCCATGTCCGACGCCGATCGCATCCTCGTCATCAACCCCAATTCGACCGAGGCCGTCACCCAGGGCATCGACGCGGCCATGGAGCCGCTGCGCATGAAAGGCGGCCCGGCGATCGAATGTATCACGCTCAAGGAAGGCCCGCCCGGCATCGAGAACCAGGCTCATGTCGAGCAGGTCGTGGGCCCGATCGGCGAAATGGTGAGGAAGCGCCACAACGACTGCTCGGCCTTCGTCATCGCCTGCTATTCCGATCCCGGCCTGCATGCCGCACGCGAGATCACGACCAAGCCGGTGCTCGGCATTGCGGAGTGCGGCATCCTGACGGCGCTGACGCTCGGCCAGCGTTTCGGCGTCATCTCCATCCTGCGGAAGTCGATTCCGCGCCATCTGCGCTACGTCGGCCAGATGGGATTGAACGACCGCATGGCCGGCGACCGCGCGATCGGCCTCGGCGTCGTCGAGCTCGCCAACGAGGCGCGCACCTTCGCGCGCATGGCCGAGGTCGCAGCCGAACTGCGCGACGAGGACGGCGCCGACGTGCTGGTCATGGGCTGTGCAGGCATGGCGCGCTATCGCGACCGCCTGCAGCGTCATGTCGGCCTGCCGGTGGTCGAGCCGAGCCAGGCCGCGGTGTCGATGGCGATCGGTCGGTCGCGGCTGGGATGGTCGGCGTGAATTTCGACGATTTTCGACAGACCGGCTGACGCCTGTGAAGTCGTTGAATCTTCGACCTTTTTGAATTTGGACATTTCCGCCAGCGGTTTTCACGCCTCAGCCAGCGCCGGATTAACCAGCCAATGGCTGGTAGGGCGGCCGCGGCCGCCATACTCCCGGTCGGGCTGAACGTAGCCGAGATAGTGCAGCCGCTGCAGCACGTGCTCGGTTTCCTCGGCTGTCGCGGCCCGGCTGAGCGCGCGCCGACGGATCTCCTCGCGCGACACTGCATCGGGCCGCGTGTCGCGCAGCCAACGTGCGACACGGCGCACGCGTCGCTTGTGGTCCGAGAGCTCGGCGCTGTCGAACACCGCGCGGGCATGCGGCGAGAAGTAGCCTCGCCATAGCGCGGCCGCAGCATCGACCTGCTCGCTGCCGATCGCACCGGGCCGACTGCGTGGGCCGCCATTGAATCCGAGAAGCTCCATGATTCCCGCCAAGCGGACGATGAAGGCTCTGCTTTTGCCCAGCCACGCGGCCTCGAGGCCTTCAGCACTCTGCCGTGCAGCGTCAAGATCGGTCAGAAAGCCGTCGAGCGCCTTCACGCCGCGCTCGTCGAAGCGAAGCTCGCAGGGATCATCGGGCGGGCGTGCCAAAGTCGACAGGCGTCTCAGCCTTTCCAGCACTTCGTCGTCGTGAACAGGTTCGAGGGCGGTGAGCGCGCAATGGTCCTGGGGGCCGGGCCAGGCATACAGGAAGCGGCTCGGCAGGCTCTTATCGCCTTCCAGCAACGCGGCCTTGAGACTGTCCGGCCACATCGTCTGGAGGATGCTGACGGGAAAGCTCGCAAGGTCGAGCGGCGCCCCGCGGCGGCGCTCCACGGACAGGGCGCCGGCCGTCCAGGCTTCGAGCCAGGCCGCGCATTCCCTGTCGTCGGCGCAATCGCCGCCGAACCAGACTTTCGGCAGATCGCGCCACAGCAGTACGCCGCGCGGGTTGGCAGTAACGGTCTCGGCGACGGCTTCGAGGGCGGTGTCCGTCATGACGACGCGCGACGGCACGAACGGCCGGTCCTCGCGACCTTTCTCGACCCGCTCCGCGTGTGCAGCGCGACGCTCCTCGTCGTGCAGGCGCTGTTCCTGCTCGATCGTCGCCAGCAGACGGCGCATCGGCGCCAATGCCGCCGACTTGCCGGTCGACGGCTCTCCCACCATCGCCTGCCACATCACCAGCGGCTCGGTCCACGCCGGCGTGACGCGCACCCGCACCCCGGCGCCGCAGACCCCCGCTACGCCGGCAAGCACCGTTTGAAGGACGTAGTCCTGCGGTGCACCAGTGGCCGACGCGGTATCGGCGATCCACTTGCGCCAGGGCTCGGGCAGCAGATCGAGCGGCACCGCGGGCACCGTGTCGCGACTGTTGTCGATGATGCCGAGGTCGGGTTCCGACCACTCGATCTTCTGTGAACCCGGGTAAAAGGCGTAAGTCCGCATCGATGGCCCCTCCGGGGAACAAAGATGGAACATCTCCAAGAAATTGTCAAGCACTGTCGTAATTAACACAGCACTTTCGTTATTAACACCGTCAATGACGTTGGTTGCCGGAATGAACTGCTTTAAGCCGGGGCACGGGCTCAAGCTGGCCGCGCAACCATCTTTTGCACGATGTGGTACGCCAAACTACGACGGAGTAAGCCAAATCACGGGAGGTCCGAATCCAGTCATCCAAGCGTAGACTCGATAGAGGACAAGCCAAGCATACAGCTCGCAAAGTGCACGCGTCCCTGCGACGACCAAGCTGCCACTAGCTGGAACATCGGCGGGCTTTTCCCGAATACTTGTCGCCTTTGCGAGCTCGGCCAAGGCGCTTCACGTTGGAGGGGTACCGGCAGTCGACATACCGGCGTCAAACGTCCCGCCGAACGTCGTGTCGTCCGTGCTCGAGGCGCTGGGGTACAGCCAACTCGTCGCGTTGATGGGCCTCGGCGGGAACGCCGGCGGCAACGTGGGCCTGACCCCGATCAGCTTCGAGCATTAGGCTCCCACCAGGAACGACCTCGTTGACGAACGAACAAGCAGCAGCCCTTAGCGCGCTCTTTTCGCCCAATAGGCTCCCTAACCTCTATCGGCCGTCGCGATGAGCGAGCAGGATGCCGGGTACGAGGCTCCAATGACAAAAATCGAAGTCGACATGAATTTGCGCGAAGATGTTTTTACGATTGTAGTTCCGCTACAACTCGTTTCAGAATTTCAGCTAAAGGTCGGAGATAGAGTCTTGCTCTATGAACCTGGCACCGAGTGTGAAGCAATCCTTCGACATGGCAAGCAATGGCCTTGGGTCGCAGATATTGTGGAGGGAACCATCAGAGATACGTCGCCGGCATGATTCGTCTGTGAAACCGCCGACCTCGCGGTCTTGGTGACCGTCATCCAGTACGCTGTGGACCGGAAACCTGCTCAGTACCACGGCCGACGCCAACAACCTCGAGGCCCGCACCCGCTACACCTATAACGCCTTCGGCCAGGTCCTCACGGCCACCGACCCGGTCGGCACGGTGACGCGCAACGCCTACGACAACTTCGGCAACCTCACCTCGACCATCGTCGATGCCGGCTCCGGCGGGCTCGCTCTCGCGACCGCCGCGACCTACGACGCGCGCGGCGATCCGCTCACCATCACCGACGCCCGCGGCAACGTCACCACCAACACCTACGACCAAGCGCGCCGCCGCCTCTCGACCACCACCCCGCTCACCGCCGACGCCCCCGCAGGCCTCGTCACCCGCTATTCCTATGACCCTGCCGGCAAGGTCCTGCAGACACAGCAATCAGCCAACGGCTCGATCCTGCGCACCACCTCGGCCACCTGGACCGCTCGGGCAAGCCCCAGACCGCCACCGACGCCAACGGCAACACCACCGTCTTCGCCTACGACCCGCTCGACCGGCTCACTGCCGCCACCGACCCGATGGGCCGCAAAACCACCTACGCCTACGATCGGCTCGGTCGGCGCATCAGTGCCACCAACTCCGCCATCCAGGCCGCGCCGCTCGTTCAGCAGACCTTCACCAAAAACGGCCAGCGCGCCAGCCTGACAGACGCCAACGGCTATACGGACTGCGAGGCGAGCGACAAACCGACATGCTTCGCCTATGACGGCTTCGACCGGCTGGCGACCACCACTTATCCCGACAGCAGTACCGAGTTCCTGACCTACGACGCCGACGGCAATGTCGTGGCCCGCAGGACCCGCGCCGGCGTGACCGTCGGCTACACCTACGACACCCTGAACCGGTTGATCACCAAGACCGTGCCCTCGAGCCCGACGGTCACGTACACGTACGACCTCGCCGGACGACAGACCTCGGTTAGCGACACCGGCCCCGCCATCGCTCCGGCCGTCGCGCCCGGCGGCGGCACCGTGGCCTATACCACCACTTACACCTACGACCGGCTGAACCGCCCGACTGCCGTCAGCTTCGATCCTGCTCCGACGGCAGCGTCGCCCGCGGCCGGTTCCGTCGTCACCTTCGGCCACACCTACAACAAAGCCAACCAGCGCACCGGCGAGACCACCACCGACAGCACCTGGATCGGATATCCGGCCGCCTCTGGGAGCACCACCGCCTACACCGCCAACAACCTCAACCAATACACCACCGTCGGTGCCGTCACCCCGACCTACGACGGCAACGGCAACCTTACCTCGGACGGCACCTATTCGCTGGGCTATGACGTCGAGAACCGCTTGGTCTCGGCCAGCGGTGCCGGCAACACCTCGAGCTACTCCTTCGACGGCCGCGGCCGGCGCAAGGCCCGCACGGTCAACGGCACCACTACCATCTCCGTCACCGACGCCGACAATCGCGAGGTGCTGGAGTACGACGGCAGCACCGGTACGCTCCTGCGCTGGTACGCCTATGGGCTAGGGCCAAACGCGGTTGTCAGCCAACTCAACCTGGCGGCCAGCACACGCAATACGCTCATCCCCAATCTGCTGGGCTCGATCGTCGGTTCCTACGACTCCACCGGTGCGCTGACTAAGTTCGGCTATCAGCCGTATGGTGGCGGCACTGAAGTGGACCCGGAAATTAGGACCAGGGGTGTAGTTGGAGAAGAGGCCGTTCCGTATTAGACGGAGCGGACGATGAGACAGAAGACGAGACGGAAGATCGATGCGTCGCTGAAGGCGAAGATCGCCTTGGAGGCGTTG
>JACPOB010000095.1:6115-41454 GCA_016185145.1 Rhodospirillales bacterium | reverse complement strand
TCCGGCCTCGCTGGTGGTGTGGCAGACCGGCACCAATGCCGCCATCCGCCAGATGCCGATCGACAAGTTCACGCGCTGGCTGCGCAACGGCCTGGCGCTCGGCCGGTCGCTGGGCGCGGATTTCGTGCTGATGAACCTGCAGTACGTGCCGGCCGTCGTCGCCGCGCCGGACAAGGAAGCCTATGAAAGGGCCATGGCCGCGGCGGCCAAGGAGTACGATGCCGGCCTGTTTCGCCGCTTCGACATCATGCGCGGCTGGTACCAGGACGGCATGCCCTATGCCCAGTTCGTCCAGCTCGACGGCCTGCATCTCAACGACTTCGGCCAGAAGTGCATCGGCAGGCTCCTGACCCGGTCGATCCTGAATTCGCTCAACGGTCCTTGAGGCGTCCCATCATGCCGCGTCGCTTTGTTGATCTTTCGATCTATCTCGAGAACGACGTCATCTCCGATCCTCCGCCGTTCGGTCCCAAGATCCAGTACCACAAGCACGAGGATACGGCCGGCCAGATCGCCGGCTTCTTCCCCGGCCTCAGGAAAGAGGACCTGCCCGACGGCCAGGGCTGGGCGGTCGAGAACGTCAATCTCTCGACCCACAACGGCACGCATCTCGACGCGCCCTATCATTTCCATCCGACGATGAACAAGGGCGAACGCGCCATCACCATCGACGAGGTGCCGCTCGAATGGTGCTTCCAGCCCGGCGTGAAGCTCGACTTCCGCGACAAGCCGGACGGCCACGTCATCACCGCCAGGGAAGTCGAGGACGAGCTCGAGCGGATCGGCCACGAGCTGAAGCCGCTCGAGATCGTCGTGGTCAACACGCGCGCGGGCTCGCGCTACGGCAACAACGACTACGTGAATGCCGGCTGCGGCATGGGCTACGACGCCACCATGTTCCTGCTCGAGAAGGGCATCCGGCTCACCGGCACCGACGCCTGGAGCTGGGACGCGCCGTTCTACTGGACTGCCCAGAAGTGGGCCAAGGACCACGATCCCTCGATCATCTGGGAGGGCCACAAGGCCGGCCGGCACATCGGCTACTGCCACCTCGAGAAGCTGCACAATCTCGAGGCGCTGCCTGGCGACGGCTTCACCATCGCCTGCTTCCCGCACAAGATCCGAGGCGCGTCCGCCGGCTGGACGCGCGCGGTAGCGATCTTCGAGGAGTAATCCGCTCTACTTGCAGACCGTCGAATCCCGGGTCGCCTGCCCGAGGTAGGCGATGAGATCGGCGCGTTCCTGCGGATCCTTGATGCCGGCATATCCCATCTTGGTTCCCGGCACGATCTTGAGCGGATTCTCGAGAAAGCGGTCCAGGGTCTCCTCGTTCCAGGTGACGCCGTACTTCTTCATGGCCGGCGAGTAGGCGTAGCCCGCCAGGCTGCCGGCCTTGCGCCCGAACAGCCCGCAATGGCGCGGGCCGACGCGGTCGTGCTCCAGCGAATGGCAGGCAAGGCAGCGCTGGTAGATGGTTTCTCCGCGGGTCGCATCGCCGTCCGCCGCGCGGGCGGCGGACGCGGCGAGCAGCAGCGCGGCGAGCAGGACGCCGGGGCTCTTCATGTCTAGGACACGAACGCGTCGGGCACGGGGTTCTGGCCGAGCGCATGGCGCAGCACGGCCCAGTGCATGGCCTCGTCACCCAGGATGGAGGCGGCGACCTTGGCGAGCTCGCGGTCGGTGAAGATCGGAACGGCGCCGAGATAGGCGCTGACCGCACCCTTCTCGAGCCCGGCGGCGAAGGCCAGCACGTCGTTCTGTGACTTGAGCTTGTCCTTGGGGAAGGCGTAGCTCGCCGGCGGCGTGACCGGCTTGCCGCCGAGCTTCTGCACCGCCTTGGCCAGCGCATCGGCATGTTGCTTGTGGTGCCCCTGGAACTGCACGGCGAGATCGAGCACCGGCTTCTGCAGCAGGCCGGACTCGGCCCCGAGCTGATAGGCCGCGATCGCCTGCTGCTCGGCGCCCAGCGCGGAGTTCAGGATCGTCACGTCGTTGTTGGCCGTCTGGGCCGAAGCCGGGCCGACCAGCGCCAGGCGCTCGTGGCCGGCCAACAGGGCGACAGCCGACGCCGACAGCGCGGTCTTGCCGAACCCGGACAGGAAGCCGCGCCGGGGCGGCTTGACGAGATCGTTGCTGGGGGTGGTGATGGCCATCGTAATCCTCCTTCGGAAGCGGCGGCTGACAGGATGTCACTCGCTGCCCGGGGAACCCCGGGAGGGGCCGGATCGGATGCAGGGGGCCGCGTGGCCCGGCCATGCATCGATGCAGGACGTCGTGCTGCATCCAAAGGCGCGATCGCGGGGTATAGGGGCTGGAGAGGTTTTAGATGGTCGAGATTCTGAAGCTCGGCTCCGTGCCGGCTGGCCAGCACCCGACAGTGCCGCGATCACCGCCGCCGACGGTCACGCCCGAGGCGTTCGATCCGTTGGCATCGCTGCTGGCGGAAATCGCCACCGGCCATGAGCGTGCCTTCGCGCGGCTCTACGAGCTGATGGGCGGCAGGCTGTTCGCCGTTGCCCGCCGCGTGGCGGGCCGCGCCGACCTGGCCGAGGACGTGCTGCAGGAGTCCTTCCTGCGCATCTGGCGCTCGGCGCATCAATACGATCCGGCCAAGGGGCCGGCGTATGCGTGGCTGATCAGGATCGTGCGCAACCGCGCCCTGTCGGCACGCACACGCGCGGCGAGGCACGAGGCGGGAAGCACCGGCCTCGACGAGGACCTGCCTTCGGACGCTCCCGATCCCGCCGCCCAGGTGCTGCGCAGCGAGGAGGCGCGGCGCGTCAATGCCTGCCTGACCAGCCTGCCGCTGAACCATCGCCGGTCGGTGGCGATGGTCTATTTCGAAGGCCTCACCCACCGGGAACTCGCGGAGCGGCTCGACGTGCAGCTCGGCACGGCCAAGAGCTGGGTTCGTCGTGGATTGGCGAAGATGGGTCAATGCCTCGGCCAGGAGACCGCCACCGACTGGCGCGGGCTGGTGGCGGCGGACTACGCGGTCGGCAGCTTGCAGGGCGCGGCCCGGCTCGGCTTCGAGCGACGTCGGGAGCGCGATGCGCGCTATTGTCGTGCCGCCGATCTCTGGGAGACCAAGCTCGCCATGCTCACCGAGTTCCTGCCCGACCAGGCGCCGCCTCCCGCCGTCTGGAGGCGTATCGAGCAAGGCGTGAAGGGCAGTCGCGTCTCGTTTGCCCGCCCGCTTCTCTGGCAGGTCACCGCCGGCGGTCTGGCCGCGGTCGTCGTCGCACTCCTGGTCGTGCTCGGCCGCTCGGGATGACAATTATGGAGTGACAGGCCGGCGTGCGAACAGCAGCGCCAAACCGAGACCTGCGATCGCGGTGCCGGCGCCGATGCGCAGGCGGGCAAGCAGCGACGGCCGGGCGAGCGCCGCCGAGCGGGCGCGCGCGGCCATGAACGCCACGACGACATCGACGGCAGTGTTGAGGAACACCGAGACCAGGCCGAGCACGAAGAACTGCAGCCACACCGCGCCGAGGTTGGGGTCGACGAACTGCGGCAGGAAGGCGAGGAAGAAGGCGGCCGTCTTGGGGTTCAGGGCCTCGACGAAAATGCCGTCGCGAAAGGCGCGGCCGACGCTTGCCCCGCGCGCCGCCGCGACAATGTCGAAGCGGGCCTCGCGGGCCGTCTTGATGCCGAGCCATATCAGGTAGAGGGCGCCCGCGATCTTGAGGATGGTGAAGGCTTCGGCGCTCGCGAGCACCAGCGCCGATACCCCGACGGCGCCGGCCGCGACATGGACCAGCCCGCCGATGCCCGTACCCAGGCTCGACGCCAGACCGACGCTGCGGCCGTCGGCCAGCGTGCGCGCGGCGACGTAGAAGATGCCCGGGCCCGGCGACAGCGCGATGATCGACGCCGCCGCCAGGAAGAGCAGGAAGCTCATGGGCGGTCGGCCCTAGGCCAGGGGTTCCGGCTCGCCCGGCGGCAGCGGCATCTCGAAGACGTTGAGCGTCATCGACACCAGCATGTAGTAGCCGCACACGCCCACCAGATCGACGACGCCCTGCTCGCCGAAGGCGTCGACGGCGCGCTTGTAGTTGGCCTGGGCGACGCGGTTGGTCGCGAGATACTCGGTGACGAAGTCGTAGACGATCTTCTCGACGTCGCGCGTGAAGGGCGGCGACTGACGCGTGCGGATCGCCTCGACGATCGCTTCGGACAGTCCGGCCTCCTTGGCGAGCCGCGCATGGGCGTAGAACTCGTACTGCGCCTTGAAATGCCGGCCGATCAGGCAGATCGCGAGTTCGCTGAGATCCCTCGGCAGCGAGTTGTTGAAACGGCAATACTCGCCGAGCTTCTGGGCGCGGTCGGCGAGATGCGGACTCCGAAGCCAAGGCTCGAACGGCCCGCGCAGGCCGCCGCGCGGTCCCGCGACGATCGCGTCGGCCACCTTCTTCTGTTCGGGCGTGAGCTTGTTCAGGTCGAGCGGCGCCAGACGCGGCATGAGACGATGTCCTTCAGTTGTAACGGCGATTAAAGCGGACAGCCGGCGTCGCCGGTCTGGCTCTTGTCGGCGCTGTCGAAGATGCGGTTGATGATCGCCTCGCCGGCGGTCTGCGCCTTGTCGGCCTGGGTGGCGCACGAACCGGTCGCTGCCCACAGCACCTTGCCGCCGTCCGTCGAGTAGAGCGTCAGCGTGACGCGCAGGGTCGGCACGCTGGTCGGCGAGCCGAGCCCATCGCGCCGCCGGATTGCGTTGCTGGGGAGATCCATGCGCGGATTGGAGCCGGGCGGGGCGTAGGAGGGCTGGCCGCCTTGCGTGTTGTAGTCGCCGCGGCCGCTGTCGGTGAAGTCGAAGTAGCTCACGTCCATGCGCATGACGTTGCCGCCTGAGAAGCCGACCTCGTTGCCGCGCTTGGACAGGCGCACCATCACCTGGCGGCGCAGCTCGCGCGACAGATGGGTGTCGGACGTGAGCTGGACGGCGACCTTGGCCTTGGGAATCGCCTGGTAGGCCTTGACCTCGATCTCGCCGAGCTTGGGTCCGGGCGGCAGGCCGTAGCTCTGCGCCGAAACCTGCGTTGTGGTGGCGAGCAGCCCGAGGGCCGTCGCGAGGGTCAGGATACGCATATGCCGTCTCCTAGGCCGCGAGCCGGCGCCAGCCCGGCTCATCGCGGTCGAGCATGCGCTTCAGCGATTCGAAGTGCAGCAGGGCCTGCTGGGATTCGCCGGCGATCTGGTTGGCGGTGTGCTCGGCGAGCTTGGCGTCGATGTTGTGCAGCGGCTTGCCGGTCTGCATGGCCAGCACCTGAACCATGGCGGCGCGCTCGAGGTAGTAGAGATCGTCGTAGGTCTGCGCCACGGTCGGACCGCTCACGATGACGCCGTGGTTGCGCAGGAACAGGATGTCCTTGTCGGCCATGGCGCTGCACATGCGGTCGCCTTCCTCGTTGCTGAGCGCCACGCCGGAATATTCATCGTCGTAGGCGATGCGGTTCCAGTAGCGGAAGGCGTTCTGGGTGCACATCTCGATGCGGCCGTCGCGAATCGAGGTCAGCGCCGTGGCGTAGGGCATGTGGGTGTGCAGCACGACCTTGGCACGCGGGTTGCCGGCATGGATGCGCGCATGGATGAAGAAGGCGGTCGCCTCGACCTGGTGCTTGCCCTCGATGACGTTGCCCGCGCCGTCGGCCATCACCAGGTCGCTGGGGGTGATCTCCGACCAGTGCAGGCCTTGCGGGTTGACCAGGAACAGGTCGTCGCGGCCGGGCACGGTCATGCTGAAGTGGTTGCACACGCCTTCGTTCAGGCCGTGCCGCGCGGCGGCCCGCAGAGCGGTCGTCAGGTCGAGCCGCGCCTGGGTCACGGGGTCGTTGGCCAGCATCAAGAGATCTCCATTTGCCGAAGGACGTAACCAATGGCGATGATGCTGCCTAGCCCGTCACGCGGCCAAGCGAAATCGAAAAATCCGGGGGTGGCCGATGGATGTGCTGTTTCGCTCGCCGCTGGGGGCTCTGCTGGCCAAGCCGTGGGTCGACGAGGCCGGGCTGTTCGGCCTCAGGCGCTGGTACTTTCCGCTGTCACGCCTGTGGGCCGCGGCCAACGCAGCAGGCGACGATACGAGCCGCTTCCGCGACGAGATCGGCGCGCCGGTCGCCGCCTGGCCGGAGCCGTATCTGCGCTCGGTGCTGGCGCGCAACGCAGGCCGCAAGGCGGCGGCCGAAGCGGCTCGCGCTGCCTGGGAGGCGGCGCTGTTCGGCGCGGCGGCGGACGACGACTGCCTGTTGCTGGATCGCCGACGTCGCGCTGCCGCCACCCGCCATCTGGCGACGCGCGCGTCCTTCTATCCGCTGCTGTTTCCGAACCGGCCGCCATCGGCACGCTGGGAGATCGATCAGCCGGCCGAGGTCGAGCGCGCACTCGGGCCGGCGCTCGCCCATCCCGATGGCCTCTACGACGTCGCCGTCGATGCCGGCGCCGTCACCGCGTCGCGGCCGGTCGCGACGGGCGGCCTGCGCGAGTATTGGCTGCGTGCGCCGACGCCCGCGGCGCGATTGCATCGCCGGCCGGGCAGCGAAACTCTTTATGCGCGCGTGATCGAGCCGGCCGATCCGGCCTGTCCGACACTGGTCTTCGGCAGCGGCCTTTGCCTCGAGTTCGAACTTCTGACGGTCTCGCGCGGCCCGGCCACCCGGCTCGCCGAGCTGGGCTGGCGCGTCGTCGAGCCGATCTCGCCTTATCACGGCTTGCGCGCCATGCCCGGGTGCTACGGCGGCGAGCCGTTCTTCGCCGCGGGACCGACCAGCTCGATCGATCTCATAGCGGGCCAGGCGATCGAATCGGCGCTGCTCATCGCCTGGTGCCGGCAGCGCTTCGGGGCCGCGGTGGCGCTTGCCGGCATTTCGATGACGTCGTTCGTGGCCCAGCAGGTCGCCAGCCGCTGCCATCTCTGGCCGGCCGAGGCGCGGCCCGACGGGGTCATGCTCATAAGCCACTCCGGCCGCATCGAGGACGTGACCTTCGGCGGCGCGCTCGCCGTCACGCTCGGCCTCGACCGCGCGCTGGCGCGCGCCGGCTGGTCGCGCGCGGCGTTGGCTCGCCTGTCGGAGCTGATCGATCCGACGGCGCAGCCGGCGATCGCGCCGTCGAACATCGTCTCGGTGCTGGGCGAGACCGACCGCTGGGTACCGTATGATGACGGGCTGGCCGTGGCGCAGAAATGGCGGTTGCCCGAAGCCAATGTCTTCCGCTATCCGCTCGGCCATCTCGGCATGCCGGTGCAGCTCACGCGCGATGCCCGGCCGTTCGAGCGCCTCAGGCAGGTACTGGCCGGCCGGTGACGTCGACGCCGGAGATCTCGCGCACCAGCTTGGTGCGCACGGCGCGGCCGAATTGGCCGAAATCGTCGGCCACGATCATGAACGAGCCCGGCCCGCCGATGACGTTCTCCTCGTAGTACTTGTCGAGGGTGAGGTCGGGCGGACGGCCGAAGTTGGTGCGGTTCATCATCACCGGCAAGCCGTTGACCACGATGCCCTGGCCCACCAGCCGGTCGCGCACCAGCTCGGCCGGCGGGCCGTCGTTGGTGCGGCCGTCGCCGGAGATGTCGATGACCCGGCGCTTGGAGATGAAGCCCGAATTGTCGAAGCGTTGCCCGGCATGGGCGAGGGCTGCGCCGACGGCTGTCCAGCTCTGCGACTGGCGCGGCGCCTCGGCGAGCTTGTCGGCGAAGCGGCGCGCGGCGGACGGGCTGTCGATCACGGTCCAGTCGAGCACCACCACCTGATAGTGCGTGCCGGCCCATTCGGTGTAGCAGACGGCGATGCGCCTGTTCTCGCCCGACAGGATGGCGTCGATGATGCGCTCGTTGGTGAGCGCCTCGATGTAGCCGCGGCGCTGAAGCTCGGCCTCGACCTCGTCGATCGAACGCGACACGTCGACCGCCAGCACGAGCTGCAGGTCGACCGGCGTTTCCGCCCGTGCTGCGGTCATCGCTGTCGATGCGGCGGTGGCTGCCGCCAGGGAGCCCAAGAGCGCGGTCCGTCGCTTCATGCCCACCCTCCGGGGATAGAGGAGAGCAAGCATAGCATTTCGCTTTCTTGCGTCCTCCTCCGTGTGACGGGGAAGGAAATAAGAGGGGCCAAACGAAAACGCCGGGGGTAAGCCCCCGGCGTTCCGTTCGTTCAGGTCGCTGTAAGCGGCCTATTGATCGTCGTCGAAGCCGCGCTTGCGCGGCTCGTAATCGCGGTCGCGACGCGGGCGATCCGAGCCGCCGCCGCCATGACGGCGCGGCGGACGGCCGAAGTCGCCGCCACCGCCGCCGCCACCACCACTGTCGAAGCCGCCGCCGCCGCCGCCCGGAGGGCCGCCGGAGAAGTCGGCGCGCCGGTCGCGCATCGGGCCGCCGTCGCCGGCGCCGCGGTAACCACCGCCACCGCCGCCGCCATCGCGACCGCCACCACCATAGCCGCCGCCACCGCCGCCGCGATAGCCACCGCCACCGCCGCCGCCGTAGCCGCCGCCACCACCGCCTCCGCCATAGGGCGGACGCGGACCGCGCGGACGGAAGCCGCCGCCATCGCGACCGCCGCCACCGCCGAAGCCGCCGCCACCACCACCGGGTTGACGTTCGACGGCTTCGCGGACTGCGATGGAGCGACCATCGAGCAACGCGCCGTTCATGGCCTGCATGGCCGCGGCGCCCTGATCATCTGTTTCCATCTCGAGGAACGCGAAGCCACGGCTGCGGCCGGTCTCGCGATCCACGATCACTTTTGAAGAGGTAACGGTGCCGAACTGAGAGAAGGCTTCAGACAGACGCTCAGACGTGACCGAGTAGGGCAGATTGCCCACAAACAATTTGCGACTCATTCAAGGCTCGGGGCTGGAGGAAGGATTGAGCGGAGTCCGGCTCGCGCTTGCTGGACGACTAGGTCCAAGCGTTTCGATGACATTTGACAGAAGACCAAGAAGCTCACGAGAAGACGTTGACCGGCGTAGCGCTCCGCGACTGCGCCGAGACTCATGATGATGCTCTTCGGCCAGTATCGCAATGCAGGCTTTATGCGCTGAATCACGGCGCGAGTCCACCGTAAGCGGATCACGAAGATGGCAGGGTTGAGATCGATTTGTGCAGATCACACAATCGACATGGAAATCGGAGGAATTGCATGCTCGTCGATCATCGGACGCATGAGCTAAAGGCTCGTGCCGTCCGAGAGTTTCTCGCGCTCAAGAAAAAGAAGGGCAGCCTGCACGGCAGAAGCATCGCGCCAATCCAGTCGGCTTCCTCGCCACTGAAGTCGGCAATATGAATGGGATCGTGCATACCTGGACCCGGAAGATTTCACTCACTGCCCCAGACTTGCGCTGCGAATGGCGGTTTGAGCCGTCTTATTTGCAGAAGAGCCGAGAATATGTGAATCGGTCGAATAACAAGATATTGGTGCCACCTGCGCTTTCACCTACGAACTAAGGGAACGTCATGACGAGCTCACATCCGCGCCGCAGCGGCGCACAAGTCCTGATCGATCAGCTGCGCATTCACGGCACCGACACGATCTTCGGCGTGCCAGGCGAAAGTTACCTCGCGGCACTCGACGCGCTGTACGCCCAGCGCAATTCCATCCGCTACATCATCTGTCGCCAGGAAGGCGGCGCGGCCAACATGGCCGAAGCCTACGGCAAGCTTACAGGCAAGCCTGGCATCGCCTTCGTCACGCGCGGCCCGGGTGCCACCAATGCCAGCATTGGATTGCATACCGGGTTCCAGGATTCGACGCCGATGATCCTGCTGGTCGGCCAAGTGGCGCGCGAGGCGTCCGACCGCGAGGCCTTCCAGGAAATCGACTACCGCCGGATGTTCGGTCAGATGGCCAAGTGGGTGGTCCAGATCGAGGATGCGCGCCGCATCCCGGAACTGATCAGCCAGGCATTTCACACGGCGTTGAACGGCCGGCCCGGCCCGGTCGTGGTGGCGCTGCCCGAGGACATGCTGGTCGACGAGGTCGAGGTGGCCGACGCCGGCCCCTACAAGATCGCGCGCGGCGCGCCGGCGCCTGAGGACGTGGCGAAGCTGCGCGAGCTCCTGGCTGCAGCCGAGCGGCCGATGGTGATCGTGGGCGGCGGCGGCTGGACAGCCAAGGCCTGCGCCGACATCAAGGCCTTCATCGAAGCCAACGACCTGCCGGTCTGCGCCTCGTTCCGCAACCAGGATCTGTTCGACAACCGCCATCCGAACTATGCCGGCGATCTCGGCGTCGGCGTCGGGCCGGCGCTGGGCAAGCGTCTGAAGGGCTGCGACCTCATCATCGCCGTCGGCCCGCGGCTCGGCGAGGCGACGACCGGCGGCTACACGCTGTTCGACCTGCCGGTGCCGAAGCAGAAGCTGGTGCACGTCCATGCCTCCGCCGAGGAGCTGGGCCGCGTCTACCAGGCGACCCTGCCGATCAACAGCGGCATGGCGAACTTCGCCGCCGCCGCGAAGGCGATGAAGCCGGTCGACGGCAAGCGCTGGAAGACCGAGACCGCGGCGGCGCATGCCGAGTATCTCGACAACATCAAGCCCGGGCCGCTGCCCGGCACGGTGAACATGGGCGAGGTCATCGCCTGGCTGAACAATCGCCTGCCCGACGACGCCATCGTCACCAACGGCGCGGGCAACTATGCGGCGTTCCTGCATCGCTTCTTCCAGTATCGCGGCTTCAAGACCCAGCTCGCGCCGACCAGCGGCGCCATGGGCTACGGCGTGCCGGCGGCGGTGGCCGCGAAAATTGCCGAGCCGAACCGCATGGTGGTGTCGCTGGCGGGCGACGGCTGCTTCCTGATGAACGGCCAGGAGTTCGCGACTGCCGTCCAGCATGGCGCCAACATCGTGATCACCGTGGTCGACAACGGCATGTACGGCACCATCCGGATGCACCAGGAGCGTGAGTTTCCGACGCGCGTACACGGCACCGAGCTCAAGAACCCCGATTTCGCGGCCTACGCGCGGGCGTTCGGCGGCCACGGCGAGACGGTCGAGAAGACCGAGGATTATGCCGCAGCCTTCGAGCGCGCGGTGGCGGCGGCCAAGCCTGCCATCATCCATGTGAAGACCGACGCCGAGGCGCTGACCTCTCGCATCACGCTGAGCCAGCTGCGCGAGCAGTCGCTGGCCAGGCAGAAGCACTGACGTCTTGCCGGACCGTGGGCGTCCAACGCTGTATCGGCCCACGGTCGATTCAGCGTTGGACGCCCGCGGTCCGGCAAAAGCAATCACGCCGCCAGCAGCGGCACGCCGTAGGCCCGGAAATGGCGATCGCGCGTCACGATCGTGAGGTTCTCCTCCTGGGCCTGCGCTATGATCATCCGATCGAACGGATCGCGATGGTGCAGGGGAAGCAACTGCACTTGCCTCAAGTGGGGCACCGTTATCGGCAACAACGTGGCGCCGATATGGTCGACGCCATCCATGTAGTTGCTCGGCAGGCTGAGTTTGCCGACCGACAGCTTGACCGTCATCTCCCATAGGGAGACAACGCTGACGAAGCGTTGGTTCTCCGGGTCTTCGATGGCTTGGCGCGCAGGCGTCGACAGTTCGGCCGGCCGCGTGATTGCCCAGATGTAGGCATTCGAGTCGAGAAGTAGCCTCAACGCTTCGGCGGGTCCTCACCCAGCATGAGCGCTTCGATCTCGGCATCGGTTTCCGGAGAGTCCCATCCCGGATGGAGCTTGATCTTGCCTTTGAAGGTACCGAGGCGCGGTTTCTTCTTGGTCGGTTCCAAAGCCGCCAGCCGCGCCACAGGCTTGCCGGCCTGGCAGATCACCACCTCTTCGCCTGCCTGCACGGCGGCGATCAGCTTGGAAAGCTGGGTCTTGGCCTCGTGCGTGTTGACGTATTTCATGTTAGCTAACTTAGCTAATGCCAATGGCGCTTTCAAGATCGCGCTTGCCTGCCGCCATCTTCGCTTATATACGGGCATTACCGTGGAGATTTGAGCCGACCGGCTTGCGACCACGTTAAACATCGCTAAAAGGTCGGAGAGGCCCACAAGCCCCCGTCCTGTTCGGTCGGGGGTTTTTCGTTTGTGCAACCTGTCAAAGGAAGGGGCACAGGCGCTGAGGAGAAGGGCCATGGACGGAGCGATTCCCAACAAGAAGGCGAAGGCTGACCAATCGACATGGCGGCCGCAGACGCGAGCCGTTCGCGCCGGACAGCAGCGCAGCAATTTCGACGAGACGTCGGAGGCGCTCTACCTCACCTCGGGCTATGCCTATTCGAGCGCGGAGGAGGCCGAGGCCACCTTCAAGGGCGAGAGCACGCACTACCAGTATTCGCGCTTCGGCAATCCCACCGTCAGCATGTTCGAGAACCGGCTGGCGGCGCTCGAAGGCGCGGAAGCCTGTCGCGCCACCTCGACCGGCATGTCGGCCGTGTTCTTCGCCCTGCTGGCGCTGGTCAAGGGCGGCGATCGCATCGTCGCAGCGCGCCAGCTCTTCGGCTCCTGCCACTACATCGTGGCCGACCTGCTGCCGAAGTACGGCGTGCAGAGCGAGTTCGTGGACGGCGGCGACCTTGCGCAGTGGGAGAAGGCGTTGTCGAAGCCGGCGCAGGCCGTGCTGTTCGAATCGCCCTCGAACCCGATGCTCGACATCGTCGACGTCAAGGCGGTGTGCGATCTCGCCCACAAGGCCGGCGCCAAGGTCGTGCTCGACAACGCCTTCGCCACGCCGATCCTGCAGCGGCCGCTGGAATGGGGCGCCGACGTCGTCGTGCACTCCGCGACCAAGTACATCGACGGCCAGGGCCGCACGCTCGGCGGCGCGGTGCTGGGCTCCCGGGAGTTCATTCTCGACAAGCTGCAGCCCATCATCCGCAACACCGGCCCGTCGCTCAGCCCGTTCAATGCCTGGGTGCTGGTCAAGGGCCTCGAGACGCTGGGCCTGCGCATCGAGCGGCACTGTGCCAACGCGGCGCGCGTCGCCGACGCGCTCGCAGCCCACCCCGCGATCGGCCGCGTGCTCTATCCCGGCCGCAAGGACCATCCGCAGCATGCGCTCGCCATGAAGCAGATGTCGGGCGCCGGCGGTGTCGTCACCTTCGACCTCAAGGCCGGCAAATGGGCGGCGTTCGAGACGCTGAACCGGCTGAAGCTGGTCGACATCTCCAACAACCTCGGCGACGCCAAGAGCATGGTCACGCATCCGGCGACGACGACGCACATGCGCATCGGCGCCGAGGAGCGGGCCAAGCTCGGCATCGGCGACGGCACTGTGCGCATCTCGGTCGGTCTCGAGGACGCCGAGGACATCATCGCCGACCTGGTGCAGGCGCTGGGCTGAATATTTTACTGGACCGCGGGCCTCCAGGCCCGCTCATATCTTCCGGACCGCGCGCCTCTGGCGCGCTCATGAGCATGAGCGAGCGAGACGCTCGCGGTCCGGAAGAACATGCGCGGGCCTGGAGGTCCGCGGTCCGGCAAGAGGCTTGACCATGTCGCTGGCGCAGCGCCTGTGGGATATCAACGGCGACTTGGGCGCGCGCATTCGCATCCATGACTTCGTCGAAGGACTCGGCAACGGGTCCCTGCCGGTCGAGAGCTTCAAGCGCTACGTGGCGCAGGACGCCTACTTCCTCGAAGCCTTCGCGCGAGCCTATGCCTTTTGCCTCGCCAACGGCACCTCGCGCGACGACCTCTATGACTTCTCGGAGCTGATCGCGGGCGTCGTCGAGGAACTCAAGCTGCACAAGAGCTACACCGAGCGCCTGCAGATCGACCTTGCGGGCGTCACGCCGATCGCGGCGACCAAGTTCTATGTCGAGTTCCTCATGAACACCGCCCGGCGCGGCCGACTGGGCGAGACCATCGCAGCGATGACGCCCTGCATGCGCCTCTACGCCTGGCTCGGCCAGTCACTCGCCAGGACCAACGTCGCGCCGACCTATGCCGATTGGGTGAAGGCCTATTCCGATCCCGGCTTCGAGGCGCTGGCGGTGCGGCTGGAGGCCTTGCTCGACAAGCATGCCTCCGACACGCCTGCCGTGCGCGCCAACTATCGCCGGGCCATGGAGCTGGAACTCGGCTTCTTCTCTGCCAACCTGTAGTGCGGGCGCGTCATGTCTTCCGGACCGCGCGCTTCCAGCGCGCTCATGAGCTTGAGCGCGCTGGAAGCGCGCGGTCCAGAAAAGCATGAATCAGAGCGCCGCGAGCTTCTCCATCGAGCGTTCGATGGCGCCGTGCAGATCGGCGGTGAGCTTGGCGCCCATGGCGTCGCGCACCTCCTGCTCGGCGGCGGCCCACAGCGGCAGGGCACGCTTGAACAGGGCGCGGCCGGCCGCGGTCGCCACCAGCTCGTGACGCCGCTTGTCGCCCGACTGCGCGCGCTCGATCAGGCCATCCTTCAGGAGTGGGCCGAGGTTGCGCGTCAGCGTCGTGCGGTCGGTGGCCAGCAGGTCGGACAGCCGGCCGATCGACACCGGCCCCTGGGCCGTCACGAAACCCAGCAGAGAGAATTGCGAGATCTTGAGCCCGGTCGGCGCCAGATGCCTGCTGTAGATCTGGGTCACGCGACGCGCCGCGCCACGGATGCGGAAACAGGTGCAGTCGAGAGGCGACAGGCGGAGGCCGGACATGACGGCAGATTAATGCCGGCGCTTGCGACGGCCAAGTGTAAACGTGTATATGCACACAAAAACGCGATGACGGAGACGACGATGAGCAGCGCGGACGGCGATGCAGGTTACGGCGTGGTGCCTCTCGAGCAGGCCCGCACCATGGATGGGCTCACCCTGTTCAAGGGCCTGCTGGAGGGCCGTTTTCCGGCGCCGCCGATCGGCAGGGCGCTGGGCTTCCAGGTATCGGAGGTCGAGCTGGGCCGCGTCGTTTTCGACTACACGCCGGTGTTCGACCACTACAATCCCCTGGGCACCGTGCATGGCGGCATCGCCGCCACCCTGCTCGATTCGGTGATGGGCTGCTGCATCCACACCACGCTCAAGGCCGGAACCGGCTACACCACGGTCGAGATCAAGGTGAACTACGTGCGCGCCATGACCGACAAGACCGGCCCGGTGAAGGCCGAAGGCAAGGTGATCAACGTCGGCTCGCGCATCGGCACCTCGGAAGGCAGGCTCTACGACAGCGCCGGCAAGCTTTTGGCGCACGGCACGACGACCTGCCTGATCTTTCCGATCTGACATCACCGTCATCCCGAGCGAAGCCGCCCGTAGGGCGGCGCAGTCGAGGGACCTTTTCTTGAGGCTTCACCCAGGAAAAGGAGGTCCCTCCACGCGGCCCTTCGGGCCTTGGTCGGGATGACGGATAATGGCCGCCATGCCCCAGGCCACCGCCGAGCAACACCTGCTGCGCCTGTCGATCGGCGTGACCGTCGTGGTCTCGCTGTTCGGCGTCGTGTTCGGCCTGCTTTCGGGCTCGCTGTCGATCGTGTTTGACGGCGTGTTCGCCGCCATCGATGCCGCCATGTCGGGACTGGCACTGTTCGTCTCGCGCCTGGTCGGCCGGGAAAGCATCAATCGCCGCTTCCAGTTCGGCTACTGGCACATCGAGCCCATGGTGCTGGCCTTCAACGGCGGCACGCTGATGCTGCTCTGCTTCTATGCCTTCCTGAACGCCGTCGACAGCTTCCTGGCCGGCGGCCGGCAGCTCGATTTCGACTGGGCGATGGCCTACGCCGTGATCGTCTGCGTCATCTGCTTCGGCATGTTCTTCTACGAGCTTCACGCCAATCGGCGCGTCGGCTCGGATTTCGTGCGGCTCGACGCCCAGAGCTGGCTGATGTCGGCCGCCATCACCTCGGCCCTGCTGGTCGCCTTCGGCATCGCCTGGTCGCTGCGGGGCACCGCGTACAGTCATCTCACGCCCTATGCCGATCCCGTCGTGCTGGCGCTGCTGACGATCTGCCTGGTGTTCGTGCCGATCCGCACGGTGCGCAAGGCGCTGCAGGAGGTCCTGCTCATCACGCCGCCCGAGCTCGACGCCAAGGTTCGCGGCGTCATGGACGGCGTGATCGCCCGCCGCGGCTTCAAGACCTACACCAGCTACGCCGCCAAGGTCGGCCGCGCCGAGTTCATCGAGATCCACCTCGCGGTGCCCGAGGGCATGCGGCTCGACAACGTCGCCGAGGTCGACGCCATCCGGCGCGAGATCGCCGATGCGCTGGGCGGCGAGGGGCCGCAGCGCTGGCTCACCATCGATTTCACCGCTGATCCGCGCTGGCTTTGAGCGCTCCCACCGCCTCGCCCTGAGGAGCACCGCGTCTCGAAGGGTGGGCTACAACGTGACTGTTACCACCCTTCGAGACGCATCGCTTCGCGATGCTCCTCAGGGTGGGGTCGGTCTGCTAACTAATCCGGCATTGATTGTAGGGCTTTGCTCGATTTGACCTTTTCGCGCGAACGTCCCATGTCAGGACTTCAGGATCGTCGCATGTACACAGCCACAACCCGTGCCATCCAAGTGACCGTCAGGCCGCAATATCTGCCCGATCAGTCTGATCCAGCGAAGTCGCAATTCGTGTGGGCCTATTTCGTCCGTATCCAGAACGCGGGCGATGTCGCAGTGCAGTTGCGCAGCCGCTATTGGAAGATCACCGATGCGCTGGGCCGCGTGCAGGAGGTGCGGGGACCGGGCGTCGTCGGCAAGACGCCGTTGCTGCGTCCGGGCGAGATGTTCGAGTACAATTCCGGGACGTCGCTCTCCACGTCCTCGGGCTTCATGGGCGGCGCCTACCAGATGGTGAGCGAGTCCGGCGAGAACTTCGACATCGAGATCCCCACCTTTTCACTCGACCTGCCCAGCCCGACGCGCCAGTTGAACTAGGGCGCCGGCTCATTTGAGGGAAACGACCATGAACAAGATGGTGAAGAAGAGCGAGCTGGTCTCGCTGGCCACGGGGCTGACCCGCCCGTCGCGCGAGGAAGCCGAGGCGGCGGTGCGCACGCTGCTCCGCTGGGCCGGCGACGACCCCGATCGCGAGGGCCTTCTCGGCACGCCCGATCGCGTCGTGCGCTCCTACGAGGAATTCTTCCGCGGCTACGACGAGGATCCGCGCGAGATGCTGCAGCGCACCTTCGAGGAGGTCGAGGGCTACGACGAGGTCGTGGTGCTGCGCGACATCCGCCTGGAATCGCACTGCGAGCACCACATGGTGCCGATCATCGGCAAGGTTCATGTCGGCTACCTGCCGGACAAGCGCGTGGTCGGCATCAGCAAGCTCGCCCGCGTGGTCGACGCCTTCGCCTTCCGCCTGCAGATCCAGGAGAAGCTCACGGCACAGATCGCCAACACCCTGCAGGAAGTCCTGCAGCCGCGCGGCGTCGCCGTCGTCATCGAGGCGGCGCACCAGTGCATGACCACCCGCGGCGTGCACAAGTCCGACGTCGCCATGGTGACCAGCCGCATGCTGGGCGCCTTCCGCGCCAATGGCGAGACACGCCGCGAATTCTTGCCCCTGATCGGTCGGACAGCCGTGTAGGCCATCACGGAGCCTCATGGCCGGGGAGATCGTCGGCTCGGTCGAAATGCTGCGCCGTCTCGTGGCGTTCGACACCACCTCGCGCAATTCCAACCTGGCGTTGATCGAGTACGTACAGCAGTACCTTCAGGGCCACGGCATCGAGTCGAAGCTGGTGCCGAGCGAGGACGGCAAGAAGGCCAATCTCTTCGCCACCGTCGGGCCCAACGTGAAGGACGGCGTCGTGCTTTCGGGCCACACCGACGTGGTGCCGGTCGACGGCCAGCCGTGGGACACCGATCCCTGGACGCTGACCCTGAAGGACGGCAAGTACTACGGTCGCGGCACCTGCGACATGAAGGCGTTCTATGCCATCGGCCTCGCCATGCTGCCGGCATTCAAGAGCGCCCGGCTCAAGAAGCCGATCCATTTCGCTCTCTCCTACGACGAGGAGGTGGGCTGCATCGGCGCCCATGGCCTCGCCGCCCGCATGGCGAGCGAAGTGCCCAAGCCGCGCGCCATCATCATCGGAGAGCCGACCATGATGACGGTGGTTCACGCCCACAAGGGCGCGCAGATCTACATCACCAAGTTCACCGGCTTCGAAGCGCACTCCTCGATGACCCATCTCGGTGTCAGCGCCATCCATTTCGCCGGCGAGTTCGTCCACTACCTCAACACGGTGCAGGACGAGCTCGACGCCAAGGCGCCGAAGCAGAGCGAGTTCATGCCGGCGGCGGCGACCTTCAATGTCGGCACCATCGTCGGCGGCACCGCGGGCAACATCCTGGCGCGCGAGTGTGAGGTCCTGTGGGGCTATCGCGAGCTGCCCGGCCTGCCGATCGAGGCGCTGGGCGATCGCGCCATCGAATGGCTGGAAAAGGAACTGCTGCCGAAGATGAAGGCCAAACATCCGGCAGCGACGATAGCCACCGTGCTGCGCTCCTCGACGCCTGCCTTCTCGTCGGAGGGCAACGACGAGGCCAAGGCGCTGGCGCGAAGCTGGTCGGGCTCCAACACCGTGGGCAGCGTGGTCTACGGCACCGAGGCCGGCATCTTCCGCAAGACGCTGGGCGTGCCGACGGTGGTCTGTGGCCCGGGCGACATCGCCCAGGCGCACCAGCCCAACGAATACATCCTCGCCTCCCAGATCGACGCCTGCGAGGGCTTCATGCACCGCATGATCGAGTGGTGCTGCAGGGACTAGCCGGCGTCGGCCTTCCTCATCTTCTTCCGGGCCGCGCGCTGCTCCGAGCCGCCTGTTACATCGCCTTGACTCAAGCTGTGAACTAAGGTTCATTTCTTTGAAATGAACCCAGGTTCACACTTTGGTCTATAGGCAGACGGAGAACGCCACGAAGCGACGGGCGGACAAGCGCGCCCGCATTCTCAAGGCGGCGCGCGATCTCGTGGCCGATGGCGGCTGGGCCGCCGCCCAGGTCGACCATGTCGCGGTCAAGGCCGGCGTCGCCACGGGGACGGTCTATCGCCACTGGTCGTCCAAGGCGGAGCTGTGCGCGGAGATCGTGGCCACGGTCTCGGCCCGCGAAGTCGGCATCGTGAAGGCGGTGGCCGATGCCGATGGCACGCCGGTCGAGAAGCTGGAGGCGGCCATCCGGACCTTCGCCAGCCGCGCACTGCGTGGCCGGCGGCTCGCCTATGCGCTGATCGCCGAGCCGGTCGATCCCGAGGTCGAGACGGTGCGTCTGGACTATCGCGCGCAGCTGGCGCGCTGCCTGGAGCGCATCCTGCGCGAGGGTATCATGCGCGGCGCCTTCCCGCGCCTCGATCCTGCGGTGGCAGCGGCCTGCATCGTCGGCGCCTTCATGGAGGCGCTGGTCGGGCCTCTGGCGCCGGCCAAGGGCACCGGCGCGCGCGCCGATCGCCATCTCATCGAGCAGATCACCCAGTTCTGCCTGCGCGCCAGTATCGGTGTGACGGTCGGCGTGACGGAGGCCAAGGCATGACCGGCCACATCGACGTCGAACCGTTCGCCCGCCTGCCGTCGCTGCCGGTCGACGGCTATGCCACGCACGAGGTGATGAACCAGGGGAGCCCGCTCGTCGGCCACAACGCCTTCACCGATGACCGCCTGCTGATGGAGATCGCCGGACGCGCGGGGATCGCATGGGCCGGCGATCGCCTCGACGAGGCCGGTGCGACGGTGGCGAGCGCGCGCGTGGCCGAGCTGGCGCGCGAGGCCAACCGGCACACGCCCGAGCTCAGGAGCCACGACCGCTTCGGCCATCGCATCGACGAGATCGCCTTTCACCCGGCTTGGCACGAGCTGATGTCGCTGGCGATCGGACAGGGCACGCACGCCTTGTCGTGGACCGCGGGCAAGCCCGGAGCGCACGTTGCGCGCGGCCTGCTCTCCTATCTGTGGAACCAGGGCGAAAGCGGCATCTGCTGCCCGCTCGGGATGACCTACTCGGCGGTGCCGGCGCTGCGCCTTCAGCCCGATCTCGCCGCGGTGTGGGAGCCGTTCATCCTGTCGACGCGCTACGACGCTGCGGCCGCGCCGATGCAGCGCAAGAGTGGCGGCACGGTCGGCATGACCCTGACCGAAAAGCAGGCGGGCTCGGACCTGCGCGCCACGCAAACCACGGCCCGGCCCGCCGGCGCGCGGCGCGGTCCAGGCGAGGCCTACCTGATCGACGGCCACAAATGGTTCTTCTCGGTCCCGCACAGCGACGTCTTCGTCACCCTGGCTCGGACCGACCGCGGCCTGTCGTGCTTCCTGCTGCCGGGCTGGCTGCCCGACGGCACGCGCAACCGTCTGCTGATCCAGCGCCTCAAGGACAAGTGCGGCAACCGCTCCAACGCCTCGAGCGAGATCGAGTATCGCGGCGCGCTCGCCTGGCTGGTCGGCGAGGAGGGGTTGGGCATCAAGGCCGCGCTCGCCATGACGCACCTGACCCGGCTCGACTTCGCCATCGGCTCGGCCGGATTGATGCGGCGGGCAATGTCCGAGGCGATCCATCACACGACGGCCCGCCGGGCCTTCCAGCGCCGGCTGGTCGACCAGCCGCTGATGCAGAACGTGATCGCCGACCTCGCCGTCGAGGTCGAGGCGGCGACGCTGCTCGCCTTCCGACTGGCGCGCGCTGTCGACGACGAGCAGGCGGGCGACGCGGCGGCGGCCCTGCTGGTGCGTATCGGCACGCCGGTCGCCAAGTACTGGAACTGCAAGCGCGTGGTCGGCGTCGTGCACGAGGCCCTCGAATGCCATGGCGGCAACGGCTTCGTGGAGGACGGGCCGATGGCGCGGCTCTATCGCGAGGCGCCGCTCAACGGCATCTGGGAGGGCAGCGGCAACGTCATCGCGCTGGACGTGCTGCGGGCCGCCAGCCGCTCGCCGCAGAGCGTGCCGGCCTTCCTCGACGAGGTGCGACAGGCGAAAGGTGGCGACCGGCGCCTCGACCGCATGATCGACGGCCTCGAGGCCGAGCTCGCGAACCCACAGGAGCACGAGGCGCGGGCGCGCCGCATCGTCGAGCGCATGGCCGTCTGCCTGCAGGCGAGCCTGGTGATCCGCCATTCGCCGCAGGCCGTGGCCGATGCCTTTTGCGCCACGCGGCTCGACGGCGACGGCGGTGCGGCTTACGGCAGCCTGCCGGCCGGGCTCGACCAGCGCGCCATCGTCGAGCGCGCCCGGGTCTCCCATGCGGGACTTTGAGGGCAAGGTCGCGCTGGTCACCGGCGGCGCGACCGGGATCGGACGGGCCGCAGCGCTCGCCTTCGCACGCCGCGGCGCGCTGGTGGTGATGGCCGGCCGCCGCGCCGCCGAGGGCGCCAGTGCCGTAGCCGACATAGAAGCGATCGGCGGGACGGCGCGCTTCGTCGCCACCGATGTCACGCAGCCGGAAGATATCGCGACCCTGCACCGCACGATCGTCGCCGACCACGGCCGCCTCGACATCGCCTTCAACAATGCGGGCTACCAGGAGCCGCGCGCGCCCGTCGTCGAGCAGGACGAGGCTCTCTACGACCGCGTCTTCGACACCAACGTGCGCTCGGTCTATCTCTGCCTGAAGCACCAGATCCGCCACATGGCCGAGCGTGGCGGCGGCGCCATCGTGGTGAATACCTCCGTGAGCGGGCTGCGCAATCCCAATCCCGGCCTGGCGCTCTACTCGGCATCCAAGGCCGCGGTGATCTCGCTGACGCGCTCGGCGGCGATGGAGTATGCCGAGAAGGGCGTGCGCATCAATGCGGTGGCGCCGGGCCGCGTCGTCACCGACATGATGCTGGCGTCCAAGATCATGGACATGAAAGCGGTCGCGGCCGGCCTGCCGCTGCGCCGCATGGGCCAGCCCGAGGAAGTGGCCGAGGCGGTGGCCTGGCTCGCCTCCGACGCCGCGTCGTTCGTGGTCGGGCACGTGCTGTGTACCGACGGCGGCTTCATGGCCCTGTGACGGGAGGAGCGAGCATGTCGATCCAGTCGCAACGGGCGCGCTACGTGCCGGTCGAGCGAGGCTTCAACATCGTGCGGCCGGCGCTCGAGCCTCGCGCCTTCACGGCCGAGGCTGGCTGCGCCTTCGCCGACGACACGCCTACGGGCTTCATCGCTCTCGATCTGTCGGACGCGCTCGGCACCGGGCATGCCGCCACCACGCCGTTCATGCTGGCGCGCTATGCCCGCATCCGCCGCGGCGAGCGGCTCGACGCCAGGCTGGCCGCCAGCGGCGAGATCTGGGCGGTGCTGCGTGGCCGCGGGACGCTGGAACGCGACGATGGCACGCTCGCGTGGAGCGAAGGCGACATGCTCGCCCTGCCGGGCGGCGTGCCCTCGACATGGGCAGCCGAGGAAGATGCCGTGCTGTGGTGCGCGACCGATGAACCGGCGCTCGCCTTCCTGGGCGTGCGGCCCGAGGCCGCCGAGCGTGCGCCCGTCGAGGCGACGCACTACCGGGCCGCCGACATCGCCCGCGAGCTCGGCGTTCTCTACAGGCGGCCGATGACGCCGGAGACGCCGGGCCGCGCCCTGTTCATGGCGAGCGCGCGCACCGAAATGCTGGGCACCTGCCTGCCGGCAATGACGCTGACCCTGAATGCGGTCCGTCCCGGCGAGTCGCAGCGGCCGCATCGCCACAACGCAGCCGCCCTGGTGCTGTCCCTGCGCGAGGCGCGCTGCGCCTCGACGATCGGCGGCAAGACCTTCCGGTGGACGAAGCACGTGACGCGGCCGGCGCACCGCACGACCATCGCAACGCGCCTCTGGACGGCACGGTGCGTGACGACGACATCGCCCTGTCGCTGATCGTGCAGGATGGCGGCCTCTACTATTACGGCCGCACCATGGGCTTCAGCTTCGCCTGAGGGAGACCGGCATGCTGGGGATTGATGCAGGACGGGCCGTTGCTGATCAGCGGCCTGTTCGACTACGCCGAGCGCTATCATCCGAAGGCCGAGATTGTGTCGCGCGACGCCGACGGCGGCGAGCACCGCTACGGCTATGCCGAGGCGGCAGCCCGCGCCCGCCGTCTCGCCTCGGCGCTGCGGGCTGCCGGCATCCTTCCCCCTCCCTGCCTTCCCCGTATGACGGGGGAGGTGCCTGAGCGGCTCAGCTTCGCCTGACCGATTCCATCGATTGCGCGTCGCGACTTTCGTCGCGAACATACGCGCTCCTTTGGAGGCCAGATGAAAGCCGTCATATGTCGCGAGTTCTCCGGTCCGGATCGGCTGGAGATCGGCGAGGCGCCTGAGCCGGCGCCGGCGGCCGACGAGATCCTGATCGACGTCCATGCCGCCTCAGTGACCTACATGGACCGCCTGCTGGTATCGGGCGGCTACCAGATGCGGCCGCCCACGCCGTTTGTGCCGGGAACGGAAGCGGCCGGCGTCGTGGTCGGGCTGGGCGACAAGGTCACGCGCTTCCGCGTCGGCGATCGCGTCGCCTGCCTGAACTGGATCGGCGGCATGGGCGAGCGCATGGTCGCCAAGGAATGGAAGGCCGTGCGCCTGCCCGACGGCGTCTCCTTCGAGGTCGGCGCCACCGTCATCCATAGCTACGACACCGCCTGGTATGCCCTGGCGGACCGCGCTCAGCTGGCCAAGGGCGAGACCGTCGTGATCACCGGTGCGGGCGGCGGCGTCGGCATGGCGGCGGTCGATGTCGCCCTGCATCTTGGCGGCGAGGTGATCGCCGCCATCGGATCGGAAGGCCACGTCGCGGCGCTCGAGGCGCGCGGCGTGAAGCATATCCTCAATTATGCGAAGGAGGACGTGCGCAAGCGACTTGGCGAGCTGACCGGCGGCCGCGGTATAGACGTCTGCTTTGACAATGTCGGGGGCACGCTGTTCGAGCAGCTCGCGCGGTCGATGGCCTGGCGCGGCCGGCTGATGCCGATCGGCTTCGTCGCGGGCGACGTCCCGAAGCTCGCCATGAACCTGCCGCTCTTGAAGAACTTCTCAGTGGTCGGCGTCTTTGCCGGCGCCTGGGAGGACCGCGAGCCCGAAGCCGCTCGGCAGGCCAAGGAGACGATCATGGCTCTCGTCGGGGCGGGCAAGCTCCGTCCTCATGTCGGCCTGGTCGTGCCGATGGCCGAGATCGGCCGGGCCATGGCGGCGATCGGCGACCGCAGCGCGACTGGCCGCGTCGTCGTGACGATCCGCTGAGCCACTGCCATGACCGTCAAGCCACTCGATGATGTGCGTCAGATCTCGGCACTCACCTACGGCTTCATCGCCTCGAAGGCTCTGTTCGCCGCGCTCGACCTCGACCTCTTCACCAGGATCGCCGGTGGAACGGTCAACCTCGATGCGCTCGCCGGGGCGACCGGCGTCGCCTCCAATCGCCTGCGCACCTTGCTTACCGCCTTGAAGACCGTGGGTCTGGTCACCGAGACGGACGGGAAGTTCGCCAATGCGCCCGCCGCCGCGACCTACCTGGTCGCGGGCGCAGCGGGCGATTTCCGCGACTACATCAGCGTCGTGAACGGCGGCTTCCTCTACGAAGGCCTGCGGCATCTCGGCAAGGCGATGCGCGGCGAGCGCATCTTCCCCGACAAGGGCTTCTATGAGGGCATCGTGTACTCCGAGGGCGGTGTCGGCGGTGAAGCCTTCAGCAAAGCCCAGCATGCGGGCTCGCTCGGCCCCGCGCAGCTCATGGCGCGGCGCGTCGATCTCGGGGACGCCATGACGTTCCTCGATGTCGGCGGCGGCAGCGGCGCCTACACGCTCGCTTTCCTGCGCAAGCACCCCAAGCTGCGGGCCACCATCCTCGACTTCCCGCAGACCGTCGACACTGCCCGCCGCTATGCCGCCGAGGCCGGCATGGCCGACCGGGTGAGCCATGTGGCCGGCAACGCGCTCAACACGCCGTGGCCGCGCGACCAGGATGTGGTGCTGATGTCCTATGTGTGGAGCGCCGTCGGCGGCAACGACATCCGCACCCTGACGAGCCGCGCCTTCGAGGCCCTGAAGCCGGGCGGCCTGGCGCTGGTCCACGATTTCATGGTCGACGACGATCACGCGGGCCCGGCCTTCGCCGCCTGGTACCTGCTTGCCTCGCTGCCGGACAATCCGCAGGCCGAGTGCCTGTCGCCGGGCTTTGTCGAGCGTTGCCTGCGTGACGCCGGCTTCGCCGTCGACGGCACCGAGCCGATGCTGGCCGAGATCACGGCCCTGACGCGCGCTCGGAAGCCGTGAACTCTTTGCTGGGGGCGCGCCACTCCAGTGGCGCGTCATGGGCTGTGTGATCGACGAAGACGCGCCACTGGAGTGGCGCGCCCCCAGCGCTACTTGAGCTTCACGCCCGTCACGCGCAGCAGGCCGTCCGGCATCGGCTTGAAGCCGGCGAGCTTGTTGGTGTGCGCGATCAGGTACTGCGGGTGGTAGAGATAGAAGATCCAGCCGTCGGCCAGGAACTTCTCGGCGAGCTTCTCGTAGATCGCCTTGCGGGCGGCCGGATCGGTGACGGCACGGGCCTGCTGGTGAAAGGAATCGACTTCCTTGCTGCAGTACTTGCCCATGTTCTGCGGCGCGCCGCACATCTGGTAGATCACCGAATTGCCGTCGGGATCGATGCGGCCGCTCCACGTGTTCATGTAGAGCTGGAAGTCGCCTTCTTCGGCAGTCTTGAGCGCGGTCGCCGCCTCGACGACGCGGATTTTCAGGTCGAAGCCGGCTTCGGCCGTCATCGACTGCAGAACCTCGGCGAGCTGGCGGGTCTCCGGGTTGTTGCCGATCATGAAGTCGACCGCAAGACGGCCGGTGACGCCGGCTTCCTTCATCAGCGCCTTGGCCTTGGCGATGTCGCGCTTCGGCACGGGGAAGGCCTGCTGGTACCACGGGCTCTGCGGATTGACCCACTGGTTGCCGGGCACGAACTCGCCGTTGAACACCACCTGGTTCAGCGCCTCGCGGTCGATGGCGAGGTCGAAGGCGCGGCGCACGCGCGCGTCCTTGCCCAGCGGATTGTCGGCCTTGGGCCCGTTGGCGACGTTGACCAGCAGCGCAAAGAAGCAGAGCGACACCGCCGAGCTCAGCCTGAGCCTGGGGTCGTCGCGCACCGTCTTGATGTCGGTGGCGAGCAACCGCTCCATCATGTCGAGCCCGCCTGACCTGAGGTTGGCCAGCCGCACGGTGCTGTCGACGATCGGCACGTAGGTGATCTTGTCGATGAAGATCTGGTCCTTGTTCCAGTAGTCGGCGAACTTCTCGACGACGATGCGGTCCTGGGCGACACGCTCGACGAACTTGTAGGGGCCTGCGCACACCGGCTTCAGCGCGAACTTGTCGCCGGAGGCCTCGGCCGCCTTGGGCGAGACCATCATGCCGGCGCGGTCGGTGAGCTGGGCGAGCAGCGGCGAGAAGGGCTGCTTGAGGTTGAGCTTCACCGCGAGCGGGTCGGCGACCTCGATGCTGTCGACGGCGGCGAGCTCTGGCTTGCGGAACGATCCTTTCATGTTCATGTGCCGCTCGAGGCTGTACTTGGCCGCCTCGGCAGTGAACGGCTCGCCGTCGTGGAACATGACGCCGGGCCGCAGCTTGATGGTGACGGTCTTGCCGTCGGCCGAGGTCTCGGCGCCGAGCGCGAGCTGGGGCACGATGCCCGCTTTCTCATCGATCTCGAACAGCTTGTCGCACAGCGCGGCGAAGACGATGCGCGTCGTATAGAAGCGCGACGTGGTCGGATCGAGGCCGTCGGGATCGTCGCCCAGGCCGATGCGCAGATTGCCCTGCGCGAAAGCGCTGCTGGCGGCGAGGCACAAGGCCAGGACCAAAGCGACGTGACGAGCTGTCTGCGGCATGACGGTCTCCGGGCGCTGTCGCGCGTCGATGATTCCCCGCGGCGTTCGGGATGACAATCGCCGCTGCACGCGCCATGCCAGCCGGGTTATTCACGCCGTCGGCGCGTAGATCGCCTCAGGGGATCGCCGCCAGCGCCTGCGTCAGGTCCGCGATCAGATCGTCGGGATGTTCGATGCCGACCGACAGGCGGATGGTCGTGTCGAGCACGCCGATGCGGTCGCGCACCTCGGCCGGAACGCCGGAGTGGGTCATGGCGGCAGGATGGCTGGCGAGCGATTCGGTACCGCCCAGGCTGACCGCCAGCTTGAAGACCTGCAGGGCGTTGAGGAAGGCGAACGCCTCTTTCTGGCCGCCCTTGACATCGAAGGAGAAGGTCGAGCCCGGCCCGGTGCACTGCCGGGCAAAGACCGCCTGTGCCGGCGAGCCCTCCTCGAGGAAGTCGAGATAGTGGACCTTGTCGACTTTTGGGTGGTCACGCAGGTACTCGGCCACCAGCTTCGCATTGGAGTTCGCCCGCTCCATGCGGAGCCCCAGCGTCTCGAGCGAGCGGCCAAGCATCCAGCAGGAGTGCGGATCGAGCTGCGTGCCGACGCTGCCGCGCAAGGCCTTGATCGGCGCGATGGTCGCCTTCGAGCCGAGCGCCGCGCCGGCAATGAGGTCGGAATGGCCGCCGACGTACTTGGTGAGGGAATAGACCGAGACGTCTGCGCCGTGGGCGAGGGGACGCTGGAAGACCGGGCCGAGCAGGGTGTTGTCGCAGACCAGGACGGGGCGGAAGCCCTGCGCCGCGCCGATCTCGTCGGCGATCTTCGCTAGAAGCTTGATGTCGACCAGCGTGTTGGTCGGGTTGGCCGGCGTCTCGGTCATGATGACCGATATCCGCCCCTTGCCGCGCGCCTCGGCCACGGCGACGCGAATGGCGGGTTCGCTCACGCCATCGACGAAGCCCGTGGCGCCGATGCGGAAATCCGCCATGGTACGCGCGATCAAGGTCTCCGTGCCGCCATAGAGCGGCTGGGAATGCAGGATGACGTCACCGGGACGGGCGAAGGCCAGGATCGTCGTGGTGATCGCCGACATGCCGGAGGAGAACACCACGCAGGATTCCGCGCCCTCATAGACCGCGAGCCTGTCCTCGACGATCTCGCTGTTGGGATGGTTGAAGCGCGAATAGACGAGACCGGCGCCGGAGCCCTCGGGCGGCTTCTTGCGTCCCGCGGTGTAGTCGAAGAAGTCGCGGCCTTCCTCGGCCGAGCCGAACACGAAGGTCGAGGTGAGGAAGACCGGCGGCTTGACCGCACCTTCCGACAACATCGGATCGTAGCCGTAGCCCAGCATCAGGGTCTCGGGCCTGAGGACGTGGTTGCCGATGCGGGTCTTGGAGGGGCGCGGCGCAGCCATGGCGGATCTCCTGTTGCGGCGGTTGTGGCAGGCAGTGTCCCCCGGCAGCGTGACAAAAGCACGGCTGTGTTCTTCAGCTCGATTCCGTCGCCTCGACCGGAGCGGACGTGCCTGGATGAAATCAGCGGCTCACATCAGGCCCGGCTCGCCGAGGTCGGTGCCGTCGACCAGGCGGCTGTAGCGATAGGGGTGCGGATCGACGATCGGCGGATCGTTGGCGACGATGTCGGCTGCGAGCCGGCCCGCGCCTGGACCGATGCCGAAGCCGTGGCCGCTGAAGCCCGCGGAGACATGCAGGCCCGGCAGCTTGTCGATGGCGGAGATCACCGGGATCCAGTCGGGCGTGAAGTCGATCAGCCCGCCGTACTTGTGCGCGATCTTCACGTTGGCGAGCTCGGGGTAAACCTCGGCGATGCGCCTGAGCGCGAAGCTGACCAGCTTCTCCTGCGGCGGCGGGTCGTAGGTGCGCATGCGCTCGAAGGGCGAGACCGTGTCGTTGCGCCAGCTCAGGAGGGCCTCGGGACCGTCGAAGAAGGAGCGGCCGGCGCGGATGGTCAGGAGCTTGTAGCGCTTCTTGAAGGTGCGCCAGAACGGCCGCGCGTACATCAGGCCCTGCGGGCTGAGCTCGAGCATGCCGCGGCCGCTGATGCCGATCGTGTAGCCGCCGTCGAGCCGGCGGCGTATGGCGAAGTCCGGAGTCGAGACGCCGCCGTCGGTGATGTTCGGCGCCGGCTCGGTGAAGAACGAGGTCGAGCGCACGCCGGCCAGAGGCATGGCGATGCCGTGATGACGGCAGAACATCGAGGTCCAGACGCCGCCCGCGACCAGCACGGCGCTGGTGCGGATCGTGCCTTTCTCGGTGGCGACGCCGGAGACGCGCCCGGCCGACGTCTCCAGGCCGCGCGCCGCGCAATCCTGGTGGAGGCTGGCCCCGAGGCGCCGGGCGCCCTCGGCGATCACCGGCACCGCCAGCGCGGGCTCGGCCCGGCCGTCGGTCGGCGAATGGATGCCGCCGATCCAGTTGCCGGTGCTGCCCGGCGTCATCGCCTTGGCCTCTTCCGCCGACAGGACGTGGCTGCGCATCTGCATCTCGCGCGCCTTGTCGACCCAACCCGCCCACCGGTCGAAGTCGCCCTGGCTGGTCGTCACATAGACCAGCCCGGTGCGGCGAAAGCCGGTCTCGGCGCCGAGTTCCTCGTTCAGGCCGCTCCACATGTCGACGGCGCGCTGCGCCAGCGGCAGCTCGCGCAGATCGCGGTTCTGCTGGCGGCACCAGCCCCAGTTCCGGCTGGACTGCTCGCCGGCGATGTAGCCTTTCTCCACCACGGCGACCGAATGGCCCTTCCTGGCGAGATGATAGGCGGCCGTAATGCCGGCGATGCCGCCGCCGATCACGACGACGTCGGCGGATTGCGGCAGCGCGGCATTGCTTGGGACGCGGGTGACAGGGGGTGACATTCAGATACGCCTCACCTCGGGTAGATCACGGATCGGGCTCGACGACGCCGCGCCTTAAGCAGATTCGCCGCGAAGATGGGCCTGATGCAAGCCCACGACGTCGGCCATGCTCGCGACCTCGATGTCCGGAGTCGTGAGAGCGCCCGCGGCATTGGGCGCCGGCGTGGCGCCCCAGCCGCCGACCGCCTTCCGCCGGTTGATCCACATCGTGGCCAGGCCGACGGTGCGCGCCGGCACCACGTCGTGGAAGATGCTCTGGGCGGTATGCAGGATGTCGTTTTTCCGGGTGCCGAAGGTGCGCTCGAGGTCGGCGAGCGCGTACTCGAAATTGCGCAGGCTGGGCTTGTAGGAGCCGATGTCCTGGGCGGTGAGGATGCGGTCGAAGGCGACGCCCAGCTTCTCGTTGCTCCGCGCAAAGGAGGCGCGATCGACGTTGGAGATGATGACGAGCTTGTAATGGCGCTTGAGGTACTGCAGCGAGGTCGCGCTGTCGGCGAAGGCCGGCCAGCGACCGACCGACTGGCCGAACCTGGCCGCTTCGTCCGCGCCGGCCTCGATGCCCCATTTGTCGGCCAGCCGCCGCAGCGTCTCGGCCAGGATCTCGGGATAGAGCGCGGCCGGAGTCTCCGCTTCGCAGGCGGCCTCGATCGTGCCGAAAGTCTCCAGCAGCGTGTTGTCGTCGAGATCGCGCCGCCCATGGCGGTCCACCCACGGCCGCAGCTCGGCCAGGATGCCGCGTTCCCAGTCGATCAAGGTGCCGTAGCAGTCGAAGGTGAGCGTGTTGAACTTGGTGACGTCGGGCATGGCTGCTCTCTCCGGCTGCGGGATGGCCAGAATAACCGCCGAGGCGCGCCAGAGGCAGCGATGAAACAGATGACTTTCCTTTCGCGGCGACGATGATGGGATGGCCCATGTCCACCGCCGCCGCCCTGCGCGATCCCCTGCTGCAGCCCTTCCGGCTGAAGGGGCTTCCTTTGCGCAACCGCATCATGAGCACCAGCCATGCCGCGACCATCGACGAAGGCGGGATGCCCAAGGAGCGCTACCAGCGCTACCACGAGGAGAAGGCCAAGGGCGGCATCGCGCTCACCATGTTCGGCGGCTCGTCGATGGTGGCGCGCGATTCGAGCTGGGGCGGCGGCCAGATCGACATGTCGAGCGACGCCATCATCCCCGACCTGCAGGCCTTCTCGTCGCGCATCCACGGCCATGGTGCGGCGATCATGTGCCAGATCTCGCATCTCGGCCGGCGCGCCACCTCGGCCGCCATGGACTGGCTGCCGAGCCTCGCGCCCAGCGCCATCCGCGAACGCCGCCATCGCGACTTCCCGCGCGAGATGGATCGCAGCGACATCGACCGCATCGTCGCCGACTATGCCGCTGCCGCCCTGCGCTGCAAGCAAGGCGGGCTGGACGGCTGCGAGACCGTGACCGGCGGCCATCTGATTGGCCAGTTCCTGTCGCCGCGCACCAACCGGCGGACCGACGGCTTCGGCGGATCGCTGGAGAATCGCGCGCGCTTCGGCCTGATGGTGCACGAAGCGATCCGCCGCAAGGTCGGCGACGACTACATCGTCGGCATCCGCTTCGTGGTCGACGAGGACATCGAGGAGGGCATCGGTTTCGAGGAATGCGTGGCGCTCGCCCGACTGTTCGAGCGCGAAGGCCATATCGACTTCTTCAACGCCATCTTCGGCCGCATGGACACCGACCTCGCCCTGGCCGAGCACAACATGCCCGGCATGTCGCAGCCGCTGGCGCCGTTCCTGTCCACGGTCGGCGCGTTCAAGCGCGAGGTCGGATTGCCGGTCTTCCATGCCGCGCGCATCCCCGACATCGCCACCGCGCGCCACGCCATCGCCGAGGGCCTTCTGGACATGGTGGCGATGACGCGGGCCCACATGGCCGATCCGCAGATCGTCAACAAGCTGATGCGCGGCGAGGAGGAGCGCATTCGGCCCTGCGTCGGCGCCTCGCACTGCATGTACAAGAAGCTCGCCTGCATCCATAACCCGGCGACGGGGCGCGAGCAGGTCCTGCCGCAGATCGTCCAGCCGTCGCCGAAGCCGGGTCGCAAGGTCGTGGTCGTGGGCGGCGGGCCCGCCGGGCTCGAAGCGGCCCGCGTCGCCGCCGAGCGCGGCCACAGGGTGGTGCTGTTCGAGGCGGCCAATCGCCTGGGCGGCCAGCTCCTGCTGGCGGTGCGCGCCACCTGGCGGCGCGACCTCATAGCCATCGTCGTCTGGCGCGCCGCCGAGCTGGCGCGACTCGGCGTCGACGTTCGCCTCGACAGCTATGCCCTGGCCGACGACGTGCGGCGCGAGAAGCCCGATGCGGTGATCGTCGCCACCGGCGGCGTGCCCGATTCCGGCTGGCTCGACGGCGGGGAGCACTGCGCCACGGTCTGGGACATCCTCTCCGGCGCCGTCGCCGCCAAGGACCAGATCATCGTCTACGACGGAACCGGCCGTCATCAGGCGGTGTCCTGCGCATTGCACCTTGCCGAGCAGGGTCGCGACGTGCAGTTCGTCACGCTCGACGACAGCATGGGCGCCGAGATGGAGTACAACGCCCGCGTCGTCTACCGGAAGCGCTTCGCCGAACATGGCGTGCGCATCACCATCGACCACCAGCTCGAGCGCGTGCGGCCGTCGGGCAACGGCCTGGTCGCGACCTTCCGGCACGAATTGACGGGCGAGCGGGTGGAGATGCGCGCGCCGCAGATCGTGGTCGAGAACGGCACGGCGCCGATCATCGAGACCTTCGAGGCGCTGCGCGCCGGCTCGGTCAACGACGGCATCACCGACATCGACGCCCTGCTCGACGGCGCGCCGCAGCGGCCGGCGCTGCCCGCCGACGGCGCCTTCGAGCTGCACCGCATCGGCGATGCCGTCAGCAGCCGCAGCGTGCACGCCGCCATCTATGACGCGCTCCGCCTCTGCATGGCCCTGTGATGGTCCTCGCGTCATGAGCAACGAGACGACGCTGCGGCCGATGCATGCCGGCGATCTTTCGGCCATGCACGGGCTGGCCCAGCGGATGTCGTGGCCGCACCGGGCGGAGGATTGCGCGCTGATGCTGGCGCTCGGCGCCGGCACCGTCGCCGTCGATGCGGCGGGTCAGACGATCGGCGGCGGCTTGCGTTGGAGCTTCGGCGACGTCGGCACCATCGGCCTGGTCCTGGTCGCGCCCGACCGGCAGGGCAGGGGCATCGGCCGCGCCCTGATGAGGGCGCTGATCGACGACTTGGGGCCACGCGCGCTGATGCTGAACGCGACGGCCGAAGGGCTGGAGCTCTACAGGAAGCTGGGTTTCGCCTCGACCGGCCTCGTACGCCAGCATCAGGCACGATTTGCCGAAGCGCCGGTTCTGCCGTCCGTGCCGGAAGTTGCCGTGCGCTGCGCCGTACCGGCGGATCACGCAGCGTTGTGCGTCCTCGACGCCGCGGCCTTCGGCGCCGACCGCTCCGCGCTGATGAGCCGACTCCTGGCGAATGGCGAGGCGTGGCTGGTCGAGCAAGCCGGGCAGCCCGCCGGCTTCGCCGTGCTGCGGCCCTTCGGCCGCGGTGCGATCATCGGCCCGATCGTGGCGCCAGGCGAAGACGAGGCCATCGCCCTCGTGGCCGCCACCGCCAAGGCGGCACCGGCCGGCGTGCTGCGCGTGGACATCGACGCCGCGGCCGAGCGTCTCGCGGCCTGGCTGACCGCGGCGGGCTTGCCGGCCATCGACACCGTGACGATCATGCGGCGCGGCCGCTGGCCCGGGACGCGGGGGCGGCCGCGGCGATTCGGTCTGGCTCTTCAGGCCTGGGGCTAGAGTCCTTTCCCGTCATGACGGGTTGTCGCGCAACCTCGGCGTGCTTGCCGATCGCCGCCTCACGTCCTTATCGTTCGCTTCCGGCTTTGTCCGCCTCGGAAAGGACCCATCGATGCGTTCCAGGCTCGTCGTTTGGTACAACACCAAATGCCCGGTCTGCGACGGCGGGATCAACTGGCAGCGCAATCGGCTGGTGCGCGCCGCCCGCGCCGGCGCCATCGAGTTCCGCGACATCAATATCGAGTCGGACGCGCTCGCCCGCTTCAATGCCGGGATCGAGGACGTGCGCCGCCGGCTGCACGCGGTCGATGCTGAAGGCCGGCTCTTCGTCGGCGCCGACTGCGCCATCGAGGTCTGGTTGCGCACGCCGGGAGACGCGTGGCTCGGCCGACTCGCGGGCCTGCCCGTCGCACGCCCGATCGCCCGTTTCGTCTATGACCGCTTCGCCGATGTCCTCTACGCCTGGAACCGACGCAAAGGACATTGGTAGTCGGCGGCCTTGTTTCAGCTGAAGTCCACGGCCGACAACGCGCGGTCCAGCGTTTCGACGATCCGGTCGCACTCGGCACGGGTAATAACCAGCGGCGGCGACATGGTGATCGTATTGCCGTAGCGCCGCCCGCCAACCGACCGGCCGACCAGGAGGCCGTTGTCGCGGCAGAACTCGTGGACGGCGGCGATGGCCTGCGGGCTGACCGGTTCCTTGCTGGCGCGGTCCTTCACCAGCTCGACGCCGATCAGCAGGCCCTTGCCGCGGACATCGCCGACGACCTTGTGCTTCATCAAGGTGCGCAGCCCGTCCTGGAGATAGGCGCCGATCTCGGCCGCGCGTTCGGCCAGTTTCTCGGCTTCCAGAATCTCGATGTTGCGGACGGCGACCGCGGCCGAGACCGGGTGCCCGCCGTAGGTGTTGACCTGCCCGACCTGGCGGTTCTCCGACGCCTCGCCGTAGAAGCTGTCGAATACGCTGTTCTTCACCACCGTCGCGGCGATCGGCAGGTAGGCGCTCGAGATGCCCTTGGCGATCGCGACGATATCGGGTGCGACGTCATAGTGCTGGTGGGCGAACATCTTGCCGGTGCGGCCGAAGCCGTTGATCACCTCGTCGACGTGCAGGAGGATGCCGTACTTGCGGCAGAGCTTCTCCACCTCGGGCAGGTATTCGTCGGGCGGCACGGCGACGCCGACGCCGCTCATGATCGGCTCCACCAGCACTTCGGCGATCGTCTCGGGACCTTCGCCCAGGATGGTGGTCTCCATGTTCTTCACGCAGGCCATGCCGCAGCTCGGATAGTCGAGGCCGAGCGGACAGCGATAGCAATAGGGATGGGCGACGTGCACGAAGTCGCCCGAATACGGTTCGAACTTCGCCTTGCGTTCGCCCATGCCACCGGCGTCCAAGGTCGCGAGCGTGGTGCCGTGATAGGAGAAATAACGGCTGATGGTCTTGAAGCGATAGGCTTGCGGATGCTCGTGCTTCATGTACTGGCGGGCGATCTTGAAGCCGGCCTCGTTGGCCTCGGAGCCCGAGTTGACGAAGTAGGTATGATAGCCGCCGCCCATCAGCTCATTGATCTTCTCGGCCAGCGCCGCGGCGGGGACGTTCATCGCGGTATGCGGGAAATACGCAAGCTGGCGCAGCTGCTCGGCCGCCACACCGGCCAGTTCGGCGCGGCCGTAGCCGATGTTGACGCACCACAGCCCGGCCATGGCGTCGAGATAGGCAGTGCCGTCGGCATCGTAGATCGTCGAGCCTTCGGCGCCGGTCACCACGATCTGCTTGGCCTCCAGCGCCTTGTGCTGGACGATGGGATGCAGGACGTTCTCCAGGTCCTGCTTCACGACGGCCTGGCGGATGGCGGGATCGGGCGCGTTGGTGAGTGACATCACAGCCTCTCGCGGTGGAGGGACGGGCAGCAACCAAGAGACGATATAGGCGCGCAGCGTCGGCCGGAAGTACCGTTCATGCTCTTCCGGACCGCGCGCTTCCAGCGCGC
>JACPOB010000095.1:0-6079 GCA_016185145.1 Rhodospirillales bacterium | reverse complement strand
GACCGCGCGCTTCCCGCGCGCCCATGAGCGCGCGGGACGCGCGCGGTCCGGAAAACCATGAGGTGCCCGCCTCGCTGGGCGTTAGAACACCTTGTTCGCCTGCGGCCGGTGCTTGTTGCCGAGCTTGAAGCCCGACCGCTCGGCCTTGCGCGGATCGCGCACCCAGATCTCGCGGTTGGGATGCAGGCCGCCGCCGCGCGTGGCGGGCACGGCGGTGCTGCGGGCGCGGTGGAGCAGGCGGGTGTCGGCAGCCCCGCAGTTGGGATGGATGCCGCCGTTGCCGGCGACGATCTTCTCCCAGGCCGCCTTGCGCCTGGCGAGCGTGGCCGGGTCGGCGAGCGCGGGGCAGTTGAGCTCGTTGGTGTTGAGATCGACCACGATCTCGTCGCCGTTCTCGATGAAGGCGATCGGTCCGCCCAGTGCCGCCTCGGGGCCGACATGGCCGATCACCAGGCCGACCGAGCCGCCCGAGAAGCGGGCATCCGTCATCAGGCCGACGACGATGCCGCGCTCGCGGCACAGCGTCGTGATGCGCGAGGTCGGGTCGAGCATCTCCGGCATGCCCGGCGCGCCGCTCGGTCCCTCGTAGCGCACGATGACCATGTCGTGGTTCTGGAACTGCCCGGGCGCCTGGTCGAGGGCGTCGAGCAGGCCCTGCTCGCCCTCGAAGACGCGGGCCTTGCCGCGGAAGACGTTGTTCTCCAGCCCGCCCTCGACGCCCGCGAGCTTGAGGATGGCGGAGAAGTCCGGCGACAGGTTGCCGCCCAGCACCCGCAGGCCGCCGGTCGGCTTGTAGGGCTTGTCGACGGTGTAGATCACCTTGCCGTCGGCGCGCTTGGCGCCCAGCCGCGCGACCTGGGCGGCGAGCGTCTCGCCGGTGCAGGTCATCACGTCGCCGTTCAGCAGGCCGGCGTCCAGGAATTCGCGCACGATCACCTGGATGCCGCCCACGTTGTCGATGTCGACCATGGAATACTTGCCGTAGGGGCGGGCGTCGGTCAGCACGGGCACGACGTGCTGGGAGAGGTAGTTGAACTCCTCCGGCGTGATGATGTCCTTCCAGAAGTCGGCATAGCCCGCGGCGCGCGCGATCTCCGGCGCGTGCAAGGTCACGTTGGTCGAGCCGCCGATCGCCATCGCCACGATCGTGGCGTTGCGCAGCGAATCGCGCACGACGATGTCGCGCGGCTTGAGGTCCTTGGCCATCAGGTTCTCGAGATGGCCGACCAGCTCCCTGGGGAACTCGTTCAGCCGGCGCGGATCGTCGGACGGCGGCGCCACCATGTGCAGCGGCTGCATGCCCAGCACGCCGATGAAGGTCTGCATGGTGTTGTAGGTGAAGATGCCGCCGCAGCTGCCGATGCCCGGGCAGGCATGGCAGGCGATGTGCTGGCGATACTCGGCGTCGGGATGGCCCGCGACCTGGTAGGCGGTCACGAGGTCGATCGCCTCGCCCGTCTTGGGGTCGGTGCCGGGATGGATCGATCCGTCCGACATCATGATGGCCGGCCGGTTGTGCTCGAGCAGCGCCGCGAGCGTGCCGACCGGCGGCTTGTCGCAGGCGACGACGGCGATGGTGCCGGCGAGCCCGGTGGCGCTGAGATGCTCGCACAGCGCGTCGTTGGTGACCTCGCGGCCGATCAGCGAGTAGCGCATCTCGCGCGTGCCGTTGCGGATGCCGTCGGAGGTGGCGATCGTGTACTCGGGCTGGACCAGCCTGAGCTTGAGCTGGCCCTGTCCCGCGCCGACGCGGCCCTTGAGCGCCTCGTGGATGGCGTCGACCTTGGACATGACGCCGAGGTAGCACTGGCTGTCGCCCTTGGTGCCGACGACGCCGACCGACGGTTCGTGGATCAGGTCGGGATCGGTGCCCAGCGCGCGCGCCACGCCGATCGACTGCGAGCTGCGGCCGGGATGGCGATCGATGAGGACGGTGCGCGAGGTCATGGCAAGGGCCCTTGGCGTGGTGAGGCTGAGGTCGGGGCGGGAAAATGCGCCAGCCGGCCTGGACCTGCAACCGGTCATAATGGCCCGCCGAAAGGGCTCGAAGATACCGCTGGGCGGGTCCCTGCGCTTTCCTCCCCATGCGCAGCATGGGGAGGTGCCCTCGTCATACGAGGGCGGAGGGGTCGTGAGCATCAGCGCTGCGGCTGATGACCCCTCCGGCCCTTCGGGCCACCTCCCATGCTTTCGCGTGGGGAGGACGTGTCGACTACGACCGCGCGATCTTGAGCTCCTCGCAGTGCGCGCGGTCCTGCAGGCGACGGGCCGCGCGAATCCAGGTCTCGCTTCCGGCGCACGTTCCGGGTCGAGCATCCATGCAGATGTAAGTCCGTGGTTTACATCTGCCTGGATGCACGGCTTCAGGCGGCGGCCCGACGGACTGCCGTGGAGGCTCGGCCGGCAGCCCGCTGGTCGTAGCTCGCAGCCAGGGCCCGCAGCGCGGCCGCTCCGTCGCCGGAGAAGGAGGGGCCGTGCATCAACGCCAGCGTGCGCGGCGTGAGCTCGGCGAGCTTCCGGATCGTCGTGCCCATGTCCGGATTGAGGCTGGAATAGCCGAACATGTCCTCGGCTGCGATCGCCGGTCCGACGTGGGCGAGCAGGGCCGTTTCTACCTACGCCTCCGCGTGGGAGGCGACGCAGCGTCGAAGCGAGCGCGGTGGCGCTGTAGCTGTTTCTACCCACGCCTCCGCGTGGGGGGCGACGGCCGGGTCGGGGGCGACCGCGGCGATACGCAGGTTTCTACCCACGGCTCCGCGTGGGAGGCGACACGGGACAAGCGGGACAGATAGATACCTTGTTTCTACCCACGCCTCCGCGTGGGAGGCGACCGTCGGTCGGGATCACGATGCGCGACAGGAAGGCGTTTCTACCCACGCCTCCGCGTGGGAGGCGACGCGCGCCAAGGCCGCGATCACCTGGATATACGAGTTTCTACCCACGCCTCCGCGTGGGAGGCGACCTCGCGGCCTTAAAGGCCAACATCGTTGGATGACAGTTTCTACCCACGCCTCCGCGTGGGAGGCGACTCGAGGTGTTGTTCAGATTGACGTCGGCGCCAAGGTTTCTACCCACGCCTCCGCGTGGGAGGCGACCATGCGCACGCTCAATGGCGAGCAGGCGCAGAAGTTTCTACCCACGCCTCCGCGTGGGAGACGACATCGGGTCGAAGTGACGTTCCGCCCAAGCCGGCAGTTTCTACCCACGCCTCCGCGTGGGAGGCGACCGGTATGAGGGTGGATCATCTCACCCTTCTCCTGTTTCTACCCACGCCTCCGCGTGGGAGGCGACCACTGCCATCTGGCATGACGGCCCGCATCGTCTCGTTTCTACCCACGCCTCCGCGTGGGAGGCGACCGCCAACCCCGCCTTCGTCGATCTATTCTAGGCGACCGCCAACCCCGCCTTCGTCGATCTATTCCCCAAGATGTTTCTACCCACGCCTCCGCGTGGGAGGCGACCCAGCGCATCACGCCACTGGCCGTACTGATCTTGGTTTCTACCCACGCCTCCGCGTGGGAGGCGACGCTCGGGGTCAAAGACAGGCTCAATCTTGGGCGGGTTTCTACCCACGCCTCCGCGTGGGAGGCGACCGTCTCCTCCCGTCAGTGACGGGCAGGTAGGAAGGGTTTCTACCCACGCCTCCGCGTGGGAGGCGACCGCGACATCTCAGCGGAGTAACGCTGAGCCGCAGTTTCTACCCACGCCTCCGCGTGGGAGGCGACGACGGCGCCGACCTCGTCGGAGGCGAGCGCGCGGCGGTTTCTACCCACGCCTCCGCGTGGGAGGCGACGTACAGTTGATCGGGCCAAACATCGTCCACGCCGTTTCTACCCACGCCTCCGCGTGGGAGGCGACAGAGCGAGCCAGTACAATTCAACCACTTGATATGTTTCTACCCACGCCTCCGCGTGGGAGGCGACCCGGCCGCGGGCTCGATCCTGGTCAAGACTTGGAAGTTTCTACCCACGCCTCCGCGTGGGAGGCGACCGCCGGCCGTTGTCGACGGCTCGACGGGATAGGCGTTTCTACCCACGCCTCCGCGTGGGAGGCGACGCAAAGAAGGAACCACGGTCTGAAAAGACCATGGTGTCTACCCACGCCTCCGCGGGGGAGGCGACAAGGCGGGCGCCGACTTCATCCCGACCAGGGTGTGGTTTCTACCCACGCCTCCGCGTGGGAGGCGACCGAAATAGTTCGAGTTGCTGCCGGTCCTAACAGAGTTTCTACCCACGCCTCCGCGTGGGAGGCGACCTGACAGGCCTTGCGGATGGCCGACGCCTTACCAGTTTCTACCCACGCCTCCGCGTGGGAGGCGACCCTTCATTGGGGAGTGACCATGCCCGACAGCGTCGTTTCTACCCACGCCTCCGCGTGGGAGGCGACTTCATGCTGTCGTCTACAACAAGGACGATGCTGAGTTTCTACCCACGCCTCCGCGTGGGAGGCGACCCAGGATCATCGACGGCTGGGCGCCGTTGGCGAAGTTTCTACCCACGCCTCCGCGTGGGAGGCGACTGTAGGCCTCGTCAAGGTTCCGCTCGTAGGGCTTGTTTCTACCCACGCCTCCGCGTGGGAGGCGACCCGAGCTTTTCGATTGCGACATCGGGCGTCAGATAGAGTTTCTACCCACGCCTCCGCGCGGGAGGCGACTGCGGATTCTCCGCATGATCGTCTCCGACCCGCTGTTTCTACCCACGCCTCCGCGTGGGAGGCGACCGGTTGGCGTTGCTGAGATTGGCGCCGATGCCGGTGTTTCTACCCACGCCTCCGCGTGGGAGGCGACGCCGGTGCCCTCGCCCTGCTGCCTCAGCGCGCGGTTTCTACCCACGCCTCCGCGTGGGAGGCGACTCGACCCCTGGCCCCTTCTGAGGCCAGGGAAGAGTTTCTACCCACGCCTCCGCGTGGGAGGCGACGGTTCGGCTCGTCAGGTCTTGGTCGATTGCGCGCGTTTCTACCCACGCCTCCGCGTGGGAGGCGACATCGCACGGATGCGGCGCGCGCCGGATGGCTTAAGTTTCTACCCACGCCTCCGCGTGGGAGGCGACAATCCCAACCGGCCGGCCGACAGCAGCGAGGCGTTTCTACCCACGCCTCCGCGTGGGAGGCGACCGCCGCGGCGTCTATGCATGGCTGAAGCCTCTGCGTGTTTCTACCCACGCCTCCGCGTGGGAGGCGACGTTGAGCTCGCGTGATGCGCCGCTGGCCGTTCTCGTTTCTACCCACGCCTCCGCGTGGGAGGCGACCCCCGCACGCCCACGCGATCTATGAGCTTGAGCGCGTTTCTACCCACGCCTCCGCGTGGGAGGCGACCGCGGGTCGCTGACCTCGAAACCCAGATATCGAAGTTTCTACCCACGCCTCCGCGTGGGAGGCGACTCAGACCAGTCGGCCATCAAGCCCCTCCCGGCCCGTTTCTACCCACGCCTCCGCGTGGGAGGCGAAGTAGCAACCCGTCCCACGCCGTCACGCCCGGATTGTTTCTACCCACGCCTCCGCGTGGGAGGCGACGCCGCAGGAGCCGCTTACCTTTCGGCGTGAGCTTGTTTCTACCCACGCCTCCGCGTGGGAGGCGACCGCAGACGTTGCCGAACGGCATCACCGTCAAGACGTTTCTACCCACGCCTCCGCGTGGGAGGCGACGGCGCGCGGTGTATCGCCAGCTCAAGCGCGAGAAGGTTTCTACCCACGCCTCCGCGTGGGAGGCGACTTTCCATTTCAGCGGACAGCGGACGGTTCATTAGTTTCTACCCACGCCTCCGCGTGGGAGGCGACGCGGGATCGCAGATTGCCGTGTACGTCAGGAAATTGTTTCTACCCACGCCTCCGCGTGGGAGGCGACCGGGCACGTTCGTCGTCGAGGCGCGCCAGGCGCTGTTTCTACCCACGCCTCCGCGTGGGAGGCGACGCCTGAGCCAGGTCGCCTTGCAGACTTCCTGGCTGTGATTCAGCGTGGAAAATTGACCCCCTGAGGTGGGGGATCGGCGTCCAAAATTGACCCCCCCTTGAGGAGTTGGCGTAGCAGGCTGCCCGCTTTGCGTAAGAGCGGGTGGTGGGGGATGTTGGTAGTGGAGACGAT
>JACPOB010000094.1 GCA_016185145.1 Rhodospirillales bacterium | reverse complement strand
AGAGATCGATCAACCGTCGCAGCAAAGCCTGCCCCCAGACCCATGCAGCCTCGCTGTCCCTCCCATCACGCACTGCTCCATCGCAGCGCGATGAAAAAGCTCGTCCCACGCCTTGAACTATCGGACATAAGAGGATGAGGGCTAGTAGCCCTTTGAGATCGCGCCCCTAGCCGCAGCCCGTCCCGTCCGGCGGCACGCTTTTGATCTCGGATCAACGATGCATAGAGCGGGAACGCAGCGAAGCCGCGCAACAAGCCGATAATATAACTTAAGTTCATTAATGTCAAGAACTACGGTCAATTTCGTTTTCGCGACTTTTGGGGCTCCATAGAGGGCCATGTCTGGCGGGCCGAGCGGACGGGCACGCCATTCCTTGTGTCGCTCAGCCTGGCTGCCAGCACTGCTTTCACGATCGGTCAAAATTCTGGCCCGCCGCTGGACAAGGCTTCCATTGCGCACTACCTTGTTTAACAAGGTACCAGGTCATGCGTTATAGTGCAGAGGCGATGTCGTGACGGATTCGTTGTTGGTGCAGCTGCGCAAGGGCGTGCTCGACATGTGCGTGCTCGCCCTGTTGGCGCGTCAGGACGGCTACGCCTACGACATCGCGAGCCGGCTGGCCGACGAGATCGGCATGGGCGAAGGCACGATCTATCCCCTGATGCGGCGCATGCAGGCCGACGGGCTGGTGCGGGCCTACCTCGAGGAATCGAGCAGCGGGCCGCCGCGCAAATACTACCAGCTCACCAAGGCGGGCCATGCCGCGCTCGCCAGCCAGAAGACCGAATGGAACGCCTTCACGGCAGCCGTCGCCCGGGTGCTGGAAGGCCGGCCGGCGGGATCGGCCGCCAAGATCGCAGGAGGCAACAGATGACCAAAGCCGAATTCCTGAGCACCTTGCGCCGGCGCCTGTCCGGCATGCCGGCGGACGAGATCGACGACATCATCGTCGACTACGCCGCCCACTTCGCCGACGGCATGGCGGCGGGTCGCAGCGAGGCCGAGATCGCCAAGGCGTTGGGTGATCCGCTGCGGCTCGCGCGCGAGCTGCGCGCCGAGGCGGGCCTGCGGCGCTGGGAAGAGGAGCGCTCGCCAGCGAGCTTCTTCGCCTTGCTGTTCGCCTTTCTCGCCCTGATCGCGGTCGACTTCGTGTTCCTGCTGCCGCTGATCGGCGGGCTGCTGCTCGCCGCCTTCATCGTCGCCATCGTGCTGATCGCGCTCTCAGTGGCGGGCGTCGTGCTGCTCGCCAAGGTGCTGAGCTGGGAAGGCCTGTTCACGCTGAAGTCCATCACCCGCGGGCTCTACGGCATGGGCCTGCTCGGCATCGGCATCGGCGGCGGCGCGCTGCTCGTGATGGCGCTCGACTACGCGGTGCGCCTGCTCGGCCGCTTCGCGCGCCTGCACTACACGCTCTTGAACAAGGCCGAGCTGGCGGGCTGAGCCGCGGCGGAGGATCACATGATCAGGAACCTCGGTTTGATCGCAATCGGCGGCCTCGGCATCGGCATCGCCTCGCTGTCGCTGGCCTATGCGATCGGCGGCCGTCCCCACGACGCATTTGGTTTCGCCGACGGCTGGGGGTCGAGCTGCGGCGACAGCACGGGTCCGAGCGAACGGCGTCTCGCCTGGGACGGCGGAGACAGCGTCGAGCTCTCGCTGCCCGGCACCGTGCACTGGCGCGCCGGCGAAGGCAGCGAGCTCATCGTACGCGGCGCACCCGGCCTCGTCGGGCATGTGCAAGTGCATGGCAGCCGACTCGTGATCGACTGCCGCGGCCACCGAGGCTCGCTCGAGATCACGCTGCCCGGCCGCGTCTTCCGGCGCATCGGCATCGCCGGATCGGGCAACCTCGTGATGGAGAACGTCAGCCAGCCCGAGCTGGCGCTGCGCATCAGCGGCAGCGGCTCGATGCGCGCCGAGGGCACCGTCGATCGCCTCACGATCAATGTCTCCGGCTCGGGCGACGCCTGGCTCGGTGCACTTGTCGCCAGGCAGGCCACGGTGCACATCGCCGGCAGCGGCAAGGTCGAGGCCTCGCCCAAGGACCAGGCCGACATCAGCATCTCAGGTTCGGGCGACGTGAAGCTGCTGACGCGGCCGACCGACCTGCGCAGCAAGGTCTCGGGCTCGGGCCGCGTCAGCGCCGCTCCCTGAAGAAGGCGCGCAGCAGCTCGCCCGCTTCACCTTCACCGAGTCCGGGGTAGAGCTCGGGCTTATGATGGCAGGTCGGCTGGTCGAAGATGCGCGGACCGTGCTCGATGCCGCCGCCCTTCGGATCGGGCGCGCCCCAGTAGAGCCGGCGGATGCGGGCGAAGGAAATCGCCTGGGCGCACATCGGACAGGGCTCGAGCGTGACGTAGAGATCGCAATCGACCAGCCGCGGCGCGCCGAGCGTGGCCGCGGCGGCGCGGATCGCCAGCATCTCTGCATGGGCCGTGGGATCGCGGTCCTGCTCGGTGCGATTGCCGGCTGCCGCCAGCACCGCACCATCGGGCCCGACGATGACGGCGCCGATCGGCACCTCGCCCCGCTCTGCGGCTAGGCGGGCTTCGCGGAGCGCGCGCTCCATGGGCGATGCTCTTGTCGGGCCGGTCATAAGAGGGAAAATAGCGCCAACATCGGGTCGGGAGGAGTATGTCATGCGCTTCAGCTTCACGCCGGAGCAGGAGGAGTTCCGTACCAGCCTCAGGCGCGCGCTCGAGGCGCGCTCGCCGACCAAGGAGGTGCGCCGCCTGATGGCGACCGACCAGGGCTTCGAGCGCGACGGCTGGCAGAAGCTGAACCAGGAGCTGGGCCTCACCGCGATCCAGATTCCCGAGGCCTACGGCGGCGCGGGCTTCGGCCAGGCCGATCTCGCCATCGTGCTCGAGGAAATGGGCCGCGGGCTTCTGTGCGCGCCCTTCCTGTCGACGGCGCTGGCGGCCAACGCCATCCTGAATGCCGGTACCGAGGAACAGAAGGCGGCGCTGCTGCCCGCGATCGCAGCGGGCGAGAAGACCGCCACGCTCGCCGTCTCCGAGGACGACGGACGCAACGATGCCGAGGGTGTGGCCATGACGGCCACGCAGTCGGGCGCGGCCTGGCGGCTGGAGGGCAGCAAGAGCTTCGTGCTCGACGGCCATACCGCCGACCTGATCGTCGTGGCGGCCCGCCGGCCGGGTTCGCAGGGCGAGGACGGGCTGTCGTTCTTCATCGTCGACGGCAATTCTCCCGGCCTCGAGCGCAAGCGGCTCAAGACCATGGACGAGACGCGCAAGCTCGCGCGCCTCGCCTTCAACTCTGTCGAGGCCAGGCTGTTGGGCGAAGCGGGCGCCGGCGCCGCACCGCTCGCCAGGACGATGCAGCAGGCCGCCATCCTGCTCGCCAACGAAATGGTGGGCGGGGCCGAGCGGCTGCGCCAGGATGCGCTCGACTACACCAAGATGCGCATGCAGTTCGGCCGCTCGATCGCCTCGTTCCAGACCACCAAGAACAAGGCGGCCGACATGCTGGTCGATGTCGAGCTCGCCAAGTCCGCCGCCTACTACGCCGCGGCCGCGCTCGACGAAGGCGATGACGAGCTGCCGGCGCTGGCGTCGCTCGCCAAGGCCTGCGCCGCCGAGGCCTACCTGCAGACGGCCATCCATGCCGTGCAGATGCATGGCGGCATCGGCTTCACCTGGGACAACGACACCCATCTCTGGTTCAAGCGGGCCAAGAGCAGCGAGATCCTGTTCGGCGATGCCAACCAGCATCGCGAACTCATGATGCAGCACTGGAAGCACTGAGGCCCGACCATGAGCGAAGCAACCATGAGCGAACCGACCGAAAGCTCCGTCCGCGCCGAAGTGCGCTCCTGGCTCGAAGCCAACTGGAAGCCCGACTACGGCCTGGTCGAATGGCGCACCAAGCTGATCGAATCGGGCTGGGGCGCACCGCATTATCCCAAGCAATGGTACGGCCGCGGCCTGCCCGTGCGCTTCAACGCCATCGTCGACGAGGAGTTTGCGAGAATCGGCGCCGTCGGCGTCGCCAAGGCCGGCATCCGCACGCTCGCCGCCGCGACCATCCTCGATCACGGCACCGACCTGCATAAGGAGAAGTTCCTGCGCCGCATCCTCACCGGCGAGGACACCTGGTGCCAACTGTTCAGCGAGCCGGGCAGCGGCTCGGACATGGCCGGCGCCGTGACGCGCGCCGACCGTCGTGGCAACAAGTGGGTGATCAACGGCCAGAAGGTGTGGACCACCAGCGCCCACAAGGCGCATTGGGGGCTGCTGCTGGCGCGCGCCAACTGGGATGTGCCCAAGCACAAGGGCCTCGCCTACTTCATCCTCGACATGAAGCAGCCCGGCGTGCAGGTCCACCCCTTGAAGCAGATGAACGGCCATGCCTCGTTCAACCAGGTGTTCTTCACCGACGCCATGGTCGAGCCCGAGATGATGGTGTGCGACGTGGGCGACGGCTGGACGGTCGCCACCACGACGCTGATGCATGAGCGCCGCGGCGCCGATGGGCTTCGCAGCTGGGCGCAGGCGTCCAACCGCAAGGGCCGCATCTACGAGGAGGAGAAGGCCGAGATCGCCTCCACCATGGAGCCCTACAAGTGGTATCCGCAGCGGGCCGGCCGCGTCGACCTGGTGATGGAGCGGGCGAAGGCCACGGGCAAGATCAAGGATCCGGTGATCCGCCAGGAGATCGCCAGGCTCCTGACCATGGCCAAGGCCGCCGAATGGACGGCGCGCCGCGCCCGGGCGGCGCAGGAGCAGGGCAAGCCGCAGGGGCCGGAAGGCTCGCTCGGCAAGCTGGTGTCGAGCAATGTCGCGCGCCAGGCGGCGCGGGTGCACACCTATCTGTCGGGCGCCGATGCCCTCCTGACCGGCGAGGACAGCCCGATGGGCGGCGTCATCGCCGAGATCCTGGTCTCCGTGCCGGCCACCTCGATCGCCGGCGGCACCGACGAGATCCAGCGCAACATCATCTCCGAGCGCGTGCTCAAGATGCCCAAGGAGCCCAGCGTCGACACCACCAAGCCGTTCAAGGACGTGCCGAGGAACATAACGGCGAAGTCGTAACGCGACGTGACCTCACCCTGAGGAGCACCGCGCAGCCACGCGCATTCACATGCGCGCTTTGCGTCTCGAAGGGTGGCAACAGTCGTGGTGTGGCCCACCCTTCGAGCCGCGGCCCTCCGGGTCGCTCCTCAGGGTGAGGAGAGCTTTGCAATCTGGCATCACAAGCCACGACCGCGTATCCTTGCCCGCATGCCCCGTCCCCTGATCGGCGTGACCCTGGATGCGGAAAAGCCCGGCGGTTACTCCAAGTTCCCCTGGTATGCGCTGCGCCAGAACTACCTCGACGCCATCGACGCCGCGGGCGGGCTGGCGGTCGCCCTGCCGCACGAGCCGGACCGCGTCGGCGACTATCTCGAGCGCATCGACGCCCTGGTCGTGACCGGCGGCGCCTTCGACGTCGATCCCTCCTACTATGGCGGCGGCGCAAGGCACGCGACCGTCATCACCAAGGACCGCCGCACCGCCTTCGAATTCGCCGTCACCAGGGGGGCGCTCGACCGGAACAAGCCGGTGCTCGGCATCTGCGGTGGCCAGCAGCTCCTGCATGTCGTGCTGGGCGGCAAGCTGATCCAGCACATTCCCGACGCCATCGCCGAGGCGCTGGCGCACGAGCAGCCCAATCCGCGCAACGAGCCCGGCCACACCGTGCAGGTCGCCAAGGGCACGCAGCTGCACGGCATCGTCGGCGCCGACGAGCTGCAGGTGAACAGCGCCCATCACCAGGCGGCGGCCGACGCGCCGGCCGGCATCGTGGTGAACGCCACCGCGCCCGACGGCGTCATCGAGGGCATCGAGGCGCCGGGCTATCGCTTCTGCATCGGCGTGCAGTGGCATCCCGAATTCCTGATCTCCGAGGGTGACGCAAGGCTCTTCCGCGCCTTCCTGGGAGCGGCAGCGACGAAGTGAGCGAACCCGAGAGAATAGCCAAGCGGCTGGCGCGCGCGGGCCTGTGCTCGCGGCGCGACGCCGAGCGCTGGATCGCCGCCGGCCGCGTCAAGGTCGACGGCAAGGTGCTCGACACGCCCGCCTTCACCGTCACCGACGCGAACCGCATCGAGGTCGACGGCAAGCCCCTGCCCGACGCCGACCGCGCGCGGCTGTGGCGCTATCACAAGCCCACCGGCGAGCTGGTGACGGCGCGCGATCCGCAGGGCCGGCCGACCATCTTCGACTCGCTGCCCAAGGGCATGCCGCGCGTCGTCACCGTGGGCCGGCTCGACTTCATGTCGGAGGGCCTGCTGCTGCTCACCAACGACGGCGGGCTGGCGCGACAACTGGAGCTGCCGGCCAACGGCTGGACCCGCCGCTATCGCGCGCGCGTGCACGGCATGGTCGACGAGGCGAAGCTCGCGGCGCTGGCCAAGGGCATCACCATCGAGGGCGTGCGCTACGGCGCCATCCAGGCCAAGCTCGAGCGCCAGCAGCGCACCAATGCCTGGCTGGAGATTGCGCTCACCGAAGGCAAGAACCGCGAGGTGCGCCGCGTGCTCGCCCATCTCGACCTGCCGGTGATGCGCCTGATCCGCGTCGCTTTCGGCCCCTTCTATCTCGGCGAGCTCGACCGCAACCAGGTCGAGGAAGTGCCGCAGCAGGCGCTCGCCAATCTGCTGGGCGTCAAGCCGCCGCCGCGCAAGGCCGGCTGGGCCAAGCCGAAGTCTCAGAGACGGCGGCACTGATGCTGAAGATCGTCGGCGGCAAGCATCGCGGCCGCACCATCGCCGCGCCCGAAGGCCAGAGCACCCGGCCGACCGCGAGCCGCGCGCGCGAGGCGCTGTTCAACATCCTGGCGCACGCCAACTGGCGCGACGACGGCACCTCGCCCCTGATCGACGTGCGCGTGCTCGATGCCTTCGCGGGCTCGGGCGCGCTCGGGCTGGAGGCATTGTCGCGCGGCGCCGCGCACGCGACCTTCCTCGACAACGATGCCACCGCGATCCGGTTGATCGGCGAGAACCTGCGAAAATTGGGCGAGACCGGCGCGGCCAGGGTCGTGCGCGCCGACGCGACACGACCGCCGCCCGGCCGCGATCCCTGCGATCTCGTCTTCCTCGATCCGCCCTATCGCTCGGGCCAGGCCGCACCGGCGCTCGCGGCACTTGCCGCCGCGGGCTGGGTGGCGCCCGACGCCATCGTCACCGTCGAGCTGGCGCACAACGAGGACATCGCCCCGCCGGCGGGTTTCGAGGCGATCGACGAGCGCCGCTATGGCGCCGCCAAGATCGTGATCCTGCGAGGCAAGCCGTGATGCTCAAGGTTCCGCTCTACATGCTGCGCCATGGCGAGACGGCGTGGAACACCGAACGGCGCATGCAGGGCACCAAGGACTCCGCCCTCACCGAGCGCGGCCGCGCCCAGGCGCTGGCGATGGGCCGCACGCTCAAGGCCGAGCTCGCCGGCGCGCCCGGCGCGACGATCTTCCTGCGCAGCCCGCTCGGCCGCGTGCGCGAGACCTCGGAGATCGTCGGCCGCGAGCTTGGGCTCGACCCCGCCGAGTGGCGTGAAGATCCTCGGCTGGTCGAGCTGGGCTATGGCCAGTGGGAAGGCTTCAGCTGGAAGGAGATCGAGGTCACCCATCCCACGGCGCTCGCCGACTGGCGCGCCGATCCGCACGGCTACTGCCCGCCCGGCGGCGAGACCCACGCCGAACTGCGCCGGCGCTCGGCCGAGATGCTGGCCGAGATCATCGCGTCCGGCATGCGCACGGTCGTGGTCGGCCACGGCGTCAGCGGCGCGGTGCTGCGCGGCCTCAATCTCGGCCTCGATGCCAAGGCGATGTTCGTGCTCGAGAAACCGCAGGACGCCTTCTTCCGACTGCTGGCGGGCGTCGAGGAAAAGATCGTCTGCGATTAGCTTGCCTCGCCGGTAACACGCTGCTAGATCGCTCGCGTCTGGCGGACCGTCGGCAAGGCCGGCGACAAATCAGTGCTCCTCATGCAGCCGGGTGAAGGCTGTCGAAGGGAGAGCACCGTCATGAGCCCAAGCGAGCTGATCAGGACCGACGTACGGCAAGGCTATGCGGCCTGGGCCGACAGCTACGACGCTTACGACAATCCGATGATCGCCGCGGTCGAGCGGTTTCTCGATTCGCGGCCGCTGCCGTTTGCCGGCGCGCGCGTGCTCGACATCGGCTGCGGCACCGGCCGCGTGCTCGCCCGCGCCCTCGGCGGCGGCGCGAGATCGGCCCTGGGGATCGACGGCTCGTCGGCGATGCTGGAGCGAGCGCAGGAACGCTTGACCCGAGAGATCGCCCAGGGCCGCGTCCGCCTGCTGCAGGCCGATCTCGAGGGCGACTGGCCGGGTGTGCCTGCCGACTTCGATCTCGCCATCATCACGCTGGTGCTCGAGCATGCCGCCAGCGTGGCGCCGACCATCGCGCAGGCGGCGCGGCATGTCCGCCCTGGCGGCCACCTGTTCGTGGCCGAGATCCATCCCGACATGCTGGCCACCGGCATCGGCGCGCACTTCGAGCGTGATGGCGTGACCATTGCGCTGCCGAGCCATGCGCACGATCGCGCCGAGTTCAGCGCCGCGCTCGCGGCGGCGGGCTTCGCCGATTGTGAGTTCGAGGAGATGCGCGCCGATCCGCAGACGATCGCGGCGATCCCGAAGTTCGCCAAGCGTGCCGGCCGAGGCGTGCTGCTCGCCCTCAGCGCACGGCGGTCCGCTACCCCCTGACCAGTCGCGCCGTGCGACGGCAGCCGCTGTTTTCGCTGATCACCAGCCCACCGCCTTCGCTGCGCCCTGTGAACTTGCCCTCGCGGCGGTCGGCTGCCTTCACCGAAGCGACGCCGAGCAGGGGAAAGGGGCCGCTCGGCCTGGCGACGCCATGGATCTGCCACAGGCTGGGCGTCGGCGCGGGCGGCGGCGCCTTCTTGAGGTTGGGCACCGGACCGTGCGCCGTGGTGTCGTAGGCCGAGCCGTCGACGAAGCCGTTTTCGATGCTGATGACGAAGTCGAGGGGTGCGTTGCACGAGCCGCCGTCGCTCGTGCCGCGCCATTGGCCGTCGAGCGGCGAGGTCGGCGCCGGCTGGCCGAACGCCTGGGTGCCAAACATTTGGGTGGTCACGGCCAGCAGGAACGCCAGCAACAGGATGTGCTTCATCGTCTTCCGAACAGGCGCTCGATATCGGCCAACTTCAACTCCACATAGGTCGGCCGGCCGTGATTGCACTGGCCGGAGTGCGGCGTCGCCTCCATTTGCCGCAGCAGCGCGTTCATCTCCTCGACGGTGAGGCGGCGCCCGGCGCGCACCGACGTGTGGCAGGCGAGCGTGCCGCACACCTCCTCGATCTTCTCCTTGAGCGAGAGGTGATCGCCCATCTCTCCCAGCTCGTCGGCGAGATCGCGCACCAGGCCCTGGACGTCGACCTCGCCCAGCACCGCAGGCGTTTCGCGCACGACCACTGCGCCCAAGCCGAACGGCTCCAGCACCAGGCCCATCTCGGCAAGCTCCCCGGTGCGCTGCGCCAGGCGGCGTGCGGCATCCTCGCCGACCTCGACGACCTCGGGCAGCAACAGGGCCTGGCGTTTCACACCGTCGGCCTGCAACTGGTCCTTCAGGCGCTCGTGCATCAGCCGCTCGTGCGCCGCGTGCTGGTCGACGATCACCACGCCCTGGTCGGTCTGGGCGACGATGTAGGTCTCGTGCAACTGCGCGCGCGCCACGCCCAGCGGGTAGTGCTGGCCGTTGCCGGTCGGCGCCTCGACGGCCGTCTCGACGCGCGCCGATGGCGCATCGAACGGCGACATGAACTGCATCGCCGCTTCAGCCAGGCCGCGCGGCACCGACGAAGCGTGGCTGGCTCCCATCGGAAGCGGCGTCGAATATCCCGTGTGTGGCCGGAATGCGCCGAGCGCCGCATCGGCGACGGTCGTGCTGGCGCGATGGCCGGCGGCCGACAGCGCGGTGCGCAGCGCCCCCACGATCAGGCCGCGCACGATGCCGGCGTCGCGGAAGCGCACCTCGGTCTTGGCCGGATGGACGTTGACGTCGACCATCGCGGTCGGCGCTTCGAGGAACAAGGCCACCATGGGATGGCGATCGCGCGCCAGAAAATCCTGGTAGGCGCCGCGCACCGCACCGGCCAGCAGCTTGTCGCGCACCGGCCGGCCGTTGACGAAGAGATACTGGTGCTGGCCGGTCGGCCGGTTGAGCGTCGGCAGGCCGGCGAAACCCGTCAGCCGGAAGCCCTCGCGGTTGGCGTCGATGGCCACCGCATTGTCGGCGAACTCGCGGCCCATGATGGCGGCGAGTCGCTCGAGCCGAGCCGCGTCGGGCCGCCCTTCACTGGATTTGTCGAGCAGCGACGGGTTGGCGGACGGCAGGTCGACCAGCGTCCGCTCCTCGCTTTCGAGGCGAAAGGCGATGGCGGGATGGGCCATGGCGAGGCGCCGCAACGCGTCGGCGACGTGGCCCGATTCGGTGCGCGGCTCCTTGAGGAACTTCAGGCGCGCCGGCGTCGCAAAGAAGAGATCGCGCACCTCCACGCGCGTGCCGGCAGGATGCGCCGCCGGTCGCGGCTCGCCCTTGGCGCCGCCTTCGATGTCGAGGCTCCAGGCGGCATCGGCGCCGGCCGGCCGCGAGGTGAGGACGAAGCGGCTGACCGAGGCGATCGACGGCAACGCCTCGCCGCGGAAGCCGAGCGTGCGGATGTCGCTCAGATCGTCGTCGGGCAGCTTGGAGGTGCAATGGCGCTCGACGGCAAGCGCCATCTCCTCGCGCGTCATGCCCACGCCGTCGTCGACCACGGAGATGAAGCTGCGGCCGCCCTCCTTCAGGACGACGGCGATGCGACGGGCACCGGCGTCGATCGCGTTCTCGACCAGCTCCTTGACCGCGCTCGCCGGACGCTCGACCACCTCGCCCGCGGCGATGCGGTTGACCAGCGTCGAGGGAAGACGGCGTAGCGCGCTCATGACATTCTCATCTTACGCTCGCCGGCTCTGGGAAAGATACTGGCGGGCGGGTCCCGCACTTACGGATCTGCGGTCACGCCCACCGGCTTGCCGACGACAACCGTTGTCAGCAGGTCGTCGCGCAGCAGGCGACGCGAAAGACGACGAACATCGTCGATCTTGACCGCCGTGATCAGCGCGGTGCGCCTGGTCAGATGGTCGGGCGCCAGGCCGTCGACCTGCATGGAATGCAGCAGGCCCGCGATGGCGCCCGACGAATCGAGCGACAGCGCCAGCGCACCGGCGAGATAGGTCTTGGCGTCGGCGAGCTCCTGCTCGGTCGGCCCGTCGACCCGCAGCCGCGCCAGTTCGGCCTTCACCACGCGCAGCGCCTCGGCGACGCGCTCGTTGGCCGACGCCGTCGACATCACGAGCAGCGCGGCGCGCTTGTAGACGCGCAGGCTCGACGAGGCGCCGTAGGCCAGCCCGCGCTTCTCGCGCACTTCGGTGAACAGGCGCGACTGCTGACCGCTGCCGCCCAGGATGTGGTTCATGATCAGGGCGGCGTACCAGTCGGGATCGTCGCGGGCGATGCCGGGCAGCGCCAGCAGGGCCGTGCTCTGCGGCACCGGCCGTTCGACCACCACGGTCCGCGCCCTGGTCGGCGGCGTCCATTCGGGCGGCAGAGGCGGCGGCGCGCCGACCGGCAGGCTGCCGAAGGCGCGGTCGAGCAGGCGGGCGAGATCGGCCTCCTCGATGTCGCCCACGGCGGCGGCGACCAGGCCGCTGCGGTTCAGCAGGGACTGAGCGCGCTGCTTGATGTTCTGTTGCGAGAGCTTCTTCAGGTCATCGGGCGTGCCGTCGGGATCGTTGGCATAGGGATGGCCCGCGAACTCGGTCTGCATCAGCGTGCGCCCAGCGACCGAGGCCGGACGCTGGTTGGACTGGTTGATCGAGGCGATGATCTGGGCACGCCGCTGCTCGATCATGTCGGCATCGAAGCGCGGTTGCGCGAGCGCAAGCCGCAGGAGCTCGAAGCCCTCCTCGCGGTTGGCCGACAGCACCCGCAGGCTGCCGCTCAGCCGATCGAGCGAGGCGTTGAAGCCCAGCGAAGCCGCGGCATCCTCCTGGCGCTGTCGGAAGGCCTGCGAGGCGAGCGTTCCGGCGCCGTCGGTGAGCAACGTCGCCATGAGAGTGGTGACGCCCAGCTGGCCCTCGGGATCCGACGCCGTGCCGCCGGCGAAGGAGAAGGCGAGCGACACCGCGGGCGCGCTCTTGTCCTGCACCAGCCAGGCCTTGATGCCCGCCGGCGTGGTCACCGTCTTTATGTCGACCGCGCCGGCAGCGGCGGGCAGCGCCAAGGCCGCCACGACCAGCGCGGCGAGGATACGCACCAGCCGTCTCACCGCATGCCTTCCTGCGGCGTCAGCACCGAGGTCACGAGCCCGTCGGCGCGCCAGACATGGCGGGCGGCGGAGACCACGGCGGCCGGCGTGACGGCACTGATGCGCTGCGGCCAGGCGTCGATATCGGCCACCGTGCCGCCGACGCCGAGCGCGCCGCCGTAGATGCGCGGGCCGCTTTGCAGCGAATCCTGCGAATAGATCGCGGCCGCCAGCAGCTGGTTCTGCGCCCGCTCGACTTCCTCGGCGGTGACGCCGTCGTCGAGCAGCTTGCCCAGCAATCCGCCGACCGCGCTCTCGATCTCGACGATCGGCGTGCCCGACGCGGGATGAACACCGAGATCGAAGGAGGTGAGACCGAGGCTCGATGGGCTGTAGGAGGCCCATGCCGACAGCGCCAGCTTGCGGTCGTCCACCAGGGCCTTCCACAACCGGCTGGTCTCGCCGCCGCCCAGCAGCCGCGCCAGCACCTGCAGGGCATAGGCGTACTGGCTTTCGCCCTTGTGGTAGGACGGCGCGAGGTAGTAGCGCGACCAGCGCGGCTCGGCGACGCGCGCATCGGCGCGCGTGACACGCTGCGGCAGGTCGGACGCGCCCTCGCCCGGCCGGCGGCGCGGATCGACCTTGCGCTGGGGGATCGGTCCGTAGTGCTTCTCGGCGAGCTTGCGCACCTGCTCGGCCGTGGTGTCGCCGGCCACGATCAGGATCGCGTTGTTGGGCATGTACCACTTGGCATAGAACGCCGCGAGATCGTGGACGCTGAGCTTCTTCACGTCGTCGACGTAGCCCGAGATCGGCATGCCGTAGGGCTTGTGGCGGCCGTAGAGCTGCTCCTGCACCGCCTCGCCCAGGAGCGCCGCCGGCGAGTTCTCGATGCGCATGCGGCGCTCCTCGAGCACGACCTGGCGCTCGGGGATCAGCTCCTTCTCGGTGATGCGCAGGTTGGCCATGCGGTCGGCCTCCATGCGCATGACCATCTCCAGCCGGTCGGGCGCGACCGTCTGGTAGTAGCCGGTGGTGTCGAAGCTCGTATAGGCGTTGTCGCGCCCGCCGTTCCGGGAGACGATGCGCGAGAACTCGGTCGGCCCGACGGTGCCGGTGCCCTTGAACATCATGTGCTCGAGGAAATGGGCGATGCCGGTCTTGCCGTAGACTTCGTCGGCGCTGCCGACCTTGTAGACCACGAGCTGGTTGACGATCGGCGCGCGGCTCGACGGCAGGACCACGACCTGCAGCCCGTTGGGCAGGGTGAAGAACTCGGACTTGCGCCGCTCGACCGAAAAAAGCTTGGCGCGCGCGACCGACGGCGCGGCGAGCGTGCCGGTCGCAACGATTCCCGCTAGCAAAGAGCCGCCGAGCAGAGCGCGACGGCGCGAGATCGCCGCGCGGCTCAGAAGAGGCCTTCGAGCAGGCCGCGCTGGCGCCGCTTGATGGTCGGCGTCTGGCCCGAGGTGGATTGGCCGGCCGCCTGGGCGTCGCGGATGCGCTGCTGCTCCTTGGTCGGGTCGACGACGACGCCGGAAGGCGGCGTGTCCTGCCAGAAGATCAGGCTGTCGATGAACGACTTGTCGCTGTCGTTGATGGTCTTGGTGTCCTGGTTGACCCGGCTGCGGATGTTGGGATCGACGTTGCCGCCACCGGCCTTCTGCACCAGTGCCGTCTCGGCGCTGGTGCGGCCCGGCGCCTGGGCGGCGCCGGTCATCACCTGGTTGCGCTGCGGGCGAGCGGCCAACGCCGGCGACAGCGCCTCCTTGGCCTGGTCGGCCGGCGTCACTTCCTGCGGCCGGGGCTCACCGGGCCTGGGCGGCCTGAGCTCGGCGTTGGGCGGCATGGTGAGCGGCGAGTGCGAGACGATCTTGAACTCGTCGGGCGACACCTTCTTGCTGCCGCCGAGATTCTCCAAGGCGCTGCAGCCACCCAGGGCCACGACGCTGAGGGCCGCGAGGGTGAGGAGGCCTGCCGGTGTCAGGATCGTCCGTTGCATCGTTCGTCCTTCGGTCTTGTTGTTTTCTTCACTGATCATGGCCGCATCAGGGCGCGCGTTGTTTTTCGCCGACAAGGGAATCGATGAGCATCAGGCCGACGCCGACAACGATCGCCGAATCGGCGATGTTGAACGCCGGCCAATGCCAATGGCCAATATGGAAATCGGCGAAGTCGAACACCGCTCCCCAACGGGCGCGGTCGATAACATTACCGATGGCGCCCCCCATGACAAGGCCGATGCCCCATGCCGTGAACGGCCGGTCGGTTCGTCGCAGCCAGATGAAGAGTCCGATGCACACGGCGATGGCCACGGCCGACAGCACCCAGGGCGGCAGCGCGCCGTCGCCGCCCATCAGGCCGAAGCTGACGCCGCGATTCCAGACGATCACCAGACGGAAAAAGCCGTCGATCACCGACACGATGGGGCCGGCCTTCATCAGGTAGCTCAGCATGAGCTGCTTGGAGAGCTGGTCGGCGATCAGGGTGATCACGACCAGCGCCATGGCCTGGCGGTCGATGGGCCTCATTAAGCGATGTCTCCGGCAAAGATGACCTCATCCTGAGGAGCCGTGCGAAGCACGGCGTCTCGAAGGATGGGCTCCAAGACCAGGCGCGTGGCCCACCCTTCGAGACGCGGCCCTTCGGGCCGCTCCTCAGGGTGAGGTGCACGTTGAACGGCCAGTTTCATGAGCTCACCGCCTCTTCGCAGCGATGGCAGAGCAGCGGGTGCTTGGCCGACTTGCCGACCTCGGGCAGGACCTGCCAGCAGCGTGCACATTTGCTGCCGTGGGCGAGCAACGGCGCCACGCCGACGCCCGGCACGTCGGGCAGCTTGAAATCGGTCGCGGCCGGTTCGCCTTCGATCAATTCGCCGCCCGAGGTGATGCAGATCTCGGCGAGGTCGAGATCCTTCATGGCGGCGATGTATTCCCTGGCGACGTGGACGTGCGGCGCGGCCTGCAGGCTCGAGCCGATGCGCTTCTCGGCGCGCTCCAGCTCGAGCGCGCCGGTGACGACGCGGCGCAGCGCCCGCACCGTCTTCCATTTCTCGCCGAGGCCGGCGTCGAGCCACGCCGCCGGGATCTCGGGATAGAGCCTGAGATGCACGCTCTCAGCGGCGCCGTCCGGCACGTCCTTGGGCCGCGCCAGCCAGGCCTCCTCGGCAGTGAAGCAGGTGATGGGCGCGAGCCAGGCGGTGAGGAAGGAGAACAGCTCCGCCATCACCGTGCGCGCGGCGCGCCGGCGCACCGCATCGGCGGCGTCGCAGTAGATCGCATCCTTGCGGATGTCGAAGTAGAAGGCCGAGAGATCGACGGCGCAGAAATTGTGCAGCTCGGTGGCGATCTTGTGGAAGTCGAAGTCGTCGACCGCCGGCCGGAACACGGCGTCGAGCTCGGCCAGGCGATGCAGCACCCAGCGCTCGAGCTCGGGCATGTCGGCATAGGCCACCTTCTCGGCCGCCGAGTAGCCGGCGAGGCTGCCCAGGAGGTAGCGCAAGGTGTTGCGCAGCCGGCGATAGGCCTCGGCCTGGTGCTTCAGGATCTCCGGGCCGATGCGCTGGTCCTCGGTGTAGTCGGTGCCGACCACCCACAGGCGCAGGATGTCGGCGCCGTACTGGTCGCACACGGCCTGCGGCGCTGTGATGTTGCCCAACGACTTGGACATCTTGCGGCCCTGCTCGTCGAGCGTGAAGCCGTGGGTCAGCACGCCGTCATAAGGCGCGCGGCCTCTGGTGCCGCAGCTCTCCAGCAGCGAGGAATGGAACCAGCCGCGGTGCTGGTCGGAGCCTTCGAGATAGAGGTCGGCCGGCCACTTCAGCTCGGGATTGCCTTCGAGCGTGAAGGCGTGCGTGGAGCCCGAGTCGAACCAGACATCGAGGATGTCCTTCACTTGCTCGTAATCCTCGGCCTTGTACTTGTTGCCGAGGAAGCGCTCGGGCGGGCTTTCGAACCAGACGTCGGCGCCTTCGCTGCGGAAGGCTTCTACGACACGCGCCATCACCTCGGGATCGCGCAGGGGTTCGCCGGTCGCCTTGTTGACGAACACCGTGATCGGCACGCCCCAAGCGCGCTGGCGCGACACGCACCAGTCGGGCCGCTGCTCGATCATGCTGCGCAGGCGGTTGTAGCCAGCTTGCGGCACGAAGCGCGTCGCATCGATCGCCGCCAGCGCCTTCTCGCGCAAGGTACCGCCGATCTCGGAGATCGGCTTGTCCATGGCGATGAACCACTGCGGCGCATTGCGGAAGATCACCGGCGCCTTGGAGCGCCAGGAGTGCGGATAGCTGTGGCGGATGCGACCGGAGGCCAGCAGCTTGCCGGCCTCGTCGAGCGCCTGGATGACGGCCTTGTTGGCGTCGCCCTTCGTGCCGGTCGACGTGTAGACGCGCTTGCCGGCGAACAGCGGCACGTGCGGATAGTAGCTGCCGTCCTCGGCCACCGTGTCGGGCACTTCCACGCCGTTGGCGACGCCCAGCTCATAGTCGTCGGCGCCGTGGCCCGGCGCGATGTGCACGAAGCCGGTGCCGGCGTCGGCGGTGACGAACGATCCCGGCAGCAGGCGCACGTCGAACTCGTAGCCCCCCCCGCGATCCTGGCCGCGCAGCGGATGGGCGGCGAGCAATCCGTCGAAATCCTCGGTCGCGATGTCGCCCAGCACCTTGGGCGTGAACTTCACCTCCTCGGCGACGGCGTTCACCAGATCCTTGGCCAGGATCATCTTCTCGCCGACCTTGGCGCGGCTGCCTTCGCCGACGGCGGCGACCTCGACCAGCGCGTAGGCGATGTCGGGCCCGAAGGCGAGCGCCCGATTGCCCGGCATGGTCCAGGGCGTCGTGGTCCAGATCACGACCGATGCGCCGTCGAGTTTGCCGTCCTTGGATTTCACCACCGGGAAGCGGACATGGACCGTGTCCGACGTATGGTCGTGATACTCGATCTCGGCCTCGGCCAGCGCGGTCTTCTCGACGACGCTCCACAGCACCGCCTTGGAGCCCTTGTAGAGGCCGCCGTTCATCAGGAACTTGCCGAGTTCGCCGGCGATCACGGCCTCCGACTCGTAAGCCATGGTCGAATAGTAGTTCTCCCAGTCGCCCTCGACGCCCAGCCGCTTGAACTCCTCGCGCTGGACGCCGATCCAGTGATCGGCGAAGGCGCGGCACTGGCGGCGGAACTCGCCGACCGGCACGGCATCCTTGTCCTGTTTCTTGGCGCGGTACTCCTCCTCGATCTTCCATTCGATCGGCAGGCCGTGGCAGTCCCAGCCCGGCACATAGTGGCTGTCCTTGCCCAGCATCTGCTGGGTGCGCGTCACGAGGTCCTTCAGGATCTTGTTGAGCGCATGGCCGATATGGAGGTTGCCGTTGGCGTAGGGCGGGCCGTCATGCAGGACGAACTTGGGCCGGCCGCGGCTCTCGGCGCGCAACCGATGGAACAGCTGCATGTCGGCCCAGCGCTTCAGGAGCTCCGGCTCCTTCTTGGGCAGGCCGGCGCGCATGGGGAAGTCGGTCTTGGGCAGGAAGACGCTGGATTTGTAGTCAGTTGTCACGAAAAACTCGGTGCAGGAGGAGCGAGAGAATAGCCACCCAGGCGATGGCCGCGTACAGGCAAAACGACCCGGCCGCCGCTAGCGGACCGGGCGGGTAATTCGCTCCTGAAGGGCCCCGATGAACATAGGAGTTTCAATCTAGGGATGGGGCCGGAAAGGGTCAATCCGCAGGGAAGTCGCGCGAACCATGGATCGCATAACCCAAGTTCTTCACTCCTTGACGCTGTCGGCTCCGCGCCTGGATAATTCCGTCACTGCCGGACAAGCGCTCGACGGGCATGGGCCGGCGATTTCTCCCCTTACTGGCGGACCCTGGGCCGCCTGCGAACACAGCAACCGAGGAGAACGCGCATGTCCTTCTGGACGGAATTGCGCATGCCGACGGAACGTGAGCTCCTGGTCGGCTTCTATGATCTTGCCGGCTACATGCGCCATGCGGAGAAGACCGAGCCAAACGAGCTGCTCGCCATGATGGCGGGCTACTTCGCCCTCACCGGGCAAATCGTCAGCGACGCCGGCGGACGATTGATCAAGACCCTGGGCGACGCGGGCCTGGCCGCCTTCCCGGCCGACGCGGCCGACCGCGGCGTTCTTGCCTTGCGGTCCGTGCAAACCGCGGGCCGCGAGTGGCTGGCCAAGCACGGCTTCAGGACCGAGATCATCGTCAAGCTGCACCTGGGGCCCGTCGCGATCGGCCGGGTCGGCAGCCCCGGCGAGGAGATCATCGACGTCTACGGCAAGACCGTGAACGTCGCGGCCGCCCTCTCCAGCACCGGCCTCGCCGTGACGCCGGCGGTGTTCCGCAGCCTGCAGGCCGAGACCCGCAAGCTCTTCAAGAAGCACACGCCGCCGATCAGCTATATCGATGCGGGTGATTCTCGGCCGGATTAAGACAGACGACTGTCGGATGGAGAGGTCCGTGCATACGGCCTCGCCATCCGTCCTTCGGTCAATGCCCATCCAGCCAGAGGAAAGGGCCCTTACAGCGAGTTCGCCTTCCGATATCATTGAGGCATGAACAAAACGCTCATGGCTGAACTCGAGAAGCTGGGACCGGACGAGCGTCTTCGCTTGGCTTACGACCTGCTCGATAGCGTCGCTCAAGCCGAGGCAAGAGCGCCGGTCACCGATGCTCAGCGAGCGGAGCTGCGCCGCCGACTTGACGAGTACCGTGCCAATCCGACCGAGCCTGTGGTGACCTTGGCGGACATACGCCGGGAATTCGGCGCCGACTGATCGGGTGGCACTGCCGGTCGTCTATCGCCAGGCAGCCCGCCGCGAAATCGTCACCGTTGCGCGGACTTACGAGGGGCAACGTCAGGGCATGGGCGGCCTGTTTCTCGATGAAATTAGGTCGAATTGAAGCTCACATATCTGATGGCCCACGACTTTATCAGGTCGTCGTTGGTGGCGTGCGACGAGCGGTCCTGCGTCGATTCCCGTTTGGCTTGTTTTATGTCGAGGAGGAGGAGCGGATCGTCGTGCTCGCTTGCCTCGACCTCCGACGTAATCCCAGGACGATTACCTCCACGGTCGACACGCGCAGGCGCCAGTGAACTTGCGCCCTGTCACGCCCCACTGAGCAGCCTGCGCGCGGCCTCGCCGTCGGCGGCGATCTGCGCCTTGAGCTGGTCGAGGCCGCCGAACTTCATCTCGGGCCGGATGAACTCGATCAGCGCCGCACGCAAGGTCTTGCCGTAGAGGTCGCCCGAGAAGTCGAACAGGTGGACCTCGAAATTCTCCTTGAGCTTGCCGAAGGTCGGGCGGCGGCCGAGGTTGGCGACGGCAGGCCGCCACTCCTTGCCGTTCTGGCCGTCGAGCAGGACGCGGACGGCATAGACGCCGAAGCGCGGCCTGAGATGCTCGCCCAGCGCCACGTTGGCCGTCGGGAAGCCGATGGTCCGGCCGCGCTGGTCGCCCAGCTCGACCTCGCCCTCGATCTCCCACGAATGGCCCAGAAGCTCGGATGCTTCGCTGACCCAGCCGGCGCGCAGCGCCTCGCGGATCCTGGTCGAGGAATAGATCTCGCCCTCACGCATCACCGGGTCGAGCACGGTGACGCCGAAGCCCTTCTGCCGGCCCTGTTCGCGCAGCATCTCGACGTTGCCGGTGCGGCGGGCGCCGAAGGTGAAATCGTAGCCGCACACGACATGGCGCGCGCCCATGCCCTTCAGCAGCACGTCGTCGATGAAGGCGTCGGCCGACAATGCCGCGAAGGCCTCGTCGAAGCGCTGCGCCAGCACGGCCTGCACGCCGTACTGCTCCAGCAGCCTCCGCTTGGCCGGCGGCAGGGTCAGCCGGAATGGGCCGGTGTCGGGCACGAAGAAGCGGCGCGGATGCGGCTCGAAGGTCAGCGCCACGACCGGTGCGTTCAGCACCTTGGCCTGCTCGACGGTGCGGTCGAGCAGCGCCTGATGGCCGCGATGCACGCCGTCGAAGTTGCCCAGCGCCACCGCCCCGCCCTGCCATTGCGCGGGCGTGGCCTGCCAATGGTCGAAGCTCGCGATCATTTCTTCGGCGTGCGGCGCGGCACCGACACCACGGCCTCGCCGTCGATCACCACCTTGTCGCCGGCAACGCACTGCGTCTTCAGGGTGACGCGCCGGCGCTCCTGGTTGATGTCGGTGATGGTGCAGACCGCGGTCACCGTGTCGCCGATCGAGACCGGGGCGGTGAAGTTGAGCGTCTGCGAGACGTAGATCGAGCCCGGGCCAGGGAGCTTGGTACCGACCACGGTCGAGATGAAGCTGCCGCTCAGCATGCCGTGGGCGATGCGCTGGCCGAAGCGCGTCGACTGGGCGAAGCCGCCGTGCAGATGGATCGGGTTGGTGTCGCCCGAGACGCCGGCGAAGGCCGCGATATCGGCCTCGGTCACCGTCTTGCCGAACATCGCCGACATGCCGACCTCGAGGTCTTCCAGATAAAGGCCGTGCATGGCCGCAAAATCAGTCGACACGTCCGGGCTTCTCCTTCTTGCCTGTGGCGGGCGCCCTCTTACCACGCTGCCGGGCCTGTGCCACAGTCCGGTAAATGACCGTTCACACAGCATCTGAAGCCGAGCAGGTGGCCGCCGGCCTTGCCGGCGCGGCCGGCCGGCATTTCGGCAAGCCTGCGACGATCGAAAGCCTCAAGCGGGAATCGGGCGGCGCCTCGCGCCAGACCTGGACCTTCGACGTCCTGGTGGACGGCAGTCGCCACGGCCTGGTCCTGCGTCGCGATCCACCGACAACCGGCAAGGCAGACCGACCGGCCACCGGGCTCGATCGCGCCACCGAGTTCCGCGTTCTGGCGGCCGCCTTCAGGGCGGGCGTGCGCGCGCCCGAGGTGTTGTTCGAGCTCACGCCGCAGGACGGGCTGGGCGAGGCCTTCGTCATGCGCCGCATCGGCGGCACGGCGATCGCCCGCAAGCTGCTGCGCGACCCGCCCTATGCGACGGCGCGGACGCTGATCGCGGGCCAGCTCGGCGCGATCCTGGCGCGCATCCATGCCGTCGAGCTGGGCGACCTGCCGCGGCTCGCCCATCGCGAGGCTGCCGACCACATCGCCGGCATGCGCCGCGCGCTCGACAGCCTGAACCAGCCGCAGCCGGTGTTCGAGCTGGCGCTCAGCTGGCTCGACCGGCGCCGGCCGCCGCCGATCGCGCGGCCGCTGCTGGTGCACGGCGACTACCGCACCGGCAACTACCTCGTCGACGAAACCGGCGTGACGGCGATCCTCGACTGGGAGGGCGCGCATCTCGGCGATCCGGTCGAGGATCTCGGCTGGCTGTGCGTGAAGAGCTGGCGCTTCGGCGCCGTCGACAAGCCGGCCGGCGGCTTCGGCAGCCGCGAGGAGCTGTGGTCGGCCTACGAGAAGGCGGGCGGCGCCAAGGTCGATCCGGCCCGCGCCCACTGGTGGGAGGTTTTCGGCACGGTGCGCTGGGGCATCATCTGCCACCAGCAGGCGTGGCGGCATCTCGGCGGAGCGGTGAAATCGATGGAGCTCGCCTCGATCGGCCGCCGCGCGGTGGAGACCGAGGTCGACCTGTTGCAGTTGCTGAAACAGGGAGGCTAGGGCGATGCCCGCAATGACGGCACTACACCACTCACCTCACCCTGAGGAGCGCACGAAGTGCGCGTCTCGAAGGGTGGCAACAGTCGCGATGCGGCCCACCCTTCGAGACGCGGTCCCATGGACCGCTCCTCAGGGTGAGGCGGCGGCGGTGTAGAGATGGCGCAGGATCGTCCGACCGCGTCCGAACTCCTGGCCGCCATCGCCGACCTGTTGCGCGAGGAGGTGACGCCCGTGCTCGACAAGGCCGAGCCGCGGCTCGGCTTCCAGATGCGCGTGGCCGTGAACTCGCTCGCCATCCTGGAGCGCGAGGCGCGACTGGGGCCGGCCGCCGACGCCCGCGAGCATGAGCGACTCGTGAAGTTGCTCGGTCGCGACGGCACGCTCGACGAGCTCAACTACGAACTCGCCCGCCAGCTGCGCACCGGCCAGCGCGACGAGCGCGACGCGGCCCTGATGGCCCATCTGGAGGACACCATCGCCGACAAGATCGCGATCGCCAATCCGAAGTGGCGCTGAGCGTTCGGCCGTCTTCCACCTCCCCCGTCTTACGGGGGAGGCCGGGAGGGGGAAAGCCTCCGGGACGGTCGCTGAAGTTGCAGATCATGATCTGAAATTTGCGATAGCCCAACTGGGGCTCTCCCCCTCCCTAGCCTCCCCGTCATACGCGTCATACGGGGGAGGAGAATGAGAGAGGGAGATGGTTCGGCAACCGCCGAACTATTGACCATGGCGGACGCGCGCGCGCGGGCCTAGATTTTCGCCATGACCACCGTGAACGCTCTCTCCGAAGTCGCCGCCCTGATGGGCGACCCTGCGCGCGCGTCCATGCTGTCGCTGCTGATGGACGGCCGCGCCCACACCGCGTCCGAGCTCGCGCTCACCGCCGGCATCACGGCCCAGACCGCGAGCGGACACCTGTCCCGCATGATCGACGCCAACCTGCTCGCCGCCCGCGCGCAGGGCCGCAACCGCTTCTATCGGCTGGCCTCGCCCGACGTCGCGCATGCCATCGAATCCCTGATGGCGCTCGCCGGCACGCGCGCGCCGCCCGCCTCGATGCACGCCGCCTGGCGGCGCGATCCCGACCTGCGCTTCTGCCGCACCTGTTACGACCATCTGGCGGGCCAGGTCGGCATCGCCGTCACCGACGCGCTGACCAAGGCCGGCCATATCGAGCCCAAGGGCCCGCGTGATTGGAAGCTCACGGAAAGCGGTGACCTGTTCTGCCACCGGTTGGGCGTGGACGTGCCCGCAGCGCGCCGCGCCGGCAACCGCCATTTCGCCCGCCAGTGCCTGGATTGGAGCGAGCGGCGGCCGCACATCTCGGGCGCATTGGGGGCGGCCATTGCCGATACGTTCTTCCGCCGCGGCTGGGCAGAGAAGCTCCGCCGCAGCCGTACCGTGCGGCTGACCGATTCAGGGCGTCGGGCGATGGGCAGCCACTTCGGCGCGACCCTCCCGTGAGGTAGGATCGGGGTCATGTTCGACCTCGACCAGTTCATCGCCGACCTGCGCGCGACGCTTCCCGAGCGGTCGCGGCAGCCCATGAAGGAGGTCGTGGCCCGCGCCGTCTCCGATCCGGCCGCGTTGATGCGCGTGATCGGCGAGCCGGACAAGGCCGGCGTCCAGGTGCTGCACAAATCGCCCGACCTCACGGTCATGAACCTGTTGTGGGGCCCCCGCCAGATCGCCCTGCCGCACGACCATCGCATGGCGGCGCTGATCGGCATGTACACCGGGCGCGAGGACAACGTGTTCTGGCGCCGGGTCGCCCACCCCGCGAAGTTCCAGATCGAGGTCGCCGGCGGCGAGGCACTGGGCACGGGCGACGTCACGATCCTGGGCCACGACATCGTCCACTCGGTGGTCAATCCGCTCGGCAAGATCAGCGCGGCCATCCACGTCTATCTCGGCAACTTCCTCGAGATCGACCGCAGCATGTGGAACGGCGAGACGCTGGTCGAGGAGCCGTACGACATGAAGGCCGTCGTGCCGGGCATGGCGACGGCGGCGCCGTAAGATCATGCGCCTGTCGTAGCGAGGGACCTTCCGCTCGTCGCGTTGGATGTCGCGCATCATCGCTGGACCAGCGCCGATGCAGAGAGGTCCGTTCCCCTGAAGGGTTGATCGGCAGGGCCGCGCGGGGCGTGGCCGACGGCCCAGCGATCGGGCCACTGCAGGCGCTCCGCACCCCAGGCCGACGCACCGGCGAGTGACGACCAGCTCTCCGTACCCGCGCCGCGGTGGAGGAAGCCGCCCGGCCCCATGCCCGTGTGAATGACCAATTGAAGGTCGAACGATGAACCCGCCGCGACCGCCGGCCCGTACCAGTAATGCGGGCTGCGACGCGCTTGAAAGCCGACGATCGCCGTCAGCCGCTGGTCGATGCCACGCAGCCCGATCCACAGAGGCATCTGAAGATCCGATCGAAAGGCCGACAACAGCGTCTGTGCCGAGCCATTGCCCGCCGCCGCGGCGCGGCCGGTGAAGCGCAAGCCGAGGATACGATCGTCATAAGGGCCGCCAACGAGCGGCGCCTCGCTCGCTCCGGTCGGCTGCGCACGCCACTCGGTGGCGAGCCGCAACGGCCACGACAGGCGTTCGCGTACCCGGCCCTCGGCATCCAGCACCTGGTAGCGCAGGCCCTCGCCATCGAGCGCCCCCTGGACACAGTGCAGGTACTCCACTCCTTCGGGCATGCGGTGCGCCGTTCCGGCGCCGGCGGTGCAGACCTGCAGCACGCCGCGATGGACCTGGACGTCGAAGGCGAGGATGTGGCTGCAGAGATAGGCCAGCACGCCGCCCTCGACGAGCACGTTCCAGAAGTCGCCGGCATGCTCGGGGCCGATCTCCCGCTGGTAGGCGCCCGAGAAGCCGTTGATCGGAAACACGGGATGGTGGCCGAGGACCAGCTTGTGGCGCGCGTCGGCGTGGCGATGCAACACGTCGCGCAACCATGTCGTCTCGACATGGCCTTCGCCGCCGAGGCCCGTCCATGTCGTGTGGACGAAGACCATCAGCAGGTCGCCGCGCCTCACGAAGTACGACAGGCCCTCCTGTCCGGGCGGCCCGTTGCGCGGCAGATGGGCGAGCATCGTGCTGAACGTCGACTCGCTCATCTCGTCGTAGGTCGTGTGGTTGCTGGTCGTGTTCCACAACGGAATTGCCGCACGGTCGAGCCAGGCCATCTCATGGTGCAGCCAGTGCCGCCACTGCGCCTCGAGCTCGCTGCGGTCGGCCGTATAGCCCGCGACCTCGTCACCCAGGAAGGCGATGAATTCCGGCGGCGGCTCGAGGCGCTGCACGACGGCATTGACCGACGCGAAGGTCTTTTCGTGGAGCGCGCCGGCAATGCCCGAGCACGAATCGCCGTAGACCACGAACTGATGGCCCTGTCCGCGCGGCACGAGTGCGGGAAGCCGGGCCTCGGCCGACATTGGTCTAGCTTGCCTGAGTAGCCGGGCCGCCGGCGGCGCTGCGATCCAGCCTTGCCTTGCCGAAAGACAGGCCCTCGCCCGACGGGATCTTGGCGATCTGCGAAGCGCGCAGGAACTTCTCCTCGCCCACCGTCAGGTAGATGTTGGTGAAGAGGAGCGAGCGCGTCTGGCGCACGACCTCGGCGCGGCCTTCGACCCAGTCGCCGACCCGGGCCGGCGCGACGAAGTCGAAGGTCATGCTGACCGTGGGCAGAAACTTGCGCAGCCCGACCAAGGTGCCGCCGCCCATCGTGCCCACCAGGTCGGCCGCCGTCATCATCATCCCGCCGTGCAGGCCGCCCGCCGGATTGCACATGTGCTGGTGCACGCGGAAGCCCAGCACGAACTCATCGCGCGTGCCCTTGGCGCCGCGCTTGGCGTAGAGCGTGCCGATATGGCTGTTGAAGGTCGTCTCGGGCCGGTCGCGGTCGAAATCGATGCGCAGGAAACCTTCGGGCGGCCGATCGTCCAGTCGTTGCGCGTCGAGCAAAGATCCAACTCCGGGTTTGAGCGTGCTGGCGCGGACCATAGAGATGGCCGCGCATCCGCGCTACCGGCTCTCACGACGGGCGGGGGGGCAGGAGCCTGGCGAGGACGGCGGCAATTTCCGCGCGATGAGGTGGGTCGGCACCAGGACGGCTGCAGGTGATGGCCGCGCAGTGAGCGGCGAAAGACAAGGCGCGGCGAAGCTCGTCGGCACTTATTTCGGCCAGGGAGGCTGTGTCGCTTCGGCCCATGGCCTGCAAGGCAAACAAGAGCGCCGCCTGAAAGCTGTCGCCCGCACCTATCGTATCCACCACCGGTCCAGCCGGCGCGGCCACAACAACGGATCCCGCCGCCTTGTGCCAGGCCTCCGCGCCCTTCGCGCCGCATGTGATGATCACCAAGCTGGCGCCCGCCGCGAGCAGGGCCGATGCCTGACGCGTGGGCTCTTCGTCACCATAAAGATAGTCGAAATCGACATCTGACATGCGGACGATGTGCGCGGCCCGGGCGAAGGCAGCCATACGCTCGACATAGCGCCGCTTGTCGCTCACCAGGTTGGGACGACAGTTCGGATCGAAAGAGATGGTGACCGACCCGCGCGCCTCCTGCACAAGGGCGAGGGCCTCGGCCGCCGACCGCTCATCGACGAGCGTTGTCGAGCCGACATGGATCGCCTCGACCCTGTCGAACGGCAAGGAGCCGCTGCGATAGGTCCAGTTCCGCGACGCCGTTCCTTCGTCATAGAAGGCGTATTGCGGCTCGCCGGCAACGGTTCGCACGAAGGCCAGCGTGGTCTGGTGGTCGCTGAGCGTCGCAAAGCGCAGATCGACCTGCGACGCCAGGGCGTGATCGGCGATCATGCGGCCGAAGAGATCGGTCGAGATGCCACCGACGAATCCGGCCTCGACCCCGAGCCGCGCCATGCCGACGGCGACGTTGAGGCAGGATCCACCGACTGCCGGCACGAGCGCATCGCGGCCATCCGCGGCCGCCACCGGCAGGAAGTCGACCAGGGCATCACCGCAGCTCAGCATCATGGTCACCCCCTCCGCTTCAGGGGCGGCAGGCGCCGCCGGCGTCCCGCATGGCGGCGCGGCTTGCGTGGTCGAGCTGGCGCATCAACCCATGAACGCGCCGCTTGGCCTGGTGGAAGGCCGCCATCTCGGTCCCGGTCGGCGTGCTCGACCAGCCCATCGCCGACATCGACGTCATGGCCTCGCCGATCGATCCGTAGGCCTTGGCCGCGACGGCACCCAGCATGGCGGCGCCCAGCAGCACCGGTTCCGGGGTTTCGGGCAGGGCAACGGTGAGGCCGGTGGTGTCGGTCATGATCTGGCGCACCAGGGCGCTGCGGGCGGCGCCGCCACTGATCACCATCAACTCGCTCTCGACGCCATGCGCGCGGAAGGCGTCGACGACATCGGCCAGGCCATAGGCCAGACCGCAGAGGCCGGCGACGAACAGCCGCTCCATGGCACCGATATCGACGTCGAGATCGAGGCCCGAGACGATGGCGCGCGACTCCGGATCGGCATAGGGCGAGCGATTGCCCAGGAATTCCGGCAACACGTGGATGTCGCGTGCCAGCCGCGCGGCGTCACCGAGATGGGCGAAGCGCGACACGACGCGCCGCTCGAGATAACCCAGCACGTCGAGACCCTCGGTGCGCGCCGCCTCGACGGCCTGTTTGTAGGCGGGGTGCGATCCGATCAGATGATCGATCGCAGCCCCTGCCGCGGACTGGCCGCCCTCGTTCAACCAAAGACCGGGCACCATGCCCGAATAGTAGGGCCCCCACACGCCGGGCACGAAGCAGGGCTCGCTTGTCGTCGCCATGATGCAGGCCGAGGTTCCCATGATGTAGGCAAGCCGCTTGCGGACCTCGACCGGCCCCCCGGTTTTCGCACGCCCGCCGATCGTGCCGATGCCACCGGCGTGGGCGTCGATAAGCGACGCGCCGACCGGCGTGCCCTCGAGCAGCCCGAGCTCCTGGGCGGCGGATGCCGATAGGCCGGCGCCCAATGCGGTTCCCGGGGCGACGATCTGCCGGCCAATCCGCGCATAGTCGCCCAGCGCCAGGTCGCCCAGGCCGACGCGATCGAGATAGCGCCGGCTCCAGCGTTCCTCATGAGCGAGAAAGTTCCACTTGCAGGTCAACGTGCACATCGAGCGCGCCGTCGATCCGGTCGCCTTGAACGAGAGGAAGTCGGCGAGGTCGAAGAAATGGCCGGCGCCATGATAAGTCGATGGCAGATGACGCTTCAGCCAGAGCAGCTTGGGAATCTCCATTTCTGGCGAGATCGACCCACCGACATAGCGCAGGACATCGTCCTGGGTGTCGTTGACGGCGCGCGCCTCGGCCGTGGCGCGATGATCCATCCAGACGATGACATTGCGCCGCGCCTCGCCGGACGGGCTGACCGTGAGCGCGTTGGCGCCGCCATCGAGCACCACGAGCGAACACGTCGCATCGAAGCCCAAACCGGCGATGGCCGACGGCGGCAAGTCGCTCTCGGTCATCGCAGCGCGCACCGCGGCGATGCAGGCCGACCAGATCTCGGACGACGATTGTTCGACGACGTTGCCCGCCTCGTGCCAAAGCGTAATGGCATGGCGGGCAGTCGCCAGCAGCGTGCCCCGTTCGTCGAACACGCCGGCCCGGGCGCTCGATGTCCCGACGTCGACGCCGATGAAGGCTTGCCTCATTGCGACCCCTCAGCTCCGGGCAAGCCCGTCAGCTTCGGGCGAGCCTACCAGCAAGTATAGCCGCCATCGACGAGGACGACGCTGCCGGTCATCAGACTGGCCGCATCCGACGCCAGGAACAGCACGACTGAGGCCACTTCATCCACCCGGCCCATGCGGGCCATCGGCGTGCCGCCGATCCAGGCCTGGTACATCGGCGGATTGTTGCGGACGAAGGCATTCAGGGGGGTCTCGATGTAGGTCGGTGCCACGGCATTGACCCGCACGCCACGGGCGCCCCACTCGGCGGCGAGCGACCTGGTGAGATGGTGCACCGCGGCCTTGGAGGCGTTGTAGTAGCACTGCTCCTGCGGCTTGTTGACGATGAAGCCCGACATCGAGCCGATATTGACGATGGCGCCAGCCCCAGCCTCGAGCATGTGTCGGCCGAACGCACGACAGCACCAGAAGGTGCCATTGAGGTTGACGTCGATGACATTCAGCCAGTGCTCGTCGGCGACCGTTTCCGCCGGCGTTTCGCTGCGGGCGATGCCGGCGTTGTTGACCAGGATGTCGACCTTGCCGTGCCGCTTTGCGAGCTCGGCCGCCACATGCGCCACCTGCGCCGAATCGGTGACGTCCATGACGACCGCTTCGGCGGTATAGCCCTTGGCCTTCAGTCCGGCGCAACCGGAGTCGGCCACCTTGGCATCACGATCGGCGACGACGAGCCGGGCGCCGGCCTCACCCAGCGCCTCCGCGCAGGCAAGACCGATGCCCTGCCCGCCGCCGGTCACGACGGCGATGCGGCCGTCGAGCTTGAACTTTTCGATATACATACGCGCCTTCCCGTTGTGGACCGCCGCCGTTCAATGGCGGATGGCCATTCCGTCCTTGTCGAAGCGATGCAGCCGGGCGGGATCGGGCGACAGCCACACGCGATCGCCGCCCTTGAGATGGATCTCGCCGATGCCACGCACGGTCAGCAGTCCGAGCGCGCCGGCATCGACATAAAGGAAGGTGTCGCTGCCGAGATGCTCGGCAACCGATACCGTGCCCGGCCAGCCCTCACTCCCACCCTCACCGGCGCGCGCGATGCGCAAGTGCTCGGGTCGGATGCCGATGGTGGCGGCGCCGTGCTGGTCGGCGGGCACGCCGGAGACGAAGTTCATCTTCGGCGAGCCGATGAAGCCCGCGACGAACAGGTTGGCCGGCCGCTCGTACAGCTCCAGCGGCGAGCCGTACTGTTCGACCCGACCGGCGTTCAGCACCACGATGCGGTCGGCCATGGTCATGGCTTCGACCTGGTCATGGGTGACGTAGATCGCGGTCGTTGCCAGCTGCTTCTGCAGCCGGGTGACTTCCATGCGCATCTGCACACGGAGCGCGGCATCGAGGTTGCTGAGCGGCTCGTCGAACAGGAAAGCCTTGGGTTCGCGCACGATGGCACGCCCGATCGCGACCCGCTGGCGCTGCCCGCCGGAAAGCTCGCGCGGCTTGCGGTCGAGATAGGGCGTGAGGTTGAGCGTTGCCGCCGCGGCGGCCACCTTGCGGTCGATCTCGGAGCGCGGCAGGCCCGCCATCTTGAGGCCGAAGGCGATGTTGCCGCGCACGCTCATATGCGGATAGAGCGCGTAGGACTGGAAGACCATCGACAGGCCGCGCTTGGCCGGCGGAACGTTCACCACGTTCTGGCCGTCGATCAGGATCTGCCCGCCGGTCACGTCCTCGAGGCCGGCGATCAGCCGCAACAGCGTGGTCTTGCCGCAGCCGGACGGACCGACAAAGACCACGAACGAGCCGTCGGCGATGTCGAGATTGGCGTCCTTGATGATCTCGAGCTGGCCGAAGGACTTGTGGACTCCCTGGAGCGTGATCTGGCCCATGTCGTTTCGCCCCTATTTGACGGCGCCGAAGGTCAGCCCGCGCACGAGCTGACGCTGGCTGAACCAGCCGAGGACGAGGATCGGGGCAATGGCCATGGTCGACGCGGCCGACAGCTTCGCCCAGAACAGGCCCTCGGGACTCGAGTAGGAGGCGATGAACACCGTGAGCGGCGCCGCCTTGGAGGTCGACAGGTTCAGCGTCCAGAACGCCTCGTTCCACGCCAGGATCAGGTTCAACAACAGCGTCGAGGCAATGCCGGGAACGGCCATGGGCAACAGTACATAGGTGAGCTCGCGCCGGATGGTCGCGCCATCCATGCGCGCCGCCTCGAGGATGTCGCGCGGGATTTCCTTGAAGTAGGTGAAGAGCATCCAGATGACGATCGGCAGGTTGCCGAGGCAGAGGATGGCAACCAGCCCGCTGCGGGTGTCGAGCAGGTCGAAATTCTTGAACAGCAGATAGATCGGCACCAGCACGCCGACGGCAGGCATCATCTTGGTCGACAGCATCCAGAGCAGGATGTCCTTGGTCCGCTTCGTCGGCGCGAAGGCCATCGACCAGGCCGCCGGCACTGCGATCAGGGCCGCGATCACGGTCGAACCGCCGGCGATGATGATGGAGTTCAGGGCGTGATGAAAATAGTCGCTGCGTTCCTGCACCGTGGCGTAGTTCTCCGTCGTCCATTCGAAGAACAGGAACGACGGCGGTATGGTGAACGCCTCGAGCTCGGTCTTGAAGCTGGTGAGGACCATCCACAGGATGGGAAAGAAGATCAGGCCGCCGAAGAACCACGCCGCGACCGTGGACACGACCATGCGCCTCACCGTGACCCGGCGTGCCATCGTCTAGGCCTCGAGGTTCCGTCCGACGACGCGGACGAGGAAGAAGGCCAGGATATTGGCGATCACGACCGCGACCAGCCCGCCGGCCGAGGCGCTGCCGACGTCGTACTGGATGAGCGCCTGGGAGTAGATCAGGAAGGCGATGTTGGTCGTCTGCAGGCCGGGGCCACCGCCGGTCGTCACGAAGATCTCGGCGAACACGGTCAGGAGAAAGATCGTCTCGATCAGGATGACGACCGTGATCGGCCGCGCCAGATGCGGCAGCGTGAGGTGGAGGAAGGTGCTGAAGGCGCCGGCGCCGTCCATCTCGGCCGCCTCCTTCTGTTCCTCGTCCTGCGACTGCAGGGCGGTGAGCAGGATGAGGGTCGCGAAAGGCAGCCATTGCCAGGCCACGATCAATATGATGGCGAGCATCGGCGCATCGTTGAACCAGTCGATCGGCGTGACGCCGACCAAGGTCGAGAGCCACGACAACATCCCCGAGACCGGATGCAGCAGCAGGTTTTTCCAGACCAGCGCGCTCACGGTCGGCATGACGAAGAACGGCGCGATCACCATCAACCGCACGATGTTGCGCCCGATCACCGGCTGGTCGAGCAGCAGCGCCAAGGGAACGCCGAGGACGATCGTCAGCGCCAGCACCGAGCCCACCAGCACGAGGGTGTTCTGCAGCGACGCCAGGAAGGCGGGGTCGGTGAGGAAGTATCGGAAGTTGTCCAGGCCGATGAAGGTTTCGGATCCGGGGTCGAGCAGGCTGTAGCGCAACGTCGAGAAATAGATCGTCATCGCCAGCGGCACGATCATCCACACCAACAGCAGCGCGACGGCCGGCGTCAGCAGGCCACGGGCGAGAACTTGCGTCTGTTGGGTCGCCATCGAAAGTCGCCGTCAGCGGAGCGAAGGGGCAGCGGACGAGGCGGTCATCGGATCGCCGAGCGATCCGATGGCCGCAGATGGCTCACTTGATGTAGCCGGCGCGCTTCATTTCGCGTTCGGTCGAGGATTGCGCGGCGGCGAGCGCCGCGTCGACTGTCGAGGCCCCCGACAACGCCGCGGAGAATTGCTGGCCGACGGCGGTGCCGATACCCTGGAACTCGGGGATCGCCGCGTACTGCACGCCGACATAGGGCACCGGCTGCACCGTCGGCTTGTTGGGATCGGCGGCGTCGATCGAGGCAAGCGTCGGCTTGGCGAACGGCGCCACCTTCTGATATTCCGGATTCTGGTAGAGCGACGTGCGCGTTCCCGGCGGAACGTTCGCCCATCCCTCCTTGGCGGCGACGAGCTTGGCGTAGTCCTTGCTGGTCGCCCAGCCGATGAACTTCTCGGCGGCGGGCACCTTCTTGGAGCCGGCCGGAATGGCGAGGTTCCAGGCCCACAGCCAGTTGGCGTTCTTGCCCAGGCCGGCGTTCGGCGCCATGGCGAAGCCGACCTTGTCGGCCACCCTCGAGTCCTTGGGATTGGTCACGAAGGAGGCCGCGACCGTGGCATCGATCCACATCGCGCACTTGCCGGCATTGAACAAGGCGAGGTTCTCGTTGAAGCCGTTGGAGCTGGCGCCCGGCGGGCCCGCCGCCTTCATCAGGTCGACATAGGTCGTGAGCGTCTTCTTCCACTCCGGCTTGTCGAACTGCGGCTGCCATTTCTCGTCGAACCAGCGCGCGCCGTAGGAATTGGCCATCGCCGTCAGGAACGCCATGTTCTCGCCCCAGCCGGCCTTGCCGCGCAGGCAGATGCCGTAGACGCCGGCCGACTTGTCGGTGAGCTTCTTGGCGGCGTCGATCACGAAGTCCCAGGTCGGCTTCTCGGGCATCGTCAGCCCGGCCTTCTGGAAGAGGTCGGTGCGATACATGATCATCGAGCTCTCGCCGTAGAACGGCGCGGCGTAGAGCTTGCCATCGACGGACACGGCATCGCGGATCTTGGGCAGCAGGTCCGCCACGTCGTAATCGGCACCGAGATTGGCGAGCGGCACCAGCCAGCCCTTCTTGGCCCAGATCGGCACCTCGTAGGTGCCGATGGTCAGCACGTCGAACTGGCCGCCCTTGGTGGCGATGTCCGTCGTCACGCGCTGGCGCAGCACGTTCTCCTCGAGCGTCACCCACTTCACGGTGACGTCGGGATTCTTGGCGGTGAAGTCGTTGGTCAGTCCCTGCATGCGGATCATGTCGCCGTTGTTCACGGTGGCGATGGTCAGCGTCTCTGCTATTGCGGGAGCCGAAATCGACAGGATGGCCGCGCCCAGAAGGGCGCCAAGTGATGGCTTCACGGTATCCTCCCAAGACTCGCGTTGAGCATATGCCCACGCGTTGGGCGTATGTTCAAACCAAGCCCCAGCCCTGTCAAGGGTGGATCACGAGCGCTGGAGGATCGCGCCGGCGGTCGCTTCGTCGGTTATGAGCCCGTTGAGCAGGCGGCCCTTCAACGCCGCCTTGATCGCCGCGACTTTCGCCGGCCCCACGGCGGCGCCGATGGTCAGGCCGCGGGCGGGAACCTGCAGGGCGATGCTGGTGAGCCGGGCGTTGGTTCCGCCTTCGATGACGTCACCCTCGGCATCGAAGGCCCAGCCGATCAGCTCGCCGACGGCGCCCCGCCGTCTCATCTCGAACAGCTCCTCGCGCGAGACGAAGCCGTCGACATAGACCTGCGCCGCCTGGTCCATCTGGCCCACGCCGACAAGGCGCAAATCGGCCTTGGCGGCGACCGCCCGCACCTTGGCGATCGAGTCGATGCGCAGCATCTGCTCGAGGATGCTTCTGGACGACATCAGGAACGGCAGCGGCATGGGATAGTGCCGGGCTTTGGTACGGTCGGCGAGCCGGCCGACCGTGTCGAAGGAGCTCGCCGAGCCATCGGTCGAGATGTTGCCCACCAGCGATACGATCTGGTGATTGGGACAATCGATCTGGGACACCCGCTCGACCGCCGCGCGCACGGCGCGGCCCGTGCCCAAGGCGACGATCGTCGGCTTCTCCGTGCGCAGGGTTGCTTCCAGGATGGTGGCGGCGCGTTCGGCGATGCCGGTGGCAGCCAGCGGGGCGGCAGGGTCGGTCGGCACGACATCGCAACAGGCGAGATGGAACTGGTCCCTGAGCCGGGCCGCCAACTCCATGCAGGCCGAGATCGGATGTTCCAGACGAAAGGTGATCAGCCGCTCGGCGAGACAGAGCGAGACCAGGCGCTGCGCCGAAGCGCGCGAGATCTTCAGCGCCTTGGCGATTTCATCCTGCGTATGGCCGGCGATGAAATAGAGCCAGCCGGCCCGCGCCGCCTCGTCGAGACGTGTCTTGTCATTGTCGGAAATCGCCATGACCTCTACCGATCGGCCGGCCAAAAGTCGGCCATGCGCGCAAATACCCGGTCAGCCCCCGCTTCGCACAGCTTGGCGGCGCCGTCGCGGCCGCGATAGTGGCTGCCGCCGACAAATCCCCAGACCGTCATGCCGGCGGCCTTGGCCGCCCGCACGCCGCTCACACTGTCCTCGATCACGAGCGTGCGCGCCGGGTCGGCCTGCATGCGCCGGGCGGCATAGAGAAAGAGATCGGGAGCCGGCTTGCCACGGTCCACCATCTGCGCGGTATAGAGCCGGTCGCCGAAATGCCGGGCAAGACCGGCCAGGGACAGCGAGAGGGACACCCGATCAAGCGCGCTGGAGGAGGCGACGCAGTGCGGCATCCGCAGGCCCTCCAGCACCGGCCCGACGCCTTCGATGGGGCAAAGGGCGGCGCGGAAGGTATCCTGCACTTTTGCCATCAGCTCGGCCGGAAATTGCCGGGGGATGGACCGTCCGAGAGCTTGGTAATGGTCGAGCACGGCGTCCAGGCTGCGCCCGAGAAACAGGTCAAGGGTTTCCTCCAGGCCGATCTCGATGCCACATCCTGCCAGGGCTTCGCACAGGCAGCGGCAGCTCAAGACTTCGCTGTCGACCAGCACGCCATCGCAGTCGAAAATGATGAGATGTGGCCGCATCATCGCCCGGGTAAGTAACTTTCAATGTGATCATATACTACGTTGATGAGCAATTGCCCAATCTAACGCCGAGGCGTGTGCGGGCGCTGACGGCTCAGCAACGCGAACACGCCCAGTCCCGTCAACACCTCGTGGCGCGGGCCATAGAGACGGCCTCTCACCTGCGCCACATGCTCGTCGTGGCCGACGATCTCGCCTTCGGCCTGCAGCCACTCGCCGACGCGGCCGGGGCCGAGATAGTCGAGCGACAGGCGCACCGTCACTGCTCTGCGTTTCAGCGTGTGCAAGACGGCCGTGCCCATCGCCGAATCGAGGAAGGCCGCCAGCATTCCGCCATGCACGATGCCGAGTGCATTGGCGTGCTGCGGGCCGGGCAGGAAGCCACGGATGGCGCGGTCGCCGTCGATCTTCTCGAACCACGGCCCGTTGGCCGCGGCGAAACCGGATGCTTCGGTGAGCTTGCGAAAACCTGGGGGAATGGCCACGGGCCATTGTAGAGCATGAAAGCCGAAGGGGTCACGAGCACCCGCAACGATGGCTCGCGACCCTCCGCCCGCCTCCCCGGGTGGATGCATGGGGAGGAAGAGACTGTTCAGGCGAGGCCCGCCATCAGGACCAGGCTGTAGCCGACATAGTAGGTCGCGATGGTGGTGATGAGACGGTTCGACCAGACGCGGAACTGCTTGTCCGAGAGCTTCTCGAGCAGGAGCTTGCCGAGCGAGGTGCCGATCATCGACGAGGCGACGGCGATGGCGAGGAACCACGGCTCGACCGAGCCCGCCTGGTCGATCAGCGCGCCGAAGTAGACGAGCTTCAGGCTGTGGCTGAAGAGCTGGCAGGCGGCCTTGGTGGCGATGATCTGCTTGCGCTCGAGCGTCGTGCGCAGGAACAGCGTGTCGAGCAGCGGGCCGGTGACGCCCGCGACCAGCATCAGCATCATGCAGATGGCGCTGCCGCCCAGCATCTGGCCGGGACCGAGGTTGCGCGGCAGCACGCTGTCGGGGATCGCCCGCACGATGAAGGGCGAGATGCCGAGCAGCAGCAGCGCCACCGCGCGGTCGGGCACGTAGAGCCAGAGCGACCACAGGCCGACCGCGAGCAGGCTGCCGACGATGCTGGCCGCCGCGATCTTCCACTCGATGTGGCGCCACCACAGGAAGGCGCGCCAGCCGTTGGAGGCCATCTGCGTCACGGCGTGCAGCACCATGGCCTGCGGCAGGGGCATGACCACCAGCAGGACGCCGATCAGGATCAGCCCGCCCGCCATGCCGAACACGCCCGACAGCAGGGCGGTGAAGATCATCAGGGCCGAGAGGCTGGCGGCGAGCAGGGCGGTCATGGCGGCGTCTCCGGTAGCGAAGCGCCGCGAGCATGGGCGTGCGATGTGCACACTTCAAATATATGATAAATGGGGCTTTACATATTCTGCGCATATGCTGGGGGCATGCCACTCCAGTGACGCGTCATGCTCCTCCGGACCGCGAGCTTCCAGCTCGCTCATGCTCCATGAGCGCGCAAGATGCGCGCGGTCCGGAAGAGCATGAAAAGACGCGCCACTGGGTGGAGAGTCCCCAGCAAAGAGGCACCCATGGAACTGCGCCATCTCCGCTACTTCGTCACCGTCGCGCGCGAAGGTCACATCACGCGGGCCGCCGAGAAGCTTCACATTCAGCAGCCGCCGCTCAGCCAGCAGATCAAGGCGCTGGAGAGCGAGATCGACGCCGCCTTGTTCGTGCGCCATCCACGCGGCGTCAGCCTGACCGATGCCGGCCGCTCCTTCCTGGCCGACGCCGAGGCGGTGTTGGCCGAAGTCGATCGCGCCGCCGCCCGCGCGCGCCGCACCGCGCGCGGCGAGGTCGGCCGCATCGCCGTGGGCTTCACCACGTCGGCGCCGTTCCATCCCCTGGTGGCGCGCGCCATCCGCGAGTTCCGCGCCAGCCGGCCCGACGTCTCCTTCGTCCTGGAGGAGACCGGCTCGGGCGAGCTTTTGGCCGGCCTGCGCGAAGAGCGGCTGGACATCGCCTTCATCCGGTCAAGCCTCGCCGATCCGCAGGGGCTCGCCGTCCATGCGCTGCTGCAGGAGGACATGGTGGCCGCCCTGCCCGCGCGTCATCGCCTGGTGCGCCGGCCGCGTCTCACCCTGAAGGATCTCGCTTCCGAGACCTTCATCCTTTACCGCCGGCCCGACGGGCGCGGCCTCTACGACGTCATCATCAGCGCCTGCACCGAAGCGGGCTTCAGCCCTCATGTCGGCCAGGAGGCGCCGCGCATCGTCTCGACCCTGAACCTGGTGGCGGCGGGACTCGGCATCACCATCGTGCCGGCATCGCTCAGCCGCCTGCCGCTCGAGGGCGTGACCTACCGCACACTGACCGGCAGGCCCGCGATCCGCGTGCCGCTCAACCTCGCCTGCCGCAGCGACGAGCGATCGGCCGCGACCTTGGGCTTCGTCGATCTGGTGCGCCGCTTGGCATGATCCAGATGCATGGGATTCAATTCGGAACATTCATTTCCCGCATCTGATGCGACGGCGATAGGCTCGTCGCCATGGTCGACGCCAATCCTCCGCCCGGCTTCGAGCCGTTGTTTCGAACCAGTCCGTTCCTGGACCACCTCGGACCGTTCTTCATGCGCCGGCAGGCGGACGGAACCTTCGTCGTCGGCGTGCGCGTCCAGCCGCATCACGCCAACGGCCGCGGCGTGGCGCATGGCGGGCTGCTGATGACGCTATGCGACATCTCGCTCGGCTATCGCACGACATCGAGCATCGAGCCGCGTCCCATGCTGACGACGGCCAGCATCACCACCGACTTCGCCGGCTCGGCCAGGATCGGCGACTGGATCGAGGTCCATGTCGACGTGCACAAGGTGGGCGGCAGGCTTGCCTTCGCCAATTGCTACATCGTGCGCGACGGCGAGCGGATCGTGCATGCCAGCGGCGTGTTCGCCCGCAGCGGCGACCGCCCCGGCTGACCAAGCGACATCGCAACGTCACGCCGGCAACGGATACTTCGCTTCCCATTTTTTTGCAGGAGGACCGCCATGGCGCGCATCATCGTGATCTCCGATCCGCATCTGTCGCCGACGCATGGCTTCTTCTGGGACAACTGGTGTCGCGCGTGCGAGGTGGTGAACGACTGGCGCCCGACGCCGTGATCGTGAGCGGCGACCTCTGCATCAACGGGCCCGACAGCGATGCCGAAGTGGCCTTCGCCCGCCAGGCGCTCGGCCTGCTGAAGCCGCCGGTCCATGCCGTGCCCGGCAATCACGATGTCGGCGACGAGCCGCCCGGCCAGGAAGCCGACCAGATCATCGACGCGGATCGGCTGCGGCGATGGCTCTCGGCGTTCGGCGCCGATCGGTTCGCCTTCGACGCCGACAACTGGCGCGTCCTCGGTATCAATGCGCAGCTCCTGGGCTCGGGCCTGCCGCAGGAGGACGAACAGGATGCCTGGCTCGACGCCGAGCTCGGCGCGACATCGCGGCCGGTCGTGCTCGCCCTGCACAAGCCCTTGTTCCTGCAGTCTCCGGATGAGACCGAGGTCACGGCGACGTCGATCAATCCCGAACCGCGCGCCCGACTGCTGCACCGGCTGCGGCGGGCGCCGGTGCGGGCCGTCATCAGTGGCCATCTGCATTGCCATCGCGACGTCGTCCGCGACGGTTAGCGCCACGTCTGGGCGCCGTCGACGGCCTTCCTGGTTCAGGAGCCGGCCGACGCCGCCGCCGACAACATCGTCGGCATCCTGTCCGTCGAGGTCGGCGATGGCGGCGTGCATGTCGAGCTGGTCGATGTGCCCGGTCTCGTCGCACACGACCTCGCGGAGCTCAAGGGGCACGGACGCTACAGGTACCTGCGCGACATGCCGGCCTGCCCGCCGGACGCGGCGTCATAGCCGCGGTCGGAGATGTGCTGGATGGCGTAGAAGCAGCAGGGCAGCGCGTCGCCCTTGGCTGCACGGGCGATGAATTCCAGGATGGCATCGTCCGGTTTGACATCAAACGCAGGTGATCTCTTGATACGCGTATGATCAAGACGATCGGCCATTCCAATCATCCGATCGGCCGCTTCGTCGACCTGTTGAAGGCGGGCGGCGTCGAGGCGGTGGTCGACGTGCGCTCCACGCCCTACTCGCGCCGCTTCCCGCAGTTCGGCCGCGAGCGCCTGGCGCAGAGCCTGTCGGCCGCCGGCATCCTCTACCGCTACGAGGGTGCGGCCTTGGGAGGGAAGCCCAAGGACGGCGCCGGCTACGACACGCTGGCCGCGCGCGCCGACTTCAAGGAAGCGCTCGACCGGCTGGTCGCGGGTTCGGCCGACGCCACGCTCTGCCTGATGTGCGCCGAGAAGGAGCCGCTCGACTGCCATCGCACCGTGCTGGTGTCGCGGCGGCTTGCCGAGCGCGGCGTGGAGATCGAGCACCTGCTGGCCGACGGCAAGGGCAAGCCGCATGCGGTGCTCGAGGAGGAACTGCTTGCGGCAAGCGACAAGGGCGCACCCGATCTTTTCACCACTGCTGAAGATCGCGGCCAGCGGCTTGCCAATGCCTATCAGAAGCGCGAGCGGGCGATGAAGCGCGCCTGATGGCAGCCCGTGCTAGCATCGCCAGCGGTCGAGGGGGAGAAAACGATGCGGATCATCGCGCTGCTGTTGGTGGCGATCGTGGCGTTGAGCCACGTGGGCTTCCTGATCCTGGAGATGTTCCTTTGGAATCATCCGGTCGGCTACGACGTCTTCAAGACGACCCCGGAGTTCGCCGCGCAATCGTCGGTGCTGGCCGCCAATCAGGGCCTCTATAACGGCTTCCTCGCTGCCGGACTGCTCTGGGGCCTCATCAGCGGCCGTCGTGACGTGAAGATTTTCTTCCTGTGCTGCGTGATCGTGGCCGGCGTCTATGGCGGGCTCAGCGCCAAGATGTCGATCCTCTACATCCAGGCCGCTCCGGCGCTGGCCGCACTGCTGGCCGTGCTGGCCGCGCCGGCACCGCGGGTACGCCATCGCCTCTGAGGCATGCGCCGGCCCGACATCATCCTGGTCAACGGGCCGTCGAGCGCCGGCAAGACCACGCTCTGCCGCGCGCTGCCGGCGGCGATGCCGTGATCTTCGATCACGTCCTGCACGACAGCCGGCATCCCGGTGATCTAACGCAGGCGGAACATGGCTATGTCGCGATGCGCCTCTCCCAGCGCCATCTGGGCGAGCAACTCGCCGACGCCGGCGGAGTGCTTGAAGCCGTGGCCCGAACAGGGGGACGCCACGATGACGCGATTGTGGTCGGGATGGCGATCTATGATGAAGCGCGCCTTGTCGACCCAGGTGTAGAGACAGACCTTGCTCCTCACGCAGACCGGCGACAGCCCGGGAAAGAACGGCTCGACATAGGTCTCGTACATTTCGCGCACTTCTTCGGGAGGGACGGTGCGCGAAACCGAGTCGGGCGTGGTCGCCACGTCATATTGTTCGGTCGCTATCTTGACGCCCTCGTCCAGGCTGCCGGTGGCGGGAAAGCCGTAGATCGATTGCGGTGCGGGGATCTGCCAGATGTAGACAGGAAAACGATCGGGCGCGAACTGGGCGTGCGCAGCCTCGCTGCGGGCGCGAAACCAGTACAGCACCTGACGCGTGACCATGAAGTTGGCGGCGAGCGCAGGCTTCAGCATGGCCGGCAGCCACGCGCCGGCCGCCACGATCAACTGGGCGGCGTCATAAGTCTGCTTGTCGGTCGTGACGGTCACGAAACCATCGTGCTGGAGAAAGGAGACCACCGTCTCGCCCAGCTTCAGATCGGCGCCGCGCGCGACTGCAGCCCGCAACTGAGCGGTCACGCAGTTCTCCGGCCGCGCGAAGCCACCGACCGTGTCGTGATAGGCTTGGTCACCGTCGGCGACGTTGAGGGCGGGATAGCGCCGGCGCAGCGTCGTGCTGTCGAGGATTTCGTAGCTCACCCCGGCTGACCGGGCCGCGGCCGCGGTGGCATCGAGGAATTTCGCCACGCCATGGTTGGCCGAGCGGTCGCCGGCCCCCGAGATCGCGAGGAAACCGTTCTGGGTCAGCAGGTCCAGGCCCGTCTCGGCTTCGAGCTCGCGCCAGATCTCGTGGCTGCGCATGGCGAAGGCGGAATATTCAGGCCCCTCGCCGCAGGCGATGCGCGTGATACGGGTGTCGCCATGGGTCGAGCCGAATTCGTGCGGCGGTGAATAACGGTCGATGCCCAGCACCTTGGCGCCGCGTCGCGCCAACTGATAGGTCGCAGCCGCGCCCATCGCACCGAGGCCGAGGACAATCGCATCGTAGGTGTCGGGCATGCGCCGACCTTTGCAAATTTTCCGCAGTCGATCTATAAAGGTGACGATGTCGTTCCGCTCCAAGACCCGAGTCGCCAAAAAAGCCGCCACCACCGGTGGGTCGGCAGGGGCTTGTGCGCGCTAAAGTAGGTAACAGCGAACGAACCCTTGAAGGCCCCGCCGCTAGACGGGGCCTTTGTCGTTCGCGGGCGCTCCGTCTCCGGCTGAAAACCAGGAGAAGCGCAAAATGTCGTCAGAAGAACAACCGCAACTACCCCTTTCCGTCGGCATCGTCGGCGCGACCGGCATGGTGGGCGAACTCATGCGCGCCATCCTGGCCGAGCGGAACTTCCCGGTCGGCACGCTGCGCCTGTTCGCCTCGGCGCGCTCGGCCGGCAAGCGCCGCGCCTGGAAGGACCAGGAGATCGTCGTCGAGGAGGCCGACACAGCCGACTATTCCGGGCTCGATCTCGTCTTTGTCTCGGCGGGCGGTGCGGCCTCCAGGAAGCTGGCGCCGCTCGTTGCGGCCGCCGGCGCCATCGTCATCGACAACTCGTCGGCCTGGCGCTCCGATCCCAAGGTCCCGCTGGTCGTGGCCGAGGTCAATCCGCACGCGCTCGCCAGCATCCCCAAGGGCATCGTCGCCAACCCCAACTGCACCACCATGGCGGCCATGCCGGTGCTGAAGCCGTTGCACAAGGCGGCCGGCCTGCGCCGACTGGTGGCCAGCACCTACCAGGCCGTGTCGGGCGCGGGCCTGGCCGGCGTCGACGAGCTGGAAGGCCAGATGCTGAGCGCGGGAGTGGGCGCCACGGCGCTGGTGCATGACGGCAGCGCGGTCGAGTTCCCGTCGACCGCCAAGTGGGCGGTGCCCATCGCCTACAATGTCGTGCCGCTCAACTACCGCATCGTCGAGAACGGCTACTCCGAGGAAGAGGTCAAGCTGCGCGACGAGAGCCGCAAGATCCTGGAGATCCCCGATCTCGCCGTGTCGGGCACCTGCGTGCGCGTGCCGGTGTGGACCGGTCATTCATTGTCGATGAACGTCGAGTTCGACCGGCCGCTGCCGGTCGCCAGGGCGCTCGACCTTTTACGCGCGGCGCCGGGCGTGGAACTCTCCGACGTGCCCAATCCGCTGGAAGCAACCGGCCGCGACGCGGTCTATGTCGGCCGCGTGCGGCCCGATCCGACGGTCAGGCACGGGCTCGCCTTGTTCGTTTCAGGCGACAACCTTCGCAAGGGGGCGGCTCTCAATGCGGTGCAGATCGCCGAACTGTTGCCAGCCCGCAAGCCGGCTCCAAGGCGGCGCGCCGTGGAAATGGCCTAGCAGTGACGGCAGGTCCGGTCCGGCGCGAGCCCGTCCCTCGCGCCGGACCAGCGCACGCGCGGGCAGCGGCGCAACGTTGCACCTGATGATCGGCACTCATATAGAGGGGGAATGGACTGGGGCCGGACGAAAGTCAGGGTCATCTTCCCTATGGAAGCATCGACCCCGCTCGAGATACTTCGACAGGAACTCGAAGGCGTCAGGACACATTTCGCGCAAAGCAGCGCAAAGCCGGTTCTTGCCGCCCCCGAAACCACGCTACCGACCTACCGCTCCCTGTTTCCCGGACTCGATATCGCTGCCGCGCCGCGCAAATTCGCAGCCGACGAGCATGTCGTGCTGCTCGAGAGCTACCACGACAAGGAAGGCTATTCCGCGCACTGGGAGTCCGGCGATCGAGCGCATCAGGCCGGCGCAATCGTATCAAGTATCAAGTTCAGCGGGCGTATCGTGCCCTACAGGCGGGCCTGGTCGTCCGCCGAGCTGCAGAACATGGACGCCAACATCTTCAACCGGCTCTCGCCGCGCGAGCCGTGGGGTTTCTATTACTTCCCCTTTGGCTACCTCTTCCGCTTCCTCGGCATAGGACCGATCAACTCGTTCGGCTGCCGCATAACGCAGTCGCTTGGCGAACTCGCCCGACGCGACAAGCACCACAAGGTGATAGCCTGCTTCGGCGGCTCCGCCAGCTGGAGCATGTTTTGCCTGCATCACCAGATGTATACGGAACTGCTCGAGCAGCGGCTCAACGCCCACTGCAAGGAGCGCAATCTCGAGCTGCGGTTCACGGTTCTCAACTTCGGGCAGCACGGCCATGTCGTGATGAACGAGATGTCGAGCTACATGAATTTCTGCTGGGACCTGAAGCCTGACATCGTTGTCGCCCATGACGGTTACAACGACGCAGTCTACGGCCAGCTTTGCGATCCCCGGGTGCTCGACGACTGGAACCTGATTTACCAGGAGAACCTCGAGGGCTGGTCGCAGATACTGCATCAGACCGACGAGATACCGCGCACTCAGCATTCGCTGCCATATCGCGTCGTGAACCAGCCGGTGCAGGTGCTGAAATCCTACGCCAGGAGAAAACGTCAGTTCGCCCAGATCGTGCGCTCGAATGGCGGGATGTTCGTCTGGGGACTGCAGCCGGCGGCGTCCAGTCACAAGAAACGGTCGTCGCTGGAGGACGGCCTTCTCGAGCGCAATCGCAATCCCGATCATGAACCAGCGCGCGCCAACGTCGAAGGCATGTTCCGGATCCTGCGGCAGAGCCTGAAGCTCGACGACGACACTCCGTTCGTCGACTGCGATGCGGCGATGTCGACCTGCGGTCCCGAGCGACTGCTCTTCGGGGATGAAGTGCACCTGATGCCGGAAGGAGACCTTCTCTTGGCCGGACTCTATGCCGACGCCATCGCCAGGACCTATGTCGACAGCGGCCGTTGGCGCGGAACCATGTGATGAAGGTGCTTGGTCTCTCTTTCGGTTTTCACGACTCGGCCGCCGCCCTGCTGATCGACGGCCGCATCATTGCCGCGGGCCAGGAAGAGCGGTTCACGCGGATCAAGCACGACGCCGGTTTCCCGCGCCGCGCCATAGACTTCTGTCTCAGGCAGGCGGACGTCTCGACCGCCGAGATCGATCGTATCGTCTACTACGAAGACGCATTGAAGAAGTTCGATCGCATCGTATGGGCCTCCACTGTCCGCCAGCAGCAACAGAAGGCGAATGGCGGATTGATGGACCGGGCGCGTACCTTGTGGAGCGCGGCGACCGGGGCCAGCGATGTGTCGCCCTACCTCAAGTCGGTCACGCACTCCTGGTTCAAGCTCGATAAGTTCGACGCCGTCGGCAAGATCTGCAGTGAGCTGGGCGTATCCCGGGAGAAGGTCGCCTACGTCGACCATCACGATTCCCACCTCGCGGCAGCGTTCTACACCTCACCCTTCGATCACGCGGCGGTCGTCACCATGGACGGCGTCGGCGAGTACGAGACGGCCGTCATTGCCGTCGGCCGAGGGTCGGAGATCGAGCGAAAGCTGGCGATCAACCTGCCGCACTCGATCGGCCTGTTCTACAGCGCCTTCACCGCCTTCCTCGGTTTCGAGGTGAACGAAGGCGAGTACAAGGTCATGGGCATGGCCGCCTTCGGACGGCCGAAATTCTACGATGACGTGCGCAAGCTGATCACGTTGCGCGACGACGGCGGATTCGAGATCGACCAATCCTGCTTCGAATTCCTCACCCCCGAATCACTGCCCTATACCGACGAATTCCTGCGCCGCTTCGGCGAGCCGCGCGAACCGGAAGCCGACTTCGCCGTGGCGCGCGCCGACCTGCCGGCAGACCTTGCCGAGGCGGAGGCCGATCGGATTCTGGAGAGCAGCGGGCACTACGCCGACCTGGCGGCCAGCGTCCAGCTCTGCACCGAGGAGCTCATCCTCCACGTGGTGACAAAGGCGTCGGCGATCGCGGGAACACGCAACGTCTGTCTCGCCGGCGGCGTCGCCCTGAACTCGCTGGCCAACGGCCGCCTGATTCGCGAAGGCGGCTACAATCTCTTCGTCCATCCCGCGGCCGGAGACGCCGGCAATGCCATCGGCGCCGCAGCATCCTACTATCACCGAGCCGCCAGGCAGCCGCGGATGCAGAGCTTTGCATCGCCGTATCTCGGCTCGCCACTCGACCAGGCGGAAGTCGAGGCCGCTGTCGCCACGAGCGGGTTCGACTCGATCTCGACGCATCCCAGCGACGACGAACTCGTCGACCATGTGGCCGGCCTTCTCGCGGACGGCGCCGTCATCGGCTGGGTGCAGGGGCAATCCGAATGGGGGCCGCGCGCCCTCGGCGCGCGCAGCATCCTGGCGGATGCGACGAATCCAGCCATGAAGCGCATCGTCAACGAGCGCGTGAAGTTCCGCGAGCTCTTCCGCCCGTTTGCGCCGGCCGTCACCGCCGAGGCCGCCAGCCAGTATTTCGAGTTCGAACCGAACCTCGGGGCCGGCGCGCCGGAGTACTACATGCTGGCGGTGCATCCGGTCCGCGCCGAGAAGAAGGCCGTCATCCCCGCGATCACGCATGCCGACGGATCGGCGCGCGTCCAGATCGTCACGGCCGCCTCGAACCCGACCTTTCACGCGTTGCTGAAGGCCTTCGAACGGCGCAAAGGCGTGCCGATCCTCATGAACACGTCCTTCAACCTGCGCGGCGAGCCGATGGTGGATTCGCCACGCGATGCGATCAGGACCTTCAGCATCAGCGGCATCGATTATCTGGTCCTTGGCCGGACCGTCGTGTCGAGCCATGTCGAACTCTAGCAATCGGAAGGCCTGCCATGCCTGACGACGCCGACTTGCGACGCGATGTGCAACGGGAAGTGGACCGCCTCATCGCCGAATGCAGGGCGGGTGGCTTCGACAACGCGGCCCGCTATCTGGCCGACAACCGGGCTGCGGTCGTGGAAATCGCCATAAAGGCGCGGTTGGAGCCCAAGACGCGCGACCTGCCCTCGCCCTTCGTCTACTCCATGCAATAGCGCGGGGAATGGCTGGGGCGCCAGGATTCGAACCTGGGAATGGAGGAATCAAAATCCTCTGCCTTACCGCTTGGCTACGCCCCAATCGGCGCCGGAACATAGAGGGTTGGGCCGGTGGTGCAACCCCGTTCCTGCCCCCTCGCCTGGCCTCTCCCCCTGGCGGGGGAGAGGAACATGAGGTGAGGATCGGAAGGAAGCTACGCCGCCTGCAGCGCTTTCTTCAGAAGCTCGCCGTGCACGAAGGCGCCGTCGCAGTAGAGCAGCGCGTGGGCCGCCGGATCGAGGCTGAGGTCGACGACCTCGCCGAGATAGATGGTATGGGTGCCGGCGGCGACCTTGGTCACCAGCTTGCAGTCGAACGACACCGGGCAGCCCTTCAGCACCGGCGCACCGGTGGAAAGCGTCGACCATTCTCCCATGTCGATGAAGCGGTCGTCGCCCTCCACACCGTCCATGCCGGCGAAGCGCTCGGCGATCTTGCGATGCTCGGGGGCCAGGATGTTGACGCAGAAGACGCCCGCCTCGCCGATCGGATCGTGGGCGCTCGCCGTCTTGTTGACGCAGATCAGGAGCTGCGGCGGCTCGGCCGAAACCGAGCAGACGGCCGTGGCCGTCAGGCCGCCGCGCAGGTCGCGGTGACGGGTGGTGATCAGGGTGACGCTCGCCGCGAGGTGGCGCATGCCCTTCTTGAAGGCCGCGGCATCGATGCTCATGAGGGGACTCTAGGGCAGCGCGGCCATCGGCCGCTACCGGAAACGGATAGGAAACGTCGCCGGCTAAGCATCGGGCCGGCCAGCGAAATCCGCGAAAAGTGCAGGCGAAGTGCTGGCTGGCGACCGTCATAAAACGTTCACCAGACTGTCGTTCTTTGCGGTTGCCCGGTCCTTTCGGCTCGCTACGGTCGGGACCGCATGGCGCCCTTCGACACCGGCCTCGCCCCCACCACCGCGCCCGACGTCGCGTTGCGGCGCATCGTGGCCGAGTGCCAGGCCGACCTCCGAAAGTACCGAATCATGGTCCTGGGAAGCCGACGGCCGGTCGGCATCCACCAGACGCGGGTGGCGCTGCGCCGTCTGCGCGCCGCCTTCGGCCTGTTCCGCCATGCCGTCGACGGGCCGGTGGTGCGGGCGCTGTCGGCCGAGGCCAAGTGGCTGGCCGGCGAATGCGCCCCGGCGCGCGATCTGCATGTCTTCCTGACCGAGACGGTCGAGGACGTGCCACCGATCATCCAGCGCATCGCCCGCAGGCTCGCCGAGACCTACATGCAGCGCGCCCGCTCGGCCCTTTCCGGTGCGCGGTTCGAGGCCTTCGATCGCCAGCTCCACTCCTTCATCGACCTGTCGCCCGCCCATCCGACCGAACGGCTCGACCATTTCGCGCTCGCCGAGCTCGACCAGCACCATGAGAAGGTCATGCATCGCGGTCGCAGGATCGACTCGCTCGATCCGCACCGCCTGCACCGGCTCAGGATCGCCATCAAGAAGCTGCGCTACGCCGCGGAGTTCCTGCAGCCGGCCTTTGCCTCGGAAGCAGCCAAGCCCTATATCGAGGCCACGGCGCGCCTGCAGGGCGCGCTCGGCGCCATGAACGACCGCGCGGTCGCCCGCCATATGCTGGCCGACCTCGCGACGGCGGCGCGTCCCAACGAGGACGCCAAGAAGCCGCTGAAGCGCCTCGCCAAGCAGGCGGAGGCCGGCGAAAAGCGCCGCCGCCGCAAGCTCGAGCGGGCGTGGAAGACGTTCAGGAAGGCGGGCAAATTCTGGTGACGGCCGTCCGTCACCTGACGGATGGGGATTGGTATTCATGAGCGACACGCAGAGCGCCGCCGAGCAACGCATTCCCGTCACGGTGCTGACGGGCTTCCTGGGCAGCGGCAAGACCACGCTGCTGAACAAGCTGCTGCGCCGGCCCGAGCTTGCCGACACCGCGGTGATCATCAACGAGTTCGGCGAGATCGGGCTCGACCATCTGCTGGTCGAGAAGTCCGACGACGAGGGCATGGTGACGCTGAACTCGGGCTGCCTGTGCTGCACGGTGCGCGGCGACCTGGTGCGCACCATGAGCGAGCTGTTCCTCAAGCGCTCCAAGGGCGAGGTGACGCCGTTCAAGCGCATGGTCGTCGAGACCACCGGGCTCGCCGACCCCGCGCCCATCCTGCACACGCTGATGACCGATCCCCTGCTCGCCTCGCGCTACCGGCTCGACGGCGTGGTGACCACGGTCGACGGCGTCAACGGCACCAGCACGCTCGACAACCACGAGGAGGCGGTGAAGCAGGCCGCCGTCGCCGACCGGCTGCTGTTGACCAAGAGCGACATCGCCGAGGCGCCGAAGCTCTCCGAGCTGAAGGGCCGCCTGCACCAGCTCAATCCCGGCGCGCCGTTCCATGCCATCTCGGGCGGCGACATCGACCCCAACGAGATCCTGAACGCCGGACTCTACAATCCCGAGACCAAGAGCGCCGACGTCAAGCGCTGGCTGCACGAGGAAGCCTATGGCCACGAGCATGGCGGCGGCCATCACCATCATCACGGTCATGGCCATGACGATCATCACCACGGCCATGACCATGGGCATGAGCACGGCCATGGGGAGCAGGACCCGCACAACGTCAACCGCCACGACGATCGCATAAAAGCGTTCTGCATGACCTTCGACGAGCCGATGAGTTGGTCGACGGTGGCGGCGGCGTTCGATGCGTTGGTGACCTATCGCGGGCCCGACCTCTTGCGCATGAAGGGCATCCTGAACGTCAAGGACACCGACAAGCCGGTCGTGATCCACGGCGTGCAGCACGTCTTCCATCCGCCGGCCACGCTCGATGCCTGGCCCGAAGGCGACGACCGGAAGAGCCGCGTGGTGTTCATCACCCGCGACATCGCCGAGAGCACCATCCGCAAGGTCTTCGCCTCGTTCTTCGAGGCCGAGAAAAAGGGCTGGAGCGGGCAGATCGACCAGCAGCAGCAATAGGCTGGGGGCGCGCTGCGGTTCTCCCTTCCGCCGCAGCGCCGTTGTAGGCGCCCCCAAAAGATGATGGTGTACCTGGCCCGCGCAGCAAAACCGTCGAGGGCAACATCGGCTATGCCCTGGAACTGGCCGGCGTGCCGACCGATGAGCGCAAGGCGCGCGTCGCCGAGGCCATACGCCAGGCCGGATTGAGCGGCTTCGACCGCTTCTATCCAGCCTCGCTGTCGGGCGGCATGCGCCAGCGCGTGTCGCTGATGCGCACCTTGATCGCGCGGCCCGGGATCCTGCTGATGGACGAACCGTTCGGCGCGCTCGATACTCACACCCCGCCTGCTGGGCGCCGGCGAGTGGCAGGTGACTCGCACCGTGATCGTGCCCTCGACCATGGCCTGGCTGTTCGCCTCGCTGACGCCCGCCGTCTCCTTCTCGCTGATCGGCGTGATCGTGGGCGAGTTCATCGGTGCCGAACACGGCATCGGCCGCATGATCATCGAGGCCGAAGCGCGCGGCGAGGCCGCCGGCATGATGGTGGCGGTGTTCGTGCTGATGATCGTGGGCGTGATCCTGGCCGCGGGCGTGCGGCGCATCCAGGCCTACTTGCTGCGCTGGCGGCCGGCGTCCACCATGGCAGCCTGAAAAAAATCAGGGAGGATCGCCGTGCTTCGACGCCATCTGCTGGCGGGTTCGCTTGCCGCCACATCCTTGCCTGTGTGGGCGCAGGCCTAGCCTGCCAAGCCGGTTCGCATCGTCGTGCCGTTTGGGCCGGGTGGGCCCGCCGACGTCTATGCCCGCCAGATCGGCAACGAACTCGGCGAGGTCCTGAAGCAGCAGTTCGTCATCGAGAACAAGCCGGGGGCGGGCGCCGTGGTCGGCACCGACATCGTCGCCAAGGCGGCCCCCGACGGCTACACGATCCTGATGATGTCCAACACCCACACCACCAACGAGACGCTGCTCGCCAACCGTCCCTACTCGTTGATGAAGGACCTGACGGCCGTAGCGCCGGTCAACTCGTCCGATCTGGTGATCGTGGTGAACCCCGAGGTGAAGGCCAGGACGCTGCAGGAGTTCGTTGCCCTGGCCAAGGCCGAGCCGGGCAAACTCAACTACGCCTCGTCGGGGCCGGGCACGCCCTACCACATGGCGGGCGAGCTGTTCAAAGCCATGAGCGGCATCGATATCGTGCACATACCGCACAAGAACAGCGCCGACGCGCGCAATGCCGTGATCGGCGGCCACGTCCAGATGATGATCGACGCGGTGACGGCGATGAAAGGCCATATCGATGCCGACCAGGTGCGCTCACTTGCGACGACGGGGACCACGCGCTCGGCCGTGCTGCCCAACGTGCCCACCGCCAACGAAGCGGGTGTCCCGGGCTACGAGGCCACGATCTGGCTCGGCATCATGGCGCCCGCAGGCACGCCCAAGGACGTCATCGAGCGGCTGAACGCCGAGATCGCCAAGGTGATCGCCAAGCCCGCCCTCCGCGAGGCCTGGACCAAGCAAGGCGCGGTCCCCATGACCATGACGCCCGCCCAGTTCGAGACCTACCTCAAGGGCGACATCGACAAGTGGGCCAGGGTGATCAAGCAGGCCGGCATCAAGACGCAATGAAGGCGGTCCGCATCCTGAGCGGCGGCGCCGCGCAAGGCCTGGTCGAGTCCGTGCGCGCCGGGTTCGAGGCGCAAAGCGGCTGCACCATCGACGGCGTATTCGGCGCCGTCGGCGCGATGAAGGCGCGACTGCTGTCGGGCGAGCCGGCCGATCTCCTGATCCTGAGCCGCGCCCTGATCGATGAGCTGGCCAGGGCCGGACATGTCGTGCCCGCCTCGATCAGGGACATCGGCGAGGTGCCGACATCGGTCGCGGTGCGCTCGGGCGAGGCGCCGCCGCGGCTCGACACCGCCGGCGACCTGCGCGACGCACTGCGTGCCGCGGACGAGATCCATTTCCCCGACCCCGAGCTTGCCACCGCCGGCATCCACTTCGCCAAAGTGATGCGTGATCTCGGCGTATGGGATGAGCTTCGCAAGCGCCTGCGGCCGGCGCCCAACGGTGCAACGGCGATGGCTGCACTCGCCGCTTCCAGGAGCACGAGACCCATCGGCTGCACCCAGGCGACGGAGATCCTGTCGACGCCGGGCATCGTGCTTGCTGCACCGCTGCCGCCCGGCTGCGCGCTGGCAACCACCTACACCTGCGCAGTCACCGGCCACGCTGCGGTGCCTGAAGAGGCGGCAACATTGGTGGCGATGCTGGCTGAAGGCCAGGCGACTCTACGCAACAGCCTAGGCTTCGATCAGCGATAGTCATTTCATTGGACGACGTGATGGTTTTGGGTCAACCATGCTTGCTAATACATGTATAAATTGTTTTTCTCACTAGAAATAACTATTGCAAGCTGCATCCTGGTCTAGTGTTCAAGGAACAAAGCGGGGAGGACAAGATGGCGCAATATTGTGTGAACAAGAATGCTCAGCCTGGAGCGGCGATCACGAAGTTCACAAGGATGGGTGCAGCTACATGCCCGCCCCAGCTAACCCAACTTGCGCAGTTGGAGGGTCAGTTTGATTTTTTTCGACTGATCGGAGTGAAGGAGATCAAGGGGTTGAGGGATGGCTTGGCGCGAATCTGGGGTGTAGTGCCGACCATCCCCATTTTCTTTTGAGGTCT
>JACPOB010000147.1 GCA_016185145.1 Rhodospirillales bacterium | reverse complement strand
GCCTTCGCCTTGATCCACGTCAAGCAGCCGCGATGTCGGCTAGTGGTGTTTGTACCATCCGACACCCCGGATATCGTTCCAGGCGTCGGTCTGGTGGCAGAGATAGCATTGGTCCACGCGCGCATGTTCCTGCCTCGCAACTATCTTTGAGACCATATGGAAGTGGCCCATGTAGTGGCTTGGCGGCGCTTGATGGCATTGCGCGCATTCGGTCGAACTGGGCGAAGGATGCTTGAAGCCGGCAATCCGCCAGGTCGCGGTGACGTGGCAGGCTGCACATTCCTGCCCGAACAGGTCGCGATGCGGACTCCTGTTGCTGTGGCAACCAAAGCAATCGAGCTTTTCCGAATCGGCCGGCGACTTGTTCAGCAGGCTCGAAAGCCACTGGGTATCCGAAGGGGGGCCGGCTTGCTCGATTCGTCTCGCCCGGCCGATTGCGATCAGCGCGTCGTGATCCATCCGAGTAGGCCGCACCCCTTTCTGATGCTCGACGTGGCACGCCGCGCACGACTGGATGGTTGAATGAAAGGCCGTCGATTGGCGCGCCAGGGTGGCGGCGTCCGTGGCATGACATGCGATGCAGGCGCTCGCTTCCACGCCGCGCAGCGGCGTGTGGCAGGTCTCGCATTTGTCGGACAGAAAGGCATGCTTGGCGGAAAGCGCGCCAGGCCTTACCAGATCCGGCCATCTCGGCACGGCCGCCGACCCTTGCCAATAGACCGTGCCAATCACTGCTGTTGCGCCAGCAATCGTGGCGGTGATCAGGATCAGATAGGCAAAGGTCTTCCATTTCATGGAAGCCACCGCAGGCCATAGTAGATGCCGCTGCCGATATGCAGCAGCAGGAGGCCGTAGAGGACGATCGCGGCGACGGTATGCACCACCATCCAGCGTGCCGTGATGCGCTCGGCCGTTTCGCGAACGGTGAGAGAATACTCGACATCGGCGATGGCATCGACGAGACGCAGGACCGGCACGTCCGGCGCCGTTGTTGGGGTCCCTGACGCCGCGCCGAGGCGAAGCGCTATGCGGTCGTAGGCGGACCGCAAGGTGCCGAGCAAGGCCTGCTGCTGGCGCACCTCGGCGCCAAGGTGGCCGAGGTAGTAGCGGCCGACAAAGCCGGTGCCAACGACCACCAGGATGTCGACTACCAGCGCGATCCCGAGCGCACTGCGATAGTTGTGGCCCGAATGGAGGATCGCCAACAGGGCCGCCAGCAGCCCGCCATAGATATGCAGGCTGAGCAGGCGCCCCAGCGAGACATGCCGTGTCACCCGCGCCTTCAGCCATCCGATGTACTTGATCGCCGGATACAGCAGCGCCAGCAGCATCAGGCTTGCCGCCGCAATGCCCAAGACCCCGCCGGCCAGGCTTCCCGGAAAGCGCGGCGCGACATGCAGCAGATAGCCGGGCGCCAGGAAGAGCAGCAGCGTTCCCAGTGCCAGCACGATCACTCTTTCCTTGTCGCTCATGTCAGGCGTCGACCGTGACGTTGCCGAGCGATCGCGCCTGGCAGGCGAGGATCGTGCCGGACGCCTTGTCTTCGTCGGTCAATGCATCCTGGACCTCCATGGTCACTTGCCCGGCCAGAAGCTTGGTCTTGCAGATGCCGCAGGTTCCGACCCGGCAGGAATAGTCGATCGGCACGCCGATCGCTTCGGCGACCTCAAGCACGGTCTTGTCTGGCGGCAGCGGAGCTGCCTTGCCGGACCGGGCGAACAACAGCGTCGCCGTGGCGGGCCCCGCCTCGCCTTCCGGCAACCCGCTGGGCGGGACGGTATCGGCCTCGACCCTTTGCAGAAGCTGGGTGACGGAAGCAGGCGGAGGCGGTGGTGGCGATGGTCGAGGCGGCGGCACCAAACCCATGGCAGGGCCGAACGCTTCGGTCTTGATCTGGTCGGGCGGCACGCCGAGCTCGGCCAGGACGCGGCGGATGGCATCCATCATCGGCGGCGGTCCGCAGAGGTGAATCCGCCGCCTTTCGATGCCCGGCACGGCGTGGACGACGGCATCCTTGCTGAGCTGGCCTTCCAGGCCCATCCAGGCGGTCCCTTCAGACCGCGCCGCGACGGCAGCCGCGACGTGCAGCTTCGGCCATCGACGCTGGAGATACTCGAGTTCCTCGCGAAAGATGAATTCCTCGGTGTTGCGCACCGCACAGACAAGGAAGATCTCGCCGGGCCAGGTCATGTCGGTGAGATAGCGGATGACACACATCATCGGCGTGATGCCGACCCCGCCGGCGATCAGCACGATGCTGTCGGCATTGCCGCCGTCGAACGTGAAGGCGCCGGACGGTCCTCTGACCTGCAGCGCATCGCCGACGGATACCGTGTCATGCAGGTAGCGCGAGAACTCGCCGTCGTCCTCACGCTTGACGGTGATCTCGACGTAGGACGTGCGCGTCGGCGGCGAGGCGATGGAGTAGGACCGCCGGATGGTCTTGCCGTCTACTGTCGCCGAGAATGTCAGGAACTGACCGGGCACGAAGGTGAAGGGAATGCGCGCGCCTTCCGGCGCCACGAGCCGGAACGTCTTCACATGAGGTGTTTCGCGGTGGATGGCGGTGACGTGCATTGCACCCGACCAGGTACTGCTCTTTAGCGGCGCAATCGGCGGTGGTGAGGTCAGCTCGGCGGTCCTCCACGGTGCCGGCGGTGGCGCAGGCACCGGCTGTCCAACCGGACGCAGGGCTGCGGCCGGAGCGCTTGTCAGCCGATTCACCAGGGCAATCGAGCGACGGTGCCGGCGGGCGGCCATTGCCGCCATGGCGAGCGCGAACAGAGCGACCGCCGTCATGGAAATGAAGTGGAACCAGGAAAGACCAAAGGGGCCAACCGGGCCCTCGGGCGACATTCCGGCGGGAGCGAGATTCATTTGGTCGCGGAACCAGGTCAGCCCGATCTGACGGGGCGCCTCGCCTTCCGCCAGGGCACGCAAGCCAGCCGTGCCGCTTTCCAGCTCGGCGAGCGCGGCGCGCTGGCGAGTGACGGCCGCCGACATGGCGGCGATGTCGTTGTTCGTCATCGCCCGGTGGTAGTCGTCGTAGGCCTGGACGAGCGCGGCGTTGCCAGTGTTGATGCGATCGCGCGCATCGGCGTCGATCCGGGAGCGAGCTTCCGGCGTCATCGCCGGCAGCTCCATGAGCTGGGGATAGAGCTGCTTTTTCGGCGGCCCGCCCATCATTGCCCCCATCGCCTCCATCATCCCGCCGGGGGATGGAGGCGTGGGTGCCTGAACAGGAGCGGCGTTTGGG
>JACPOB010000059.1 GCA_016185145.1 Rhodospirillales bacterium | reverse complement strand
ATTATCCCAGACTACGCGTCGGGCTGTGGCGTAGAGACGGACGATTGTCTCTGCCTGCCGCCTCCATGACTTTGGCGAAATGCCTCACTCTGCGCGTCCTCCTCGGCCTTCGGCATCTGAACAGCTCCGCCAGCTGCTCGGCGAGCCGTGGCCATTCCCGGGCCGTCCGCCCAAGCACGACCTTTCGAGCTGGACCGTCACCGACGACTGGCCGCAGGACGTTCCGGTCACCGAGGCCGAGATCGACGTCTTCGAACGCTGGTTCGGCGACCTGTTCGACGAGCTGTTCGGGCCACAATCATGATCTGATCAGGAGACACCTGCCATGACCGTGCCGCTGCGCGCCGCCCTCTACCTGCGCGTCTCGACGGCGCGGCAGGCCGAGCATGATGTCTCCATCCCCGACCAGAAGCGCCAGGGCGAGGCGTACTGCCAGTCTCGCGGCTATCGGTTGGTCGAGACCTTCGTGGAGCCGGGCGCATCGGCGATGAACGATCGCCGCCCCGAGTTCCAGCGGATGATCGAGGCGGGCACGTCGAAGCCCGCGCCCTTCGACATCGTCGTGGTCCACAGCTTCTCGCGCTTCTTCCGCGATCACTTCGAGCTCGAGTTCTACGTTCGCAAGCTGGCCAAGAACGGGGTGCGGCTCGTCTCCATCACCCAGGAGATGGGCGACGATCCCATGCACGTCATGATGCGGCAGATCATGGCGCTGTTCGACGAATATCAATCCAAGGAGAACGCCAAGCACGTCATCCGTGCCCTGAAGGAGAATGCCCGCCAGGGCTTCTGGAACGGGGCGCTGCCGCCCATCGGCTATCGCACCGTTGCCGCCGAGACACGCGGGGCGAAGGTCAAGAAGAAGCTGGAGATCGACCCACTGCACGCCGAGACGGTGCGGCTGGTCTACCGCCTTGCCCTTCAGGGCGACGGCACATCGGGCCAGATGGGCATCAAGAACATCGTTTCCTACCTCAACCGCAATCGCATCTTCACCCGCGACGGCGGACGCTGGGGGATCGCTCAGGTCCACCGCATCCTGACCCGCCTGACCTATGTGGGCGAGCATCACTTCAACAGGCGATCGAAGTCCAAAGAGTGGAAGCCGGCCAGCGAAGTAGTAACGGTTCCGGTGCCGCCGATCATCGATCGGCAGACGTTCGATGCGGTCCAGGCGCTGCTCAAGGCCCGCAACCCGAAGGTCATGCCCGCCCGCGTGATCAGCGGCCCGACCATGCTTACCGGGCTCATCCATTGCGCCAGGTGCGGCGGCGCCATGTCCATCCGCACCGGCAAGAGCGGCCGCTATCGCTACTCCGCGTGCTCGACCAGGGCGCGGCAGGGCCCGACCGGCTGCGGGGGCATGGCCATCCCGATGGAGAAACTGGACGACCTGGTCGCCAGCCATCTGAAGGACCGCTTGCTTCAGCCCAAGCGGCTGGAAACCATCCTTGCCGGCGTTCTCGACCGCAGGGAGGAGCGTGCCGATCGCCGCCGCGAGCATATTGCCGAATTGAACAAGCGGGCCACGGAGGCGGACCTGCGTCTCAAGCGCCTCTATGACGCCATCGAGACGGGAGTGGCCGGGCTCGACGATCCGGCGCTCAAGGATCGCATCGAGGCCCTGAAGGCCGTTCGCGATCAGGCGAAGACCGACGCCGCACGCGCGCAGGCCATGCTTCAGAACTCAGGCCAGCAGGCGGTGACGCCGCAGACGTTGCACAAGTTCGCCCGCACAGCGCGGGAGCGTATCCAGGTTGAAGGCGGCGGCTATCGCCGGGACCATCTGCGCGCGCTCGCCCAGCGTGTCGAGGTGGATATCGGCGAGGTCCGGATCATGGGATCGAAGTCCCGGCTGCTCCAGACCCTGGTGGCGCACGGCAGTGTAAATGCAGTGCCCACTCAAGGACTGAAATGGCGGAAGAGGTGGGATTCGAACCCACGAACGGCTTGCACCGTTGCTGGTTTTCAAGACCAGTGCCTTAAACCACTCGGCCACTCTTCCTGCGCTGCGGCTAGCTATTAGCTATTCAGTGCAGCGGCGGCAATTGCAGAGTTGCCGCTAAGCAATTGCGTTGCTTAGCTAATTTACAACTCGTCTTACAAACGAACCGCAAATTTCAAGACCGGTGCCTTAAACCACTCGGCCACCCATCCGATGGCGTAGACGAGGGGCTTTTATAGAAGGTCAGAGCGGAACGAAAGGCGAAATTGGCACCGGAATGGCACCGAAGATTCACTGGCCCAGGCTGGCCGGTTCGGCGTTGATCGCCGCGGCGGAAACTTCATCGCGCTTGCGAAACAAGTGCCCGTGGATCTTCAGCGTGATGACTGGCGACGCGTGGCCGATCCCTTGGGCGATGTTGACGACGTCGATGCCGGCATCGATCGACATGCTGACGTGCGTGTGCCGCAGCGCATGAAAGGTCACATCGCTGACGCCTACATCGTCGCGAACCTCGCGCCAGTCACCGGACAACTGCCGCGCAGCCTGGGGCCCGCCGTCGAGGCAGGGAAGACGAACGCGTCATCCGGCAGTTTTCCCAGGCGGAGGGCCATGCGCTGCTCGACTTGCCGCCGCCGATGCTCTCTCAGCGTCTCGACGACAATATCGGGCAGTGTGACATCCCGACGGCCGGCCTTTGTCTTCGGCGCCTTGAACGACATGCCCTTTGGTCTCTTCAAGCGGTTCGCGGATCTCGATGACTTTGCCGTCCAAATCGACGCGCAGCCAGCGCGGATCGCGGAGCTTTTCCGGCATCCAAACAATGTGACTCGTATGCCGGTGCGGCCCGATGTGAAGCCAAGCCATTGCATTCAATCGCCCAACAGCTGGAGCCCCTATGACGCGAACAGAGTCTCAGGCATCTCTCTGTGCTGGACAATAGGCGATCACGCATCCCTGTCCGTTCTTGGTTCCCACGTCTCGGGCGGTTTCGTCCGGGTGTTCAGCGACACGGCCCTCCAAATATCCGTTGTGGATCGGCTATCAGCATGAACGCACTTGCGATGCTTCGTTGGCGGTGTACGACAACCACGACCGATGGTTCTCAGGCAACGGCCGCCGATGCTGCCGCACACGCCCGAGATGCCGACGAGCGGCTAGGAGGTGAGGATCGGCGTGAGCGCCGAAAGCAACTCGAGGGGCTGTCTGGCGTTATCCGGCGCCCAATACACGTCGATCTCGACGTTGCACGGCACCGTCGTTCCGAATTGAGCCGGCACATCGATGACTAGTGGCGCCGCAAATCGCTCTTCGATGCGCCCGTCGCCGTCGATCCTGGCCGAGCCTTTGGTCTGGATTTCGCCGATCCAACGGTTTTCGTCGGCGAAGGCTCGGACATAGCACCGATAGTATAGCGTGCCGTTAGCCGGCGCCGAGAGTGTGAAGGCGAAGCCTGCGACGCGCGGCTCGGCGATCGGCATCACACCAGTCGACCAGGGGGTGGCGCCGATCGACAGCCGGGTCGGAGCCCGCAGCACGATAAAGGCAGTCTTCGGGAGCGCGCCGCGTTTGGCATCGAATGGATCGGTGGGATCGTGGCGTCCGATGACGGCGTCACCCAATTCCCTCCAGGCGGGATTCGCAGCAAGGAACGTTCGTGTTGCCTCAAACGGGCCGGTCTGCTCGGCGTTGTCCATGACGATCACGCCTCCGGGCTCGGTCAGTCGTGCCGACATCTGCAGATCGAACAGGGCGAACTCGTAGTCGTGATTGCCGTCGACCAATGTCAGGCTAAGCCGGATCCGGCGCCGACCGAGCAGTTGCAGGAAGTCCATCGAATTCAATGGATGGAACTCGACGCGGCGTCGAAGTTCCTCAGGCCATGCGGCGATGATCGGCGGGCAACGATCGGCACCGTAAGGGTCTGTGGTGTAGAGCATGCCGTCGCCGTTCTCATGCAAGGCTCGCGCGAGGACTTCGCTGGTGCCGGCGTGCAACGTGCCGATCTCGGCCACGGCTGCCGGCCGCAGCATGCGGGTGAGGGTGTAGAGCACAGCACGGCCGTGCGGACCCATCAAAGAGAGCTCGGGCCAACCGACGAAGGTGTCGGCGAGTGAGCGATAAGTCGAGGTCGCCATGGCGGCTGCTAGCGAGTCGCGCGTCACTGGTTGATGCTTGATGTCAGCGCCGAGCGCGGCCTGGTGAAATTGTGTCGAGATGTCCATGGCGACGATGGTGGCCCACGGTGCGGCCTCGGTCCATCGCTGAAGTCCACGGCGAGCCCCGGCCACTTCTGGCAACGCAAGGGCGAGCCAATGGATGACGGGAGCGTAGGCGTGGCCAGTCAGCCGCGCCAGCGCGGGGAGGGGCGGACATGCTGCCCGATCCGAAAACCCTGCTCGGCATCTGAAGAAGTGCGGCGTTCGTCAGCCGGATGAGGTTGCAACGACGTATCGAAAGAGTGGCGAGCAGATCACCAGTGAGGAAAAGAAGGCACTGGGCATCCGCAACAACGCATTCTTGTCAAAGGCGGCCCTTATCGAGCCGACCGACGCAGCGATTGCCGTCAGTGCTGGCGCTGAGGCAGGCGCGCACGTGCTCGTTCGATATCCGCCTCAACCACGGCCATGAACATGGGATCGTCGCCGGCCTCGACACGGCAGGCCTTGAGGGACAGCTCGATCTCTTCGTGGGTGCGGAGATAGTCGACGAGGTCGAATTTTCCGAGTTTCAGCTTTGCCATCAGGGGACGAACTTTGGCACCGTAATTGGCACCGGGCTCGGTTCTCGCCTTTCAAGACCGGTGCCTTAAACCACTCGGCCTCCCCCTCAGTGGGAATTCGCCTGCTGGCGCGTGCGCTCCGGCGCCACGAGCACGCAGCCGCCGCCTTGCTCGCACGCCCCGCCTTTGGTGCAGATCGTGCCGTTTCCGCAATCGTGGAAATATTCGGGATTGAGGCAGGTGTTGCGGCTCGAGCAGATCCGGCCCTCGGCGCAGCGCATGGCGCCGCACACCGGGCCGGTCGGCGGCGGCCCGCCGGTGCAGCCGCCGCCCGGCGCGCATTGCATGCCGGGCGCGCACGTGAAGCCGTTGGGGCATTCGGTGTAGCTGCCGGGAATGCATTTGCCGGGCTGGATCGTGCTCTCGCGGAAACCCGGCTCACAGAAGAAGCCGGGCCGGGTCGCCGACGGCACGCTGCCCGGCAAGGCGTCGATCTCGACGCCGCAGAAGCCGCCGAGCAGGCAGGCATTGCCCTTGGGACAGTGGAAGCCGTTGCCGCAATCGACCCGGCCTTCCTGCGCCATCGATGGCGCCGCGAACTGCAGGACGGACAGCACAAACAGGGCGATCACCCGCGCGGCACCTCTGCAACACCGATGCGCCAAGTCGGATCTCCCCCGGCAGTTCGGCCGGATTGTAATCTCCACGGGGCAGCGGACGATAGGGGCGGGGGCAGGCGAACGGCGACCGTCACAAATATTGCAAGGTCCCCAGTTACTTCGCTATCGTTCTTCATCTGCTCGCTTCAACCGGTGGGCCAACATCATGATAAGCCGACGTCTCCTCTGTACCGCCCTGGTTCTCTCCCCGGCCACGGCTCTGGCGCAAAGCGGCGATCCAAAGTTCGATGCCTTCCTGCGCAGCATCCGTGCCGAGGCGCTGAAGGCGGGCGTCGATGCGGGCACGCTCGACATGGCCCTGGGCAAGGTCCAGGAGATCCCGCGGGTGATGGAACTCGCGCGCAATCAGCCCGAGTTCAAGATGACGTTCGACCGCTATCTCGAGATCGTGGTGTCGGACGAGCGCGTGAAGAACGGGCGCGCGCGGCTGGCCGAGAACCGGGCGCTGGTCAGTCGCTTCGCCGGACCCGCCGGCATCCCCGAGTCGACCGTGGTCGCGCTGTGGGGCATCGAGAGCAACTACGGCACTCGGCTCGGCGACTTCGAGGTCATCGATGCGCTGGCGACCCTGGTCTACAACAACTTCCGCGCCCAGTTCTTCCGCCAGCAGCTCATCGCTGCGCTGAAGATCCTCGCCCAAGGTCATGTCAGCTTCGACAACATGAAGGGCTCGTGGGCGGGCGCGATGGGGCAGTGCCAGTTCATCCCGACCAGCTTCCTCGCCTATGCCGCCGATGGCGACGGCGACGGCCGCATGGATATCTGGACCAACAAGGCGGACGTCTTCGCTTCGATAACGAATTATCTGCGGCGCGTCGGCTGGAAGCCCGGCTTGTCGTGGGGCCAGGAAGTGCCAGCTGGCTCGGGGGCAGGGCAGGGTCAGCGCATCGTGCGTCCGGCCGGGGCAGGCGGCCCGACCTTCCTCACGACGGCGAACTTCCAGGCCATCCTGCGCTGGAACCAGTCGGACTTCTTCGCGCTCGCAGTCGGGCTTCTATCCGACAAGATCGCCCGATGAGCGCTGGCAGCAAGGTGACTGCCCGATCCCCTCAAGATGATGTATGATCCGGCAGCCATGCCCCTATCTGTAGTCAGCCCGCGTATTCGTCCGATGCCGGCCGTTCGTATCCTGGGAACGCTGCTGTTGGTCGGCAGCCTGGCCGGCTTTCTCAGCGCCTGCGGCTCGTCGAGCCGGGGTGGCGGCGGGGCCGGTACAGCCCAGCGCGGCAGCTACAAGGTCGGCGCGCCGTACAAGATCGACGGCGTCACCTACACGCCGCAGGAAGAATTCAACCGGACCGAGACCGGCGTCGCCTCGTGGTATGGCCCGGGCTTCCACGGCAAGTCGACGGCCAATGGCGAGCGCTACGACCAGAGCGAGCGCACGGCCGCACACCGGACGCTGCAGATGCCCGCCATCGTACGGGTCACCAATCTCGACAACGGCATGAGCACGGTCGTGCGGATCAACGATCGCGGCCCGTTCGCCCGCAGCCGCGTCATCGACCTGTCACGCACGGCGGCGCAGGAACTCGACATCGTTCGGAACGGCACGGCCCGGGTGCGGATCGACCAGCTCCCGGCCGAGAGCATGGCGGTGCGCGACGTCGCGATCTCGGGCGGCGGGCCGGCCGAGCAGAACGCGGCCGTGGCGCAAGTCGCCTCCGGTCAGCGCACGGCCCCTGCAGCGACGGTGGCGGCCGCGCCGCCGCCCGGCGCAGTGGTCATTCCGCCCCAGCCGCAGCCGGTCGTCGTGCCGTCACAGCCCGCGCCGCAGCCCCAGCCGGTGTGGCCAACGACGCCGCAGCCGCCGTCGGTGGAGACGCCGGTCGCCCATGGCGGCAGGGGAGGCGGGCTGACCGTGGCCTCGCTGGCCTCCGGAGCCGCAGCGGTCCCGGCATCGACATCTGCGCTTGCCGGCAGCGGCTTCTATGTGCAGACAGGGGCCTTCTCGACGATGGAGAATGCCGAGCGCCAGCGCGGCGCGGTGCGCAGCTATGGCACGTCGGAAGTCTCCCAGGCGTCGGCCGGCGGACGCGACGTCTGGCGCGTGCGCCTGGGGCCCTATACGACCGCGGATGCCGCCGGCATCGTCGCGGACAGGCTGAAGCGATCTGGCTATGGAGACGCCCGTGTCGTGTCTGAATGATCTCCTGCGCCCCCTGACCGCGTTCCTCGTCGCGGCCAGCCTGGCCGGCGCACCGCTTGCCGCCCTGGCGCAAAGCGAGCAGCCGCCCAAGCGGCAGAGCCAGCAGAAGCCGCCGGCCAAGCCACGGACGACCACCGCGCCCGCCAAGCCCAACGCGGCATCGGCCGCCGCCAAGACCGAGGCGCTGCCGCCCTCGCAGGTCGGCATCGGCACGCTCGCCAAGCAGGCCTTCATGGTCGATCCGCAGACTTCGACGGTGCTGCTGTTCAAGGATGCCGACAAGCCGATGCATCCGTCGTCGATGGCGAAGATGATGACGATCTACATCGTCTTCGAGGAGATCAATGCCGGGCGCTTGAAGCTCGATACGAGGTTCCGCGTCAGCGAGCGGGCGCGCAACATGGGCGGCTCGCGCATGTTCGTCGAGCTGGGCAGCGAGGTCTCGGTCGAGGACCTGATCAAGGGCATGATCGTGCTGTCGGGCAACGACGCCTGCGTCGTCATCGCCGAAGGCCTGTCGGGCAACGAGGACAGCTTCGCCGAGCGCATGACCGCCAAGGGGCGCGAGCTCGGCATGACCGGCACCGTGTTCAAGAACGCCTCGGGCTGGCCGGCGGACGGCCAGTGGACGACGGCGCGAGATCTCGCCGTGCTGTCGTGGCGCACCATCGATGATTTCCCGAAGCTGTATCGCTACTATGCGGAAACGAACTGGACCTACAACAACATCAAGCAGGACAACCGCAACCGCCTGCTCAAGACGGTGCCCGGCACCGACGGGCTGAAGACCGGCCATACCGAAGAGGGCGGCTACGGCCAGTCGACTTCGGCGATCCGCGACGGCCGGCGTCTCATCATGGTCGTGAACGGCATGACCTCGATGGCCGAGCGTGCACAGGAGACGGCGCGGCTGATGGAGTGGGGTTTCCGCGAATCGACCAACACCACGGTGTTCCGCGCCGGAGACACGGTCGCCGAAGCGCCGGTGTGGCTGGGCTCGATGGACAAGGTGCCGCTGGTCGTGGCGAAGCCGGTGCAGATCACCGCGTCCGCCGGGCAGGCGGTGACACCGCGGGTGATCGCGCGCTTCGACGGGCCGATCGCGGCTCCCATCGCCAAGGGCACCAAGCTCGGAACCGCCGTGGTCACGCTGCCCGACAACCGCGTCGTCGAGTATCCGTTGGAAGCCGGCGCCGATGTGGAGCGCCAAGGCGTGTTCGGCCGCGTCACCACCATGATCCGCCACTACCTGTTCGGCTGGCTCTCGTGACGGAGCGCGCCGCCGGGCGCTTCATCACCCTCGAAGGCGGCGAAGGAGCAGGCAAGTCGACGCAGATCGCCAGGCTCAGGGCGTGGCTCGAGAGGCGCGCCCATCGCGTCATCACGACGCGCGAGCCCGGCGGCTCGCCTGGAGCGGAGATGATCCGCAAGCTCCTGGTCGAAGGTCCGGTCGAGCGTTGGGACGGCACTACCGAGGCGCTGCTGCACTTCGCGGCGCGGCGCGAGCATCTGCGCTCGACCGTGTGGCCGGCGCTGGAACGCGGCGACTGGGTGGTGAGCGACCGCTTCGCCGATTCGACGCTCGCCTACCAGGGCTACGGCCACGGCATCGAGCCGGCAATCCTGGAACAGCTCTACAAGGTTGCGGTCGGCGACTTCCAGCCGGACCTCACGATCATCCTCGACTTGCCGATCGAGACCGGCCTCAAGCGGGCGGCCGAGCGGCGCGGCGCGGAGACGCGCTACGAAAACCTGCCGCTCGAGTTCCATGCTCGCGTCCGTGAAGGTTTCCTCGAAATCGCCAAACGCGCGCCCAAGCGCTGCGTCGTGATCGATGCTACAGGGGATGTCGAGGCGATCACGCGCAGGATCGCCGACGTGGTGACCGACCGGCTGGGAGCCTGACGGGATGGCGAGGGGCAAGGCGAGCGTCGACGCCAGCGAGCTCGAGAAGCTCGAGTGGCCCTACGACTGGCCGCCGCCGTGGCGGGCCGAACGGCTGCTGGGCCACGAGGCGGCCGAGAAGACCATGCTCGCGGCGCACGAGAGCGGGCGGCTGCACCACGCCTGGCTGATGGCGGGACCGCGCGGCATCGGCAAGGCCACGCTCGCCTGGCGCTTCGCCCGCTTCCTGCTGTGCGGCCAGCAGCAGGCCGGGCTGTTCGGGGGTGGTGCTGCGGAAGGGCTCGACGTGGCGGCCGACGCACCAGGCCGCTCACTGATCGATGCGCGCTCGCATCCCGACCTTTTCCATCTCAGGCGCACGCTCAATCCCGATACCGGCCGCATGCGCGCGGAGATCGCCGTCGACGATGTGCGCGAGCTCGGCGCCTTCATGCACATGACGCCGGCGATGGGACAGTGGCGCGTCGCCATCGTCGATTCGGCCGACGAGATGAATCGCAACAGCGCCAACGCGGTGCTGAAGATCCTGGAGGAGCCGCCGCCCAACGCCGTGCTGCTGATCGTGGCGCACGCGCCGGGCCGGTTGCTGCCGACCATCCGTTCGCGCTGCCGCAGGCTCGCCCTGCAGCCGCTCGCCGACGACATCGTCGTGCGCCTGCTGGGCGACCATGCGCCCGAGCTGAAGGAGCAGGAGAGGGCGGCGCTGGCGCGGCTCGCCGAGGGCAGCATCGGCCGTGCGCTGGAACTTGCCGGCGCGGGCAGCCTGGAGCTCTACAGCGAAATGGTCTCGGTGCTGGCGACCCTGCCCGAGCTCGACATGGCGCGCCTGCACGGTTTCGCCGAGCGCTTCGCGCGCCGCGGCGAGGAGGCGAACGCTGCCTGGCGTTCGCTGAACTACCTGTTCGACGGCTGGCTGAAGGGCCTGGCGCGGCAGTCGGCGCTGGGCGGAGAAGCTGCACCCGTCGTGCCGGCGGAACGCGGGCTGCAGGCACGATTGCTGGCGGCGGCCAGCCTTGATCGCTGGATCGTTGCATGGGAAAAGGCCGCCGAACTGCTGTCCGGCGCCGACCGGGTCAATCTCGACCGCAAGCAGACGGTGCTGGGCAGCTTCCTCGTCCTCCAATCGGCAATGCGCTGAAGAAATCGGTCATCATGTCGGACCGCGGTACCTATTACGTCACCACGCCAATCTATTACGTGAACGACGTGCCCCATATCGGGCATGCCTACACGACCCTCGCCTGCGACGTGCTGGCCCGCTTCATGCGCCTCGACGGACGCGACGTGCATTTCCTCACCGGCACCGACGAACACGGACAGAAGGTCGAGAAGGCCGCCGCCGCGGCGGGGCTCGAACCGCAGGCCTTCACCGACAAGGTCAGCCAGTCGTTCCGCGATCTCGTCAAGACGATGAACTACAGCCCCGACAACTTCATCCGCACCACGGAGAAGCGGCACTACGTCGCCTCGCAGGCGCTGTGGGAGAAGCTGGTCGCCTCGGGCGACATCTATCTCGGCAAGTACGCCGGCTGGTATTCGGTGCGCGACGAGGCCTACTTCGTCGAAGGCGAGACCGAGGTCGGCACGGACGGCAAGCGCCGCGCCGTGGCGAGCGGGGCCGAGGTCGAGTGGGTCGAGGAGCCTTCGTATTTCTTCAAGCTGTCGGCGTGGACCGACCGGCTGCTCGACTTCTACGAAAAGAACCCGCGCTTCATCGCGCCCGAGAGCCGGCGCAACGAGGTCATGAGCTTCGTGAAGGGCGGCCTGCAGGACCTCTCGGTGTCACGCACCAGCTTCTCCTGGGGCATCCCGGTGCCGGGCGATCCCAAGCACATCATGTACGTCTGGCTGGACGCGCTCACCAACTACATCACCGAGTGCGGCTACCCCGACACCAGCAATCCGCTGTGGAAGTACTGGCCGGCCGACCTGCACATGGTGGGCAAGGACATCATCCGCTTCCATTGCGTGTTCTGGCCGGCCTTCTTGATGTCGGCCGGCGTGGCTCCGCCGCAGCGCGTGTTCGCCCACGGCTGGTGGACCAACGAGGGCCAGAAGATCTCCAAGTCGCTGGGCAACGTCATCGATCCCGTCGAGCTGGTCGCCACCTACGGGCTAGATCCGGTGCGCTACTTCCTGCTGCGCGAGGTGCCGTTCGGCAACGACGGCGACCTGCAGCGGCGCGCGCTGATCGGCCGCCTGAACGGCGATCTCGCCAACGCCTACGGCAATCTTTGCCAGCGCGTGCTGTCGATCGTGGCCAAGAGCGGCGGCGGCAGGGTGCCGGCCAAGGGCGCGATCGTCGACGCCGACACCGCCTTGCTCGATCGTGCCAAGGCCCTGCTGGCCATCGTGCGCGGCGAGCTGAACGAGCAGGCCTTCCATCGTGCGCTGATCGCGATCTGGGAAGTGATCGCCGACGCCAACCGCTATGTCGATGCGCAGGCACCGTGGGCGCTCGCCAAGACCGACCCGGCACGGCGTGACACGGTGCTGTGGGTCCTGGCCGAGACCATCCGGCGCGTGACCTTGCTGGTGCAGCCCTTCATGCCGGATTCGGCGGGCAAGATCCTCGACCAGCTCGCCGTCGCGGCGGGCGATCGTGCGTTCGCCGGCTTCGACAAGGAGCTGGTGCCGGGCACCGCGCTGCCGGCGCCGCAAGGCGTGTTCCCGCGCTTCGTCGAGCCGGCGAAGGCGGCAAGCTGATGCTGATAGACAGCCACTGCCATCTCGACTTCCCCGAGCTCGCGACCGACGAGACGGGCGTGCTGGCGCGCGCCCGCACCGCCGGCGTCGCCGGCATGCTGACCATCGGCACCAGGCTCGACCAGTTCGACAAGGTGCGCGCCATCGCCGAGCGCCACGGCAACGTCTGGTGCTCGGTCGGCGTGCATCCGCACGAGGCCAAGGAGGAGGGGCAGCGCACCCCCGACCGGCTGATCGAAGCCGCGCGCCATCCCAAGGTGATCGGCATCGGCGAGACCGGGCTCGACTTCTATTACGAGCACAGCCCGCGCGCCGAGCAGGCCGAGAGCTTTCGCGCCCATATCGCGGCGGCGCGCCAGACCGGCCTGCCGCTGATCGTCCATACGCGCGACGCCGACAGCGAGACCGGCGACATCCTGGAGGAGGAATACGCCAAGGGCGCCTTTCCCGGCCTGATCCACTGCTTCAGCTCGGGCGCCGCGGTGGCGCACCGGGCGCTGGCGCTCGGCATGTACATCTCGATCTCGGGCATCGTCACCTTCAAGGCGGCCGAGGACCTGCGCGCCACGGTGCGCGACATCCCGCTCGACCGCTTGCTGGTCGAGACCGACGCGCCCTATCTGGCGCCGGTCCCGAAGCGCGGCAAGACCAACGAACCGGCCTTCGTCGCCCATACCGCCGCCAAGGTGGCCGAGCTCAAGGGTGTCGGCGTGGCCGAACTCGAGGCCGCGACCACGGACAACTTCTTCCGGCTGTTCGCCAAGGCGGAGCGCGCCAAAGTGGAGGGCGCGAGGTGCGGGTGACGATCCTGGGCTGCGGCACGTCGGGTGGCGTACCAAGGGTAGGGGGCAAGGGCGGCAACGGCGAATGGGGCGCCGCCAATCCCGATGATCCGCGCAATCGCCGGCGGCGCTGCTCCATCCTGGTGCAGGACCAGGGCAAGACCATCCTGATCGACACCTCGCCCGACCTGCGTTCGCAGCTCCTGGATGCCCGGGTCGAGCGCATCGACGCCGTCCTGTGGACCCACGAGCATGCCGACCAGGTCCACGGCATCGACGACGTGCGGCCCTACATGCTGCGCCAGGGGCCGATCGAGGCCTGGTCGGACGAGCGGACATACAGGATCCTGCTGCACCGCTTCGGCTACTGCTTCGCGACCGAGGACGGCTTCTACAATCCGATCTACCGGCATCACCGTATCGATGGCCCGTTCGTGGCCGCGGGTTTGCCGGTGCAGCCGTTCGTGCAGGACCACGGCATCGCCACGTCGCTGGGGTTCCGGTTCGGCGCCTTTGCCTATGCCAACGACTGCGTGACGTTGTCGGACGACGCCCTGGAGGCGATGGCAGGGGTCGAGGTGCTGGTCGTGGACGCCATGCGCTATCGGCCGCATCCGACCCATGCCCATCTCGACCGCGCGCTGGAATGGATCGCCAGAATCGCGCCCAGGCAGGCTTTTTTGACCAATCTCCACGTCGATATGGACTATGCTGAGGTCGATCGACTGACGCCGCCCCATGTCCAGCCCTGCCACGACGGGTTGGTCATCGAAGTGAATGGAGAATAATCCATTATTATCAGACGATTGCGCTACGACCGTAATCCAACGCATGAAGCGAGACAAAAGGAGTCCGGTCGCCGCTTGTTCCTGTTGGCAGGCCTCGGCGCCTGTCTTGCCGGTTTTCCGGCGGCCGCCGCGGACCTCGACGCCGGTGGGCTGACCTTCAAGGACTTCGCCGTCAACGACAACGGCGCCAGCTTCAACCGTGGCGTCGATCCAATCATTGCCGGCGGCCCCAATCAGGTGTCGTCACAGGTCGCGGCCGTCGACAGCGCTCAAGGGCTGGCGCGGGTCCAGTTCGGCTCGATCAAGGTCGAGGTGGCGCTGCCGCTGGGCTGGCAGGCGACCGAGGACTGGGAGCGGGGTGTCGCCTACAGCGGCGACAAGCGCTACCGGCTGATCATCTGGCGGGTCGATTTCGCCTTCGAGGGCGTCAAGGACGCCGAGCACTATGCCGCCACCAAGACCGGCTCGATCCAGGCACGGCGGCCCAGCATCCAGGCCCAGGCCCGCAAGCTCGGCGACGGGACCTTCCTGATCGTCTACGAGAACGCGCCCAAGGGCCAAGGCGACAGCGAACCGCGCACCGTGTTCGACCTCGTGATCCAGCGGCCGGGCAATCCGAAGGAGGGCATCCTGATGACGCTGGGCGTGCCGGCCAGTGACGCCGTCCGCGGCTTCAAATTGCTCGCTCTCTTAAAGCAGAATATGCGTATCAACTGGTGATCCATTGGTATTTATATAATATCAATATTTGTCATAATATATATTATACGATAATCGGAGTTGAGGATAAGCGTCATGGCGTCCGAACGTCCCACGGCGGACTCGCTGCCCCGCGAGCCGATGGCCCGCCTGCTCGCCGTCATGGCCTGGCTGCGCGACCGCCGTCACGGCTGCCCGTGGGACATCGACCAGACCTTCCGGACCATCGCGCCGTACACCATCGAGGAAGCCTACGAGGTAGCCGACGCCATCGAGCGCGACGACTTGGCCGCGCTCAAGGAGGAGCTGGGCGATCTGCTGCTGCAGGTCGTCTACCACTCCCAGATGGCGAGCGAGGCCGGCGCCTTCGGCTTCACCGAGGTGGCCCGAGCCGTGGCCGACAAGATGGTCGACCGGCACCCTCATGTCTTCGGCGACGCCAGGATCGACACGGCCGAGGCCCAGACCGTGTCCTGGGAGGCGCGCAAGGCGGCCGAGCGGGCCGCCAAGGGCAAGGAGCCGGCCGGCACCCTGGACGGGGTGGCGCGGGCCCTCCCCGCCCTGTTGCGGGCTGAGAAGATCCAGAAGCGGGCGGCGCGGGTCGGCTTCGACTGGAAAAAGACCGGCCCGGTCATCGACAAGATCGAGGAGGAGCTGGGCGAGCTGCGCACCGAGCTGGCGGCCGGGACGGTCGACCAGGAGCGGCTAACCGACGAGCTGGGCGACGTGCTGTTCGCCGTCGCCAACCTGGCACGCCATTGCAGGGTCGACCCGGAGGCCGCGCTGCGCGCCACCAACGACAAGTTCGAGCGCCGCTTCCGCCACATCGAGAAGCGCCTGGCCGAGACCGGCCGCAAGCCGGCCGATTCGTCTTTGGACGAGATGGAAGCCCTCTGGCAGGAGGCGAAGACGCGGTCGTGACTGGGCCTCATGTTCTTCCAGACCGCGAGCGTCCCGCTCGCTCATGCTCATCAGCGCGCCGGTAGGCGCGTGGTCCGGAAGAACATGAGCGCCGGAGGGCCCGCGCTTTCTCTTAAGGCAGTCCCGCCAGCAGTGGCATGCGGACCGCCTCGAACAGCTCACGGACCTGGGTCAGGGTCTGCGGATGGATGGCCGTGATCAGCCCGCTGTTGATGGGCTGGGCTGCCGTGTAGGGCTTGCCGTCGAAGCGCTGTGCCGCGCCGCCCGCCTCCTCCACCATCAGCGTTCCCGCGGCATGGTCCCACGGCTTGGTCATGCGATAGAGGTTGAAGTCGGCGCGACCCGCCAGGACCTCCAGATACTCCGCGCCGGCGCAGTTCAGCGTCGACACCCGTCCCAAGGTGCGTCGCCTGGCCGGCGGAAGCTGGCGGTCGAACTCCTTCTTGACCTTGTAGCCGACGAAACCGATCGGCGGCCGCGCCGGCTTTGACCGTCTGACCGGCGTACCATCGAGCGTGACGCCCCGCCCCTTCAGCGCCACCGCCATGGTCCCGCGCGGCACGTCGAGGATCCAGCCGCCGACCGCCACGGTGTCATGCACCAGGCAGACGATCATGGCGAAGCGGTCCTTGCCGGATGCGAAGTTGGCGGTGCCGTCGAGCGGATCGACGACCCAGCAGGTCTCGCCCGGCCGGGCGATCAGGTCAACCAGCCCCGGCTCCTGCTCGACCGCCTCCTCGCCCACCACGGGCACGCCGGGCAGGATGCTGGCAAGGCCGGCCGCGAGCCTCTGCTGGCATCGGCCGAGCTCAGCATGTCGTCAGCCGACGATGCCGAACAGGTCCTCTTCCTTGAGGATCACGTGCTCGACGCCGCCGAGCTTGACCTCGGTGCCCGACCACTTGCCGTAGATCACCTTGTCGCCGACCTTGACGTCGAGCGCCTGCAGGCGGCCGTCCTCCAGCCGCTTGCCCTTGCCGACGGCCACGACCTCGCCCTGCATGGGCTTCTCCTGCGCGGTGTCGGGGATGATGATGCCGGCCTTGGTCTTGGTCTCGGCGGTCATCGGCTTGAGCAGCAGCCGATCGTGCAAGGGCTTGAATTTCATGGTGTTTCCTTCGTCTGGACGGGGCCGCTTATAGGTAGCTGTGAAGCCCGGTGTCAACGCGCGAGGCGGCGTTCGAATTGCGCCGATGCGGCCGCATCGAGCGCGACCGTCAGTCGCGCGATCTCGCCCTCGTCGTGGCGGCTGCGGACCTCGCCGTGGCGGTACAGCCAGGCGATCGTGGCGCCGTCGGAAAGCGGCACCTCGACCTCGCGGGCTTCACCGGCGCGGCCGAGGAACGCGCTGATCGCCTCCAGGAGCTGGTCGACGCCCTCCCCGGTCATTGCCGAGACCGGATACTGCCGGGCGCGCTCGGCGCCAGTTTGGGACCGCGTCTCCAGGCGACCGCGGACGTCGGCCGGCAGAGCATCGATCTTGTTCAGCGCCTCGATGATCGGCCGCCCTCCCCCTTCCTCGATGACGCCGAGGTCGTGCAGCACGGCCTCGACGTCGGCGCGCTGCTGCTCGCTGTCGGGATGGGCGATGTCGCGGACATGCACGATCAGGTCGGCTTCCAGCACCTCCTCTAGGGTGGCGCGAAAGGCCTCGACCAGGTGCGTCGGCAGGTCGGACACGAAGCCGACCGTGTCGGAGATCACGCAGGGCTTGCCGTTGGGCAGCTTGATCGACCGCATGGTCGGATCGAGCGTGGCGAACAGCAGGTCCTTGGCCATCACGGCCGCGCCGCTCAGGCGATTGAACAGCGTCGACTTGCCGGCGTTGGTGTAGCCGACCAGCGCCACCGTCGGCAGGCGCGCCTTGCGCCGCCCGGCCCGATTGACGGCGCGGGTGCGGCGCACGCCTTCCAAGTCGCGCTTGATGCGCACGATGCGCTCGCCGATCAGGCGGCGGTCGATCTCGATCTGCGATTCGCCGGGGCCGCCCAGGAAGCCGAAGCCGCCGCGCTGGCGTTCCAAATGGGTCCACGACCGCACCAGGCGGCCGCGCTGGTAGTCGAGCGCCGCCAGTTCGACCTGCAGACGGCCTTCGTGCGTGCGGGCGCGCGCGCCGAAGATCTCCAGGATGAGACCGGTGCGGTCGATCACCTTGGCCTCCAGCGCCTTCTCGAGATTGCGCTGCTGCACGGGCGTCAGCCGGTCGTCGACGACGATCAGCCCGATCCCCTGCTCCTTGACGTTCTCCTTCATGCGCTCGACCACGCCCTTGCCGATCAGCGTGGCCGGGGTGACACGGCGCAGCGGCACGGTCTCGGCCAGGCGCACATCGAGATCGATGGCGCGGGCCAGACCCACCGCCTCCTCGAGCTTGGCGTCACGGTCGCGCTCCTCGCGATGCACAGTCGGTGCATACGGTGACAGCACGGCCGCCACCATCCGAGGCCGGGCGGTATCCTCGGCCTTGCGCTTGCGCCTGTCGTGTCCGTTCAGCTCGTGGTCTTCGCTCAAATCAGCCCGCTGCGTCGGCCTTGTCGCCGTCGAACAGCTGCACCGGCGTGACCGGCATGATGGTCGAGATCGCGTGCTTGTACACAAGCTGCGAATGGCCGTCGCGGCGCAGCAGCACCGAGAAATTGTCGAACCAGGTAACGATCCCCTGCAGTTTCACACCGTTCACAAGGAAGATCGTGACGGGTGTCTTGTTCTTGCGCAGGTGGTTCAGGAAGACGTCCTGAACGTTCTGTGCCTTTTCACTCATGTTCTTGGCCTCTTGCTGGGCGTCCGACTACTTTTTGGGCAGCCGTTGGAAAGGCGCGGGTCTCATACCCGCTACCGAGTTGAGTCGAATATAGGGGGTGATCGGGTCAAAGCAATGCCACCAGGTGATTACAATTGCGTGCTCTCAGCCGCGGCGGATGGTCCAGCAGCAGGCCCGTCAGTTCCTCTGCACCGCCCACCAGGACGGGCAGACAGCCGGCCGCATGGGCGCATTTGAGGTCCGCGGGGGTGTCGCCGACCATCCACACCGTCTCGTCCGGGGCAATTCCCGTGCCGTCGAGAGCCCTGAAGATCGGGTCGGGCGCCGGCTTGTCGCGCAGGCAGTCGCGTGCGCCCACCGCCCGCTTGATCCAGCGCTGCCAACCGAGATGGGCGAGCTCGGTCCTGAGGTTGTCGCCGACCTTGTTGCTCACGACCGCGACATAGCAGCCGAGCCGGTCGCAGTGTTCCAGCAGCTCGGCGGCACCCGGCAAGGGCGTCAGCCGCGCGAGATGGATGCGATGGAAGGTCTCGTAGAACACCTTCTCGGCTTCGACCGCCCGTGCGCCGAACAGCGCGGGGAAGGCGTCGCGCAACGAGCCGTGGGCGCGATCCTTCACCTGCTGCGCCGTCCACGGGGCGTGGCCCAGCGCCGCGAAGGTGTCGTTGTAGCATTCGACGATGGTCGGCCAGGTGTCGACCAGCGTGTTGTCCCAATCGAACAGGATGGCGCGTGGCGGTTTCAGACCTTGCGGTCGGCTCACGTAACCGCCTCGCCGTCGGCCGCGAAGCGCACGTATTCTTCGCGCAGCCGCCGCGCCGTCGGGCCGACCTTGCCGTCGCCGACGACGTCGCCGTCGATCCTGACCACCGGCGTCACGAACGACGTCGCGCTGGTGATGAACGCCTCTTTGGCATCCTTGGCCTCGGCCAAGGTGAAGGGCCGTTCGACCAGCTTCAGCTGCAGGTCGCCCGCAATCGACTTCAAGGTATGGCGGGTGATGCCGGCCAGGATGCCGTTGTCGGTGGCGCGCGTGACCAGTTCGCCGGCCTGGGTGACGATCCAGGCGTTGGTCGAGGCGCCTTCCGTCACGTTGCCCTTGCCGTCGACCAGCCACGCCTCGTAGGCGCCGCTTTCGCGCGCCGCCTGCTTGGCCAGAACGTTGGGCAGCAGCGCCACCGTCTTGATGTCGCAGCGTTGCCAGCGGATGTCGGGATGGCTCTTCACCGCGATGCCGGGGCCGGGATCCGCCTCCGCCCGCTTGCTGTTCTTGGTGGTCAGCACCAGCGCGGGCTTCACCGGCTTGGTCGGAAAGGCGTGGTCGCGCCGGGCCACGCCGCGCGTCACCTGCATGTAGACCAGCCCATCGCGCAGGCGGTTGCGGCGCATCAGCTCGCGGATGATGAAGCCGAGCGTCGGCCGCGCCACCGGCCAGTCGATACGCAGCTCCTTCAGCGAGCGGCCGAGGCGATCGATGTGCAGCTTCTCGTCGATCAGCTTGCCGTCGCGCACGCCCACGACCTCGTAGACGCCGTCGGCGAGCTGATAACCGCGATCCTCGACGTGCACGCTCGCCTCGCGATGATCGACATAGCGTCCATTGACGTAGGCATAACGCGCCATTCTCTTACGCTCCTCGGGTCTCGGTCGCGGCTTCGCCGCCATTGTCCACGGCGCCGCCATGCAGGCCGAGTGACTTCAATTTGCGATGCAGCGCGGAGCGCTCCATGCCGACGAAAGTCGCGGTGCGCGAGATGTTGCCGCCGAAGCGCGTCACCTGGGCAAGCAGGTACTCGCGCTCGAAGACCTCGCGCGCATCGCGCAGCGGCAATTGCATGATCTCGCCGCCCTTTTCCCAGCGCAGCACCGACGGGGCGTCCTCGCTCACGTCATTGGGCAGGACATCGGCGCGGATCGGCCCGCCGCCGGCAGGGGCCAGGATCAGGAGGCGCTCGATGACGTTGCGCAGCTGACGGACATTGCCCGGCCAATCGTGGCCCTGCAGAGCCGCCAGCGTATCCTCGCCGATCGGCCGCGCCGGCAGGCCGGTGGCGTCGGCGACGCGCTGCAACAAGTCGTTGCCGACTTCCGGAATGTCCTCGCGGCGCTCGCTGAGCGGTGGGACGCGCAAGGCCACGACGTTCAGCCGGTGGAAAAGTTCCTCGCGGAAGCCGCCCGACGCGATCTCGTCCTGCAGAGCGCGCGCCGTCGAGGCGAGCACGCGGACATCGACCTCGACCTTGGTGGTGCCGCCGTCGCGGGTGAAGGACTGTTCCTGGAGCACGCGCGCCAGCCGGCTCTGCAGCGGCACCGGCAGGTCGGCGACTTCCTTCAGGAGCAGCGTGCCGCCATGCGCCATCTCGAAGGCGCCCGAGACGCGCAGCACGTCGGCGGCGCTCTCCCCGTCCGTACCGAACAGCTCGATCTCGAGCCGCTCGGCCGGCAAAGCCGAGCAGTTCACCACGACGAACGGACCGTCGGCCCGCTTCGACTCCTGGTGGATCAGCCGCGCCACGGTCTCCTTGCCGGTGCCCGACGGGCCGGTGATCAGCACGCGGCTGCCGGTCGGCGCCACGCGCTCGATCTGGCTGCGCACGTTCGCCGCAGCGCCCGACGAGCCGACGAAGGTCACCTCGCCGCCGGCACGCCGGCGCAAGGCGACGTTCTCGCGCCGCAGCCGATCGGCTTCGATCGCGCGGTCCACGACCAGCAGCAGGCGGTCGGCCTTGAACGGCTTCTCGATGAAGTCGTAGGCGCCGGTCTTGATGGCGGACACGGCGGTATCGATGGTGCCGTGGCCCGAGATCATCACCACCGGCACCGGCGGCTCCTCGCGGCGGATCACCTCCAGCAACTGGAGGCCATCGAGCTCGCTGCCCTGCAGCCAGACGTCGAGGATGACCAACGCCGGCCGGCGCTGGCGCACGGCGTCGATGGCCTCGGTGCTGTTGTGGGCGCGGCGGGCGGTGTGGCCCTCGTCCTCCAGGATGCCCGCGATCAGCGTGCAGATGTCGCGCTCGTCGTCGACGATGAGAATATCGTGGCCCATGACTCTTCAAATTGTCCGCGATGCTACGTGCGGATCATTGTGCGGCCGTCGCATGCGAACGTACCGACGCGATTTCCTTCGCGTCACGCCGGAATACCAGACTGATACGCGCGCCGCCACCCTCGCGGTCATCCAGGGCGAGATGGCCGCCATGATCTTCCATGATCTTCTTGACGATGGCGAGACCGAGCCCCGTGCCCTTGCTGCGGGTGGTCATGTACGGCTCGGTCAGCCGCTCGCGGCCTTCCTTGGGCAGCCCCCTTCCGTTGTCGTCGACAATGATGCGCACCGTGGCGTCGTCGTCGCGCAAAGTCAGCGTGATCTCGCCCGGCGGCAGGACCTGGCCGGGCACGACCTCCCTGCCCTCGATGGCCTCGGCCGAGTTCTTCAGGATGTTGGTCAGGACCTGCGACACTTGTCGGCGATCGCAGATCAGCGGCACCGGGCGATCGGGCAAGGTCGAGACGTAGCGGATCTCGGGATTGCCCTGGCGCTGCAGGAACAGCGCCTGCTGGCAAAGCTCCTTGGCGTCCTCCGGCTTGACCGTCGGCCTCGGCATGCGGGCGAACGAGGAGAATTCGTCGACCATGCGGCCGATGTCGCCGACCTGGCGGATGATGGTGTCGGTGCAGATCGAGAAGGTCTCGGGATCCTCCTTGATCTGCTTCAGGTAGCGTCGCTTCAGCCGCTCGGCCGAGAGCTGGATGGGCGTCAGGGGATTCTTGATCTCATGGGCGATGCGGCGCGCCACGTCGCCCCACGCCGCCATGCGCTGCGCCGACATCAGGTCGGTGACGTCGTCGAAGGTGACGACCGAGCCGGCATCCGATGCCGCACTGATGCGCACCAGCAGGATGCGCCGCGTGCCGCCCTGCAGGATCTCGACCTGGCCTTGCGTCAGACGATCGGGCCGCTCGGCGGCCTGCTCGACCAGCGGCGCCAGCTCCGGCATCACGGCGGTCAGCGGTCGCTCGACCACGCCGTCCTCGGGCAGGGCAAGCAGCTCGAGGGCCGAGCGGTTGGTGCGGGTGATGATGCCTGTGCTGTCGACGCTCAGCACGCCGGCGGAGACGCCGGCCAGCACCGCGTCGGTCAGCCGCCGCCTCGTGTCGAGCTCCTTGTTGGCATCGATGAGGTCGCCGCGTTGCTGCTCGATCTGGCTCGCCATTCGGTTGAACGAGCGCGTGAGCTGGCCCAGTTCGTCGTTGGCCGGTCCCTCTTCGACGCGCGCCGACAGATCGCCGCCCCTCACCCGCTCGGCCGCGGCCATCAGCCCGCCGATCGGCGCGGTCAGGCGCGAGGCGAACAGGATGGCGAGCCACATCGCGGCCAGCAGCATCAGCAGAGCGATGGCGCCGCAGATCACGAAGATCAGGAGCTGGCTGCGCTGCATGGCCTGCTCGATCTGGGAGTAGAAGGAGCCGGCGAACTCGATGCTCTTGATGTAGTCGACGACGCGCAGGTCGACCGAATGGCCGGTGACCAGGAACAGCGGTTCGCCGAGGAAGAGCTGCATGACGAAGTAGGCGCCGTCGGGCGCCTGGATCTCCACCGGACCGTTCTGCCTGACGGCGCGCCATAGCGCCTGGGCGGACGGCATCGGATCCTTGAGGCCCTGGGCGTTGGGCGCCAGGGCGCGCTCCAGCACGCCGTTGTCGGCATCGACGACGATCGCCTCGATGATCGGCCGCCCGTCGATCAGGCGCTGCAGCAGGCCGGTCGTCGCCTCCTTGTCGCGCACGGCGTCGATGCCGATCGCCTGCAGGGAAGAAGCGACGGCGCCGATGTCGCGCAGGATCTCCTCTTCGCGGGCGCGCCGCACCGGCTCGCCGATCGCCCGCGCGGCCTCGTACGAGGCCTGGGCCGGCTTCACCACGAAGTCGGTGAGGTTGATGACCAGCAGCGACAGGATGATGGTGACGATCAGCGTCGGCGTGATGGTGAACAGGCTGCACACCAGCACCAGCCGCATGTGCAGGCGGGAGCCCGCCGCGCCGCGCCGGCGATCGAGCCAGAGCTGGGTGAGGCGCACCGCCAGCAGCGCCACCAGCGCCACGGCGATCACCAGGTCGGCGACCAGCAGGCCGGTGATCCAGCCGCGGGTGTTGAGCGCGGTGGGGACGAAGCCCGCCAGCCAGGCATACGTCGCCGCGCCGGCGAACATGGCGAGCACGGCCAGCGATACGGCGGCGGCGCGGCCGCCCAATCTCCGGGCCACTGCCGCTGTCGCATCGCCCAAGCGTGAAACGCCCAGCGCAGCTGTCAATTTGTCACCCGCCTCGGCGGACCTGCGGCGTACGTACCACGGGGACGTCGAGGTCCTTGATCTTCTTGCGCAACGTATTGCGATTGAGCCCCAAGAGGCGGGCCGCGCGCAACTGATTCCCGCGCGTTGCCCCGAGCGCCAGGGACAAGAGAGGACGCTCGACCTCGGAAATGACACGATCGTACATTCCGTCCGGCGGCAGGCGATCGCCGTGGGCGGCGAACAGCGCCTGCAGATGGCGATCGACGGCGTCGGCCAGCGACACGTCAGCAGCGGCGGAGCCGCCCGCGGCAGGCTCCGGCTCGAGCGCCGACATGGCATCGGCCAGCTCGGCCTCGATGGTTTCGACGCCGATCACTTCTTCGGAGTAGAGCGCCGACAGGCGGCGCACCAGATTGACCAGCTCGCGGACGTTGCCCGGCCAGCGATGCTGCTTCAGCCGCGCCATCGCCTCGGGCGACAGCACCTTGGCCGGCAGGCCATCGGCCGTTGCCGCCTGCAGATAGTGGTTGGCGAGCTCGGGAATGTCGTCGAGCCGCTCACGCAAGGGCGGCAGGCGAATCGGCACGACGTTCAGGCGATAGAACAGGTCCTCGCGGAACAGGCCCTGCTGGATCAGGCGACGCAGGTCGCGATGCGTGGCGGCGACGATGCGCACATTGGCCTTGATGGGCGTGCGGCCGCCGACCGTCGTGTACTCGCCTTCCTGCAGCACGCGCAGCAGGCGCGTCTGCGCCTCGGGCGGCATGTCGCCGATCTCGTCGAGGAACAGCGTGCCGCCGGACGCCTGCTCGAACTTGCCGGCCGAGCGCTGGACGGCGCCGGTGAATGCGCCGCGTTCGTGGCCGAACAGCTCGCTCTCGATCAGCTCGCGCGGAATCGCCGCCATGTTGAGGGCCACGAACGGCCCCTTGCGGCGCTTGCCATAGTCGTGCAGCGCGCGCGCCACGAGCTCCTTGCCGGCACCCGATTCGCCGGTGACCATGACCGTGAGGTCGGTCGACATCAGCCGCGCCAGCGCGCGGTAGATCTCCTGCATGGCGGGGGACCGGCCGATCAATGGAAGCCGCTCGCCCTCCTCCGGCGGCTGGGCGCTGCGCTGCGTGGGCGTGGCCGGCGCCGACAGCGCGCGGTTCACGACCGAGATCAGTTCGTTGAGATCGAACGGCTTGGGCAGGTATTCGAAGGCGCCGCGCTCGGTCGCGCGCACGGCGGTGAGCAGCGTCGACTGCGCGCTCATCACGATGATGCGGAGGTCCGGCCTGAGCTTGCGGATGCGCGGTACCAGGTCGAGGCCGTTCTCGTCAGGCATCACCACGTCGGTGATGACGAGCTGGCCCTCGCCCTCCTGCACCCACTGCCACAGGGTCGATGCAGCCCCCGTGCTGCGAACGTTGTGGCCTTGCCGGCCCAGCGCCTGGTGCAGGACGGTGCGGATCGCACGGTCGTCGTCGGCGACCAGGATCGTCGTGGAGCTGCTCATGGAATGGCCTGGGGGGCGGCCTGGAGGGACTGCAACGGCAACATAACCCTAAAAGTCGTACGGCCGGGCTCGCTGTCGAATTCGATGGCCCCGCCGTGGTCGTTGATGATCTTGGCCACCAAGGCAAGACCCAGGCCAGTTCCGGTGGGCTTGTTGGTGACGAAGGCGTCAAAAAGATGGGCGCGGATTTCGTCGGACACCCCGCGGCCGTTGTCCCGCACCGAAACCACCAGGGGCAGGTTGACCTTGGCCTGCTGGCCGGGGACGGCCAGGCGCAGGCCGTGGCGGTAGGCTGTGGACAACTCGATCTCGCGCTCGCCGTCGCCGGGCACCTCGCAGGCATTCTTCACCAGGTTCAGGAACACCTGGATGAGCTGGTCGCGGTCGCCGTGCACGTCGGGCAGCGAGGGATCGTAGGTCTCGACGAAGCGCACGCCCTTGCCGAAGCCGTTCTGGGAGATGCGCAGGACGTGGTTGAGGACCTGATGGATGTTGATCGGACTGCGGTCGATCGGCCGGCCGTCGGCGAACGCCTCCATGCGGTCGACCAAGGCGACGATGCGGTCGGTCTCCTCGCAGATCAGGCCGGTCAGCTCGCGCTCGGAATCGGGCACCGACTGTTCGAGGAGCTGCGCGGCGCCGCGGATGCCCGACAGCGGGTTCTTCACCTCGTGCGCCAGCATGGCGGCGAGCGCACTCACCGAACGCGCGGCGCTGCGATGCGACATCTGGCGATCGATGTTGCGGGCGATGGTCTGCTCGGTCAGCGACACGGCGACCAGGCCGTCGCTGTCGACGACCGGCGAGAGTCGCAGCGCACAGAACACCTGCTCGAGCAGGGAGAAGAGCGGCGTGTCCTCGGGCACGAACTCGTCGAGCGGATGGCCGACCAGGCGCGTGCGGCCGACGCCGAAGAACTGCTCGGCCGACAGGTTGGCGTAGTGGATCAGCCCGCGCGCATCGACCACGACGATCGCCTCCGACAGCGAATCGAGAAGCGCCATCGGGAACTGGTCGCTGAGGATGCTCGCGCGCTTGAGGGGCTGCAGCGCCATCCTAGGCAGCCTGCCGCTCGAGATTGGGCAGGAAGAACGCGGCCAGCATGGCGCGCACCTTGGCAGGCTCTGTCTCGCGGTTGACGGCGGCGCGGAACTCGGCCGATGCCGGCAGGCCCTTGGAATACCAGCCCAGATGCTTGCGGGCCATGCGCACGCCGGTCTCCTGGCCGTAGTGCGACAGCATCGATTCGAAGTGCGCGCGCACGGTGGCGTACTGCTCGGCGAGCGACGGATCGGGCAGGCGCTCGCCGGTGCGCAGATAGTGGATCGCCTGGTTCAGGAACCACGGCCGGCCGTAGGCGCCGCGCCCGATCATGACGCCGTCGGCGCCCGACTGCGCGAGCGCGGTGTCGACGTCGTCGAGGGTATTGATGTCGCCGTTCACGATCACCGGCAGCCTGGTCGCCGCCTTGACGTTGGCGACGAACGCCCAGTCGGCGTGCCCGTCATAGAACTGGCAGCGCGTGCGCCCATGCACGGTCAGCAGCTTGATGCCGCACTCCTCGGCGATACGCGCCAGGTTGGGCGCGTTGCGGTTGTTCGAATCCCAGCCGGTGCGCATCTTCAACGTCACCGGCAGCTTCACCGCCTTGACGGTGGCTTCGAGGATCTTCGCGGCATGGATCTCGTCGCGCATCAGCGACGAGCCGGCATGGCCGTTCACGACCTTCTTCACCGGGCAGCCGAAGTTGATGTCGATGATGGCGGCGCCACGGTCCTCGTTCAGCCTGGCTGCATCGGCCATGACCTCGGGCTCGCAGCCGGCGAGCTGCACTGACATCGGGAATTCTTCCGGCGAATTCTTCGCCATCAGCAGCGTCTTGCGGTTCTCGCGCACCATCGCCGCCGAGGCGATCATCTCGGACACGACGAGGCCCGCCCCGCCCCGCTTCACCATTTGGCGGAAGGGCATGTCCGTCACGCCCGACATGGGGGCCAGGATGACGGGGTCGTCGATCCGGACGGGACCGATCTGGACGGGCTGAAGACGCGGTGTGCAATCCATGACTACTGATCAGTTTATAGGCATCTTGTGCAGTGCACAATAATTGGGCGAGCAATAGCGGGTCCCGGCGGGGTGCGCAAGCGGTCCCGAGTGCGCAGTTGCTGGCTCGGTGTTATCTAGCGGCCGTGCCAACCTGCACCGCCCTGATCGTCGCCGGGGGCCGGGGTAGCCGCTTCGGAGGCCCTCTGCCCAAACAATATGCCACTTTGGCGGGCCAGCCCGTCCTGCGTCGCACCCTCGAGGTCTTCCAGGCGACGCCGGGCATCGACGGCATCCAGGTCGTCATCGCTCCGGCTGACGAAGGCCATTACCGCACCGCCGTACAAGGGATGGGCCTGCCGCCGCCTGTGATAGGGGGCGCCAGCCGGCAACAATCTGTCCTCAATGGCCTGGAAGCCCTCGCGGCTCACGCGCCCGATCTGGTCGCGATCCACGATGCCGCCCGGCCCTATGTGCGGGTGTCCGACATCATGGGCTGCCTGGAGGCCTTGGCGCCCGGCATCGACGGAGCCGTCCTGGGCGTACCGGTCGCCGACACCCTGAAGAAGGTGGACGAGGCCGGCATGCTGGCCGGTACGGTGTCGCGCAGCGGCTTGTGGCGGGCCCAGACGCCGCAGATCTTTCGCTTCGCCGAGCTGCTTGCCGCCCACCGGGCTGCGGCTTCGCTGGCCAGCCACGAGGCAAGCGCCCTTACCGATGACGCGGCGGTCGCCGAGCGCGCCGGGCTTCGTGTCGTCATCGTCGAAGGGCATGACGACAACCGCAAGATCACTACGGCCGACGACATGGTCTCGACGATGGAAACGCGCACCGCCTTCGGCTTCGACGTGCACGGCTTCGCCGCCGGCAGCCAGCTGATGCTGTGCGGCGTCGCCATTCCGCACGGCCAAGCGCTCTCCGGGCACTCCGACGCCGACGTCGCCTTGCATGCGCTGACCGATGCGCTGCTGGGAACGATCGGCGCCGGCGACATCGGCAAGCATTTCCCGCCGTCCGATCCGCAATGGCGCGGCGTGTCGTCCGACCGCTTCCTGCGCCATGCCGTCGATCTTCTGGCGACCGCCGGCGGCCGGATCGTCCATCTCGATCTCACGCTGGTCTGCGAGGCGCCGCGCATCGGGCCGCATCGCGAGGCGATGGTCGAAAGCATCGCTCGCATCGCCGGCATCGAGCGTGACAGAGTGAGCGTCAAGGCGACGACCACGGAGGGCCTCGGCTTCACCGGCCGCCGCGAGGGCATCGCGGCGCAGGCGCTGGCGACGGTCGAGGTGCCGAGGAAGTAGTTCCTCCCCATCGCGGAAGCCGCGATGGGGAGGTGTCGCCGTCATACGGCGACGGAGGGGTCATGGGCATCTTCACGGATGCTCATGACCCCTCCGGCCCTTCGGGCCACCTCCCCACACGCGAAGCGTGTGGGGAGGAAGCGCTGTTTTGGGAGGGGTGTTGGGATGTTCGATCACGAGATGCGAGACGCCGCCGAGCGCGTGCTGCATGCCTGTCGCAAGCGCGGGCTGAAACTGGTCACCGCCGAATCCTGCACCGGCGGGCTGGTCGCCGCGACGCTGACGGCGATCGCAGGCTCATCCGACGTCGTCGAACGCGCCTACGTGACCTACGCCAACGAGGCCAAGCGCGAGATGCTGGGCGTGCCGTGGGATGCCCTGATGGGTCATGGCGCGGTGAGCGATCCCGTGGCGCGGGCGATGGCCACGGGCGCCCTCACCCGCTCGGGCGTCGATCTTGCGGTATCGGTCACCGGCGTCGCGGGCCCGGGCGGCGGCACCGCAGAAAAGCCAGTCGGCCTCGTCCACTTCGCCGGAGCACGCACCGGCCACGACCTCGTCGCCGAGCGTCATGTCTTCCCGGGCGACCGCGACACGATCCGGCGCGTGTCGGTGATCACCGCGTTGACGATATTGGCGTCGCTGGCTGAACGCTAGGCTTGCCGTAAAGCTGTTTGGCGCGCGCTTCGAACGCGCTCACCATGCGCTTCACCGCTTCGGCGAACAGCAGGCGCACCGTCTGCTGCAGCAGGAGAGAGCGAAAGTCGAACTCCAGCTCGAAGTCGATCAGGCATCCCGCAGGATGCGGCTGGAAGGTCCAACGGCTGACCAGCCGGCGGAACGGCCCTTCGATGCCGGTGGTGTCGATGCGCGGCCCGCCCGGCGCTTCAGGCGCCAAAACGACGCGCGAAGCGAATTTTTCGTGGAACGGCCCAAAGCCGATCGCCAGCTCGGAAATCTGCACGTTGGCGCTCTCACGCCGTCGAATACGGCCGGCATGGCACCACGGCAGGAACTCCGGATAGCGCGGCACATCGGCCACCAGCTCGAAGAGCTGCATGGGCGTGTACGCGACGACGCGCCGCTCGGTGTGACGGGTGGTGCTCAAACAGACCGCGAGGCGCGCGCCGCGCGCAGTCGGGCGAAATCGTCGCCGGCGTGATAGCTCGAACGCGTGAGCGGCGAGGCCGACGCCATCAGGAAGCCCTTGGCGCGGGCGAGAGTCGCCAGCTCGTCGAACTCGGCCGGCGTCCAGAAGCGGTCGATCGGCGCGTGCTTGGGCGTCGGCTGCAGGTACTGACCGACCGTCAGGAAATCGACGTCGGCCGCGCGCAGGTCGTCCATCACCTGCAGGATCTCCTCGCGCGTCTCGCCCAGCCCGACCATCAGGCCGGACTTGGTGAACATCGAGGGATCGATTTCCTTCACCTTGGAGAGCAAGCGCAGCGACGTGAAGTAGCGTGCGCCGGGGCGGATGGTCGGATAGAGCCGCGGCACCGTCTCGAGATTGTGGTTGAACACGTCCGGACGCGCCGCGACCACCGTCTCGATCGCGCCTTCCTTGCGCAGGAAGTCGGGCGTCAGCACTTCGACCGTCGTCTTGGGCGCCTGCTGGTGCAGCGCCGTGATGACGGCCGCGAAGTGCCCTGCCCCGCCGTCCAAAAGATCGTCGCGATCGACCGACGTCACCACGACATGGCCGAGGCCGAGCTTGCCGACGGCTTCGGCGATGTTGGCCGGCTCGTGCGGATTGAGGGCGCCGGGCTTGCCGGTGGCGACGTTGCAGAAGGCGCAGGCCCTGGTGCAGGTCTCGCCCATGATCATGAAGGTGGCGTGCTTCTGCTTCCAGCATTCGCCGATGTTGGGACAGGCCGCCTCCTCGCACACCGTGGCGAGGCCGTACTGGCGCATCAGACGCCTGGTCTCGGCATATTCCGGCGAGTTCGGTGCACGCACCCTGATCCAATCCGGCTTACGCCGAATGGGATTGTCCGGCCGGTGCGCCTTCTCGGGATGGCGCTCGGCGCGGCTCAGCGGGAGCTTGTCGCCCAGGTCGGTAGGGGTTCCGTCCATGACGGCCTAGATATGGAGCGTTCGCCCGTACGCCGCCAGTACCGACTCGTGCATCATTTCCGACAGGGTGGGATGCGGGAACACCGTGGCGATCAGCTCGGCCTCGGTGGTCTCGAGCGTCTTGGCGATGCTGTAACCCTGGATCAACTCGGTCACCTCGGCGCCGATCATGTGGGCGCCCAGAAGCTCGCCGGTCTTGGCGTCGAAGATGGTCTTGACGAAGCCTTCCGGCTCGCCGAGCGCGATCGCCTTGCCGTTGCCGATGAAGGGGAACTTGCCGACCTTGATCTGCAGGCCCTTGGCCTTGGCCGCCGACTCGGTGAGCCCGATGCTCGCGACCTGCGGCTGGCAGTAGGTGCAGCCCGGGATGTTCTCGGTCTTCATCGGGTGCACGCCCTTCACGCCGGCGATCTTCTCCATCACCAGCACGCCCTCGTGCATGGCCTTGTGCGCGAGCCACGGCGGCCCGGCGACGTCGCCGATGGCGTAGACGTTCGGCTCACCCGTGAATCCCCACTGGTCGATCACGATGTGGGTCTTCTCGACCTTCACCTTGGTGCCTTCGAGGCCCAGGTTCTCGACGTTGCCGACAATGCCGACGGCGCTGATCACGCGATCGACGGTGATCTCCTGGCTCTTGCCGCCCGCGGTGATGGTGGCGATGACGCTGTCCTTGCCCTTCTTGAGGTTGCCGACCGTGGCGCCGGTCAGGATCTTCATGCCCTGCTTCTCGAAGGCGCGCTTGGCGAAGGCCGAGACCTCCTCGTCCTCGACCGGCAGGATGCGGTCGACGACCTCGGCCACCGTCACCTCGGCGCCCATGGTGCGATAGAAGCTCGCGAACTCGATGCCGATCGCGCCCGAGCCGATGACCAGCAGCGACTTGGGGAACTCCGGCGGCACCATCGCTTCCTTGTAGGTCCAGACGAGCTTGCCGTCGGACTCCAGGCCGGGAAGCTGGCGGGCGCGCGCGCCGGTCGCCAGGATCACGTTCTTGGCGGTGAGCGTCAGGTTGCTCTTGTCGTTCATCGCCACGGCGAGCTTGCGCTGCCCGCCAGCAATGCCGTCGAGCTTGGCCGTGCCGTCGAACACTGTGATCTTGTTCTTGCGCATCAGGCCTTTGACGCCGTTGCTGAGCTGGTTCGCGACCTTGCGCGAGCGCTCGACGATCTTCTTGGGATCGTAGGAAACGTCCTTGACCGACAGGCCGAAGGAATCGGCGTGCTTGATCAGCCCATAGAGCTCGGAGGTGCGCAGCAGCGCCTTGGTCGGGATGCAGCCCCAGTTGAGGCAGATGCCGCCCATGTGCTCGCGCTCGACCACGGCGGTCTTCATGCCGAGCTGGGCGGCGCGGATCGCGGCGACGTAGCCGCCCGGCCCGCCGCCGACGATGATGATGTCGAAGCTGGTGTCGGCCATGATGCGCTCCTAGACCAGCATGGAAGCAGGCTGCTCGACATAGGCCCGCAGCGTCTGCAGGAACTGCGCGCCCATGGCGCCGTCGACGACGCGATGATCGACCGCGAGGGTGCAGCTCATCATATTGCGGGCAACGACCTGGCCCTTGCGTACCACCGCCCGCTCCTCGCCCATGCCGACGGCAAGGATCATCGCCTGCGGCGGGTTGATGATGGCGGCGAAGCTGTTGATGCCGAACATGCCGAGGTTGGAGATGGTGAAGCCGCCGCCCTGGAACTCCTCCAGCTTCAGCTTGCCGACCTTGGCGCGCGCGGCGAGGTCCTTCATCTCGGTCGCGATCTGGGCCAGGCCCTTCATGTCGGCGTTGCGCACGATCGGCGTGATCAGGCCGCGGTCGGTGGCGACGGCGACCGAGATGTCGACCGCGCCGTACTGGATCATCTCGTCCTCGGTCCACGAGGCGTTGCACTCGGGATGGTCGCGCAGCGCCTTGGCACAGGCCTTGATCACCATGTCGTTGACCGAGACCTTGGTGCCCTTCTTCTCGGCCACCGCGTTGATCGACTGGCGCGCCGCCAGCAGCGCGTCGATCTCGAGATCGACCGTCAGGTAGAAGTGCGGCACGGTCTGCTTGGACTCGAGCATGCGCCGCGCGATGACCTTGCGGACCGAGGTGTGCGGTACGCGCGTGTCGCCCGGCGCCACGAACACCGGCTGCGTGCCGGCCGGCGGTGCAGGACGTGGTGCCGGTGCCGCCGCCGGCTTCGGCGGAGCAGCCCCCGGCTTGGCCGCTTCGACGTCAGCCTTGACGATACGTCCGTTGGGACCGCTGCCCTTGAGGGTCGCGAGGTCGATGCCCCTGTCCGCGGCGATGCGCTTGGCGAGCGGCGAGGCAAAGATGCGGCCGCCGCTCGGCGTCGTCGCCGGCTGAGTTGTCGGTGCGGCGGCAGGCTTCGGAGCCGATGACGCAACGGGCGCGGCTGCCGGCGCAGGCTTCGCCGGCGCCGGTGCGGCAGCCGGAGGCGCTGCAGCGGCCGCCGGTGCGGGAGCGGCGCCCTTGGGCACCTCGGTCTCGCCCTCCTCCAGCAGGATGGCGATCACGGCATTGACCTTCACGCCTTCGGCGCCTTCCGGCACGACGATCTGGCCGACCTTGCCTTCGTCGACCGCCTCGACCTCCATGGTCGCCTTGTCGGTCTCGATCTCGCAGATCACCTGGCCCGACTTGACGGTATCGCCGACGTTGACGTGCCATTTGGCGAGCTTGCCCTCCGTCATGGTGGGCGACAGCGCGGGCATCAGGATGTTGATCGACATGGTCTGGTCTTGGTCAGCGATTGCAGACTTCGCGCGCCGCCGCGACGATGTTGTCGGCCTGCGGCAGGGCGATCTTCTCGAGGTTCGCGGCGTAGGGCAGCGGCACGTCGACTCCATGCACGCGCTTGACCGGCGCGTCGAGCCAGTCGAAAGCGAGTTCCATCATCTGGGCGGCGAGCTCCGAGCCGATGCCGGCGAACGGCCAGCCCTCCTCGACCGAGACCAGGCGATTGGTCTTCTTCACCGAGGCGACGATGGTCTCGGTGTCGAACGGGCGCAGGCTCCTGAGATTGATCACCTCGGCGTCGATGCCCTGCTTGGCCAGTTCCTCGGCGGCGGCCAGCGCCTTGCCGACCATGATCGAGAAGGCGGTAATGGTGACGTCCTTGCCCGGCCGCTCGATCTTGGCGCGCCCGATCGGCAGCACGAACTCGGGATCCTCCGGCACGTCGAACGACTGGCCGTAGAGGATTTCGTTCTCGAGGAAGATCACCGGATTGGGATCGCGGATCGCAGCCTTGAGCAGGCCCTTGGCGTCGGCGGCGCTCCAGGGCGCGAGCACGCGCAGGCCCGGGACATGGGCATACCAGCTGGCGTAGCACTGTGAATGCTGGGCGGCGACGCGTGCCGCGGCGCCGTTGGGGCCGCGGAACACGATCGGACAGGTCATCTGACCGCCCGACATGTAGTGCGTCTTGGCCGCCGAATTGATGATCTGGTCGATCGCCTGCATGGCGAAGTTGAACGTCATGAACTCGACGATCGGCTTCAATCCGCCGAAGGCCGCGCCGACGCCGAGGCCGGCGAAGCCGTGCTCGGTGATCGGCGTGTCGATCACGCGCTTGGCGCCGAACTCTTCCAGCAGCCCCTGGCTCACCTTGTAGGCGCCCTGGTACTGCGCGACCTCCTCGCCCATCAGGAAGACCTGGCCGTCCTTGCGCATTTCCTCGGCCATGGCATCGCGCAGCGCCTCGCGCACCGTCATGTGCGCGGTCTTGCCTGTCCACTCCGGCTCGGCCGCCGGTGCGGGCGACGCCGGTGGCGCGGGAGCCGTTGCCGGCTTGGCGGGCGCCTCTGCCTTGGGCTTGGGTTCCGCCTTGGGCGCCTCGGCTTCAGCCGGTGCTGCCGCGGGTTGCGCCTTGGCGGCGTCCTCGACGCTCTCGCCTTCAGCCGCAAGGACCATGATCGGCGCGTTGACCTTCACGCCCTCGGTGCCTTCCTCGATCAGGATCTGGGCGACCGTGCCCTCGTCGACCGCCTCGACCTCCATGGTCGCCTTGTCGGTCTCGATCTCGCAGACCACCTGCCCTGCCTTGACCGCGTCGCCGACCTTCACGTGCCACTTCGCCAGCTTGCCCTCGGTCATGGTTGGAGAGAGGGCTGGCATCAGAACCTGAATCGACATGTATCAGGCTCCGACCAGGACGTCGGTCCACAATTCGGACGGGTCGGGCTCGGGACTGTGCTGAGCGAACTCGGCAGCGTCGTTCACGGTCTTGCGGATCTCGGCATCCACCGCCTTCAGTGCGGCCTCGTCGGTCATCTTTCCATCCAGCAACAGCTTGCGCACATGGTCGATCGGATCGCGTTCGTTGCGATACTTGTCGACCTCTTCCTTGGTCCGGTACTTGGCCGGGTCGCTCATCGAGTGACCGCGATAGCGATAGGTCTGCATCTCGAGGATGTACGGGCCGCCGTTGCGGGCATGCTCGACGGCCTTCTCGCCGGCGGCCTTCACGGCGACGACATCCATGCCGTCGACGCGCTCGCCGGGAATGCCGAAGGATTCGCCGTGGCGATAGAGCTCGGTGACGGCCGAGGCGCGCTCGACCGAGGTGCCCATGCCGTAGCGGTTGTTCTCGATGACGTAGACCACCGGCAGCTTCCAGAGGGCCGCCATGTTCATGGCCTCGTAGACCTGGCCCTGGTTGGCGCTGCCGTCGCCGAAGTAGGTCAGCGAGACGTTGTCGGTGCCATTGTACTTGTGGGCGAAGGCCAGCCCGGTGCCGATCGGCACCTGGGCGCCGACGATGCCGTGGCCGCCGTAAAAATGCTTTTCGCGGCTGAACATGTGCATCGAGCCGCCCTTGCCCTTGGAATAGCCGCTGGAGCGGCCAGTCAACTCGGCCATAACGCCCTTGGGATCCATGCCGGCCGCCAGCATGTGGCCGTGGTCCCGATAGGAGGTGATGATCGCGTCGCCCAGCTTGATCGTCGACTGCATGCCGACGACGACGGCTTCCTGGCCGATGTAGAGGTGGCAGAAGCCGCCGATGAGACCCATGCCGTAGAGCTGGCCCGCGCGCTCCTCGAAGCGGCGGATCAGGAGCATGTCGCGATAGAAGGATTTGAGCTGGTCGGCGGTGACGCTGTTGTCGCCGGCGCCCGGGGGCTTGGTCGATGCCGTCGGCTTGGCAGGAGAAGGTTCGACCTTCGGCTTCGTGGCCGGCTTCGCCATTTGATTTCCCCTCCACGTGTCCCGTTGCGCTTATAGCATCGCCCGGAGCGATGTGGTTGATCTAGCAGCAAAAAACCAGCCGAGAGAGCGTGCGCCGCAGCATTTGAGAGATTGTTTGCAAGGTGCCCTTCGCGCCGGACAGTTTGTTTCAGGCGGCCGCGAAGCGAACCTGATCAGTGCGTCACGGATGCGTCTCGCCCGCCCTCAACGCGTCGGCGTGAAGATGATGATGTCGTCCTTGCGGGAGAAGTTCAGCAGTACGCGAGCCCGTTCGTCGAGCATGTCGGGATCGAGACTCTGGTTGCGCAGCGCGGCGACGCGCCGCTCCCAGATCTTTCGCGTCGTCTCCGCTTCAGTGAGGTTCTGCTCGGCGACCAACACTTCGCGCTGCAGATAGACCATGGCGAGCAGGCCGCGATCACCGTTCACCAGGTGATAGCCGAAGTACCCGAACACCGTGGCGAAGATGATCGGGGCCAGAATCTGACGTGGCCGCAACAACATATACGAACTTCCTGACACCATATGGCAACATATGGTGTTGAGAAGTCAAGGTTTTTCGCGGGCGGCTACCCTTAGCGGCGCCCACCTCATGCTGAGGAGCACCGCGCAGCGGTGCGTCTCGAAGCATGGGCCTCAGGCGAGGTGCGTGCTGCCATCCTTCGAGACGGCGCTCCGCGCCTCCTCAGGACGAGGCTGGCCGCGTATCCAATCCGATCCGAACCCGCCTGTTGTGCCGCCCCTTGTTGTCGATCTTGAGGATGCGGATGGGCGGCGAGCCACCGGTCGAGGCGAGATGTGTCCCACCACAAGCCTGCCGGTCGAGGCCAACGATCTCGACGATGCGGACCTTGCCGTCGGGCGTCGGTGGCGGCGCGACGGAGCGACTGCGGATCAGGCCAGGCTCGGCCTGCGCTTCGTGCATGGGCACATAGGCAAAGCGCACGGGAATGTCCTGGCGGATGAGATCGTTGATCGGCCCTTCGAGCGCGCGCAGCCGATCGCTGTCCGCCCCCTGGATGTCGAAGTCCATGCGCGCCGTGCCGTCATCCGCCATCTGCACGCCGGTGACCAGCGCGCCATCGAACGCCTGGAAGACCAACGCGTTCAGGATGTGCGTGTCGGTGTGGAGCTGGCGCATCATCCGGCGGAAGTCAGGGTCGACGGCCGCTTCGACGCTGCCGGCGATCTCGTTCTGGCTGTCGAGCAGGTGCCAGAGCTTTCCGGCGGAAACCTCAAGTCCGACAACCTTCGCCTCGCCGCCTTGCCAGCGAACGACACCGCGATCGGGGAGCTGGCCGCCGCCGCCGGGATAGAACGGCGACTCGACCAGCGCGACCTTGCCGGGACGCGCGTCGGCCACATCGGTCTGCACGATGAGAGTCTCAGGCTGCTCATGACAAAAGAGGTGCATGCGGCTTCTTAGGCCGCTCGTCATCCGCGATATTGGCGAAAATTGCGGGCCTCGCTGCGCTCGGATGACGGCAGTGATGACTAGGCTGCCGCCGCAGCGCGCGCGAACTGCGTGGGCGTGATTCCGTAGCAGCGCTTGAAGTGCTTGTTGAGGGCGCTCTGGTCATAGAAGCCGACTTCGGTCGCCACGTCGGCCAACACCGGCGCATGCCGCAGGCGTCGGCACGCCATGTTGAGCCGGACCTGCGTCAGGTAGGCGTGCGGGGTCAGGCCGACCGTGCGCTTGAACAGGCCGATGAGCTGGAAAGTGGTCAGCCCGACTTCCGCCGCCAGATCCTCCAGGCGCAGCTCGGAGGCATGGTCGGCATGCATCCGATCCTTCACGCGCGCCAGGAGCTGCCGGTCGACCGGTGCCGGCGGGATGCGGCTGCCGCTGCTGCCATGGCGCTGGAACAGCCGGCCGAAGCTGCCGACCAGCAACTCGCGTTCATGGAAGACGTCGCGCCCTTCCTCGATGGCGCAATGCATCGCCATGAAGGCCTCGATCAGGTCGCGGTCGGCAAAGATGTTGTGCATGAAGTACGGCACGTGCTCGATGCCGAGCCCGGCCGCGAGTTGATCGAGCGCCGCCTGCGTCAGGTACATCGACCGGTACTGCCAGCGTTCGCTCCAACCCATCCAGCCGGCGTGCGGCTCGCCGGGATTGAAGACGAACAGCGTCGACGGCGTCGCCTCCTCGACCTGGCCGCGGCTCTTGACCACCGAGCCGCCGTTCTCGGTCACGGCGACGACCAGCGCTTCGTGGATGTGCGGCGGATACTCGTGCGTCGTGAAGTCGGCGCGCAGCAGGCTGAGGCCGGTGAGATGCCGGTCCCACCAGTATTCCGTCGAGTTCCTGGGATCGCTGCGGGCCACGCCTCAAAATACCGGCTCGACCAATTTTCGCCAATACCGGCCATCGCCGCACTCCTAGCCCGCGACCATGTTGACCGAAGGCCAGCGGCAGATCCGTGACATGGCGCGCCAGTTTGCGGCCCGCGAGCTGGCGCCGACGGCCGCCCAAAGAGACCGCGTGCCGCGCTTCCCGCGCGAAGCCTTTGCGCGCATGGGCGAGCTCGGCATGCTGGGCATGACCGTGCCGGTGGAGTTCGACGGCGCCGGCACCGACTACGTCTCCTATGCGCTCGCCATCATGGAAATCGCCGCAGCCGACGGTGCGTCGTCGACGGCATTCCAGGTGCACAACTCCCTGGTCTGCCTGCCCATCCTGCGGCACGGCACGCCTCAGCAGAAGGAGCGCTTCCTGCGCCCCCTCGCCCGCGGCGAGCTTTTAGGCGCCTTCTGCCTCACCGAACCGGGCGCCGGCTCGGACGCCGCCGCCATTGCGACCCGCGCCGAGCGCGTCGGCAACAAGTTCGTCCTGAGCGGCGCCAAGCAGTTCATCACATCCGGTCGAAGCGCCGACATCGCGCTGGTCTTCGCCGTGACGGACCCCGCCGCCGGCAAGCAAGGCATTTCCGCGTTCATCGTGCCGACCAGGACACCGGGCTATGCCGTGGCGCGCGTCGAGCACACGATGGGACAGCGCTCGTCCGATCACTGCCACGTCGTGTTCGACAACTGCGAGGTCCTGCCCGAGCAGCTGCTGGGTGAGGAAGGCGAAGGCCTGCGCATCGCGCTCGGCAACCTCGAAGGCGGCCGCATCGGCGTGGCCGCGCAATCGGTCGGCATGGCGCGCGCCGCCTACGACGCCGCCCTCGCCTACGCCAAGGAGCGCCGGACTTTCGGCAAGGCGATCATCGAGCACCAGGCCGTCGCCTTCCGCTTGGCCGACATGGCGACCTCGCTCCAGGCTGCCGAGCTGATGGTGCTGAACGCAGCCCTCCTGCGCGACGAGGGCCAACCCTGCCTCAAGGAGGCGTCGATGGCCAAGCTGTTCGCCTCGGAGATGGCCGAGAAGGTCTGCTCGGCCGCCATCCAGATCCATGGCGGCTACGGCTATCTCAACGACTTCCCGGTCGAGCGCATCTATCGCGACGTGCGCGTCACCACGATCTACGAGGGCACGTCCGACATCCAGCGGCTGGTGATCGGCCGCCAACTCGCCGGCGAAGCCCGGTTTCAGGGAGTGAGCTGAGATGATCGCCCGCATGTGGCGCGGCCGCGCCTCCGATGCAGCCAACGCCGACGCCTATGTCCGGCATTTCACCGGAACCGTCTCGACCGAGCTCAAGGAGCTCGCAGGACATCGCGGCGCCTGGCTGCTGCGCCGCGAGGTCGATGGCGGCACGGAACTCGTCGCCCTGACGCTCTGGGAGTCGCGTCGGTCGATAGAGGCCTTCACCGGCCCCGACATCTCGAAGTCGGTCGTCGAACCCGAGGCGCGCGCCGTGCTGCTGGACTTCGACGACTTCGCGACCCACTACGAGGTCGCGTTCAGGTCATAGCCCTTCTTGCCGGAGCGCGGACCTCCAGGTCCGCTCATGGTCATGATCTTCCGGACCGCGAGCCTCCGGCTCGCTCATGAATCTTGAGCGAGCCGGAGGCTCG
>JACPOB010000123.1 GCA_016185145.1 Rhodospirillales bacterium | reverse complement strand
CTGTCTGATGCCAAACGACAAACGACCAGAGGCGCCCGCCACCCCGGCCGACATCAATCGGAATCGATGGCCGGCTTCGATCGGAATCAGGTGGCCGACATCAATCGGAATGCCCGGCCGACTTCAGCGGAATCCGCAGGTCCGTTGGATGGCGGACGATTTCTTCTCTGACGACAAGCTCGAGAGAGGCCGCAATTTGAGGATTATGTAGATCGTCGTGCGTCCGACTCTTCGACTTGTTTTGGCGAGCTCGACGGGAAATTGTTTGGGCCGGAATTCCGGTGACCCGTTCGAGCATCGACAGACCTCCACGGCCTATCACCTGAGCCTCAACCGCGGCCCATAGAGCCTGTTGATGTTGATTCAAGTGCGGACGAAGGAGCGTCCACCGTCTTCTAATCTCCCTCCGATTTATCATAGCCGCTGCTCCTCATAGGACTGACACAAAGGGGGCGGACCTTGTTCGTCGCTACGACGCACTTTTAATGAGCTGCCGATTTTGGCGCTCTGTCTCGATAACACCGAGCAGATGCCCGACGTAAACGTCCGCTTTCTTAGCTCGCGCAGGAGATCATTCTGCGAGGGTCCGCCTCGAGTCATTCGCGGCGGCATTGTCATGACCGCCTTCTAGTCCGCTATCGACAATACCCGACATTACCGGCCGAGAGCTGGAGCGCAGATTTCGACCGATTAGGACGGGGACGGCTAGATAAAAGCGACGGTGTCGCTCCGGGCCATCGGGGGTCGTAAGTGTTATCGGCCGTCCTTCATCGCCGGAAGGAACGCGCCGAGCGCCAAACGACACATATCGCCGAATTGCGCAAGCGAGGGGCCGCAGTAGAAACCAAGGGTGCGCCCGATCGGGCTAGGCCGAGTATCACACCGCAGGCGCTGACAACCTTCGCCAGCCAGGCCCGCAGGCGCACGCTGACCGAATCGGGCGGTTATCGCCGCGACCCCCCGCGTCCTGGCTCAGCGCATCGAGGTGGATGCGAAAGAAGTTCGCATCATGGGGTCGAAAAGCGTGTTGCTTCGCACGCTCGGCGCGGCCTCAAGCGAGAGAGCGGCAGGTTTTGGAGTGCCCAGCTTTGTACCGAAGTGGCGCGCCCCAGCTAACGCAACAAATCCGAGGCGTGGGCCAGGACCCAGGCGTCGATCAGCACGTGGTTGTTCGACCTGAGCGCCGCCAGGTGCGTTTCGCGCACCACACGGCGCCACACTTCCGACGGCTCGAGATCGGCGCGGGTCGAGAGGCCGAACTCGGCCGGCGTGCGGCCGAGCTTGGGCAGGGCGTTCCAGAACTGATCGCGCGTCGTGCCCGCCGGCTGCGCGGCCGAGCCGCCCGGCCAGTCCTTGGGCGATCCGATCTTGAAGCATTCGGCGAGCTCGCCGTCGGTCACCTGCTTGGCGGTCTTGCCGTCGGGCGTTTCGGTCAGCACGAAATAGCCGATCGCCGGCAGGCCCGGCCGCTCGCGCAGCAGCGCCACACCGTCGCGATGGCAGACCACGCCGCCGCGCGATTGGTCCAGCGTCACCGCGCCGGCGACCACGAACTGCCCGCCGGAGAATTGCCGCAGCCCTAAAAACTTCTTCCTGTCGTCCGGCGCCTGCAGCGGCAGGCCCCAGTAGAGCCCACGCACACACTCGTCGAACCGGTCGGGTGGCGCGCCGGTCACCTGGATCGCCGTCCGGCAGGCGCTGTCCATCCACGTCGTGAGCTGGGCCGGCGTCGGATTGAGCGTCACGACCTCGGCGGTGTAGCTCACCTCCGGCTGGGTGCCTGTCACGCGCGACGTGTATTGGCAGAAACGCAGGTTGGTGCCCGCCGGATATTGCCGGAGCCAGGACCATTCGGATGGATGGTGGGAGAAGACGCGCTTCCACGGCGCCGGCGCCGCCCAGTTCTTCTCCTGCCCGACCACGATCGTACCGCAGGTTGCCGCGGGCGAGGCCGGCGGCGCCAGCACCGAGCGGCTCATCATCTCCTCGACCTGGCCGCGCACCTCGGCCGGGAACGCCTGCGTAGCGACCTGCTGCGCCGAAGCCGGACCGCAGATCGACGCGAGCACTGCGGCGCCAAGCGCAAGTCGGCGTGCGGTTTTCGCCATGTGAAGCTCCCAGCGTTGTTTCGCTCAACGCGGTCGACGGCCCATCGTTGCACCGCCATGCTTGCGGGCGTTGCTTCGGGAGAAAACGAGTATGTCTTGGACGAAGAAGTGTTTGGTTGCGGGCGCGATCATGGCGATGAGCGCCGGGCCCGCGCTGGCGCAGAAGAGCGGCGGCACGCTGCGCATGTATTTTGCCGACAACCCGCCCAGCACCTCGATCCACGAGGAGGCGACGACCTCGACGGTCGTGCCCTTCATGAGCCTCTACAACAATCTCGTGCTGTTCGATCAGCAGATCCCGCAGAACAGTCTCGACACGATCCGTCCCGATCTCGCCGAGAGCTGGCAGTGGAGCGACGACGGCAGGAAGCTCACCTTCAAGCTGGTCGGCAACGCCAAATGGCATGACGGCAAGCCCTTCACCGCGGCCGACGTCAAGTGCACCTTCGACATGGTGGCGGGCAAGACCGAGGCCAGGCTGCGGCGCAACCCGCGCAGCTCATGGTATGCCAACGTCGACAGCATCACGACGAACGGCGATCGCGAAGTCACCTTCAACCTCAAGGAGCCGCAGCCCTCGCTGCTGGTGCTGCTGGCCTCCGGCTACAGCCCCGTCTATCCCTGCCACGTGCCGCCGGCGCAGATGCGCACCAAGCCGGTCGGCACCGGCCCCTTCAAGCTGGTCGAGTTCAAGCAGAAGGAGGTCATCCGGCTCGCCCGCAATCCCGACTACTTCAAGAAGGGCAAGCCCTACCTCGACGCCATCGAGATCCCCATCGTGCCGGCGCGCGGCACGGCGATCCTGGGCTTCGTCTCCAACCGCTACGACATGACGGCGCCCTACGCCGTCACCATCCCGCTGCTGAAGGACGTCAAGGAGCAGGCGCCGCAGGCGATCTGCGAGACCGCGGCGATGAACAACAGCACCAACCTGATCCTCAATCGCGACGCGGCGCCGTTCAACAATCCCGACATCCGCCGCGCCATGGCGCTGGCGATCGATCGCAAGGCCTTCATCGACATCATCAACCAGGGCCAGGCCGACGTCGGCGGCACGATGGAGCCCGGGCCGAACGGCGTCTGGGGCCTGCCCAAGGAGCTCTACGACCAGGTCGTAGGCTACGGACCGGACGTCGCCAAGAACCGCGCCGAAGGCCGCGCCATCATGGAGAAGCTGGGCTACGGCCCCAACAACCGGCTGAAGCTCAAGGTGTCGACGCGCAACCACCTGCTCTACCGCGATCCCGCGGTGATCCTGATCGACCAGCTCAAGGAAGTGTACTTCGAAGGCGAGCTCGACCTGGTCGACACCGCCATCTGGTTCACCAAGATCGCGCGCAAGGACTACGCCATCGGGCTCAACACCACCGGCAACGGCGTCGACGATCCCGACCAGACCTTCTTCGAGCATTTCGCCTGCAAGTCGGAGCGCAACTACACCGGCTACTGCAATCCCGAGATCGAGGCGCTGTTCCCCGCCCAGTCGCGCGAGCGCGACGTCGAGAAGCGCAAGAAGCTCGTCTGGGAGATCGACCGGAAGCTGCTGGAGGACGGCGCCCGGCCGGTGATCATGTGGAACGCCTCGGCGAGCTGCTGGCATCCCTACGTCAAGGGCTTCCGGCCGATGGTCAACAGCCTCTACAACGGCTCGCGCTTCGAGGACGTCTGGCTGGACAAGTAGGCCCGCTCATGGTCTTCCGGACCGCGAGCCACCGGCTCGCTCATGATTCATGAGCGAGCCGGAGGCTCGCGGTCCGGAAGAGCATGAGCGGCCTGGAGACCCGCGGTTCGGCAACAACCCCTTCAGCACGGCGAGGAAAGCCCGCACCAGCCGCGCATTCTGCCGCTCGCGCAGATGCACGACGTGGGCGTAGGTGTAGATCTCGGCATCCGTGACCGGCAGCGCACGGATGCGCGGGTCGGGGATGAACTCCGCCTCGGATACCACGCCGAGCCCGATCCCCTTGGCCACGGCCTCGCGGATCGACTCACGGCTGCCGATCTCCATCACCACCTGCGGCTCGACGCTCACCTTCTGCATCGCCCGGTCGAAGGCGAGACGCGTCGTCGAGCCGGCCTCGCGCACGATCAGGCGCTGCCCCTGCATGTCGCGCGCGCGGATGCCGCGACGGCGGGCAAAGGCATGATCGGAAGGGCACATCACCACGACCCGGTGCTGGCGATAGGGAATCGCGACCAGCCGAGGATCGGGCTCGACATGGGCCAGCACCGCCACGTCGGTGCGATAGTCCAGCAGGTCGGCGACGGTCTGCCGTGAGTTGCCGATCGTCACCGAGACATAGAGGCCGGGATAGCGCGCATTGAAGGCCGCCAGCATGTCGGTGACATGGTACGGCCCGACCGCCCCGACGCGCAGGTGCCCCGTCTTGAGCTCGCGCGTCTCGTTCAGGTAGTCGGCTGCTTCCTTCTCGTCGGCGAACAGGCGGCGCGTGATGTCGAGAAGCCCGGCGCCGGTTTCGGTGAGCTCGATGCGCCGGCCGCGACGCACGAACAGCTCTATGCCGAACTCGTCCTCCAGCGATTTCACCTGGGTGGTGATGGTGGGCTGGCTGACGCCGAGCTCGCGGGCGGCGGCCGTGAAGCTGCCGCCTTGCGCCACCGCGTGGAACGACCGGAGCTGGGTGTGCCTCATATTGATTTTCTCAATGGATAATCGAGAAACTTTGAATTGGATGAATGTGAGCCCGGCGCCGAAGATTGTCCACCAAGGAACACGAACAGTTCGGGAGAGAGCGCGGATGTGGCGCTACCGTAATCCGGTGGACGTGAGGTTCGGGGCCGGCGTGTTCGATACGCTGGGCAAGGTGCTGGCCGGGCGGGCCTATTGCCTCGTCACCTATGACGACGCCAACGGCGGCGGCGTCTTCGCCGACCTCACGCGCCGTGTCGTCGCCATGGCCGGCAACCCGGCCGTCATGGTGCGCAACATCGGCCCCAATCCGGATTTTTCAGGTCTCGCCGAGTCCTGCCGCACCTATGCATCAGCGATACGGCCGGTGGAGGCCATCGTGGCGCTGGGCGGCGGCTCGGTGATGGACGCGGCCAAGGTCCTGGCCGCCGCGGACGGCGACTTCGACAGGGTGAAGCGACACCTCCAGACCGGCACGGGCGGCGAGGCGCTCGCCCGCACCCCGATCGTCGCGATCCCGACGACGTCCGGCACCGGCAGCGAAGTCACCTCCTGGGCCACGGTGTGGGACACCGAGGCCATGAAGAAGTACTCGCTGGCCCGCGAGACGCTCCATCCCGAGACGGCGCTGGTCGACCCCCTGCTGACGCTCGGCCTGCCGCGCGCAGTCACCGTCAGCACCGGCCTCGATGCGCTGAGCCATGCGCTGGAAAGCATCTGGAACGTCAACGCCAACCCGGTCTCGAGCAACCTCGCCGAGACGGCCGCGCGCGAGGTGCTGGAGGCCCTGCCGCTGCTGGCCGACGATCTCGCCAGCGAGGCGCTGCGCACCCGTCTCGCCCGCGCCAGCCTGTTCGCAGGCCTCGCCTTCTCCAACACCCGGACGGCGCTTGCCCACGCCCTCTCCTATCACCTGACCTTGCATCACGGCGTGCCGCACGGCATCGCCTGCTCGTTCAGCCTGCCCATGGTGATGCGCGCCGTCGCCGGCTGCGACCCGGCCTGCGACGCCTCGCTGAAGCGCATCTTCGGCCCCGATCTTTTAGCCGGCGCCGCACGGCTCGAAGCCTTCCTGAAGCGGCTGGGCATCTCGCCCAGCGCCACCGATCACGGCATCGCCGCGCGCGACTGGCAGGCGCTGGTCGACGACGCGCTGGCCGGCGACCGCGGCCGCAACTTTATCGGACGCCGGGAGACGCTTTTGGCCGAAATGGCCGCCTGACAAGAAACGACAACGGAGGAAACAATGACCAAGATCACACGTCGCACACTCGGAGCACTCGTCAGCGGCTCGGCCGTTGGCTCACTGCTTGCGGGCAACGCCCGGGCTCAGCAGCAGGTCCTCAAGGTCGGCCTGATCCCGTCCGAGGATTCGCGCGCCATGCTGGCGCAGAGCAAGGACATCCTCGATGCCCTGGAGAAGAACCTCGGCATGAAGGTCCAGGGCTTCGTCGCCACGGACTACAACGGCGTCATCGAGGCGCTGCGCGCCAAGCATCTCGACATCGCCTATCTCGGGCCGTTTTCCTACGTGCTCGCCACCACGGTGACGCCGGTCGAGGCCTTTGCGATCGCCGAGACCGCCAAGGCCGGCCGCACCTATTATCACAGCCAGATCATCGCCAAGAAATCGAGCGGCATCAAAACCCTCGAGGATCTCAAGGGCAAGAACTTCGCCTTCGTCGATCCGGCTTCGACCTCGGGCTACGCCTTCCCGCTGGCCGGCCTCCTCAAGGCCGGCATCGAGCCCAAGCGCGATTTCAAGACGGTGATCTTCACCGGGGCGCACGACGCCAACGCGGTCGCCGTCGCCAACGGCAAGGTCGATGCCGCCACCATCGCCGACCGCATCCTCGATGCCGCGATCGCCAAAGGCCACATCAAGGCCGACGATATCGAGGTCGTGTGGCGCTCCCCGCCGATCCCCGAATCGCCGATGGTATGGCGCAAGGACCTCTCGCCCGAGCTGAAGGAGAAGGTCAAGGCGGCCTTCCTCGCCATCAAGGACCTCAACTGGTCCGACCAGGGCAAGCTGAACGGCTTCAAGCCGACCAACGACCAGGCCTACGACGTGGTGCGCGAGACCGCCAAGCTCGCCAACATCGATCTCAAGAAGCAGAAGTAGCGATGATCGAGATCCGCGGCCTGGCGAAATCCTACGGCGCCCACCAGGCGCTGAAGGACGTCAGCCTGTCGATCCGGCCCGGCGAGTTCGTCGTCGTGCTGGGTCCGTCCGGCGCCGGCAAGTCGACGCTGCTGCGCTGCATCAACCGCCTCGCCGAGCCGACAGCCGGCGAGATCGTCGTCGAGGGCACGCCCTTCCGCTCCAGCGCCCGCGACCTGCGCCTGCTCCGGCGCAACGTCGCCATGATCTTCCAGCAGCACAATCTGGTGAAGCGGCTGAGCGTGCTGAAGAACGTGCTGGTCGGCCGCATGGCCGACCTCTCGTCGGTCCTGAGTTGCCTGCAGCTCTTTCCCGAGGCCGACGTGAAGATCGCGCGGCATTGCCTGGAGCAGGTCGCGATGAGCCACAAGGCCGACAATCGCGCCGATGCGCTGTCGGGCGGCGAGCAGCAGCGCGTCGGCATCGCCCGCGCGCTGGCGCAGCAGCCGAAGTTCATGCTGGCCGACGAGCCGGTGGCGAGCCTCGACCCCAAGACCTCGCGCATCGTGCTCACCTACCTCAAGCAGAGCTGCAAGGACTCCAACATCGCCGTGCTCTGCAACCTGCACCAGATCGACTATGCGCTGGAGTTCGGCGAGCGCATCGTCGGCCTCTCCGCCGGCGAGGTCGTCTATGACGGGCCGCCGGCCGGCGTGTCGGGCGACGTCATCCGCCGTATCTATCCCGGCCTCGACGATCCCAACGTGCTCGACGCCGCGCAGCGCCTCACCGAGCGCCGGCGCGCTGCCGCCGAGGCCGTCATCGCCGCCGCCGCTGTCGAAGAGAGGGCCTGACCATGTCCCTGCAGTTCGTCGTCACGCGGCCGCGCGGGCCGCTCGGCTGGTGGATCCTGGCGCCCGTCGTCGGCCTGTCGGTCGCCGTGCTGTGGTGGTCGGCGGCCGGCACCAAGCTCAGCATCGCCGACTTCATCGCCGGCCTGCCGTGGATCGCCGATTTCGTCGGCCGCATGCTGCCGCCCAACTTCGCCTTCATGGAGAAGCTCATACGGCCGGCTATCGAGACGGTGCAGATCGCGCTCTGGGGCACCCTGCTCGGCATCGTGCTGGCCCTGCCGGTCTGCTTCTTCGCCGCCCGCAACCTTTCGCCCTACGCCTGGGTGTTCCACGGCCTGCGCCAGGTGCTGAACGTGATGCGCGGCATCAACGAGATCATCCTGGCGCTGATCTTCGTGGCGGCGGTCGGCCTGGGGCCGTTCGCCGGCGTGCTGGCCATCGCCCTGCACGGCGCCGGCATGCTGGGCAAGTTCTTCGCCGAGGCGATCGAGGAGATCGACGAGGGCCCGCTCGACGCGCTGCGCGCCGCCGGCGCCGGCACCCTGCAGCGCATCGTCTTCGGCGTGCTGCCGCAGGTCCTGCCGACCTGGATCGGCGTCGTGCTCTACCGCTTCGAGACCAACATCCGCGTCTCGACCGTGCTCGGCATGGTGGGCGCCGGCGGCATCGGCTTCGAGCTCATCAGCTCCATGAAGCTCTTCGCCTACGAGGACACGGCGGCCTGCGTGATCGTGATCCTGGCCCTGGTGCTGGTGGCTGACCTGCTGTCGTCGAAGCTCAGGGCGATGATCCGGTAGCACCGGGCGGCCGCAACACCTCCCACCTCACCCTGAGGAGCGCCCGAAGGGCGCGTCTCGAAGGGTGGGCAACCTACACCTTGTTTGTGGCCCATCCTTCGAGACGCCGCGCTACGCGCGGCTCCTCAGGATGAGGTGTTTGTGTTGCTACGCCACCAACTCGAACTTATCGACGTCCACCAGCCCCATGTCGGTGATTTTGAGGTGCGGGATCACCGGCAGGGCCAGGAACGCCATCTGCAGGAACGGCTCGTGCAACGTCGTGCCCATGGCCACGACGGCATCGCGCAGCCGGCGCAGGCCGTGCTCGACCTCCTCGAACGGCCGGTCGCTCATCAGGCCGGCGATGGGCAGCGCCAGCTCGGCCGCCACCTCTCCCCCGACCGCCGCGGCAAAGCCGCCGCGCAGGGCGATCAGGCGGTTCACCGCCGTCGCCATGTCGGCGTCGTTGCAGCCGATGACGCAGACATTGTGGCTGTCATGGCCGATCGACGAGGCGATGGCGCCCCGGTTGATGCCGAAGCCCTTGACGAAGCCGCGGCCGATGCCGCCGTGGTCGCTGTGCCGGCCGAGCACCGCCACCTTCAGGATGTCGCGCCCGACGTCGGCCGCGAAGGCGCCGTCATGGATCGCCACGTCGATCGATAGCCGATCCGTGAGGAGCTGGCCCGGCCGGATGCCGATCACCGGCATCGATCCACGGCTCGTCATCGGCATATGAAAGGTCGCCGCCGTCACGGGCTTGAGCTTCACCGAATCGAGCCCGACCAGCGGCACGTCGGGCCGCGCCTTGAAGCGGTCCGGCGTCACCGGCGCGCCGCGGCAGATCACCGAATGCACCTTGCAGGTCGCGAGGTCGTCCAGCAGCACGATGTCGGCGCGCTGGCCGGGCGCCACCAGGCCGCGATCGAACAGGCCGAAGTGGCGCGCCGCCGACCAGGTCGCCGCGCGATAGGCATCGAGCGGCCGCACGCCGCGGGCGATGGCGGAGCGGATCAGGTAATCGAGGTGGCCTTCCTCGGCGATGTCGAGGGGATTGCGATCGTCGGTGCACAGCGCCAGGAACGGCGCGCGCTCGGTGGTGATCAGCTCGGCAAGGGCGGCGAGGTCCTTCGACACCGTGCCCTCGCGCACCAGGATCTGCATGCCCTTGGCGAGCTTCTCGCGCGCTTCGTGGGCCGAGGTCGTCTCGTGGCAGTTGCGCACGCCGGCGGCGATATAGGCGTTGAGGTCGTAGGACGACAGCAACGGCGAATGGCCGTCGATCTGCACGTCGGAGAAGGCCGCGAGCTTGGCGAGCGCCGCCGGGTCCTTGTTGAGCACGCCGGGCACGTTCATGAACTCGGCGAGCCCAAGCACCTTGGGATGATGCTTGAAGGGCAGCAGGTCCTCGGCTTCCAGCCGTGCGCCCGAGGTCTCGAGATGCGTCGACGGCACGCAGGACGAGAGCTGCACCCGCAGGTCCATGACCGTCACGGCGGCGCACTCCAGGAAGAATTTCAGCCCGGGCACGCCCAGCACGTTGCAGATCTCGTGGGGATCGCAGATCGCCGTCGTCGTGCCGCGCGGCACCACGCAGCGGTCGAACTCGAGCGGCGGCACCAGGCTCGATTCGCAATGGACATGGCTGTCGATGAAGCCCGGCACGGCGACAAGGCCGCGCCCGTCGATCTCGGTGGCGCCGTGGTAGGTCTCGAGCGTTCCGACGATGCGGTCGCCGGCGATGGCGATGTCGCCCACCGCCACATCGCCCGAGGTCAGGTCGAAGATGCCGACGTTCTTGATCACCAGATCGGCCGGCGCCCTGCCGCGCGCCTGGTCGATGATGTCGGCAAGCCGGGATACGCTGAGGGGCTCTCTCATTGGGAAGAGATAGAGCCGCCTCGTTGTTTAGGCAATGCGGTGCCGCACTGCCGAAATCACTTCCTCCCCAGCCTCCTCGCCTAGCCTCTCCCCCTAGCAGGGGAGAGGACCATGAATTGTGTCCACTCCCTGGCAGCTCCCACGCTCTAACGCTTCGCCGCCTCGACCAGGGCGCGGATGGCCCAGCGCTTGACCCGGCGTGCCTCCGCATCGTCGAGCTGCAGCACGTCCTTGAAGACCACCATGGCCTCGGTCCCCACGATCAGGGCCAGCGCCTTGGCGAGCAGGTCGAGCGAGCCCGGCTTGAACTGGCGGCGCGCCGGTTCGAGCGCGGCCTCGATGAGGGGCGTGCGGCGATTCTGGCGCAGCGGCGTCTCGCTCTCGGCCTCTCCCCGTGCGGCCCGCTGCAGCGAGTTGGCGAGCATCAGCCGCAGCGCCGGCTCGTTCGCCAGCATCATGTCTTGCAGGGCGGCGTCGACCTTCTCCAGCCGCGCCACCGGGTCAGCCGGGGCGCTGCCCGCGAACAGCACCGCGGCGTCCGGCGTCACGACATCGAGCGAGGCCTCGGCGAGCAGGGCGTCGGTGCTGGGGAAGTAGCGGTAGGCGGTGGCGCGCGACACCAGCGCGGCCTCCGCCACCTCATCGAGGCTGGGCCGGCGTCCCTGCTTCATGAGCTGGGCGGCCGCCTGCAGCAGGTCCTTGCGCGTTCGCCGCTTCTGGTTCGCGCGCCCGGAGAGGCCATCCATGGCTAGCGGCTGGCTTGCGCGGGCGACAGCTGCTGCAGGATCGACGCCAGGTCGATCCAGACATTCTCGCGCTTGATGTCGCCGGCGCCGGCGAACTCGATGACGTGCAGCAGGCGGAACTGCAGCGGACGATTGCCCCCTTCCAGGCCGAAGGGACGGCCGACCGCCCGCCCGCTCCACACCGATTCGTCGACCAGGAAGTCGTCGCCGTAGAGCCGCCTGGTGCATTCCACCTTGCCGTCGGCAAGGTCGGTGAACAGCGCCTCGTAGAAGCCACGCGCCGCACCTCGACCCCTGGTCGGCCCCGTCGGCCAGCCGACGATGTCGTGCTCGACATCGTCGGACAAAGTCCTCAGGACGCCGTCGACGTCGTCGGTCGCCTCGAAATGGAAGTGCTCATCCATCTTCCGGTCCATGTCCTTGCGGCTGAGCGCCATGATCCGCCTCTCCTCGTCGTGCGATGAGAGGCTTTTAATGAGACAAATGTCTCATGTCAAGCAAAGAGTCTAATTCCACTTCGCCGTCCACCAGCAGCCGATGTACTTGTCGCTGACGGTCAGTGTCTTGTCGTTGAGATCGGCGACGACCTTGAGCTGCAGGGCGTCGAGATCGGTCTCCTCCTCGTAGACGCCCGGCTTCACGGGTTTGAGGCTCGTCTGGATGCCGCCCGGTGAGGTCAGGGTGGCACGGCCGTCCTTGACCGTGAGCGTGTGTTCGCGGGTGAACTGCGGATCGAACGCCATGCAGTCCACGGCATTCTTCGGCAAGCCGGCCAGCCAGAACCTGGCGGTGAAGTCCTGCGCGACGGCCACCGTAGGAAGAAGGATCAGCAGCGCGCCAGAGACGACACGGCTCGGTATCATTGGGGGTCTCTCCTTCTCTCTCGCCTATCGGACTCTAGCAGACGCCGCGCGAGAATCTTCGACCTCGTCGTTCGGCTGGCGATCCGACGACGACCACTTTGCTTCCGCGGGCCGACCGCGGGTCCTAGGTTGCTGCCGAAACATCGAAGAGGAACGACATGCTCAATCGCCGCGCCGTCGTCGCTGGCACGATCGCCACCCTCACCCTGCCGGGCGCCGTCTCCGCCCAGGGTCCCGGCAGCACGGTCCGCCTGGTCGTTCCCTACGGTCCGGGCGGCTCGACCGACACTTCCGCGCGGGTCCTCGCTGAACGCATGGCGAGCGACACCGGCAAGACGATCGTCGTCGAGAACCGGCCGGGCGGCGGCACGATGGTCGGCATGGTCAACGTCGCCAAGAGCAAGGCCGACGGCAACAGCCTGCTGCTGATGACGACGACCGCGGCGCTGCTGCCCGCCTTCAACATGCAATTGCCGATCGACCCCCAGAAGGACCTCGCGACGGTGTCGCAGCTCGCCGACATCCCGTGCGTGCTGGCGGTCAATGCCAAGAACCCGGCCAAGACCTTCCCCGAGTTCCTCGAATGGGTGAAGGCCCAGCCCGGCCCGGTCAACTACTCGACCTCGAGCACCGGCGGCCTGCCCCATCTGTGGGGCGAGCTCATAAGCACCCGGACCAACGGCAAGCTGCAGCACATCCCCTACAAGGCCGCCGCCGAGGCGTTGCGCGATGCCGTCGCCGGTCACGTCCCGGCGTTCGTCGATGTCACCACGCCGGTCGATGCGCAGATCAACGCCGGCACGATGCGCGGCCTGATCTGCGGCGCGCCTAAGCGCGTCGCCAACGTCTCGAGCGTGCCGACCGCCGCCGAGCTCGGCATGCCGGAGCTCGAAGCGGCCGTCTATTTCGGTGTCGCCACCACCGCCGGCACGCCGGCCGACGTCATCGCCTCGTGGAACGCCGCCATCAACGCGGCGCTCAAGGTCGAGAGCGTCCGCGAGCGCCTGACCGGCCTGGGCTACATCCCCACCGGCGGCACGCCCGAGGCCTACGCCAAGCGCCTGGCGTCCGAGACGGAGCGCTGGCGCAAGGTGATCAAGACGGCGAACATCCCGGCGCCGACCTGATCCAGCGCACGGATTGCCATCAAGGGGGTGATCGCCAGCGGTCTTCCGACTAGCATGAGCGGCTGCGGGGAGAAGGAGCGCGACCATGGACCAGGCGTTGTCAGGCGTCCGCATCATCGACATGACGCACAACCAGGCGGGGCCCGCCTGCACCCAGATCCTGGGCTTCCTCGGGGCCGACGTGATCAAGCTCGAGGAGCCCAAGGGCGGCGACATTGCGCGGACGAACCTGCGCGACCAGAAGAACAGCGACAGCCTGTTCTTCCTGATCCTGAACGCCAACAAGCGCAGCCTGACGCTCAATCTCAAGACCGACGAAGGCAAGGACCTGTTCCGGAAGGTGATCGCCCAGTCGGACGTGCTGGTGGAGAATTTCGGGCCGGGCGCGCTCGATCGCCTCGGGCTCGGCTACGAGGCGCTCAGCAAGATCAACCCGCGGCTGATCTACGCCACCATCAAGGGCTTCGGCACCTACGGGCCCTACAGCGGCTTCAAGAGCTTCGAGCCGGTCGCCCAGGCCATGGGCGGGGCGATGAGCGTCACCGGCTTCCCCGAAAATCCGCCGACCTACGTCTATCCGGCGATCGGGGATTCCGGCACCGGCATGCACATGGCGATCGGCATCCTGGCGGCGCTGCAGCAGCGCCATGCGACCGGCCGCGGCCAGCACGTCGAGGTGTCCATGCAGGACGCGGTCGTCAACCTGGTGCGGGTGAGCCTGCGCGACCATCAGCGCTTCGGCGGTCCAAGCCCGCGCACCGGCAATCAGCTCGGGCGCAACGTGCCCGGCACGACCTACGCCTGCGCGCCGGGCGGCCCGAACGACTACGTCTACATTTACGCCCAGCAGCAGATGTGGCCGGCGGTGACGAAAGTGCTGGGGCAGCCGGAGTTGACCGAGGACCCGCGCTTCAAGACCGTGGAAACGCGCTGGGACAATCGGACGGAGCTCAACGCGATCATCGAGGCGTGGACGCGCCAGCACAGCAAGCACGACGTCATGCGCCTGATGGGCGATGCGGGCGTTCCCTGTGGCGCCTGCCAGGACACCGGCGAGGTGCTGGCCGATCCGCATCTCAGGGCGCGCGAGATGATCGTCGACGTGGATTACCCGACCCGCGGTACCTACCAGACGGTCGGCTGCCCGATCAAATTGTCGGATTCGCCAGTCGCGGTCAGCCGTCCGCCCCTGCTGGGCGAGCACACCGACGTCCTGCTTGAATCCCTGTGCGGGGTCGAGCCCGACGAGGCGAAGCGCCTGCGCCAGGAGGGAGTCGTCTAGCACGGATCAACGTGCGCGCCGCGGCGCTTCTGGAGGTCATTGGCCATGGAATTTTCAGGCAAGACAGCCATCGTCACCGGCGCGGCCTCGGGCATCGGCCTCGGCATCGCCACGGCCCTTGCCGAAGCCGGCGCCAACGTGGTGATGGCCGACATCCAGAAGGACGCGGTGGAGCATGCAGCGCATCGCCTGTCCGGCACCAACAAGCCTGCTTCGCGCTGCGCGCTTCGCAGGCCAAGGCCTGTCCTGCGAAGCGCGTCAGCGCGAAGCAGGAAGCGTCGCTTCGGCAAGCTCCACATCGCCTGCAACAATGCCGGCGTGCCGATGCACGGCACCCGGCTGGTGGATGTGTCGGCGGCCGACTGGGCGTTCGTGATCGGCGTCAATGTCTGGGGCGTCATCCACGGCATCCGCCACTTCGTGCCGGCGATCCTGAAGCACGGCGAAGCCGGGCACATCGTCAACACCGCCTCGGTCGCCGCCACGCAGAACCGCCGCGGCACCAATCAGGGTCCGTACTCGATGAGCAAGTACGCCGTGCTGTCGCTGTCGGAGGCGCTGGAGCACGAGCTTGAAGGCACGAATGTCGGCGTGACCGCGCTGTGTCCCGGTCCGATCGCCACCAACATTGCGCTAGGCTCGCGCAACCGCCCTGATCACCTCGGCGGCCCGCAGGTGCGCCCGACCGACGAGGCGGTCCTGGGGGAGCGTCTGGCGCGGACCGGCATCGACCCGAAGCTGGTCGGCGAGCGGGTGCTCGATGCGATCCGCAACGGGACCTTCTACGCCTTCGTCAGCGCCGTGCCGGCCGACGTGATCAGGGCGCGGCACCGCCGTATCGAGGCGGCGCTCGAGACCCGTTGGACGACGTCGTACTAGACGACACCTTGCAGGTTGGACGCATGGCGCTCAAACGGATGGACAACGTAGGAATCGTCGTCGAAGACCTCGGAGGGACGATCGATTTCTTTCGCGAGCTCGGCCTCGAGCTCGAAGGGCGGGCCACGATCGAAGGAGAATGGGCCGGACGTGTCACTGGGCTGGGCGATCAGCGCGTCGAGATTGCCATGATGCGCACGCCGGACGGCCACGGCCGGCTCGAGCTGTCCCGCTTCCTCACGCCGCCTGCCGTCGCGGATCACCGCAACGCCCCGGTCAACGCTCTAGGCTACCTCCGCGTCATGTTCGCCGTCGACGACATCGACGAGACGCTCGAAAGGCTCCGCAAGCGCGGCGCACAGCTCGTGGGCGAAGTCGTCCAATATAAGGACGCGTATCGGCTCTGCTACATCCGCGGGCCTGAAGGGCTTCTCATCGGACTCGCCCAGGAACTCAGCTGAGCGCAATACGACGACAATGACGCTAACTTTGCAATGAAGGACGGTGAACATGGGAAGGCTCGACGGCAAGGTCGCCGCGGTGACGGGTGGGGCATCGGGAATCGGCGAGGCGACGGTCAGGCGTTTCGTCGCCGAGGGCGCGAGCGTGGCGTTCTGCGATCGCGACGGCGACCGCGGCCGCCGCGTGGCGACCGAACTCGAGGCCACCGGCGCCAAGGTCGCCTTCACGCAGGCTGACGTTGGTTCCGAGGCCGCATGCCTCGCCTTCGTCAACGGTGCGGCGCAGCAGTTCGGGCGCCTCGACATCCTCATCAACAATGCCGGCATCCGCAAATACGAGAAGGTCGACGAGGCGAGCGCGGCGAGCTGGAACGAGATCCTCGGCGTCAACCTGATGAGCTACGTCTTCTGCGCCAAGGCGGCCGTTCCGCTGATGCGCCTCGACCAGGGGCGCGATAGGGGCGGCGCCATCGTCAACGTCGCCTCCGTCCGTTCCGTCGTCGCAGGCGGCGGCAACCTGCAGTATGACACGACCAAGGCCGCAATCGCGGGCCTGACGCGGGCGCTCGCCGCCGACCACTCGTCGGAGGGCATTCGCGTGAACGCCGTCGGTCCGGGGCCGATCTTCACGCCGTTCCATGAGCGCCGCATCGCGGCGGCTGGCGAGACCATCGAGCAATACAACGCCCAGGCGGCACGAGGCACCATGCTGAAGCGCCCGGGCAGGGCCGACGAGGTCGCCGCCGCAATCCTTTTTCTGGCCTCCGACGATGCCTCCTACGTCACCGGCGCCCTGCTGTTCGTCGACGGCGGCATGACGGCGCTGTGAGACAATCCAAGGATGAACACATGGTTGAAAAGAATTTGGCGTGGCGTGCGGAGCCACTGACTTGGGGGCAAGGATCGAAGGTGTTCGAAGTATTCCTCGAACCGACCTGCCCGTTCTCGGCGAAGGCCTTCGGCAAGCTCGACGAGACCTTGCAATCAGCGGGCGCCGACAACGTCACCCTCAAGATCTGGCTGCACTCGCAGCCATGGCATCTTTTTTCCGGCGTGATCACGCGGTGCGCCCTGGCCGCTTCGACGCTCCCGGAAGGGAAAGGCGCCGCCAAGAAAGTGCTGGCGGGCGTCGCCGCTCACCGCGACAAGTTCGAACCCGCGGATCATTGCAGCGGGCCCCTTCTCGCGTTGTCACCCGCCGACATCATTGCGCGCGTGGAGGAATATTCCGGCCTGAAGCTTGCCGAGGCCTACGCCCTCCCCAAGCTCGACCAGGAGGTCAAGCGACATACGAAATATGCCCGTCAGAACGGCATCCACGTTTCACCGACCTTCATGATCGACGGCCTGGTCCAGAACGACATGAGCAGCGGCGACGCGGTGTCGGCCTGGGTTTCCCGCCTATTGGCGAATTAACCGGCGTCTCTCAGTAGGGACGGTCGCCACGCACCAGCATCCGATACAGGCGGCGATGCTGGCTGCGATCGTAGTCGAAGCCGGCTTTATGCAACGAGGCGCGGTCATCGATGATCAGCAGATCGCCCTTTTGGTACTCGTGCGTATAGCAAAATTGCGGCTGCGTGATCCTGTCGGTCAGATCCTGCAGGAAATCCTGGGTTTCTTCGGGTGACATGCCGGTCACCATCTCGGTCTTGGCCTTGTGAAACCACGCGGCCTTGGTGCCGGTCTCCGGATGGGTGCGGACCAGGGGATGTATCGTCGGCGGCTTCGTGGCCTCGAGCTGGGCCTTCACGATATCCGGATTGCCGGTCTTCATCCGCGCGCTGCTGATCAGCGTATTCTCGGTCTTCGCGTCGACGATCCTGAGTTTCACGTCGTCTGGAAGCGCTTCGTAGCCGGCGCGCGCGTTGCAAACCGACGTCCCGCCACCCTTGTCCGGCACTGCCACCGCATACAGCATGGTGAACTTGGGCGGCAATTCCTGGTTGGTGTGGTCGGTGTGCCAGGTGGCGTTGGCGCCGACTTTCGCCGGCTGGCCCTTGCTGTCCGTGTGACGGTTGTCGAGCACACTGATCAACGGAAAGCCGTCAACCAGATAGCGCCGGTTCTGGTCCTCCATCAGCTCGCCGAACATTTCTCCGGCGGCTTGCAACTGGCCCGGCGTGAGATGCTCTTGCCCACGAATCACGAGGACCACGTTGTCGACGACCGCGTCGTAAAGCTTCTTCCGCGTCGCGCTGTCGATGGGCCGCGCAACGTCGATACCGGTGACAATGGCGCCGATGTGCTCCTTGACCTTCTCGATCTTCATGGCCTGGGCGGGGATCCTCGACGCAGCAGCGCTCATGATCTGGCTCCTCACTTCTCCGGAGAACCACTGTTGCCAATAGCATCGGCCGAATGTCGGCACCTATCAAGTATTGCCCGACGGCCACGTCGCGCCTGGCGAGGGCAGAGCGGACATTGCCTAGCCATTGGTGGCGCGTGAATCGGCCGGTGCCTCGGCCCGCTCCGTCATGCCGTAGTCGCGCACCACACTGGCGATGCGCAGTCGATAGTCACGGAACACGCCCTCGCGGCCGCGCTTCTGCGCGGCGCGATGGTGCTCGACGTTGCGCCACGCCGCGACCGCCGCCTCGTCGCGCCAGAAGGACAGCGACAGAAGCTTGGTCTCATCCGTCAGGCTCTGGAAGCGCTCGATGCTGATGAAGCCATCCATCGTCTGCAACTCGGCGCGCAGCGAGGCGGCGATGTCGAGATAGGTCTGCTTGTGGCCGTCGGCCGGCCACACTTCGAAAATGACGGCGATCATGGCTCGTCTCCCTTCAAGGCGCCCCCCACGGCTTCATAGAGGACGCGACGGCCGGTTTCGAGATGCATCAGGTGGGTGCCAGCCTCGAGCCGATGACGCGACCTGCAGCGCCGCCTCGGGCGCGCGGCCGAGCGGCGCATGACGGTCGGCCGGTTCACCCATCTCCGGATAGCGATCGCTGTCGCCGAAGCCCGCGAAGTCGAAAGCCCAGGCGTCGAAGCCGCGCGCGGTCCAGTCGTCGAGCCGCGAGCCGTCGCCGAAATCGAAGCCGACCGACAGAGAGCCGACGGAAAGGTGGCGCCATGGACGTAGAGCACCGGCGGTGCGCCGGCGCGCGGCCGGCGGCGGACGAACAGCGACGGGTACGATCCCGTCGCCGGACAGCGAAAGGCCTGCTGGGTCATGCCCTGGAGATAGTCTCCAACGCATGACCTACAATTCGGCGCCGACCGAAGCGGTCAGGCCGCCGTCAGCCGTGCGTCGACATCCCGCATGCGCTGCCAGTCCAGGCCGATATCGAGCACCTGCGCGCTGTGGGTCAGCCAGCCGGCCGATATGAGATCGACGCCGCTCGCCGCGATGGCCGGCGCGGTCGCGGGCGTTATGCGACCCGAGGCCTCGGCAATGGCCCGGCCGTCGATGCGGCGTACGGCTTCGGCGAGGAGATCGGGGCCCATATTGTCGAGCAGCACCGCGTCCGCCTTCTCGGTCAACGCCTCGTCGAGCTGGTCGAGGCGATCGATCTCGACCTCGATCTTGACGAGATGGCCGACACCGGCGCGCGCGGCGCGGATCGCCGCCGCGACGCCACCCGCCGCGGCGACATGGTTGTCCTTGATCAGTACGGCATCGTCGAGGCCGAAGCGATGATTGACGCCCCCGCCGGCGCGCACGGCGTATTTCTGCAGGGCGCGCAGGCCGGGCATGGTCTTGCGCGTGCAGCAAATGCCCGCCTTGTGGCCGCGCACCGCCTCGACCAGGGTCGCCGTCGCCGACGCGACGCCGCTCAAATGCCCCAGGAAGTTCAGCGCCACGCGCTCTGCGGTCAGCATGCCGCGCGCCGGTCCGACGATCGTGGCGACGCGGTCGCCCGGCTTCACGCGGCTGCCGTCGGGCCGTTCGATGCGGACCTGGATCGCCGGCTCGACAAGGCGAAAGGCCAGCGACGCCGCATCGAGGCCGGCAATGACGCCTGCCTGGCGCGCCACCAAAGCCGTCTCGGCACGCAGCGTGGCCGGCACGATGGCGTCGGTGGTGAGGTCGCCGGCACGGCCGAGATCCTCCAGCAGGGCGGCGCGCACCGGCGCCTCGATCATCAGGGTGGGCAAGGGTGAAAGCGTCATGGCTCAGGCTCCGGCGACGAGAGGTTCTAGGACAGTGGAAAGCGGCACGGCGCGGCAGACGAGCCGGGTGCCGGTGTCATGGACGCGCTGGACCAGCCGGCGCGCCCAGGCGGGAGAGGTCTGCGGGAAGTCGGCGCGCCAGTGGCCGCCACGGCTTTCCTCGCGCGCGAGGGCTGCCGTCGCGATCATCAGGGCGACCAGCGCCGGATCGGCCGCGCCGCCGCCGCTGAAGGCGAGCGGCTGCAGGTGTTCGACCGCCCGCTCCAGGCCGGCACGGTCGCGCACGACGCCCAGCCTCTCACTGATCGGACCGCGCAGCGCCGTCACATCGGGCGCCGCCGGCAACGCGACCGGCCGCGCCGCGGGCAAGGGCGCCGGCTCGATGTTGCCGAGGCTGTCGGCCACGGCGCTCGCCATGACCACGGCCTCGAGCAGCGAGTTGCTGGCCAGGCGATTGGCGCCGTGCAGGCCGCTTGCCGCCGCCTCGCCGCAGGCCCACAGGCCCTCGATCGTGCTGCGGCCCTCGGCGTCCACCGCGATGCCGCCCATGTGGTAGTGCACCGCCGGCCGCACGGGGATGGGCTGGCGCACGGGATCGATGCCGGCGGCACGGCAGCGCGCCGTGATGCCCGGGAAATGTTTTACGAAATCCGCGCCGAGCGCCGGCCGGGCATCGAGGAAGACGCGATGGCCGGCCGCGATGTGCGCCGCCACGGCGCGCGAGACGACGTCGCGCGGCTCGAGCTCGCCGCGGCCTTTGCCAGCCATGAAGCGGGCGCCGGTCCCGTCGACCAGCACCGCGCCCTCGCCGCGCACGGCTTCGCTGACCAGCGGCATGGGATCGAGCTCGACATCCAGCGCCGTGGGGTGGAACTGCACGAACTCCATGTCGGCCAGCGCCGCGCCGGCCCGCGCCGCCAGTGCCAGACCCTGGCCGATGGCGCCGAGCGGATTGGTCGTATGAGCGTAGAGGCCGCCCAGGCCGCCGGTCGCCAGCACGACCCGCCGGGTCGGCAGCAGGCAAGCATCGGAGGGACCCGCCGCCAGCACGCCGGCGACGCCGCGGTCGTCGACCAGCAGGCGGCGGGCTTCCAGTCCCTCGATCACCGTGATCGAAGGCGTGGCCTGCACGGCGGCGACCAGAGCACGCATGATCGCGGCTCCCGTGCCGTCGCCTGCGACGTGGACGATGCGGCGCCGGGCGTGCGCCGCTTCCAGGCCGAGCGCCAGGCGGCCGGCCGGATCGCGGTCGAACACCACGCCGCGGCGTTCGAGCTCGATGATGGCGGCGGGCGCCGCCGCGGCGATGCGATTGACGACGGTAGGATCGCTAAGACCGTCGCCGGCCGCCAGGGTGTCGGCGGCGTGCAGTGCCGGCCGGTCGTCCTCGCCGACGGCGGCGGCAATGCCGCCCTGCGCCCACGCCGATGCCGCGCCCTCGTTGAGCGGCACCTTCGCCAGCAGGATGACGGGCCTTGGCGCCAGGCGCAGCGCCGTCATCAGGCCGGCAAGACCGCCGCCGATGATGACGGGGCAGCCCAAAAGCTCCGAACGCATGGTCTGCATGCTCGCCTCCCCTAACGGACCGCCAGCATGCGCTCGACGGCGCGGCGGGCCGCGGCGGCGACGGCGGGATCGATCGTCACTTCGTGCTGCATGGTCTCGAGCGCGCGGCGGATCTTGGGCAGGCTGATGCGCTTCATGTGCGGGCAGAGATTGCAGGGCCGCACGAAGTCGATGCCTGGATTGAGAGCAGCGATGTTGTCGCTCATCGAGCATTCGGTCATCAGCACGACGCGGCCCGGCCGCTCGCGCGAGACATAGTCGGCCATCGCCGCGGTGGAACCGGCGAAATCGGCCTCGGCCACGACCTCGGGCGGGCACTCGGGATGGGCCAGCACGACGACGCCGGGATGGCCGGCACGCAGCTGGCGCACGTCGGCAGCCGAGAAGCGCTCGTGGACCTCGCAGTGACCGGCCCAGGTGATGATCTCGACATTGGTTTCACGAGCGATGTTCTGCGCGAGATATTCGTCGGGCAGCATGATCACCTTCGGCACGCCGAGGCTCTCGACGATCTTCCTGGCATTGCCGGAGGTGCAGCAGATGTCGCTCTCGGCCTTCACCGCCGCCGAGGTGTTGACGTAGGTGACGACCGGCACGCCGGGCCAGCGTTGGCGCAGCAGGCGGACGTCCTCGGCGGTGATCGATTCGGCGAGCGAGCAACCGGCGCGCAGGTCGGGGATCAGCACGCGCTTGGCCGGATTGAGGAGCTTGGCGGTCTCGGCCATGAAATGGACGCCCGCCAGCACGATCACGTCGGCGTCGACCTTCATGGCTTCGCGGGCGAGCGCCAGGCTGTCGCCGACGATGTCGGCCACGCCGTGGAAGATCTCGGGCGTCTGGTAGTTGTGCGCCAGGATGACGGCGTTCTTCTCGCGCTTCAGCCGGTTGATGGCATCGACATCGGGCGCGAATTCCGACCATTCGGCCGGCAGGATCACCGACTTCACCCGTTCATAGAGCTGGCTGGCTGGTGCGATGGCGGTCATGAAACACCTATATGCTCAATTTGAGTATATAAATGCTAAGTATGAGCATAAGAGGAGTCAAGGGGTGCTCACTGTGAGCATTTCGCTATGTGCCGATCCGAGACCAAGGGCCGCGGCAGACACCGCACGCGGCAGTCCGGTCGCTTGCCTCCAGACGGGCGCCGGCCTCTGCCTCGCCATCACGGCGATGCGGTAGCGCCAACGGCGTAACTGTCCGAAGTTGGAGCGAGGCCCACCCATAGGGTGCAGGCCGGGGTGAAGGGACCGGCGGAAAGGTCATCCTATCCGGATGGAAACTGGCCTATGAATGCAGAGATCTTTCGGCGGCGCGTCCGCGAGCGGACAGCACATTTGCAAAGGCACCCGACTGTGATCTGTATGATGGGAGGACCGGTGACCCGTAACAGCTGAGCGGGAGGTCACGATGAAGGATCAAGTCCTCCATTCGAGTGACGATCAGCGTGCGCGAGGCTACGCAGCACAAATCCATCGGCTCAACGACGAGCCGGTACCGGACGACCCGAAACCGAAGTGGCGGCGACGTGTTGTAGCCGGAACGATCATCGGCTCGGTTGGATACCTGCTGGCCAGTTGGTTCTTTGAGCAGCAGTTGCACAAACCGAAGATCGAGCGAGCGAAGCCCCGCTCCGGGCGTACGCAGAAGTGAAGGTACCTATAGTGGCTCATCGCCAGATGACGCCTCGGGGGCCCGTCGTTGCCCGCGCCGCGTTGCCGGCAGTCGTGCACCAACAGACCGCGTCTCACCCGCCCAATCCGTCGAAAGCGCTGTGCCGCGCAACTAAGAGCGCGCAAGAGGAAGCTTGGAGCCAGCGACCGCGCGTTCGAGCACGATCTCGCGCCGGAAACGATAGAGTTTGGCTGGTCGGCCCCCGGTACCGGTGGTCATGGCGCCGGTCTCCTCGACCAGGCCCTGCTGCTCGACCTGGCGGCGGAAGTTCTGCTTGTGCAGCGGACGGCCCGCCAGCGCCTCGACGGCGCGCTGGAGCTGCCCCAGGGTGAAATCGGGCGGCATCAGCTCGAAGACGACCGGCCGGTATTTGATCTTGGCGCGCAGCCTGGCGATGCCGGTGGCGAGAATGCGGCGATGGTCGTAGCGCATCGGCTCGCCTGGCACGGGGTCGGCGACAGGCTTGCGCGGGCGGCCGGCTTCAGGCACCAGCCCCGCTTCATAGAGCAGCTCGTATCGCTGCAACATCAGCTCCTCGTTCCACGCCGAAACGTCGAAATTGCCTTCCACTCTCTGCCGGCGCCGGCGCCTGGCGTCGTTGGCCGCCGTATCGATCCAGCTCTTGAGCCGTGGCAGGACCGCGCGAGCCAGCACTTTCGGCTGGCCCTGTCGCCAATCTTCCCAGGGGAAATAGCGATAGAAGCTCTGCCAGCCCGGCTCGTGCTGGCCGGCAGCGGCGCGCTCGCGCGTCAGACCGAGGTAGGAGATCGAGACGATGCGATAGCCCATCGTCGATTCGCGGTAGCGGTCGGCGAAGGTATAGAGCTGCTCGAGATAGCCCAGCGGATGATGGGTCTGCCGCTCGATCCAGGCGCGCACGCCGGCCTGCAGGGTCGGATGATCGCCCTCGAACGGGCCGGACGGCAGCAAGGCGCCGTCCTCCAGGGTCAGGACCTGCGGCTCATCGTCGATCAGCGCCACCAGCACTGCATTGAGTTCGACGGCGACAGGGCGAGGTCCGGTAGAGGGCATGCGCCGCCATTATGCCCGTTCCGGCTTGGGAATGAGAACCTTACCTTGGTCCACCAACAACCTTGTCATCATGAAGCTTGCCGATCTCGCGATCGGAGAGCCCCAGGATGCTCGACAGGATCTCGTCCGTATGCTGCCCCAAGGCTGGTGCGACGCCCGGCGGCTGGCGCTCGAAGGCGCCGAACTGGAAAGGCGTCGCCGCCACCGGATAGCGGCCGATACCCGGCTGGTCGAGCACGGTGAACATCGGGTTGTCGAGCACGTTGGCCTTGTCGACCGCGAGCTCGCGGAAGCTCTGATAAGGCGCCCAGAGCGCTCCGGCCTTCTTCAGCGCCGCGCTGACCTCGGCGGCGGTCTGCCCCGCCACCCAGGGCTCGATGACGGCGCACAGCTCGGCGCGCGCGGTCCAGCGGCCGGCGTCGGTCTTGAGGTCGACGCCCTTGGTCGCCTCGATCTTCTTGAAGGCCTCGCCAAAGCCGCCGGCCTGGGCCAGGGCATCGACGTGGCGGTCGGAGAAGATGCAGATCATGACGAAGCGACCGTCCTTGGTCTTGAAGTCGCGGCCGAAGGTGCCGAAGATCTCGTTGCCGAAACGCGGGCGGTCGACGTCGTTGACCACGGCCTCGCCGATATAGCCCAGCGCCGAGGTGGCGGCCAACGCCATGTCCTGCAACGGCAACACGATGCGTTGCCCGTGGCCCGTCATGCGGCGATGGCGCTCGGCGGCAACGATGGCGAGCGCGCCGGCATAGGCCGTGGCGAGGTCCCAGGGCGGCGCCACGGCATTCGCCGGTCCGTCATGGCCGACCGGCCCGGTCACCATGGGAAAGCCGGTGATGGCGTTCACCGTGTAGTCGACATGGGCACTGCCGTCGCGCGCGCCGACGATGTTGAGCGCAATCAGGTCGGCGCGCTTCTTCGACAGATCCTCGTAGGAAAGCCAGCCGCGCGCCGGCATGTTGGTCGAGAAGATGCCCGCGCCCTCGCCCGGCGCGGTGATCAGCGCCGAGAGAAGCTCGCGGCCGTGCGGGTTGCGCAGGTCGACGGCGATCGATCGCTTGCCCTTGTTGAGGCCGGCCCAGTAGATCGACCGGCCGTCCTTGGTGATCGGCCAGCGGTCGCTGTCGAGCCCGCCCTTGATGTCGTCGAACCGGATCACGTCGGCGCCGAGCTGCGCCAAGGTCATGCCGCCCAGGGGAGCAGCAATGAACGCCGAGCCCTCGACGATGCGAAGGCCGGCCAGAATGCCTGTCATCTTGCGTTTCCCGTGTCTTACTTCTTCAAACTGGCGAGGTTGTTCTTGCGCTTGTCGAGCCACCAGCCGTATTCGGGCGTCCACATCTCGAAGTCGCTGTCGCAGCCCAGCTCCTGCGCCGCGTGCACGGCCCAGAACGGGTCATAGAGCGCCTGGCGGCCGATCGCGATCAGGTCGGCGTCGCCCGCCTGCAGGATGGCCTCGGCCTGCGGACCGTCGAGGATCAGGCCGACCGCCATGGTCGAGATGCCGGCCTGGCGCTTCACCGCGGCGGAGAACGGCACCTGGAAGCCCAGCGTACGCTTGACCGGCAGCGCGGTCGAAAGACCGGTGAGGCCGCCCGACGAAACGTCGATCACGTCGACGCCCAGCTCCTTCAGCGCCTGGGCGAAGGCCACGGTGTCCTCGACCTCCCAGCCGCCCGCACCGTCGACCGCCGACACGCGGATGAACATCGGCTTGTGCGCGGGCCAGCTCTCGCGCACCGCCTTCGCGGCGGCGAGCGGGAAGCGCATGCGGCCGGCGCGGTCGCCGCCATACTGGTCGTTGCGCTTGTTGCTGATCGGCGACAGGAACTGCGCCAGCAGATAGCCGTGCGCGCCGTGGATCTCGATCACGTCGTAACCCGCGGCATCGGCGCGCTTGGCCGCCTCGCCGAACTTCTTGACGAGATCGTCGATGTCGGCGTGGTCGAGCTGGCGCGGCACCATGTAGCCGTCGGCGGCGGGCAGATCGGAGGGGCCGACGACCTGCCACTTCTGCCAGCCCGCACCCTCAGGGCCGAGCTGGCCCGGCTTGTCGAACGAGCGCGGCGTCGAGCCCTTGCGGCCGGAATGGGTGATCTGGGTCGCGGCGAGCGAGCCTTCCTGCTTCAGGAAGCGCACCAGCCGCTTGTGGCTCTCGATCTGGGCGTCGTCCCACAGGCCGAGATCGCCTTGGGTGACGCGGCCGCGCGGCTCGACGGCGCAGTTCTCGGTGAAGACGATGCCGAACTTGCCCAGTGCGAACTTGCCGAGATGGACCAGATGGTAGTCGTTCACCAGACCGTCGGTCGCGCGGTACTGCACCATGGGCGAGACGACACAACGATTGGGCGCCGTGACGCCGCGCAGTTTCAGCGGCTGGAAGAGAAGCGGTTTCTGCAAAGGTCGGTCCCCCGGACGCGATGGCTTGACTGGGTCGGGAACATAGACCGGCCGGTGGCCCGCGGCCTATCCTCAGGCCATGTTTGACCTCGTCATCCGAAACGGAACCGTTTTTGACGGCACTGGCGCTCCGCGCCGTGTAACCGATGTCGCCGTGCAGGACGGCAGGATCGCCGCCGTCGGCCCCAGGCTCGGCAGAGGCGGGCGCGAGATCGACGCCGCCGGCCTGATGGTGACGCCGGGCTTCGTCGATATTCACACGCACTATGACGGCCAGGCGACGTGGGACCCGTTCGTCACGCCCTCCTCCTGGCACGGCGTGACGACGACGGTGTTCGGCAATTGCGGCGTCGGCTTCGCGCCGGTGCGGCCGGGCAAGTCGCCCTACCTGATCAACCTGATGGAAGGCGTCGAGGACATCCCCGGCACGGTGTTGAACGAGGGCGTGAAGTTCGACTGGGAATCCTTCCCCGACTATCTCGATGCGTTGGCCTCCATGGGCCGCGCCGTCGATGTCGCCGCGCAGCTGCCGCACGGCGCGCTGCGCTTCTACGTCATGGGCGATCGCGGCGCCGATCACGCCGAGGTACCGAACGAGCGCGAGATCGAGGAGATGGCGCGGCTCACCGAGGAGGCGCTGCGTGCCGGCGCCATGGGCTTCACGACCTCGCGCACCACCAAGCACAAGGCCAAGGACGGCCGCTTCACGCCCTCGCTCAGTGCCCGCGAGGCCGAGCTTTTGGGCATCGCCGCCGGCATGAAACGCGCCGGCCGTGGCGTGCTGCAGGTCAATTCCGATTTCGGACCCGGAGAGTTCGAAGCGCTGGAAGCGGCCTCTGCCCTCGCCGGTCGGCCGCTGTCGTGCCTCCTGGTGCAGGTCGATGCCCAGCCCAAGCTGTGGCGCGAAACGCTCGACCAGATCCACGGCGTGCGTAAGGCAGGCCGTCTTGCCAATGCGCAGGTCGGTTCGCGGCCGATCGGCGTCCTCATGGGCTTGGAGACCACGGCGCACCCCTTCTCTGCGCATCCGGCCTGGCTTGCGATGCGCAAGCTCTCGCCGGCCGAACGCTACGCCCGCCTCGCGGCCGACGCCGACCTGCGTCGCCGCCTCGTCGAAGAACCGAACGGTGGCGGCCCACGAGCCTTCATGGCCGAGGCGTTTCACAAGATGTTCCCCGTGGGCGACAAGCCCGACTACGAGCCGGACGCCAACAATTCGATCGCTACCATCGCCCAGCGCGGCAATCGCACGCCGCAGGCCGTTGCGCTCGACGAATTGATGTCGCGCGACGGCAAGGGCTTGCTGATGCTGCCGTTCGAGAACTATGCCTACGGCAGCCTCGACGTGGTGCACGAGATGATCACCGACTCGGCCACCGTGCTCGGCGTCGCCGACGGCGGCGCGCATGTCGGCGTGATCTGCGACGCCTCCTCGCCGACCTCGCTGCTCACCCTGTGGGGCCGCGACCGCACGCGCGGACCGAAGCTCTCGTTGGAGTTCCTGGTGGCCAAGCAGACGCGCGGCACGGCGGAAGCCTACGGCCTCTGCGATCGCGGCCTTTTAGCGCCGGGACACAAGGCCGACATCAACGTCATCGACTTCGATGCACTCGCGCTCAAGCGGCCCGAAGTCGTCTACGACCTGCCGGCCGGCGGTCGCCGCCTGATCCAGCGCGCCGCGGGCTACCGCCACACCTTCAATGCCGGCGTCGAGACAGTGCACAACGACGAACTGACCGGCGAACGGCCCGGCAAGCTTGTGCGGGGTACGCAGGCAGCAGGCTGACTCTCTTGCCGCTCATGATCTTCCGGACCGCGAGCCTCCGGCTCGCTCATGATTCATGAGCGAGCCGGAGGCTCGCGGTCCGGAAGATCATGACGCGCCACTGGAGTGGCGCGTTCCCAGCTACACCGTCATGTGACGGCGTACCGCCTCGGTATCGAAGGTCTCGCGTGTTCCCGACATCACGATCTCGCCGCGGTCCATCACGGCGAAGTCGTCGGCGAGCTCGTGGGCGAAGTCGAGATACTGCTCGACCAGCAGGATCGCCATGTCGCCGCGCTGGCGCAGGAAGGTGATGGCACGGCCGATATCCTTGATCACCGACGGCTGGATGCCCTCGGTCGGTTCGTCGAGCACTAGAAGCTTCGGCCGCATGGTGAGCGCTCGGCCGATGGCGAGCTGCTGCTGCTGGCCGCCCGACAGGTCGCCGCCGCGGCGGCGCAGCATCGACTGCAACACCGGAAACAGCTCGAACACCTCGTCCGGCACCTTCTTGTGGTCGCGGCCGACAGGGGCGAAGCCGGTCTCGAGGTTCTCCTTCACCGTCAACAGCGGGAAGATCTCGCGGCCCTGCGGCACCAGGGCCACGCCGCGCCGCGCGCGGTCGTAGGGCGGCAGCCGCGAGACGTCCTGGCCGTCGAACGAGATCGAGCCGGACGCAATCGGCTGCAGGCCGCAGATGGCGCGCAGCAGGCTGGTCTTGCCGACGCCGTTGCGGCCGAGCAAGCAGGTGACGCGGCCGATGTTGGCGGTGAGCGACACCGAGCGCAGCGCCTGGGCGGCGCCATAGAAGAGATCGACGTTGTGGACCGTGAGCATGGCCGTCAGCGCCCGAGATAGACTTCGACGACGCGCGGATCGGCGCTCACCTGGTCGAGCGAGCCCTCGGCCAGCATCGAGCCTTCGTGCAGCACCGTCACCTTGACGCCGAGCGCGCGCACGAAGCTCATGTCGTGCTCGACCACGACGACCGAATGCGTCCTGTTGATCTCGCGCAGCACCTGCGCGGTGGTCTCGGTCTCGACGTCGGTCATGCCGGCGACCGGCTCATCGACCAGCAGCAGCTTGGGATCCTGGGCGAGCAGCATGCCGATCTCGAGCCACTGCTTCTGGCCGTGGCTGAGACGCGCCGCCAGCATGTGCTGCTGCGGCTCCATGCGGATGATCGACAGGATCTCGTCCAGGCGATTGTTCTCGGCCCTGGTCGGCGTCGCCAGGAGCAGCCTGTACCAGCTGCGCAGGCCGGCCAGTGCCAATAGAAGATTGTCGCGCACCGTGTGGTTCTCGAACACGGTAGGCTTCTGGAACTTGCGGCCGATACCCAAGGTGGCGATGTCGGCCTCGTCGAGCTTGGTGAGGTCGGCCTTGCCGTCGAACACGACCTCGCCCTCGTCCGGTCGCGTCTTGCCGGTGACGACGTCCATCATCGTGGTCTTGCCGGCGCCGTTGGGGCCGATGATGGCGCGCATCTCGCCCGGCTCGACCAGCAGCGAGAGGTTGTTCAGTGCCTTGAAGCCGTCGAACGAAACGGTAACGCCGCTGAGATAGAGCAGCGCCGAGGTGCTCCTGTGCTCGGTCATGCTCATGCCGGCGCCCTCGTCGCCTTGCGCCCGATGCCGCGCGAGCGGATCTGCGACCACAGGCCGACGATGCCCTTGGGCAGGAACAGCGTGACAGCGATGAACAGCGCGCCCAGCGCAAACAGCCAGACCTCGGGCAGCGCGCCGGTCAGGTAGGTCTTGCCGAAGTTGACGGCGAAGGCGCCGATCACCGGTCCGATCAGCGTGCCGCGGCCGCCGACGGCGACCCACAGCACCGCCTCGATCGAGTTGCCTGGCGAGAACTCGCTGGGATTGATGATGCCGACCTGCGGCACGTAGAGCGCGCCCGCGACGCCCGCCATCGCCGCCGACAGCACGAAGACGAAGAGCTTGTAGCCCTCGACCCGGTAGCCCAGGAAGCGCATGCGGCTCTCGGCGTCGCGCACCGCCGTCAGCGCCTTGCCGAAGCGCGAGCCGACGACGGCGCCCGAGATCACCAGGAAGATCGCCAGCGCCAAAGCCGAGGCAAAGCACAGTGCCGCACGCGTCGCATCGGACTGCACGGAGAAGCCCAGTATGTCCTTGAAGTCGGTCATGCCGTTGTCCTTGTAGTTCAGGAACACCATGAAGTCGGGCAGCAGCGGATTGCCGTACTGGCCGCGGCTGCCGATCTGGCGCATCAGATACATGCCCATGCAGTAGCCGCCCAGCGCGAAGAAGGCGGCGTGGCCCAGCGTGAGGATGCCGCAGAAGCCCCAGACGAGGTCGACGGCGAGCGCGAGCGAGGCGAAGCAGAGATACTTGCCGACGAGCTGCATCACCCAGGCCGGGACATAGAGCGCACTGCCGGCCGGCATGAGCTGGTTCAAGAGCGGCAGGATGATGCCGATCGCCAGTACGAACAGCACACCGGCGCGCAGGCTGGGGCCCATGCCCTGCCAGAGGAAGCGCGTGATCATTCTACTGACCGACCCTTCAGCGCGAACAGGCCGCGCGGCCGGCGCTGGATGAACAGGATGATGAACACCAGCACCAGGATCTTGCCCAGCACGGCGCCGGCATAGGGCTCCAGGAACTTGTTGACGATGCCGAGCGCCGTGGCGCCGACCAGGGTGCCGAAGAGATTGCCGACGCCGCCGAACACCACGACCATGAAGGAATCGATGATGTAGCCCTGGCCGAGGTTGGGGCTGACATTGTCGATCTGGCTCAGCGCCACGCCGGCGAGACCGGCGATGCCGGAACCGAGGCCGAAGGTCAGCGCATCGACGCGCGGTGTCCGGATGCCCATCGCCGAGGCCATCGGCCGGTTCTGGGTGACGGCGCGCATGTAGAGGCCGAGCGGGGTCTTGCGCAGCACCAGGATCAGGGTGACGAACACCAGGAGCGAGAAGACCACGATCCACAGGCGGCCGTAGGTGACGGTGATCTGCCCGACCTGGAAGGCGCCCGACATGAAGGACGGCGCGCCGACCTCGCGATTGGACGGGCCGAAGATCGAGCGCACGGCCTGCTGCAGCACCAGCGACAGGCCCCAGGTGGCGAGCAAGGTGTCGAGCGGACGGCCGTACAGGAAACGGATGATGCCGCGTTCGATGGCGATGCCGACGGCTCCGGCGACCACGAAGGCCAGCGGCAGGGCGATCACCAGCGACGCGTCGAACAGATGCGGCGCCGAGGTGCGGATGATGTCCTGCACCACGAAGGTCGTGTAGGCGCCCAGCATGACCATCTCGCCATGCGCCATGTTGATCACGCCCATGGTGCCGAAGGTGATGGCCAAGCCGATCGCCGCCAGCAACAGCACCGAGCCCAGCGAGATGCCGTACCAGACGTTCTGCGCGGCCTCCCAGGCCGCCAGCGTCTGGCGCACCGAGGCGGCGGCGGCGGTGGCTGCGGCCTTCACCTCGGGATCGGACTGGGAGTTGATCGCTGCCTGCAGCACGCTCAGCGCATCGCGATTGCCCTTCTCTCGCACGACCTCGAGGGCTGCGAGCTTGTCCGGCTTCGAAGCATCGGAAGCCAGCACGACGGCGGCACGCGCCTCCTGAAAAGCCGTCTTGATGCGCGGGTCCTTCTCGGCGGCGATCGCGGTATCGAGCGCCGTCAGCGCCGCCGGATCGGGACGCTTGAAGAGCGAGTCGGCCGCACCGCGGCGCACCCGGGCATCAGGGCTCATCAAGGTGAGCGAGCCCACTGCCGCCTCGATGACGCCGCGCAGGCGGTTGTTGACACGCACGCGGTCGAGCTCGCCCTCGCTGCCCGTGCCGGCCGGCTTGCCGGTGATGGCGTCCTCCAAGGTGAGCGTGCCGCTGCCCTTGCCGATGACGACGGCGTTGTCGGACTTGCGGACATAGAGCTGGCCTGCGCCCAGCGCCTCGAGAATCGGCGCCGCCCGCGCGTCGCCGGACGCCGCCAGAGCGCCGATCGCCGTCTCGCGGTCGCCGAAGCCGCCGATGGTGAGATTGTTGACGAGGGCCGGAAGATCGGCAGCCCAGGCAGTCGCGGTGATCAACACCGCGGCCAGCGCCGACGACACCCCCGCTAGCAGGCGCAGAAAAAGCATGACTTTTACGAATAACCCCAAGATCAGAACGGGACGACTCGAAAGTCGCCCCGCGCCTGTGAGTTGAGTGAACTCCGGGCTACTTACCCTTGCCGCCGCACTTGCCCGAGACGACGTTGAAGTTGCCGCAGTTCATGGGCTTGCGCCAATCGGCGATCAGGTCCTTGGAGTCCGGCAGGTAGGGCGACCACTCCTCCGCAACCACGAGGCCCGGGGTCTGCCACACCGTGTCGAACTGGCCGTTGCCCTGGATCTCGCCGATCAGGACGGGCTTGGTGATGTGGTGGTTCGGCATCATCGCCGAGTAGCCACCCGACAGGTTTGGCACCGTGATGCCGATCATGGCGTCGATCACCGCGTCGGAGTCCGTCGTGCCGGCCTTCTTCACCGCCTCGATCCACATGTTGAAGCCGATCACATGGGCTTCCATCGGATCGTTGGTCACGCGCTTCGGATTCTTGGTGAAGGTCTGCCAGGCCTTGATGAAGGCCTCGTTGCTCGGGTTCTTCACCGACTGGAAGTAGTTCCAGGCCGCGAGATGGCCGAGCAGCGGCTTGGTGTCGATGCCGGCGAGCTCTTCCTCGCCGACCGAGAAGGCCACCACCGGTATGTCCTTGGCCTTGATGCCGGCGTTGCCCAGCTCCTTGTAGAAGGGCACGTTGGCGTCGCCGTTGATGGTCGACACGACGGCCGTCTTCTTGCCGGCCGAGCCGAACTTCTTGATCTCCGCCACGATCGACTGCCAGTCGGAGTGACCGAACGGCGTGTAGTTGATCATGATGTCTTCCTGCTTGACGCCCTTCTGCTTGAGGTACGCCTCGAGGATC
>JACPOB010000058.1 GCA_016185145.1 Rhodospirillales bacterium | reverse complement strand
GGTGCAGGGCCGCAAGGTCAAGATCGGCGTGCAGGGCGGCCGCATCGCCGCCATGAACCAGATGATCCCGCTCGGCCGCGGCGGCCTGCCGGAAGAGGCGGCCGGCTCGGTCTACCTCTTCTGCAGCCCCGACAGCGACTATGTCTCGGGCCAGTGCCTGGTGGTGAACGGCGGGCTGTAATCCTTGCTGGGGGCGCGTCATAGTCTTCCGGACCGCGCGCATCCTGCGCGCTCATGAGCGAGCCGGAGGCTCGCGGTCCAGAAGAGCATGAAAGACGCGCCACTGGAGTGGCGCGCCCCCAGCGAAGAAGCGGCCTCAGTGCCGCTTTTTCCTTACAAGCAAAGATAACTTTGGTTATATTGTGACAGTGACCAGGTTCCTCGGCCCCCTCGATATCGCCGTGGTCGGCTGCGGCGTGGCGGGCCAGGCCGCCGCGACCTTGCTCGCCGACACGGGCCACCGCGTCACGATCTACGAAAGGTTCACCCAGCCGCAGCCGGTCGGCGCCGGCCTGCTGCTGCAGCCGACCGGTCTCGCCGTGCTGCGCCAGCTCGGGCTCGCCGACGCCGCGATCGCGGGCGGCGCGCGCATCGCCGGGCTCGAGGCGCGCACCCATCGCGGCCGCTCGATCCTCGACCTTCGCTACGCCGACCTGCATCCGCTCGCCTTCGCCGTCGGCATCCCGCGCGCCACGCTGTTCGACCTGCTGCACGCCCGCCTCGGCAAATCGACGGCCAAGCTGGTCACGGGCGCGGAGATCGTCGACGTCGACCAGACGCATCTCGTCGAGGAGAACGGCGCACGCCACGGCCCGTTCGATCTCATCGTCGCGGCCGATGGCGCGCACTCCGCGCTGCGCTCGCGGCTGATCCCGCACGCGCGCGCGCCGATCTATCCCTGGGGCTGCATGTGGACCACCGCGCCCGATCTCGCCGGCATCGGCGCGGCGGGCCTGCTGCGCCAGCGCGTGCGCGGCACTACGCTCATGATGGGTCTGCTGCCGATCGGCCCAAGGCACGGACAGGACGAGGTGACGATCTACTGGAGCATGCCCATGCGGGCGCTCGGTCGCAGCAAGACCATCGACCTCGCCGCCTGGCGCCGCGCCGCGACGGCGCTGTGGCCCGAGGCAGCGCCGATCATCGATCACGCCGCCGCGGCCGGCGACTTCGCGCGGGCGACCTATCGCCATGTCGCCCTGACCCACTGGAACGCGGGCCCCGTGCTGTTCATCGGCGACGCCGCGCACGGCACCAGCCCGCAGCTGGGGCAGGGCGCCAATCTCGGCCTGATGGATGCCTGGGTGCTGGCCGAAACGCTGGCCGAGGCGCCCGATCTCCTCTCCGCCTTCCTGCGCTTCGAGCGCTGCCGCGTGCCGCCCGTGCGCTACTACCGCAACGCCAGCCATCTCCTGACGCCGTTCTTCCAATCACGATTGGCGCCGCTCGGCTGGCTGCGCGACGCCGTCATGGGGCCGGCCTGCCATGTCCCGGGCCTGCGCACGATGATGGGGTCGACGCTGGCCGGCACGCGCCGCGGCTGGCTGTCGACGACGAAGCTCGGCGACGACGGATGCTTTCCGCTCGACGCCTTCTAACCGGCAAGCTGCACGAACGCGCCCAGCACCGCGCCGTAGAGAGCCTGCGCGGCGAGCGTGGTGAGCGGCGTGCCGTAGCCGTAGTTCACCGCCAGGAAGCCCGGCGGCTCGAGCTGCCTTTGTGCCGTCACGCCGTGATACTCAGAGGCCATGCGCGGATGGACGAACGGCAGCAGGGGCAGGACGCAGACCAGCAGGAACAGGCCGTGCACCAGCCCGGCCAGGACGCCGAACCACCACGTATGGACGCCGATGCTGTCGAACAGCATGAAGTAGAGGAAGGCGAACAGCCAACCGCCGACGACATAGAGCAGGTAGCCCCACAGCACCGCGCGATCGCGCTGGCCGGTGAGGAATGTGCCGACCAGCAGGGGGAGGCTGAGCCGTGACCAGCCGAATCCCTGGCTTGCGCGCAGCACCGCGGTCATCGCCACGGTGGCCAGAAGGCCCCACAGCACTTCGTAGGCGAGGTTCATGCGCGCGCCCGCTCGATGGCGACGGCGGCGTTGATCAGGCCGACATGGGTGAAGGCCTGCGGGAAGTTGCCCAGCGCGGCGCCCGAGGCGATGTCGATCTCCTCGGCGTAGAGGCCGAGATCGTTGGCAAAGGAGAGCATGTGCCGGAAGCGCCGCTCGGCCGCGTCGATGTCGCCGCGCTTGGCGAGGTTGTCGATCGCCCAGAAGCCGCAGATGCCGAACGCCCCCTCGACGCCGGCGATGCCGTCGAACCGCTCGTAGCGATTGAGCAGGCCGTTGCGGCCGAGCCGCTGGTGGATCAGGTCGTAGGTGGCGCGCATGCGCGGATCGCCTGCGTCCTTGTAGCCGATGCAGGCCATCAGGAGCAGCGAGGCGTCGACCTTGTCGCCGTCGAGGACGCTGGCATAGCTGTTGAGGTTGGTGTTGAAACCGCGCCGCTCGATCGCCTGCTCGAGCGCCGTCCGCTCGCGCTCGAAGGTCTCGACCTTGGCCGGCGGCAGCACGAGCGTGCCGTCGCGATTGAGCTTCAGCAGGCCGTCGAGCGCCGCCCAGCACATGACCTTGGAAAAGGTGTAGTGCCGCAGCGGTCCGCGCACCTCCCAGATGCTGGAATCGGACTCGCGCCACTGGCTGCACACCACGTCGCCGAGGCCCGCGAGCATGCGCTCCGATTCGCGGTCGAGGCGGCCGCTGCCGGCGAGGGCGGCGCAGGCCGCGGTCACGACCTCGCCGTAGATGTCGAGCTGGCGCTGGCGATAGGCGTCGTTGCCGATGCGCACCGGACGCGACGCGGCATAGCCCGCGAGATGGGTGAGCTCCTGCTCGTCGAGCCGGGTGCGGCCGAACACGTCGTACATGACCTGCAGCTCGGGCCAGGTGAGCCGCGTGGCATGCAGCATCCAGCCCAGGAACGACAGCGCTTCGTCACGATAGCCCATCGCCAGCAGCGCCTGCGTGGTGAGGCCCGCGTCGCGCAGCCAGCAATAGCGGTAGTCCCAGTTGCGGCTCCTGCCGATCGCTTCGGGCAGCGACGTCGTCGGCGCCGCGACGATCGCGCCCGACAGCGCATAGGTGAGCAGTTTCAGCGTCACGGCGCTGCGCACCACCTCGTCACGATAAGGCCCGGTGTACCGGCAGCGGCCTGCCCAGTCGCGCCACCAGTCGATCGTGTCGGCGATGCGCTCCTCGGCGTTACGGCCGAGCGGCGGCAGGACGGCGGGATCGCCCTTGGTGTAGGCGAGACTGAGATAGCGCCTTTCGCCCGAGCCGAGGACGGCCGTGCCGACCAGGGCACCGTCCTCCAGCCGCAGCGCGATGTCGGTGTGCACGGCCAGCACCTCGTCGCCCCAGAGATAGACCCAGCCGAGCCGACCGCGCTTGCGTGGCTGCAGGCTGCGGCGGGCATAGTCGGGCCGCACGTCGAGCCGGAGCTCGATCTCGATCGTGCCTTCCATGCCTTCGATCGCGCGCAGCACCTCGCGCATGGGCCGCAGCGAGCGCCCGCCGTCGTCGATCGGCATGAGATCGATCAGGCGGGCGCTGCCGGTGTCGGTGGTGAAATCGGTCTCGAGCACGGCCGTGCGCTCGACGTAGCGCCGCTCGACGCTGAAGAAGGGGTCGCGCGGCCGCAACGAGCATGCGCCGCCGCGCGCTGCATCGAGCAGGCCCGCGAAGATCGAGGGACTCGAGAAGTCGGGCAGGCACAGCCAGGCGATCGAGCCCGCGCGCGAGACGAGGGCCGCCGTCCGGCAGTCGCCGATCAAGGCGTAGTCCGCGATCGTGCTCAGGCGGTGCGACGGGGTTCGCGATATGCGGAGAAGGTGATGGGGGTCATGGCCGTCTCCCGTTCATCTGAACCAAAACGAACCAGCCCGCGAAAGGTTCCCTCAGCTTTGTCGCGCCAGGGTCGCCCAGCGGCCGGGCGTCAGACCGAACCGGGCGGCGAAATGCCGGGTGAGGTGGCTCTGGTCGGCAAAGCCGGTGGCCGCCGCCGCGTCCGACAGGGCGACGCCCTCGGCGATCATCTTCTGCGCCCGGGCCAGCCGCCGGCCGACCTGGTAGCGATGCGGCGAGGTGCCGGTGGCGGCGCGGAAATGGCGGGACAGCGCGAAGCGGTCGAGCCCGGTCACCTTCTCCAGTTCCTCCGACGCCACGGTGCGATGCGCCTCGGCCGCCAGGAAGTCGCGGGCGCGGCCCACGGCGCGGTGGGCGACGGTCGTGCGGCGGGCGGGTGGCCGGTCGTCGCTGCGCGCCGCCAGCCGCGCGGCCAGGCGCTCGACCACGGCGTCGATGGCCAGCGGTTCCAGCGATTGCGGGAAATCGGCGAAGGCCTCGCGCAGGAGGTCGGCCAGCACGGCATCGTCGGCCACGACCTCGGGCACGAAGGGCGGGTTGCCGCCGATCGCCGCCGACACCGCGGCCGGATCGACATAGAGCATGCGATAGGCGAAGCCGGCGTCTACCGTGGCGTGGCCGTCATGCGCCTCGTCGGGGTGCAGCACCATGACTTGGCCGCCGCGGCTGGTCCGCAGCGCGCCGCGATAGTGAAACGACTGCGCGCCCCACAGGGTCAGGCCGACGCCGTAGGTCTCGTGGCGATGGGTGTCGTAGGCATGGCCGCCGAAGCGCGCCGCCAGGCGCTGCACGCCCGAGCGCGGTTCGTCGAAGCGGATGCGGTCGTTCACCATGCACAAACGTTCAAGACGCCTCCCGGCAGCATGCCTGATATGGGGCACATGATCTACGACACCAAGACCGCGTTGATCCTGCGCACCGACCTTGCCGCCTGGCAGGTCGCCAATGTCGCGGCCTTCCTGACCGGCGGCCTGATGGCCGGCAATCCCGAGATGGCGGGCGAGCCCTATGTCGACGGCGCCGGCCGTTTCTACAGCGCCCTGGTGCGCGAGCCGGTGTTCGTCTACGGCGCCTCGCTCGACGAACTGCGTCGCACCCATCAGCGCGCCCTATCACGGGCGCTGCGGCCGGCGATCTATATCGACGCGATGTTCAAGACCACCAACGACGCCGACAACCGCGCCGCCGTCGCGGCGGCCGACGCCGAGGCGCTCGACTTCGTCGGCATCGGCGTGCACGGCCCCCGCAAGGTGATCGACAAGGTCATCAACAAGCTCAAGTTCCTGGGCTGAGATGGGGGCTGAGATGGCGGGGCCGCATCAGGATCACGACGGAGGCGGCGAGGTTCAGCCCCAGGCACACGGCGAGCGGCACGCCGTAGCCGCCGAAGGCATCGCGCAGGACGCCGAGCAGGCCGGGACCGAAGGCGTAGAGGATCTGCACCACCGCCGTCGACAGTGCGACGATGGCGGGGAAGTCGGCGGCGGCGAACTCGCGTTGGATGATCAGGGGCGACAGCGTGATGTTGTTGCCGACCGAGAAGCCGTAGATCGCGCAGGCGCCGTAGATCACGGCCGGCTGGTCGGCGCGCGCCAGCACGGCGATGGCCGCGACCTGGACCAGGAAGGAGAGTGCCGAGGTGCGCCGCGGCTCGAACCGGTCGATGACGAAGCCCAGCACGACGCGGCCGACCAGCGCCATCAAGGCGTTGATGCCGACCGCGAGCCCGGGATCGACGCCGCTGCGGCCCGCGATCAGCGGCACGAGGTGCGTGAGGAAGCCGACCTGGCTGGTCAGCACGAAGGCGAAGGGCGCGGAGATGCTCCAGAAATGCCAGTGCCTGGCCGGCGCCAGCGTGTTGCGCGGCATCGCCGCCGGTTTGAGGGACAACGGTCCGCGGCGCACGAACAGCGCCACCGCGGTGCCGGCGATGATGATGCCGATCACGACGAGCAGCCGCTCGGCATCGGCGAAGCCCAGGACGGGAATGACGGCGAGCAGGGTGGGCGCTACGACCAGGCCCGCGACAGTGGCGCCGCTCAGCGCGAGGTTGAGGGCAAGGCCGCGCTTCTTGTCGAACCACTGGCCGATCGTCGCCGCGATCGGCGCCACGCTGGTCGCGTTCCAGCCCGGCGCCATCAGAGCGTAGAGGACCGCGAGCTGCCAGGGCGCGGTGACCGATGGCAGCAGCAGCAGCGAGAAGGCGGTGACCGCAAGGCCGGAAAGAAAGACCACGCGCGGGCCGAAGCGGCCGATCGCCCAGGCGATGCGCGGCAGCAGCAGGGCGCCCAGCACGTAATGGCCGGTGACGATCGAGGAGATCAGGCCGGTCGACCAACCGCGCGCCTTCTGCAGCTCGACCAGATAGATGCCGTGCGCATAGAAGCCGAAGCCCCAGGCGAACACGGCAGACAAAAAACAGGCGAGGACGACCCGCCAGCCGGCGTCGATAGACACTGTGTGGTTTACGAGCGGCTGACGTGTGCGGAGACGCAGCGCCAGCCCTCCGGCTGGAGCTGCCAGTCGTCGGTGTACCAACCTGCGCCCTGGGTGCCGTCGGGCTTCTGGTACGAGGTGCGGGCATGGATGACGGCGTAGTCGCCCAGCAGGCGGATCTTCACGTCGTGCTCGCGGATGTCCTTCACCACCGAGCCGCGGCCGATCTGCGCCAGGAAGGCGGCGCGGTCGAGCCGCGTGCCGTCGGGGTTGATGTTCATGAAGTCCTGGGCGAGGTGCCGGTCGAACCATTTGACGTCGGCCTGGTCGACCGAACGCACGTAATCGTGGTTGAGCGCGCTCAACGTGGCGAGATGCGATGACTGGGTCATTGCGTTCCCTTTCCGAAATAGGCGGTGAGCTTGTCGAGCGAGGTCGACCAGCCGTCCTCGTGCGATCGGCAGGCCGCCGCGGTGGCGAAATCCTCCTGGTGGAAGCTCACTGCGGTGCCGCCCTGTTGCTCGGTGAAGCGCACGGTGACCAGCGTCGTCGGCGTCAGCGTGCCGTTGCCGCGCACCCAGGCGTGGGTGAAGGAGAGCCGCTCGGGCTCGCGGATCTCGCGGTAGACGCCGACCTCGGTCTGGATGGCGCCGGTCTCGTCCGACTTGATTCGCATGCGCCAGGCGCCGCCCTCGCGCAGATCGAGCGCGCAGGACAGCATGGTGAAGCCGCGCGGCGCCCACCAGTGCTGCATGTGCTCGGGCTCGACGAAGGCGCGGAAGACCACCCGCCGCGGCGCGTTGAAATGGCGCCGGAGCGTGAAGTCGCGAACCGCCTGCAGCGCGTCATCTGCGTTTGCGTGCACGCTTCTGTCCCTTCTCCAGATACGCCCCCAGCCTATCAAGCCGCTGATCCCAAAAGTGGCGGTAGTCCGACACCCACTCCAGCACCTCGCGCAGCGGCTCGGCCGCGAGCCGGCAGGGCCTTCGCTGCGCCTCGCGGCCGCGCGCGATCAGGCCGGCGCGCTCCAGCACCTTCAGGTGCTTGGAGATCGCGGGCAGGGTCATGTCGAACGGCTCGGCCAGCTCGCCGACCGCGCTCTCGCCCAGCGCCAGCCGCGCCAGGATGGCCCGCCGCGTCGGATCGCTGAGGGCATGGAGCGTCGTGCTCAGCCGATCGAAGTCTTTGTTAACCATTCGGTGAAATAAGATGCGCGTCCGACCGAGAAGTCAAGCCATCTTCCGGACCGCGCGCATCCTGCGCGCTCATGATCAGAGCGCATATGAATGCGCTTGAGCGCGCAGAATGCGCGCGGTCCGGAAGACATGAGTCGCTACGCGACGAAGAGTCGTGCTCCCGTGGGCGTGGCCTTGGCCTTGTCGAGCGCTTCCATGGTCGTGCGGTAGCCGACGTCGATGGCGGCGTCGAAGCTCGTCCAGTCGAGCAGGTCGATGTGGGTCATCGGCGGCACCACCAGGAGGTCGGCGGCCTGGCGGTCCTCGGCGGCGCGCGCGGCGCTGGCGACCAGTGCCGACCTGAGCAGGATGGCGACGATCGAGGGGATCGGCAGCGTCTCGTTGCGCTTCCAGATCAGGCGGCGGAAGAACTGCCAGGCCGACCACGGCTCCATGACGCCGGCGCCCGCGGCCAACGCGCCGCCAGTGTCGATGTCGACGCCGATGGTGGTGCCGCGTCCGGTGCGCCGCATGGTACGCACCGGGAAGTTGTCGATGACCCCGCCGTCGACATGGACCTCGCCCGCCTCGTTGAACGGCGGGATGACGCCCGGGATCGACACGGAGGCGCGCAGCCAGCGCCACAGCTTGCCGACCGTATGGACGTCGGCGTTCGAGGTCGTGAGGTTCGCCGTGACGCAGAAGAACGGCAGGATCAGGTCCTCGATCTCCTTCTCGCCGAACGACATGCGCAAGAGCCGCGTGACCTTGCGGCCGGCATAGAGCGAGATCAGCGGCAGGGTGTAGTCGCTGAGCGGATTGTTGTTCACGAAGGCCTTGCGGAAGTGGTCCGTGATCTCCTGGTCGCTCCAGCGCGAGGCGACGCCGGCCGCCACGATTGCGCCCATGCTGGTGCCGCCGACCTGGTCGATCGGCACGCCCGACGCGCGCAACGCCTTGATGACGCCGATATGGGTGAAGGCCCGCGCGCCGCCGCCGGCCATGACGACGCCGACGGCGTGGCCCGTCAGCAGCCGCGCCAGCCGGTCGATGTCGGCATGGATATCGAGCCGCACGTGGTGATGCTGGCCGTACATCCCGCCGGCCAGCATCGGCGCCGTGGCGCCCGGCTTGGGGTCGTGGCCCTCGTGCAGCAGCACCAGCTCGCGGCGGCGGTGGAACACGGCGCCCGATTGCGCAGTCTCGACCTCGAAGGGAATGCGGGTCGGCAGGTCGTCGTCGGCCGCGCGCACCACGACCAGGCAGTCGGCCTGGCGCAGGCAGAGCTCGGTCCATTCGGTGGCCGTGGGGTCGGCGCGATAGAGCACGAACGAGGATTCGGTCTCGCAGCGCGCGAACCATTCCGGGTCGCGGTCCATCGATTCGGAGCCGAGCATCTGCACCCGGCTGCCGATGCGCCCGAGCGCGCTCGCCAGCATGACGGCGAAACGGGCCGCCGGCGTCGAGGTGCCGGTGGGCAGGATGGCGAAGGTGCGCGGCTGGCGACGGCGCTTGGTCGGCCCCATGGCGTTGCGCACGGCGACGCTGCGCATCAGGGTCGGCAGCACCTCGGGGTGCCGCGCGGTCAGCTTGTCGAAGCTGCCGCGCGCCAGCCGCCAGACCTCGCTGTCGCGCAGCGCGGCGACGCTGCGTGTGCGCTTGCCGTCCGACAGCAGCGACATCTCGCCGACGATGTTGCCGGGAGGGATCTCGGCCATCAGCAGCGGCTCGTCGACGCTCTCCTCGTCCTCGTGACGGAACACGCCCAGGCAGCCGCTGGCCACGACATAGACCGCATCGGCGGGCTCGCCCTGGCGGAACAGAGGTGCGCCGCCCGGCAGCACAAGCAAGGTCAGCTCGCGCTCGACCGCCGCCATGCTGTGCGGCTCGATGTCGGCGAACAATGGCGCACGCTGCAGGGCCTTGCGCAGGCGCTCCCTCGCCGGGTTCTCGCCGGGCGTGACGATGCTCATCCCATCCTCACGACCCTCGTTTCGGGCCTCTCCTCATGCGCCTCGCATTCCCTTCAACGCCCAGCCGATCGTCTGGTCGGCGCGGGTCCACACCATCTCCCGCCACTTGTCACCGGACGGGAAGAAGCGTTCCTTCATGTCGGCCTTGAGCTCGCGCGCCTGCGCCGACCCGAGAGCGCCGCGCTGATGGAGCCAGTTGTCGGCGCGCACCGCGCGCAGCACCTCGGGCACGGAATAGGTGCCGTACTCGACGGCGATCGGAGTCACCTCGGCGTCGGGCAGTTCCTGCGGGAAGGCGTCGGTCATGACGCCGACCACGATCGCCGAGGTCGACGTGCCGCCTTCGGGCGAGGTCATCTCGTCGCCGTACCACGCCTTGGCGCGCGGGAAGGATTTCGCCGTCGGTGCGACGGCGCAGATGAGCTCGCCGTGGCCGAACGGTCCCAGTCCGGTATGGAAATCGATCACGGCGACCTGCCGCGCCTGCGAAAGCTCGGCGCGGGCGATGGCACGCACCGTACGGTTGCTCCAGGTCGGCTTGCCGCCGCCGAAGAAGATGCCGTCGGCATGGGTGTACTGACCGCCGCTGAGCGCGCTCTGCAAGCCGAAGGCGCCGTGCTTCTGGGCGTAGGCGGCGAACACGCGATCGGTCTCGGCGAGCGTCGCCTCGTTCCATTCCTTCGGCAGGACGGCGTCGGCCAGGGCGACATAGCCCTCGTTCGCCGGATAGGCCTTGTCGTGGTCGACGAAGTTGCGGTTGAGGTCGACGTTGTCCTCGGTGACGCGCCGCGTCCAGGCGAAGCCGTGCGGGTTGATGGCATGGATCAGGAGCGCGCCGGTATCCTTGGGCAGCTTGTCCGGTCCGTTGTTGCGCAGCCAGGCGATCTCGGCGCCCGAGCCGCAATGGCCCTCCACGCCATGCGTGCCGGCGATCAGCACGAGCATGTTCGGCGCGTCGCGCGGACCGAAGCGGGCCGTGTCGAGATACAGCGCCTCGCCGCCGGGGCCGCGCCCGTTGGGGTTGAGCCACGAGCGGATCTCGCCGCCGCTCGCGGCCGCCGCGCCGCAGAATTTTGGCCGCGCCTCGGCGTAGCTCTCAGAAAAGCACTCGGGTACCGAAATCATCAAAATCCTCCAACTGCCATGGTAGCATGGCAGAGACATGGGATTCTTCACGTTAGAGACGGCTCAGGCGCAACTCTCCCTGGGCGGCAATTTCGGGCCCTGGATCTGGGACCTGAAGCTGAGAGCCGAGCAGCTTTCGGACGACAGCGTGCGGCTGCGCCTGCCCTACGGCGATCATATCGCGCGGCCGGGCGGCGTCGTGGTGGGCCAGGCGATGATGGCCATGGCCGACACCATCATGGTGCTGGCGATCTGCCAGAGGCTCGGCCGGTTCGCCACTTTGGCGACGATTTCACTGACCACGAACTTCCTGCGTGCTGCAGTGCGGCAAGACGTGATCGCGGTGGCGCGCGTGAGGAAGCTCGGCCGCACGACGGCCTTCGGCGAGGTCGACTTCTTTGTCGACGGCTCGGACGAGCCGATCGCCCAGGCGCTGTCGACCTTCGCCGTGCTGCCGGACGGCGTGGGCGCATTCAACCGCGCCGATCAGCGTTAGTCCGGAGCGCGGACCTCCGGGTCCGCATTCATGATCATGAGCGGACCTGGAGGTCCGCGCTCCGCCTAGCTGTCGTACTGCAGCAGGGTCTCGACGGGAACCTTCAGCTTCTTGCGGCCTTCGAGAAAGGTGAGCTCGACGATGCAGGCGGCGGCCGGCACGACGCCGCCGACATTCTCCAGAAGCGTCACCGCCGCGGCCATGGTGCCGCCGGTCGCCAGCAGATCGTCGACCAGCGCCACGCGCGTGCCCTTGCCGATGGCGTCCTGCTGGATCTCGATCGTGTCGGTGCCGTACTCCAGCGCGTAGGTGTGGCGCACCGTGGTGCCCGGCAGCTTGCCCTGCTTGCGCAGCATCACGAAGCCCGTACCCAGGGCAATGGCGAGCGGGGCGGCCAGCAGGAAGCCGCGCGATTCGATGCCCGCCAGCACGTCGGGCTTGTAGGGCCGCAGCCGGTCGGCCATCCGCTCGATGGTCGCGTGCCAGGCCTTGGGATGCGCCAGCAGGGTCGAGATGTCGTAGAACAGGATGCCCGGCTTGGGAAAATCCGGGATCGAGCGGATGTGCTTCTTGAGGTCGATGTCGCTGGACATTCTGTCTCCTGGTCCTCAGCTGTAGGCCGGCGGCGGCTCGAAGCCGCGATATTCCTTCTCCAGCAGCCTGGCGAAGGCGATGGTCGAGTAGTCGCCGTACTGCGGCCCGATGATCTGCACGCCGATCGGCAGTCCTTCCTTGGTCTCGCCGACGGGCGCCGCCGTCGCCGGCAACAGGGTGATGCTGGCGTAGCCCGCCCAGAAGATCTGATCGACGACCGGCAGCTTCTTGTTGTTGACCACGATGGTGCGCTCGTGGCGGATGCCCTTCTGGTCGTGCGGGAAGGCCGCCGTCTGCGCCACCGGCGCGATCATCAGGTCGTAGTCCTCGAAGAAGGCGTCCCAGGCCAGCCGCATGCGATGGCGCTTCTCGTTGAGCTGCGTCCAGGTGCGATGCGACAGCGTGTTGCCGCGCTGCATCTGGGCGAAGTAGCTCAGGTCGTCGTCGGGCAGGGCGGCGACGTCGCGCTGCGCCGCCTGGAACTCCGCATCGCTCAGCCGCCCCGACGTCGTCGCCCGCAGCATGCGGACATAGACGTCGCCCAGCTCGGCGGTGTCGATGGCGGGTTTCGCCTTGTCGCTCACCTTGACCTTCTGCTTGCCCAGGAAGTCGGCCAGTTTCTGGATCGCCGACTGCACCGAATGGTCGACCTCGGCGTTGCGGTCGGAGAGCAGCACGGCGACCTTGAAGTCGCGCAGCTTCTTTTTCTTCGAGCGCGGCAGGGTGAGCGTCCAGCCGCGGCCGTCGATGGCGTCGGGCCCGGCCATCACGTCCATGGCGATCTCGAGATCCTCCGCGCCGCGCGCCAGCGGCCCGCACACGCTGATGTCGGCCTGGGCGACCCGGCCGTTCAGCGCATGGCCGCGCGGCGAGACCACGCCCCAGGTCGGCTTGTGGCCCCACACGCCGTTGTACGCGGCGGGATTGCGGATCGAGCCGCCGATGTCGCTGCCCGCCTCGATGCCGGTCAGCCCGGCGGCGAGTGCCGCACCCGAGCCGCCCGACGAACCGCCCGGCGTGCGCGAGAGGTCCCACGGATTGTTGGTCGAGCCGTAGACCTCGTTGTAGCTCTGCCAGTCGGCGAGGTTCAGCGGCACGTTGGTCTTGCCGAACAGGGTGACGCCGGCATCGATCATGCGCTGTGCCACCGCGGCGTTCTGCTTGACGGTGGCGTCCTTGAAGGCGGCATGGCCCCAGGTCGTCGGGAAACCGGCGACGTCGTAGGATTCCTTGATGGTCATGGGCACGCCGTGCAGCGGCCCGAGCTTCTTACCGGCCTTGACTACCCTGTCCGCCGCCTTGGCCCGCTTGCGCGCGCCCTCGATGTCGGTGGCGATGATGGCGTTGAGCTCGGGGTTGTAGGCCTCGACGCGCTTGAGATAGAGGTCGAGCAGCTCGAGGCAGCCGATCTTCTTCTTGCGGACCGCGGCGGCGAGCTGCTTGGCGGTCTGGAACGGCAGGGCAAGGGACATCGGGCGGGACTTTCGGCGCAATGGACGGCGACAAGGCCCGTACCATATTGTTCCCGCCGCCGTGAAGAAACTCCCGAACCACTTTCACAAGTACGCCCTGCCCCTGGGCACCAGCTTCTTCATGACCTTCCTGGTGACGGGCGTCGCCACCTGGCGCGTGCTGGGCTGGGACAAGGCCATGTTCAAGATGTGGTTCACGTCGTGGATGATCGCCTGGGCGGTCGCTGCGCCGACGATGTTTTTCATGATGCCCGTGGTGCGCCGGGCGCTCTCGCACGTCATCGAAATGGACCCATGAGGATCGCGCGATGGACGGGCGTGCTGGCGTTTCTGGCACTCTGGGCCGCGGCCGCGACTGCGCAGGATCTGCCGGCCAAGGCCATTCAGCCGCCGCGAAGCGAAAGCATCGATAACCCGCCGAACTGGGGCTACGACCCGGTCCGCAAGCGGTTGCTGCTCGGCATCGAAACGCAGGGCCTGTTCGCGTCGCAGGATGGCGGCGAGAGCTGGCAGCGGATCGACGACGGCTCCTATCACGCAGCGACGTCGATCTATCCCGCGAAGGACCGCCTGGTCGTCAATCCGCACGGCGGTGACTTGTACTCCTTGCCGCGCAGCCAGGGTTTTACGCCGCTTCTCTATCGCAGCTACGACGGCGGCGGCCGGTGGAAGGGGCTTCTGCCGGACTCCCGATCCGACGCCAAGGGTGGCGATCGGCCCGTTGCCGGTGAAAGTGTGTCGCCGGAGGTACATCGCCTGCTTTTCGTCCCCGGCAAGCCCGGAGCCGCGTATCTCTTCACGTCGTTTCCTTACATGCACGAGGAAGGCGCGAGCCTGCTGGGAGACCGGCTGTGGTTCTCGGCTGACGGCCTGCAGAGCTTCGGGCGTCTTTCGCCGGCTGGCCGCTACACGGATATCGAGCCCTTCGTCACCGCCAAACGGCTGTGCCTGACCGGCCTTGTCGACGGCAAACCCTTGCACAAGTTGCTGTGCCGCGATCATGTCGGCGGCGGATGGAGCGACGTCGCCTTTGCGCCGATTAAGGACCGAGGGCCCATCGTCTCGGTGTGGTCCGATAAGGATGGTGCGTTCCTGGTGTTGGCGGGTGACGCGCTCTACGTCTCCGCCGACGACCTGAAGTCGTTCCGGCGTTTTGGCATGCCCGCGGGCGACAAGCAGCTTTTCCTCGATCCGCTCGACGTCTACCCCGCCTTCCTGTCGGTGCAGGAGGGTGAGGACCGGTATGCGATCTATCGTCTCGACAAGGACCATTCGGTGAAAAAACTCTGGACGCTGCCGGCACCGCTCCTGCAGGTGGACTTTTCGCGTAGCCTGGGAATCGCCTCGAAGCCCGGGGACAAGCGACCCGTCTTCCGAGCCGAACTGCGATAAAGCGGTATTGCCGAAGGGGTGACGGCGGCCGCACACTGTCCGGACCCCGCCATTCGCCAGGGAGGAACACATGCCATCCGCTGCCGCCAAGAAGTCTGCCAAGGCGCCTGCGCAAAAAGTCGCCCACGGCCGCATCGCCGACCCCGTGCTGGTCAAGGGCCGGCGCGAGTTCTTCACCTACCGCGACCTCGGTGTCGCCGACGCGAGCGGCGGCAACATGCGCGCCCAGGTGATGAAGGCGACCCAGGGACTCAGCCGTCCGACAGGCTGGCACTATCACGAGTGCGACGGCCAGTTCATCTACATCCTCAAGGGCTGGGTCGAGCTGCAGTTCGAGGACGGCAAGACGATCAAGGTCGAAGAGGGTGATTCGCTCTTCATCCCGGGCTATCTGCGCCACAACGAGACCCGCACCTCCAACGAGATGGAGATCCTGGAAGTCTCGGTGCCCGGCGAGCTCGGCACGAAGCCCTGCGAAGCGCCCGCCGGCTTCAAGGACTGAGGCCTGTCTGCGCCGCGGCAATCTTTTCGCGGCGCTGCCGCACGGCCAGCTTGAGGAGCAGATCGACCTTCTCGTCGAGAGGGCCGGTGTGCGCATCGAACGCATCGTCTCGACCGGGCAGGCGAGCCCGCCCGGCTTCTGGTACGACCAGGCAGACGACGAGTTCGTGGTGCTGCTGAGCGGAGAGGCTCGCCTGCGCTTCGAGAAGGGCGACCTCACCTTCGACATGAAGCCCGGCGACTGGGTCGAGATCCCGGCGCACGTACGGCATCGCGTCGAGTCGACCCAAGCGGAGCCACCGACGATCTGGCTGGCTGTTCACGTCTCTCATGGTCTTCCGGACCGCGCGCGTCCCGCGCGCTCATGAGGCGCGCGAGGACGCGCGCGGTCCGGAAGTATCTAGCGTGGCCTCGGCCTCACCCGTGCCGTCGGTTCGGCGATCAGCGGATCCTCGGGCCAGTAGTGGCGAGGATAGCGGCCCTTCAACTCGGCCTTCACCGCCTTGTAGCCGTTGGCCCAGAAGCTCGCGAGGTCGCGCGTCACCTGCACCGGACGGCGCGCCGGCGACAGCAGATGGATGGTCAACGGCACCTTGCCGCCGCCGACGCGCGGCGTGTCCAGGAGCCCGAACATCTCCTGCAGGCGCACCGACAAGGTCGGCTCCGCCGGATTGCCGTAGTCGATGGCCACGCGCGAGCCGCTCGGCACTTCGACATGGGTCGGCGCCAGCCGGTCGAGCTCGCGCTGCTTGTCCCACGGCACCAGCGATTTCAGAGCGGCGGTGAGATCGATGCGCGCCAGGTGGCTGCGCCGCGACACGCCGTCGAGGAACGGCGACAGCCAGGTATCGAGCGAGTCGAGCAACGCCTTGTCCGACAGGTCGGGCCAGCCCTCGTCCTGCGTGCGCAGGAAGGCGACGCGCTCGCGCCACTTCGCGAGGTCGTCCGACCACGGTAGTGCGCCGAGCCCGAGTTGGCGGATGCCCTCGATCATCGCCGCCTTGAGCTTGTCGGCATCGGGGTTCGCCAGCGGTTTGTCCTCGAGCAGCAGCGCGCCCAGTCGACGCCGCCGGCGCGCCAGCACGACGCCCTCGCGTTCGCTCCACTGCAGGGCTTCCTCGTCGACGACCTGCTCGGCGAAGAGCTCTTCGATCTCGTCGAGACAGATGGGCGCGGCGAGGAAGATGCGCGAGTCCTGAGTCGAGCCGTCGAGATCGGCGACCACCAGGAATTCCTCGTTGGCCATCGGATCGCCGTCCGGCAGCGCCGCGCCACGACCGCCCGAAAGAAGATAGCGATTGGTCCCGGGGCGCCGCCGGCCGATGCGGTCGGGATAGGCGAGCGCCAGCAACGCGCCGGTCATCGACACGTCTGGCCTTTCGTCGGCGCCGCCGCGTGGCATCAGGCGCCGCGCCTGCTCCTGGATCAGGCGCAAGGTGCCGTCGCGCTTGCCGCTGAGCGCGATGTCGACGCGATGGCGCAGGTCGACGTCGCGCTGACCCGGCGGCAGGCGCAGGAAGTCGCGTTCGCCCAGAATCGCGGTGAGCAGGGCGGCGATCCTGCCTTGTCCGAGCTCGCGGCCCTTCAGCACCAGATGGGCAAGGCGCGGATGTTGGCCGAGCCGCGCCATCGCCCGCCCGTGCGGCGTGATCGTGCCTGCCGGATCGAGTGCGCCGAGATCGAAGAGCAGGCCGCGCGCCGTCGCCAGCGCCGCGGCCGGCGGTGGCGTCAGCCAGGGCAAGGTGGCGTCGTTGGCGCCCCACAGCGCCAATTCGAGGGCCAGCGGCGCGAGATCGGCGTCCAGGATCTCCGGCGGCGTGAAGGGCAGCAGGCCGCGCTGCTGTTCCTCGGGCCACAGCCGATAGCACACGCCGGGCTCGAGGCGGCCGGCGCGGCCGCGGCGCTGGTCGGCGGAAGCCTGGCTCACGCGCACGGTCTCCAGCCGCGTCATGCCCGAGCGCGGCGAGAATCGCGGCACGCGCATCAGGCCGGAATCGATCACGAGGCGCACGCCCTCGATGGTGAGGCTGGTCTCGGCGATCGACGTCGCCAGCACGACCTTGCGCCGGCCGGCGGGCGAGGGCGCGATGGCGCGATCCTGGTCGGCCGGCGAGAGATCGCCGTAGAGCGGCGCCACGTCGACGTTGCCACCGAGGTCCAGGCGCTCCTCGACGCGGCGGATCTCGCCGACGCCCGGCAGGAAGACCAGCGCGCTGCCGCTTTGCTCGGCGAGGGCGCGGCGCACCGTCGAGGCGACACTGTCCTCGATGCGGCCGGCGGCCTCGCGGTCGAGATAGCGCGTGTCGACCGGGAACATGCGGCCGGCGGACTCGACCACCGGTGCGCCGCCCAGGCGGTCGGACACTGGGCCGGGATCGAGGGTCGCCGACATGGCGATCACGCGCAGATCGTCGCGCAAGGCCGCCTGCGCCTCGCGCACCAGGGCGAAGGAGAGATCGGTCTCGAGGCCGCGCTCGTGCAGCTCGTCGAAGATCACGCAGCCGATGCCGTCGAGCGACGGATCATCCTGCAGCATCCGCAGGAACAGGCCGTCGGTCACCACCTCGATGCGCGTGCGCGGCCCCACCTTGGTGTCGAGCCGCACTCGATAGCCCACGGTCTCGCCGACCGGCTCACCCAGCGTCGCCGCCATGCGCCGCGCGGCAGCCCGCGCCGCCAGGCGCCGCGGCTCCTGCATGACGATCTTGCCGCCACCGAGCCACGGCGCATCGAGCAAGGCGAGCGGCACGCGCGTCGTCTTGCCGGCGCCGGGCGGGGCGACCAGCACGGCGGCATTGCCGGCGGCCAGCGCCCCCTTCAGGCGCGGCAGCGCTTCATCGACGGGAAGTGACTCCATCGCGGCGGCTTATAGCCGTGCCTGCCGGCGAGGTCGATCAAGCGAGAAGCGGGTTGACTACCGACAGGCCCGCGAAGCGACCGAAGTCCCGATCCGCTGACCACAGTTCGCGAACGCCATGCTGCCGGCAAAGCGCCGCGATTCTCGCATCATGAACGCGAGGTCCCGCCACACGACCCGCTGTCAAGAAGGCGCGTAGCGCCGACCAATGCTCGGCAGACTCGGCCAGAAGAACCAGAGTGGGAGATTCAAGCCACGCATCCACCTGGCCGAGCGCACGCGGAAGCGGCGATGGTGGTGCATAGATGCGGGGATGCGTCACGATGGCAAGGAACTCGTGCAGACACGGCCACGGAATAGCCCAAGTCGCCGGGCCTTCGGAGAGTTCTTCTATTCTTTGGGAAGCAGCGCCGTGGAACGGCGAATCCTCCCTATGGGCATAGACGAGAATGTTGGTATCTACGGCAATCAACTGCCGCGACCTTCGTAAGCAAGGTCGCGAATGCGTTCCCAGGAGGCGTCGCGCAGTTCGGGCTGCAGGCCCTTGCCCTTGAAGCTTGCGCGACGAAGCTTGAACGGTGCGCTCGGCTTTGCCTCGGTGACGACGCGATGCAAGCCACGCTCAATGAGAGTCCGCAGCGTTACGCCTTCACGCGCAGCCATCTTGCGAGCTTCGCGCAAGAGTGGATCGGATATTTCTACTGTGGTCTTCATCTGCGTGCCATCGATATGGGCTCCATAATATGGGTACCCATATCACTTGGGCAAGAGGTAGAGCGCGCCAAGCCGGGTTGGACAATCTATTGAAGAACTAAGGCTAATTCACGAGGTAGCGTGCGCGGGGGCGCAACATGATACCGGCCAGTCTCTGCTCCATCACGTGCGCAATCCATCCTGCGCAGCGTGCGATGGTCAGGATGGCGCCGGCCGACCGATAGGGAAGCTGCAGCGCATGACAGAGCACCACGAGGCCGGTTTCGACACTGGGCCTTACCTTGAACGCCTCGGCGGCCTCATCGAGGAAGGTGACGATGTCGATCGTACGGTCCGGATTGATGCTTTGATTGCGGGCCACGCCCAGCAGGTACTCGGCGCGGGGATCGCCGTTCGGGTAGAGCGGATGGTTGAAGCCCGGTATCGCGCTTCCCGACTTCGCCATTTCAGCCAGACGATCTCGTCGGGTGCTCCTGGCGCGAGCCGACGTCAGCAGATCCTCCACCTTGTCGCAGGCGCGGCGGATGCGCGATCCGCTATGGGCGCTCAGGGCCGACAGGATGCAGAAGTAGAGGTTGGCGCCGCTCGAGGCGGCGAGGCGGGCCGCGACCGTCTGCGGCGTGAGCTCGTGGTCGGCCAGCAGCACCAGGGCGGCGTTCACCGCTGCCGTCGTCTCCGCGGATGCGCGCGCGCCGGCGCCGGCCACGATACGTGCAGCGACCGCGAGCCCGCCGCCGGATGCGGATGCGTCCAGGGCGATGCTTTTGCGGGAGCGGGCCAGGAAGCCCATGCAGGCCGGCAGGCCCATCAGCAGAGCGCGAGCGGCAATGACCGTGTTGCCGTCGCGCAGGTCGTCACCGCCCGACGGACGCGCGACGAGCGACATGACGAACAGCGAGAACAGCTTGACGATGTCGGGCTGCGAGGCGTCGACCTCGGCCGACGCGACGAGCTTGTCCATCGCGACCGCCGCGGCGGCACCGGGCCACGCGCCCTGTTCCTCCATCCATGCGCCCGACCACAGCAGCTCGGCGACACTCTCGAAGCTCTGGCTATGCCGTGCGAAGTCGAGCGCGGCGCGACCGCGATAGGCCGGACCGGCCGGCGTTATCGTCGTGATCGACGTTTGCACGATGGGTTCCGACCATCTCGGCGCACCGCCCTTGTAGAGTCCGCCTTCGGCCTTCGCATGGCCCCGTGCGCGCAGCCGTTCGACGTCCTCGCGCGAGTAGAGGAAGCCATGTCGCTTGTCCTGGCCGATCGAATGGATCCAGCCGCGACTGACGTAGGCATAGAGCGTCTGCGGCTTGATGCGCAGAAGGTGCGCCGCTTCCTTCGCCGAGAGAAAGCTCTTGGCGTCGTATGCACGCGCCGCCGCCGCGGCCTTGAAAGGCTTTCTGGTCATGCCGAAAGAAGGCCATATATTGACTGAATAATCAATGTTGATCCACAAGGCGTCCACCCCTAGCCTCGGGCCTGTGCACATCGGACGGTGCGGCGGATCGTCCGGCCGGAACAACGGGAGGGCAGCGTAGCCATGTCGATCATCGACGCCGATTCACACGTCATCGAATCCCAGGAAACCTGGCAGTACCTCGATCCGAAGTTCGCGAAGCGGCGGCCGGTGCCGGTCGCCGTGCCGGCCGACACCTCGTTCCTCGACTGGAACACGTTCTGGATCATTGATCGCCAGGTCCGCCATTTCGGCGCCACGCCGATCGAAGGCAACGTGATGGCCGGCCGGAAGAGCTACTCGCCCGACGTCCAGCAGATCACCGACGTCAAGGCACGGCTGACGGCGATGGATAGAATGGGAGTGGCCAAGCAACTGGTGCATCCCTCGTTCACGCTGTCGACGCTCACCGAGGACCCGGAGCTCGAGGCCGCGCTGTTCCAGAGCTACAACACCTTCATGTCGAAGGCGTGCGCGGAGTCGGGCGGGCGCATCTTCTTCAATGCCGTGGTCCCGTATCGCCAGCCGGAGCAGGCGGTGGCCGAGCTCCGCCGCCTCGACAGGATGCCGGGCATGGCGAGCGTGCTGGTGCGCGGACTCGAGTGGGACAAGCCGATCGACGATCCCAGCCACTACCCCGTCTTCGCCGAGGCCGAGCGACTTGGCCTGCCGATGGTGGTCCATCTTGGCCTCGGATCTCCCTCGATGTACCGCATGTTCGACGGCATGGCGCACCCGGTTGCCGAGAAGAAGACCTTCTATCCGGCGCGCTCGCGGCGTCTGCTGTCGACGCTGACGGTGCAGTACGCCTTCTACAACCTGATGGAAAGCACGCTCATCGACGACTTCCCCAAGCTCAAGTGGGTCTTCCTCGAGGGCGGCGGCTGCACCTGGATGGTGGGCGCGGTGCGCACCATCGAGCGCAGCGGCAAGCCCCGTGTCCTCGACCACTTCGAGGCCGGCCGCGTGTTGGTGGGCTGCGAGCCCGACGACGACATTCCCTATGCCGCCGGAGTCCTGGGTGAGCACGCGCTGCTGGTGTCTAGCGACATGCCGCATTTCGACGAGGCGGCGCACGACAGCATCGCCGAGGAGTACGAGGAACGCGGCGACCTTTCGCCGGAACTGTTGAAGAAGATGTTCACGCAGAATGCCGAGCGCGTCTTCGACTTCGGTCGTGTCGCGGCCAGGACAGTCGTGCCGGCCTGAAGCCATGCGGATCTGGTACACCCGTTGCCCCCTGCCGACCGCGTCGAGCATCGCGATCGAGCGTGGCATGCTCGACGACGAGTTCCGGGCCGACGGCATCGTCGTGCAGTCGCTCAACGCGTCGAGCGACATGGCGGTGCGCGAGGCGCACTACAACCACGGCCAGACCAATCTGTTCCGGCAAGGCGGCAACATTCCGCCGATCTGGAGTCGGTCACGCGGCGCCGACACGGTGGTGGTCGCCACCAACTGGATCGACGAGTACCAGGCGATCGTGGCGCTGCCGCCGTCGGGGATCCAGGACGCCGCCGGCCTGCGCGGCAAGCGGCTCGGGATGCCGCGACGCCTGAACGAGCAGATCGACTACTGGCGCGCCATGTGCCTGCGCGGCTACCTGGCGGCGTTGGAGATTGCCGGCCTGAAGGCGGACGACGTCGAGTTCGTCGACCTGCCGATCGACGAGAAGCAGATCCCGACGGGCGGCGCGTCGCAGCGCGGCACGTTGTGGCGCGGCGCCAATCGCGCCCGCCGGCAAAGCCGCGAGGCGCTCGCCCTGATCCGCGGCGAGATCGATGCGATCTACACCGCCGGTGCGCCGGGCGCCCAGCTTTCGTCCTTCATGGGCGCCTACACGGTGGTCGATCTCGGCGCGCACGCCGAGGCGAGCCTTCGCGTCAACAACCAGGTTCCCACCGTCCTGACCGTCGACGGCGAGCTCGCCCGCTCCGAACCCGAGACGGTCGCGCGCTATCTCGCGACGCTCATGCAGGCGGCGCGCTGGGCGCGCGAGCACGAGGCCGAGACGCTCGGCATCGTGGGCGGCGACGTCGGCGCAACGCCGGAATGGGTGACGGCCGCCTACGGCGCCGAGGTACACGATCGACTTGCCCTGGAGCTCGACGAGCGCTCGATCGCGGCGGTCGCGGCGCAGAAGGCGTTCCTGCTCGGGAACGGCTTCATAGATAAGGATTTCGACGTCGGCGCATGGATTGATCCGCGCCCGCTCGAGCTGGCACGAGAAATGGACCATGAACGTAGGCTTGGCTGAGCGTCCCGAGGCGGCGATGGCGCGGCGCGCCGTGGCCAGGCGCGGCATGGTCGCGACCGCCCATCCGCTCGCGAGCCGGGCCGGGCTCGACGTGCTTGCCCGAGGCGGCAATGCGATGGACGCCGCGATCGCGGCTGTGGCGGTGCTCGGCGTCGCGCAGCCCATGATGAGCGGGCTGGGGGGTGACAGCTTCATCCTGATTCGGTCCGGACGTACCGGCGCGATACGTTCGGTCAATGCCAGTGGCCCCGCGCCCCATGCCCAATCGTTCGAATGGGCCAGGAAAGCCGGGCTGGCCAGGCTGCCCGATCGCGGCATGCTGTCGGCATCCGTGCCGGGGGCGGTGGCCGCGATGTGCGCGGCGCACCAGCAGTTCGGCAGCGGCCGGCATAGTCTCGCGGCGCTGCTGCAGCCGGCCATTGGTCATGCAGCCGACGGCGTGGCGCTGACGCGATCGGTGGCACGCTTCTTCGCGCTGAACGAAGCCGTCCTCGCTGCGTCCGAATCGGCCCGCGCTGCGTACCTGAAGAACGGCAAAGTGCCGGCGGAAGGCGAAGTGCTGCGCCAGCCGGAGCTCGCGAACACATTGGAGGCCGTGGCCGCCGGCGGGGCCGACGCTTTCTATCGTGGCGAGTTCGCCCGCCGCCTGGTTGCCCACAGCGCCGGGACCGGCGGCCTGTTCTCGCTCGACGACCTTGCAGAGTACCAGTGCGAGACCGTCGAGCCGCTGTCGTTGGCGCTCGGACAAGGCAGGATCTACACCAATCCGCCGGTCGGGCAGGGCATCGTGCTGCTGGAGGCGCTCGGCATCCTCGAACGCTGCACGCCGATGGATCGCGGCAGTGAGGTCATGCAGGCGCACCGGATGATCGAGGCGCTGAAGCTCGCCTTCCTCGACCGCAATCGCCACCTCGGCGATCCGCGCTTCGTCGGCAACCCGATCGAGCGCCTGCTGAGCGATTCCCATCTGCGCGCGCACGCCAGGCGCATCGACGACCGGCGGGCCATGACGTCGGTCGACGAGAGCTGGTCGTCTTTCGGTGAAGGCGACACGACGTGCCTGACGACGGCGGACGAGGCCGGCAACGTCGTCGCCTACATCTCCAGCCTGTCGACGCCGTTCGGCGCAGCCGAGGTGATCGACGGGACGGGCGTGCTGATGAACAACCGGGCCGGCCGGGGCTTCACGCTCGATCCGGCGACGCCGAACTGCCTCGCCGGCGGCAAGCGCACCATGTCGACTCTGCATGTCTACATGGTCTGCGACGATGACGGCCTGAGACTTGCAGGCGGAACATCCGGCGGCGACGGGCAGCCGCAGTGGAATTTGCAGATCCTGGATGCCGTGCTCCATGGCGGGCGCGACATCCAGGAGGCGATCGACCAGCCGCGATGGGAGCTGAGTCCGGGAACCGATCCGGTCAATCTCGGCCAGCCCTTCGAAATCCGCATGGATGGTCGCTTTGCATCGTCGCTGGCGGGTTTGGGCGAACTGGGCCATCGCATCAGCGACAAGCCGCTGGGCATGCTCGGCGCCGCCCAGGCGATTGCCGTGAGCGGGGACGGGGCGTTGGTCGGGGCCGCCGATCCCCGCGCCGACGGATGCGCGTTGGGGCTCGACTGACGGGAAGGGAGGACTTCATGGGGCACAAGAGGGCAGGTGGGAGCAGGACGATCCGGATGGCGCGCCGTACGTTCATGACGGCGGCTCCAGTCCTTCTTGCCGCAGGCACGAGTGGCGCGTGGGCCCAGGCGCCGAAGGCGCCGACGGTCGTCAGGGTGGGCGTGCTCAACAGCCTGTCCGAGATCATCATCTTCGTGGCCATGGAGAAGGGCTACTTCAAGGAGGAGGGGCTCGACATCAAGCTGGAGCGCTTCTCCAACACGGCCGACATGGTGGCACCGTTGAGCAGCGGCCAGATCGACGTCGCCTCCGGTGCGCCCACGCTCGGCCTGTTCAACGGCGCCCTGCGCGGCCTGCCCCTCAAGCTGGTTGCCGACAAGGGCCGGAATTCCAAGGGACATGGCTTCAATGCCATCGTCGTGCGAAAGGACCTGGTCGAGTCCGGAAAGGTGAAGTCGGCGGCCGACCTCAAGGGACTGAAGATCGCGACGGCATCCCTTCATTCGCCGATGGAGCAGCAGCTCGAGATCGCCCTGCAGAAGGTAGGCCTGACCAACAAGGACGTCGAGATCCAGAACCTCGGCTTCCCCGACATGATCACCGCCCTGGACAACAAGGCCATCGACGGGGCGCTGATGATCGAGCCGTTCGTCGCGATCGCGGCGAAGCGCGGTGTCGGCGTGCGCTTCATGGGCGTCGATGACATTGCGCCCGACTTCCAGATCGCCGGCGTCATCTATGGTCCCGACTTCGTGGCCAAGCAGCCGGAGGCCGCGAAGCGCTGGATGGTCGCCTATGTCCGCGCCATCCGCGACTATCTCGCCGCGGTCGGCAGCAAGGCCGGCAAGGACGAGCTGATCGCGGTACTCAAGAAATACGCGTCCGGCACCACCGACGCCAGCGTGCTCGATAATGCGGTGTTTCCGGGCTTCGATCCCGACGGCTACCTGAACCTCAAGACCATAGAGGCCAGCATCGACTGGTATGCCGCCCGCGGCCTGCTCAAGGCCAAGCCGAAGCTCACCGACCTCGCCGATTACCAGTACCTGAACTATGCCCTGGAACGGCTGGGCCGGCGCGAACCGGCGCAGAAGGTCCAGTAGCGATGCCTGTTGGCAGGAGCGAAGCATGAGTGGAACCAACGCGAAGCCCGTGTTCCAGGCCGATACGCTGGACCGTCTCCATGAGGACATGGAGAAGGCGCGGCTGGTGCCGACGTGGAAGTACGTGTCGGAGTTCGTCTCGGCCAAGCCGAAGGTGACCTACCGGCCGTACCTGTGGCGATGGGGCGAGGTGCTGCAGTACCTGCATCGCGCCGGCGAGCTGATCACGCCGGAGCGCGGCGCCGAGCGGCGCTCGATGGAGCACACCAATCCCGACCTGCGCGCCCAGTACACGACATCGCACACCATTGCGACGGCCGTGCAGCTCGTGAAGGCGGGAGAGTCCGCGCCGTCGCATCGGCACATGGCGGGCGCCATCCGCTTCGCCGCGAGCAGCCGCGGCGGCCGGGTGTTCACCAGGGTCGACGGCGAGGCCCTGACGATGGAGGAGAACGACCTGCTGCTGACGCCGTCGGGCATGTGGCACGAGCACGTCAACGACACCGAGCACGACATCGTCTGGCTGGATGCGCTGGACTATCCGCTGGTCAACCTGCTTCAGGCGAGCTGGTTCGAGCCGTCCGATCCGGCCAAGCCCGTCCCCACCTACGCCGACGGCTACACGGCGGCGCGCCTGGGGCACGGCCGGCCCGTCGGCTGGGGCGACAATCCCACCGGAACGCCGCGCATGCGCTACGCCTGGAGCGACATGCATGCGGCGCTCGAGCGGTTGTCGGGGGAGGACGGCAGCCCCTACGACGGGGTGATCCTCGAATACGTCAATCCGCTCACCTCGGGGCCGACCCTGCCGACCATGTCGTGCCGCGCGCAGCTGCTGCGGCCGGGCGAGCACACGCGGGCCCACCGTTCCCTGTCGAGCACGATCTACTTCGTCATCGAAGGCGAGGGGACCAGCATCGTCAACGGCGTGCGCTTCGATTGGGCGAAGGGCGACGTCTTTGTCGTGCCGAACTGGCATTGGCACGAGCACGACAACCATGGAACAAGGCCGGCATTCCTGTTCTCCGTGACCGATCAGCCGGTCATGGAGAAGCTCGGCATGTTCCGCGAGGAAGCCTATCCGGACGGCGACGGCCGGCAGGCCATCGTCGGCTCGTTCCAGCCGGTCTAGGCGCACGCAGACCCGGCCGATGCCTCCCAACACGAAAACGGCGCTGTCGATCGTCGAGCCGGCGGCCATTGCCGGCCCTGGCCGCAACACGGTCATCCGCATCGCCGGGCTGAGCAAGCGGTTCCTCACCGACCGGGGCGAGTTCGAGGCGCTGCGCGGCATCGACCTGGCGATAGGCGAGGGCGAGTTCGTCTGTCTGCTCGGCGCCTCTGGGTGCGGCAAGACGACGTTGTTGCGTATCCTCGCGGGACTCGACCGGCATACCGATGGCGTGGTCGAGATCCGGGCGGCGCAACCGGGGCAGCCGCTCACGTCGGTCGTGTTCCAGGAGCATTCCATCTTCCCGTGGATGACGGTGTGGGACAACGTCGCCTACGGCCTTCGCGCGCGCAGGCTCGACAAGGCGTTCGTGCGCGAGCGCGTCGACTTCTTCGTGCACAAGGTCGGCCTGGCGAGCTTCGCGCGGTCCCTCCCGTACCAGCTTTCGGGCGGCATGAAGCAGCGCGTGTCGATCGCGCGGGCGTTCGCCAACGACCCCGAGATCCTCCTGATGGACGAGCCGTTCTCGGCGCTCGACGAACAGAACCGCGCGATCCTGCAGGAGGAACTGCTGCGCATCTGGAGCGACACGCGCAAGACCGTGGTCTTCATCACCCATTCGATCGACGAGGCGGTGTTCCTGGCCGATCGCGTGGTCGTTCTTGGAGGCCCGCCCGGTCACGTGGTGATGGATGCGAGAGTGCCTTTCGCACGGCCGCGCAACGCCTATGAATTGCGTGCCTTGCCGGAATTCGGAGCCCTGGTTGCGGACTTTGGCGCCCACATCAAGGCAGGTGTGAATGGCCGACGGTAAGCGCAACAGGGCGACACGCGACGCGGACGGCCTCGTCCGTCTCCCGGCCGACCCGGATATCGGCCAATCGGCCCGACGGCGCGGGCGCCTGGAGAAGGCGCTCGGCATCCTGAGCCCGCTGCTGATCCTGGTGCTCTGGGAGATTGTCGTCCGTGCCGGGCTGCTGGATGCGCGCATCGTGCCCGCGCCCAGCATGATTCTCGAGACGTTCAAGTCGCTGATCGAGAGCGGCGAGCTGGCGCGCCATGTCGGCGTTTCGTTGACGCGGGTCTTCGTCGGGCTGCTGCTCGGGGCGATACCGGGCCTCGTCGTCGGCACGCTGATGGGGCTCTCGCCGATGACGCGCGCCATCGTCAGCCCGATCGTCGCCTCGTTGTATCCCATCCCCAAGATCGCGATCTTTCCGCTGGTCATGGCCATCTTCGGCATTGGCGAGCTCAGCAAGTACGTGCTGGTCGCCATCGCAGTCTTCTTCTTCATGGCCATCAATTCGTTTGCCGGCGTTGCCAACGTCGATCGGATCTACTGGGACGTCGGCCGCAGCTTCGGCGTTTCGCGGTCCCGCGCGATCCTGACCATCGCGCTGCCGGGCGCGCTGCCGATGATTCTCGCGGGTCTTCGCCTCAGCCTTGGCGTGTCGCTGCTGGTGCTGGTCGGTGCGGAGTTCGTCGGCGCCAAGAGCGGCATCGGCTACCTGGTGTGGAATTCGTGGCAGGTGTTCGACGTCGAGTCGATGTACGCCGGCATCGTCGTCATCGGTCTGCTCGGTTGGGCCTTCTTCGCCGTGCTGGACGAGCTCGAGCGGCGCCTGGTGCCGTGGGCTCCCGGCAATCGGCGTTAGCGCGGAGATCGATATGTTCAAGCTGTTCACCTATTGGCGGTCGTCGACCGCCTATCGCGTTCGCATCGCGATGAACCTCAAGGGGCTTGCCTACGAGCCGGTGTACGTCAGCATCCCGAAGCTGGAGCACAAGGCGCAGCCCTACCTGGCCGTGAACCCGCAGGGCCTCGTCCCCGCGCTGGTCGAGGACGGCAAGGTGGTGGCGCAGTCGCTCGCCATCCTGGAGTACCTCGAAGAGCGAACGCCGCAGCCGGCGCTGCTGCCGGAGGGTCGACATGAACGGGCCTACGTGCGGGCGCTGACCCAGATCGTCGGCTGCGAGATCCATCCGCTCAACAATGTGCGTGTGCTCAAATACCTGGAACAGCGGCTGCAGGTGTCGGCCGACGCCAAGCTGGCGTGGTACCGCGACTGGATGGCCGAAGGCCTGGCATCGTACGAGGCGACCCTGCAGGCGTATGCGATGGCGGGCGACTTCAGCTACGGCGACCAGGTGACATTGGCCGACGTCTGCCTGGTGCCGCAGATCTACAATGCGCGGCGCTTTTCCTGCCCGCTCGACGCCTATCCGCGAACGATGGCGATCGCCAGCCGCTGCGAACGGCTCGAGCCGTTCATCCGCGCCTTCCCGGACACCCAGGAAGACGCCGTTGTTTCTTGAGTGAGGAGACGGACAGAGTGAAAAGACAGAGAATCTACAGTGAGCAAGTTGCGGAGCCGAAGCCGCGCCTGTGGTCGAACTGCCTGCGGGTGGGCGATGTTGCCTATGTCTCCGGCATGACGGCGCGGGCCAAGGACGGCGAAACCGTGCTCGGGGAAGAGTACGAGCAGTCGAAGGTGATCTTCGGCAAGATCAGGGACCTCGTCGAGGCCGCGGGCGGCAAGATGGACGACGTCGTGAAGATGACCATCTTCGTCACCAACATCGCGAAGAATACCGAAGTGTGGCGCGCCCGCAGCGAATTCTTCGACGGCGACTTTCCGGCCTGCAGCCTGGTCGAGGTGAGCAACCTCGCCAAGCCGGAGATCCTCGTGGAGATCGAGGCGATCGCCCACCTGGGCAGCAGTTCGGCGGCGTAGCCCGAGCGGGCGCCGGGGTTCCTCGACCCCGTTCATATCCGGACCGCGGGCCTCTGGCCCGCCTCATGAATCATGAGCGGGCCAGAGGCCCGCGGTCCGAATCATGAGTAGGCGTTCCACGGAGTGGCGCGCTCCCTGTGATGAGTGGCATGATCCCCGAAAGATTGGGGAAACGCCGTGCTGAAATTGACCTTCTGTCTGCGGCGATTGCCGTCGTTGAGCCTGGAGGCGTTCCAGGACTACTGGCTGAACAAGCACGGGCCGCTGGTCAGGACGCTGCAGCCCGTGCTCGGCATGACGCGCTATGTGCAGCTTCACCGGCTGTCGGGCGACCTGGCCGACGGCATGCGGCGCGTGCGCGGCGCGCCCGAACCCTATGACGGCGTGGCCGAGCTGTGGTGGCAGAGCGAGGAGGCGTGGCGCGCCGCCGGCCGCAATCCCGAGGCGCGCGAGGCCAATCGCCTGCTGCTGGAGGACGAGAAGAAGTTCATCGATCTCGCCACCTCGCCCTTGTGGCTCAATCGCGAGGAGACGATCTACGGCGAGACGGGGAGACGGTCATGAAGCGTCGGCTGATCCTCGGCCTCTGCGCCGCGCTGCCGTTCGCAGGAGCCGCGGGCGCGCAGACCTGGCCGACCAAGCCCATCCGCCTGGTCGTCGGCTACTCGGCCGGCGGCGGCAACGACCTCATCGCACGCATCGTCGGGGCGAAGCTGCAGGAGAAGCTCGGCCAGCCCATCGTCGTCGACAACAAGCCCGGCGCGCAGTCGATCGTGGCGGCCGAACTGGTCGCCAAGGCCCAGCCCGACGGCTACACGCTGCTGGTGGCGCCGAGCGGGCCAATGACCATCAATCCCGCCGTCTACGCCAAGTTGCCCTACGCGCCGGACAAGGATTTCGCGCCGATCTCGCTGCTCGCCGAGTTCCCGCTGCTGCTGGTGGTCGGCTCGGACCAGCCGATCAAGTCGGTGCGCGAACTGATCGACTATGGCCGCGCCCATCCCGACAAGGCCAACTACGCTTCGAGCGCCACGCCCTTCCAGCTCGCCTCGGAGCTGTTCAACCAGCGCACCGGCTCGAAGTTCCAGCACATCCCCTATCGCGGCAGCAGTGACGCCGCGCAGGCCGTCGCCTCGGGTCAGGTGCTGATGACCATCGCCGATACGGGCCCGATCGCCGGGTTGCTCAGCGCCGGCAAGCTGCGTGCACTCGCCATCACCACGGACCAGCGCGACGCGGCCTTCCCCGACGTGCCGACGCTGGCTGAAGCGGGCGTATCCGGCGTGGCGATCTCGTTGTGGACTGGGCTGGTCGCGCCGGCGGGCACGCCACCCGAGATCGTGACCCGGCTGAACAAGGCCATTGCCGAAGCTCTGGCGGCGGCCGATGTGCGCACAGCCCTGGAGAAGATCGCAGTAACGCCGCGCAGCACCACGCCGGAGCAGTATCGTGTCCTGATTGCGCGCGATGCCGCGCGCTGGAAGGCCGTGGCGACCGCCGCCAACGTCAAAGTGGAGTGAACGGGCGCGATGCTCGACAAGCTGGCGTTCCTCCGGCGCGTCTACGACCGCTTCAACGCCCGCGACATCGACGGCGTCCTGGCCTGCGTCCATGCCGATGTCGTATGGGCCAACGGCCAGGACGGCGGTTACGTGCATGGACACGATGGCTTGCGCCGCTACTGGACCCGGCAATGGGGGATGATCGATCCCCATGTCGAGCCCGTGGACTTTTCGCTCACTTCCGAGGGTGAGATCGTCGTCGCAATCCGCCAGACTGTGCGCGATCCTTCCGGGAAGATTCTGGCCGAGGGTAAGACGACCCACGTCTTCCGCCTGGAAGACGGCCTGATCAAGCGCTTCGACATCCGTGCGAGCAGCTGAGTGAGGACGCGATGGACAGCATCAACGAAGCCCGCCGCTCGGCGGCCCACTATTTCCTCGAAGGCCTGACCGAGATCGGCTGCGACTACCTGTTCTGCAACTTCGGCACCGACCACGCGCCGATCATCGAGGCCATGGCGAGCTTCCAGCGCGACGGCCGCAAGGCGCCGCGGACCGTCATCTGCCCGCACGAGATCACGGCGGCGCACATGGCGGCGGGCTATGCGCTCGCCACCGGGCGCGGGCAGGGCGTGATGGTGCATGTCGATGCCGGCACCGCCAACTCGGCGATGGCGCTGCACAACATCTGCCGCGCCCGCATTCCCGTGCTGCTGATGGCCGGCCGCGCGCCCTACACCACGCGCGGCGAGCTTTTGGGCTCGCGCGACAACTACGTGCATTTCGTGCAGGAGCCGTTCGACCAGACCAGCCTGGTGCGGCCCTATATCAAGTGGGAATACAACCTGCCCTCCGGCGTGGTCGCCAAGGAGGCGCTGCGCCGCGCCCACACGGTGATGATGAGCGACCCCAAGGGACCGGTCTACATGACCTTCCCGCGCGAGACGCTGACCGAGCTGTGGTCGGAAGGGCAGATCCGCGCCTATCCCGAGGAGCGCTTCGGTCCGGCGAATGCGGGCTCGGTCGATGCCGAGGCGGTCGACGCGATCGCCGCCAGGCTGCTGACGGCGGAGCGGCCCTTGCTGATCACCGCCTATTCGGGCCGCAACCACGCTGCCGTCGCCCTGCTCGACGAACTGGCAAAGGTCGCCGGCATCCGCGTGATCGAGTTCAGTCCTATCCATCTCAACCTGCCGCACGATTCGCCCTGCCATGGCGGCTTCGTGCCGGCCAAGGCGCTGGCCGATGCCGATGTCGGCTTGCTGGTTGATGTCGACGTGCCGTGGATTCCCAAGGACATGCCGGACAATCCCTCGACCTGGTGGGCGCATGTCGACGTCGATGCCGAGAAGCGCGGCTTCCCGATGTGGACCTTCCCGGCCAACCTGCGTCTGCAGGGCGACAGCTGCCGCTTCTATGCCGATCTTCTGGCCGCGCTGAAGGGCCAGGGCCGACCAGGGATTCAAGTCACGCGCCGCGGCGCGCGTGAAGGAGATGGCGGCGGAAGGCATGGCCCGTCGCGAACAGGCAGCGAAGCTTGCCGCCAATCCCGGCGTGGCGGGCGAGATCAACGCACACTTCCTGTGCGCGGCGCTGCAGAAGGTGCTCGGGCCTTCGGACGTCGTCATCAACGAGGCGATCCGCAACATCCCCGTCGTGCTGGCGCAGATGCCGCGGACCAGCCCCGGCAGCCTGGTCGGGCTGGCGGGCGCGGGCCTTGGCTTTGCCGCCAACATGGCGCTCGGCATGAAGCTCGCCATGCCCGACCGCATCGTCATGCCGATCATGGGCGACGGCACCTTCTTCTTCTCAAATCCGCAGTCGGTGCTGGCGGTGTCGCAGCAGTACGGCCTGCCGATCTTCGCCGTCGTGCTCGACAATTCCGGCTGGGGCGCGGTCAAGGAAGCGACCTTGCGCGTCTATCCGGCGGGCGAGGCCAAGGGCATCGGCCAGTTCGGTTCGACCTACGGTCCGCCCATGGACTTCGGCAAGATCGCGGAAGCCTGTGGCGCCCATGGCGAACTGGTGTCCGATCCCGCGATGGTCGACGGTGCGATCGTCCGTTGCCTCGCGGCCGTGCGCTCCGGCCGCTCGGCGGTGCTGCACGCGAAGGTGACGAAGCTTTAGGTGGAACTGTCACCCCGAGCGTAGCGAGGGGCCTTTCGGGCAACAGGAAAGGTCCCTCGCTGCGCTCGGGATGACAAAGTCTGCATGTCGAAACTTTGTGTCCGCAGGTTGATATATCGCAACGGAGCCCCTGATATTGGGAGCAAGCTTCCGACCCCGCCTCCAGGAAAGACCGCGATGCCCGATACCGCCACTCAGCTCACGTCCTCGTCCGCCCAGACCGTCGAGCATTTCGACGTGCTCATCGTCGGCGCCGGCATCTCCGGCGTGGGCGGCGCCTACCATCTGACCAAGCAGTGCCCGGGCGCGAGCTTCGTCGTGCTGGAGGGGCAGGAGAGCTTCGGCGGGACGTGGATCACGCATCGCTATCCCGGCATCCGTTCCGACAGCGACCTCTACACCTTCGGCTATCGCTTCAAGCCGTGGACGGGCAAGCCGATCGCCACGGCGGCGGAGATCCTGGACTACATGGGCGAGGTGATCGAGGAGAACGACCTCGCGCGCCACATCCGCTATCGCCATCACATCGTCTCGGCGCGCTGGTCGGGCGAGGACAACCGCTGGACCATCGAGGGCGAGCGCCTCGACACCGGCGCGCCCTTCCGCATCACCGCGGGCTTCCTGTGGATGTGCCAGGGCTACTACCGCCACTCCGAGGGCTATACGCCCGAGTGGGAAGGCATGGCCGACTTCAAGGGTCGCATCGTCCACCCCCAGACCTGGCCCAAGGATCTCGACGTCAAGGGCAAGCAGGTGGTGGTCATCGGCTCGGGCGCCACGGCGGCGACCTTGGTGCCCAACATCGCCGACGATTGCGCGCACGTCACCATGCTGCAGCGCTCGCCGACCTATTTCATCCCGGCGCGCAACGCCAACGATCTCGCCGACCAGCTGCGCAAGCTCGAGGTCGACGAATCCTGGATCCATGAGATCGTCCGCCGGCGCATCCTGCACGACCAGTCGGAGTTCACCCGCCGCTCCTTCGAGGAGCCCGAGAAGGTGAAGGCCGAGCTTCTGGCCGGCGTGCGCGCCTATCTCGGCCCCGACTACGACATCGACGCGCATTTCACGCCGTCGTACCGGCCATGGCGCCAGCGCATCGCCTTCGTGCCGGACGGCGACCTGTTCCGCGGCATCAGGAGCGGCAAGGCCTCGGTCGTCACCGACGAGATCGAGCGTTTCACCGAGAAGGGCATCAAGCTCAAGTCGGGCAAGGAGCTTCCGGCCGACATCATCGTCACCGCGACCGGCTTCCATCTCAACGTGCTGGGCGACATCGCCTTCGAGATCGACGGCAAGCCGCTCGATTTTTCGCAGACCGTGACCTATCGCGGCATGATGTTCACCGGCATCCCCAACATGGCCTGGGTGTTCGGCTATTTCCGCGCGAGCTGGACCCTGCGGTCCGACCTGGTGGCCGACTTCGTCTGCCGCATGCTCGGCCACATGAAGGACAAGCAGGCGCGCCGCGTCGAGGTGGCGCTGCGGCCCGAGGACAAGGACATGCCCTTGCTGCCCTGGATCGACACCGAGAACTTCAATCCAGGCTATGTCACGCGCGGCATGCACCTGCTGCCCAGGCGCGGCGACAAGCGCGAATGGCAGCACACGCAGGACTATTGGCGCGAGAAGAACGAGTTCCCCGCGATCGATCTCGACGACAAGGCCTTCGTCTACAAGTAGGTCCGCTGAGACTCATGCTCTTCCGGACCGCGCGCATCTTGCGCGCTCATGAAATCATGAGCGAGCTGGAAGCTCGCGGTCCGGAAGAACATGGCGCGCCCCAGCGCGTCAGACGTTCCCCGCCATCGTGTTGGCAATGTCCATCCGCACGCCCCGCGAGCGGCGGTAGTACTGGTGCGAGCTGCCGAGGTTGACCTGGTAGTCGGTGAAGCCGCCGCACATCACCGTCCGGTACCTGTTCGCCGGAAAGCGCTGCAGGTTCGAGCGATCGTGCGCCCCGTCCTGGCCCAGCCGCTTGGCGAAGTTGATCTTCATGCTGATGTCGAGCACGACGTCCTTGTCGCTGGCATAGGTCGAGATGCGCCGGCTGAGCCGGTCGAGGGCGCTGAGCCGGCCCATCGGCAGGAAGTCGAAGCTGCTGTGGACCTCGTCGGCGGCGGCGAGGAACACCTCGTCGAACAGGTCGGCGTCGCCGTTGCCGTGGGCGAACCAGCTCTCGACGGCAGCCTGCAGCGCCCAGTTGCCCATGCTGTGCGCCAGCAGGAAGACGCGATTGCCCTTGGCGCGGGCACTGGTGACGATCGGCTCGAGGTTGGCGAAGAAAGTCATGATGTGCAGGCCCGACTGGCCGGCCTTGGTCTGGTCGCGCCGGTAGGCGGCGGACGGGAAGGGCAGGGTGATCAGCTTGCCGGCCGAAGGCCAGCTGAAAGCCACGACGCTGGTGTCGGCCGCGGCCAGGCCCGACTTCGCGAACCATTGCTGGTTGAAGGCGGCGCGGGTGATGGCGTTCTCGAAACTGTTGTCGAAGCCATGGATGAAGATCAGCAGGTTGCGGCCGGGGTCGCTGAGATCGCCGATCGCGCTCTTGGAGAACTGGCCGGTGCCGGTATTCTGGATGGAGGTGATGGCGCCGATCGTGTCGGCGTCGAGGTTGGCGTCATTGACGAACGCCGTGCCGTAGGTCACCAGGTCGGGCTTCGACGGCGCCACGACGCTCTCGCTGTAGCTCCCCAGCTCGTCCGGTGGCCCGTCCAGGACGCGGTTTGTCGCGAAATGAACCGTTACCGGCATGGAAGCCTCCTGTCCCCGACTGGTCCTGCTGCCTATACGGTCAAAGCCGTCGCGCGTCTGTGGCGAAAGTCACCGTCTCATGTCTTCCAGACCGCGAGCCTCCGGCTCGCTCATGATTCATGAGCGAGCCGGAGGCTCGCGGTCCGGAAGAGCATGATCAGAACGGAATCGCGACCAGCGTGTCGAAGCGGCGGCCGTCGCAGATCACCACGCGCTCGGCGAAGCGCAGCGCCCCCGAGGCGTCGGGCTTGACCTTGTCGCGGTAGCAGCCGGTTGCGAACACGTCCATGTCGCCCTCGCGCATGATGCGCACGATCAGGAACGGCGTCTCGACCTCGGCCGCGCCGTTCTGCCGGCCGAGCACCACGGGCAAGCCGACGATATGGCGATAGCGCTGGCGCTCGTAGATGTTGACCTTGCGCAAGGAGGAAACGCGGTCCTCCAGCATGCCGCGCGTGTCGGCAAAGATGAGCCCGCCCTCCAGGCCGCGCGCCACGTTCTCCGCCGTCGTCAGCTTGTAGAGGCAGGGATCGTGGAACAGCTTGGGCCATTCCTCGAACTGCTCGTTGTCGATGACGCGTGCGTAGATGGCGTTGAGTTCGACGAGGCGGGCGATGTCCATTTTCCTCCCCTTCCTCTCCACGCCCTGCGTGGGGAGGTGCCCGCGAAGCGGGCGGAGGGGTCATGAGCAACAGTGACGATGCCCATGACCCCTCCGTCGCCGTATGAACGGCGACACCTCCCCAGCTTCGCTGGGGAGGCACACGCTTCAGTAACCCATATGCCGCCTATAGGCCTTCCAGAAGCCGCGCACCGAGGCTTCGGTGGCGCGGGTGGCCTGGCTTTCGGCGGTGCTGCCGCCCATTTCGATCACCGACACCTCGTCGGCCGCCGCGGCAGTGCCGCGCTGCACGAAGCCGCCGACGCAGCCGTCCTCCATGGAGATGAAGCCGGCCGGGCCGACCAGGTTCTGCTGCTTCAGCCGCCGCCGGTTCATCTCCGGCGTGTCGTCGGCGAAGCCGAAATAGGTCCACACCAGGTCCATCCTGCCCACGCCGCGCGGCACGACGTGGCGCACGGCCAGGCAATTGTGGATCTGCTGCAGGATGAAGCCCGGAAACACCGACAGGATCTGCAGCTGGATGTGGTCGCCGAACTCCTCGACCGAATCGAGCACGCTGGGATCGGCGAGCGCGAAACGGCCGTCCTGATCGGAGCGGATCTGCTGCTCCTTGTAGGCATTGGCGTTGGCGCCCTCGGGGATGGCGATGGTGTAGCTCGCATGGTTGCCGCCATCGGGGCTGACCAGCACGCCGCCGCCCTGGGTCAGGCGCGAGATGCGGAAGGTCGTGAGGAAGGTATGCAGGATCGAGGCGTGATAGGTGTCCTTCACGTTCTCGACATAGAGCTTCCAGTTGTTGGGCAGCGGCTGCACGAAGCGGCCCATCACCCGGATCGGCCGCTTGAGCACGCGCTTCAGGCGGCCCAGCACCTCGGCGCCAATGTATTCCTCGATCGGCGGCGTGTCGGGCGAGAGCGTGGCGAACACCAGGCCGCACAGCGTCGTGGTGCGCAGCTTCCTCGGGCTGAAATCGTCGCGGCGGAAGTCCTTGGGCATGCCGCCCCTTGGTATGCCATCAGGACCGTTGATGCCGCGCTCGAAGGCGATGCCGCGCAGGTTGCCGGCGAGGTCGTAGCTCCACGAGTGATAGACGCAGCGGAACTGGTTGCCGACGTTGCCGCCGTCGTCGAAGGCGATCAGCGCGCCGCGATGCGAGCAACGGTTCTCGAAGCAGTTGATCCCGCCGTCGGCCGCACGCACCGCGATCACCGGCATGATGCCGACATGGTTGGTGCGATAGTCGCCCTTGTTGGGGATGTCCGCTTCCAGGCAGACGAAGTTCCAGGTGGCGGCCTCGAACAGGCGCTCCATCTCGCGCCTGTAGTTGGCCTCGTCCTGGTAGACCCAGTAGGGCACGCGGGCCAGGGACTCCTCCGGCCAGATGCCGGTCGAGACCGGCTCCTTCAGTCCTTCGTCGTGTCGGACGTCCATGCGAACCTCCTGTCACTCCAGCGTTACATTGGCCGACTTGATGACGCCGCGCCAGCGCGCTTCCTCGTCCTTGATGAAGGCGGCGGTCTCGGCCGGGGTGCCACCTTGCGGCTCGGCGCCGAGCTCCAGGAACCGCGCCCGCAGCTCGGGCAGCTTCAGGGCTGCGGCCATGTCGGCACTTGCCTTCTGTGCAATGGCGTCCGGCGTCCCGGGCGGCGCCACCAGGGCGAACCAGGCGCTGGCCACCAGGCCGGGAAGGCCGAGCTCGGCCGTGGTCGGCACGTCGGGCGCCACGGGGCTGCGGGTGCGGCTGGCCAGTCCCAGGAATTTCACCTGCTTCTGCTTCTCGAAGCGCAGCGACGCCGAGATGTTGCCGATGAAGATGTCGACCCGGCCGGCGCTGATGTCGACCAGGGCTGGGCCTTCGCCTTTATAAGGCACGTGCACCAGCTCGATGCCGGTCAGGGTCGCAAGGTTGCTGGCCGACAGGTGCGAGGTCGAGCCGTTGCCCTGCGAGGCGTAGGTCGCCTTGCCGGGATTGGCCTTGGCATAGGCGATGAACTCCTGAAGCGAGTTGGCCGGCAGGTCGGCGCGCGCCGTGATGACGTTGGGCACCAGCGCCAGAACGCCTACGGCCACGAACTTCGTCCAGTCGTAGGGCAGCGTCTTGTAGAGGTTGTGGTTGATGGAGAGTGGGCCGGGCGGGCTGCACAGCAGGGTGTAGCCGTCGGGCTCGGCGCGATAGACGATCTCGGCGCCGACATTGCCGCCCGCGCCGGCGCGGTTGTCGATGATCACGGTCTGTCCCCAGGCCGCGGAAAGCTTCTCGCCGACGAGGCGGCATAAAATGTCGGCCGAGCCGCCGGCCGGGAAGGGCACGACGATGCGCACCTGCTTGTTGGGATAGCTCTGGGCAAACGCGGACGCAGCCATCAGCAACAGTGCGGCAGCGGCACGCAACAGAAGCGTCATCGGCGTCACCCTCCCTGAGCGATCCAATGGGGGTGCTTGTCTTTCGGGTCATGTTACCTCATCTGAGGATCAACGACATGTCCGGTCCTTTTCACGCTTTTGCACAATCCATCCAGCCGCAAACCCCGCTGCGGGCCGCCATCACCGCAGCGTGGCGTCGCCCCGAACCCGAATGCCTGCCGTCGCTGATCGAGCAGGCGAAGCTCGCGCCGGCGCGCACCCAGCGGGCGCGTGCTCTGGCGGTGCGGCTGGTCGAAGCGCTCAGGAAAAAGACTCCATCAGGCGGCGTCGAAGGGCTGATCCACGAATACGCCCTGTCGAGCCAGGAGGGCGTGGCGCTGATGTGCCTGGCCGAGGCGCTGCTGCGCATCCCCGATGACGACACGCGCGATGCCCTGATCCGCGACAAGATCGGCGGCGGCGACTGGCGCGCCCATCTCGGCCACAGCCCGTCGCTGTTCGTGAACGCCGCGACCTGGGGCCTGCTGCTGACCGGGCGGCTGACGGCGACCAGCAGCGAGCAGGGCCTGTCGGCGGCGCTGGTCCGCCTGATCGGACGCGGCGGCGAGCCGTTGATCCGCACGGGCGTCAACATCGCCATGCGCCTGATGGGCGAGCAGTTCGTCGCCGGCCAGACCATCGAGGAGGCGCTCGACAACGGCCGCGATCGCGAGGCCGAAGGCTTCCGCCACTCCTACGACATGCTGGGCGAGGCGGCGGTAACGGCCGAACAGGCTTTCGCCTACATGCAGGCCTACCGACGGGCGATCCATGCCATCGGCCGCGCGGCCCGGGGACGGGGCATCTACGAAGGGCCCGGCATCTCGATCAAGCTGTCGGCGCTGCATCCGCGCTACAGCCGCGCCCAGATCGAGCGTGTAGGGGGTGAGCTCTATCCGCGGCTGAAGGAGCTGGCGGTGCTCGCGCGCCACTACGACATCGGATTGAACATCGATGCCGAGGAGGCCGACCGGCTGGAGATCTCCCTCGATCTGCTGGAGCGGCTTTGCTTCGAGCCCGAGCTCGAAGGCTGGAACGGCATCGGCTTTGTCGTTCAGGCCTACCAGAAGCGCGCCGTGTTCGCGATCGACTGGCTGATCGATCTGGCGCGCCGCTCGCACCGCCGGCTGATGGTGCGGCTGGTCAAGGGCGCCTACTGGGACGGCGAGATCAAGCGCGCGCAGCTCGACGGGCTCTCGGACTACCCGGTGTTCACGCGGCGTATCCACACCGACGTGTCGTATCTCGCCTGCGCGCGCCGGCTGCTGGCCGCGCCCGATGCGGCGTTTCCGCAGTTCGCCACGCACAATGCGCTGACGCTCGCCACCATCCACGCCATGGCCGGCGAGAACTTTTATGCCGGCCAGTACGAGTTCCAGTGCCTGCACGGCATGGGCGAGCCGCTGTACGAGGAGGTCGTCGGGCGCGACAGGCTGAACCGGCCGTGCCGCATCTATGCCCCGGTCGGCACGCACGAGACGCTGCTGGCCTATCTGGTGCGCCGCCTGCTGGAGAACGGCGCCAACACCTCCTTCGTCAACCAGATCGCCGATCCGGAAGTGACGCTCGACACGCTTCTCGCCGATCCGGTCGAGCGGGCGCTGGCGCTGCAGCCCGTCGGTGCGCCGCATCCGCGCATCGTGCGGCCGCGCGATCTTTTGGGCGCCACCCGCAGGAACTCGCAGGGACTCGATCTCGCCAACGAGCAGGTGCTGGCAGGGCTTGCGGCGATGTTGCAGGAGGGACAGCCGATCGCCGCCGTTCCGGTGCTGGCTGACGGTCCACGAAGCGGCGAAGCGCAGCCGATTGCAAATCCAGCCGATCGCCGCGACGTGGTCGGCACGGTCGTCGAGGCCTCGCCCGACCTCGTCGACGCGGCCTGCCGGCAGGCCCGACCGTGGCAGGAGCCACCCGCGGTGCGCGCGGCGACCCTGCGGCAGGCCGCCGACCTGATGGAGACGCGGCTGAAACCGCTGCTGGGGCCGATCGTGCGCGAGGCCGGCAAGACGTTCGGCAATGCCGTGGGCGAGGTGAGGGAGGCGGTCGACTTCCTGCGCTACTACGCGGGCTGCGTCGAAGGCTTTTCCAACGACACGCATCGGCCGCTGGGCGTGGTCGCCTGCATCAGCCCGTGGAACTTCCCCCTGTCGATCTTCACCGGCCAGATCGCGGGCGCGCTGGCGGCGGGCAATGCCGTCATCGCCAAGCCGGCCGAGGAGACGCCGCTGATCGCCTCGCTCGCCGTAGCGCTGCTGCACGAGGCGGGCGTGCCGCGCACAGCGCTGCAGCTGCTGCCCGGCGACGGCAAGGTCGGCGGCCGCCTGGTCGCCAATCCGACGGTCGCCGGCGTGGTGTTCACCGGCTCGACCGAGGTGGCGCAGTCGATCAACCGCGAACTCGCCCGGCGACTCAATGCCGACGGCCGGCCGCCGGTGCTGATCGCCGAGACCGGCGGGCAGAATGCGATGGTCGCCGATTCGTCGGCCTTGCCCGAGCAGCTCGTGCTCGATGCGCTGACCTCGGCCTTCGATTCGGCGGGCCAGCGCTGCTCGGCCCTGCGCGTGCTCTGCCTGCAGGACGACATCGCCGACCGTGTCGTGCCCATGCTCAAGGGCGCGATGGCCGAGCTCGGTCTCGGCAATCCCGATCGGCTCTCGGTCGATGTCGGGCCGGTGATCTCGGCCGGCGCGCAGAAGGGCCTCAACGCGCACATCGAGCGCATGCGCGCGACGGGTCATGCCGTGCACCAGGTGGCGCTGCCGGGAGAGACGCAGCAGGGCACCTTCGTGCCGCCGACGCTGATCGAGATCGATTCGGTGTCGGACCTGCCGGGCGAGGTGTTCGGGCCGGTGCTGCATGTGCTGCGCTACCGGCGCGAGGACATGGAGGCGGTGGTGCGGGCGGTGAACGCCACCGGCTTCGGCCTGACCTTCGGCGTGCACAGCCGCATCGACGAGACGATCGAGCGCGCCACGGCGGCCAGCGCCGCCGGCAACCAGTACGTCAACCGCAACATGATCGGCGCCGTGGTCGGCGTGCAGCCGTTCGGCGGCCATGGCCTGTCGGGCACCGGCCCCAAGGCGGGCGGGCCGCTTTATGTCCATCGCCTGCTGGCGGAACGTCCTCTGCTCACGCCGCAGGCTGGCGAACTGGTGGGACCGGTCGGCGAACGCAACAGCTACGGCCAGCGGCTGAAGGGCACGATCCTCTGCGTTGCCCGTGATGCGGCGAAGCAGACGGTGCAGGTCGACCTGGTGAAGGCGAGCGGCAACCGGGCGACGGAAGATCCGGCCGATGCTCGCATCGCCGCGGCGCTGTTCGCCGGCACCGCCGACGAGCTTTTAGCGCTGAACCAACGCTTGGCGGCGCGCGACGGGCCGATCGTGCCGGTCTATGTCGAGCCCTATCCGCTGGAATTCCTGGGCAACGAAGTCTCGCTCAGCGTCAACACGGCGGCCGCCGGCGGCAACGCCAGCCTGATGACGATCGGGTAGCGCTCTGGCGGACCGCGGGCCTCCAGGCCCGCTCATGCTCTTCCGGACCGCGAGCCTCCGGCTCGCTCATGAGTCATGAGCGAGCCGGAGGCTCGCGGTCCGGAAGAGCATGAACGCGCAGATCACGGATACACGATCTTCGCCAGCGGCTTCCACTTGTCGTAATCGGCGACCACGCGCGCCCGGAACTGCTCGGGCGTGCTGGCACGCGCTTCGTTGCCCATGTCGCGCAGTCGGGCCTGCAGCTCGGGCACGGCGACGGCGACCTTCACCGCGTCCGAAAGCCTGCTCGCGATTTCGGCCGGCAGGCCCGCCGGCGCGGCAAGGCCCAGCCACGACACGACCTCGTAGCCCGGCACGTCCTCGGCGACCGTCCGGACGTCGGGATTGAGCGGCCAGCGCTCCTCCGAGGTGACGCAGAGCGCCCGCGCCTGGCCGGAGCTCAACGCGCTGTGGAAGTTGGTGAAGGTGCTGATCGAGGCGTCGAGGCGGCCCACGATCACGTCGCTGATGAGCTGCGCCTGGTCCTTGTAGGCGACCGGCTCGATCTGGATGCCGGTCCGTGACTTCAGGAGCTCGACGGCAAGATGCAGCGTGTTGCCGGTGCCGGCATGGCCGTAGTTGAGCTTGCCGGGCCGCTCGCGGGCCGCGGCGATGAAATCCTTCAGCGTCCTGTAGGGCGCGTTCGCCGCGACGAACAGCGCGAAGGGAAACAGCGTGATGGTCGAAATGTAGGAGAAGTCCTTCAGCGTGCTGAAGGTCACCTGCGGATCGGTCGCGCTGATGACGTTGGCGCCGCCGGTGATGAGATAAAGCGTGTAGCCGTCGGGCGGCTGGGTGGTGAGGTACTGCGCCGCGATGCGCTCGCCGGCGCCCGGCTTGGGCTCGACGATCACGCTCTGGCCCAGCGTGCCGATCAGGCTGGGCGAGATCACGCGGGCGATGATGTCGGGGTTCGATCCCGGCCCGTAGCCGTGGACGATGCGGATCGGCTTGCTGGGATAGGCAGTTTGGCCCTGGCCGGCCGCCGGCCAGGCAGCCGTCATGGCAAGGGACCCCAACAGGCCCCGGCGTCGCGTGAGCATTGTCGTTCCTCCCATCGGTCCGCGGTCTTGCGCGGCGTTTTTGCTTGTTGCCGACGATGTCCGCCGGAAGACTGGGTTTCAAGCAAGAATTGGCACCGGGATCATGGAAACCTACGAAGTCTTCGCCATCCGATACGCCACGCGCGATGCCATGCGCGCTTCGCACTTCATCGGCGGCGATCCGCACGATGCGCCCATGCCGATGGACTATTTCGTCTGGCTGGTGCGCAACGCCGACCGGACCGTCGTGGTCGATACCGGTTTCACCGAGGCGATGGCGAAGAAGCGCAAGCGCACCTTCCTGCGCACCCCGACCGAGGGCCTGGCGCTGATGGGCGTCGATGCCAAGGCGGTGAAGGACGTCGTCATCACCCACATGCATTACGACCATGTCGGGACGTTCTTCGACTTTCCCGCGGCCGAGTTCCATCTGCAGGACCTGGAAATGAACTTCGCCACCGGCCGCTACATGCGCCACGGCCGGTTCAACCACGGCTACGAGGTTGAGGACGTCGTCGGCATGGTGCGGCTGGTGTTCGGCGATCGCGTGCGCTTCCACGCCGGCTCCGCCGAGCTGGCGCCCGGCCTCAGCGTGCATCATATCGGCGGCCATACGATGGGCCTGCAATGCGTGCGCGTGGCCACCCAGCGCGGCTGGCTGGTGCTGGCCTCCGACTGCAGCCATTACTACGAGCACATGGAGAGCGGCCGTGTGTTCCCGACGACCTTCCATGTCGGCGACACGATCGAGGGCTACGACAAGCTGCGGTCCCTGGCGGCCTCGCCGCAGCACATCATCCCCGGCCACGACCCGCTGGTGATGAAGCGCTATCCCGCGCCGTCGAAGGCGCTGGAGGGGATTGTGGTCAGGCTGGACGTCCCGCCGGACGGGTAACCGCTGGGGGTGCGCCACTCCAGTGGCGCGTCATGAGGCAGTTGACCCAATACCACCTCACCCTGAGGAGCATCGCGCAGCGATGCGTCTCGAAGGGTAGGCATCAGTCCTGGTGTTGCCGCCCTTCGAGACGCGCCCTCCGGGCGCTCCTCAGGGTGAGGCTATTCGGTTGCTTAGTCTTCATGACGCGCCACTGGAGTGGCGCGCCCCCCGCGAAGACTAAGACCGGCCAAACACGTCCGGCTTGCGGTTCTCGCGGACGCAGAGCATCTGAACGGCCGTCTCCGGCGGCAGCTTGATGCGCTCTTCCTCGCACTTGTCGTAACTCCAGGGCCCGCCGAAATACGAGTTGCCGGACAGCTGGACCATGTTGTTCTTCTGCAGGTACCAGCCCGGCCCGGTCCAGGCCATGGCGACGCTGGGCGTCGGCGAGCAGCCGGAGGCTGAGAGTCCGGCCAGGGCGACGACCGCAGTGCAGATCGCCGGGCGGCAAAGCAACGGAAACCACATCTTTCTGGCAACTCCCCCGAGGCAGGCAGCTTGAAATTACAGCGGCTTTTGCGCCGCAACAATTGCTTTCGTCCGGCGTGGCCGCCGCGCTAATAATGCCGGATAACGACATCGTTCCCGGGGGAACTGCGCCGGGGGGCAGCAGGACAGAATTCGATGGATTTGCCTGAGAAACAGGGGCTTTACGACCCGCGCAACGAGCACGACTCCTGCGGCGTCGGCTTCGTGGCCGACATCAAGGGCCGCAAGAGCCACGCCATCGTGCGCGAGGGGCTCTCCATTCTGGTCAACCTCGACCACCGCGGCGCCGTCGGCGCCGACCCCCTGGTGGGCGACGGCGCCGGCTGCCTGATCCAGATCCCCGACGCCCTGCTGCGCGACTGGGCGGCCAAGGCCGGCGTCGACCTGCCGTCGCCCGGCCACTACGCCGTGGCCATGTGCTTCCTGCCGCAGGAAGAGAAGGCGAGGGCCTTCGCCATCAAGCGGCTGGAACACTTCGTCAAGGTCGAGAAGCAGAAGCTTTTAGGCTGGCGGGACGTGCCGACCGACATCACCGGGCTCGGCAAGGCCGTCATCGAGCGCATGCCGGTGATCAAGATGGCGATCGTCGGCCGCGGCCCCAAGCTCGCCGACCAGGACGCCTTCGAGCGCAAGATCCTGGCCATCCGCAAGCAGACCCAGAACCCGCTGGTCGACCTCGAGAAGAAGCACAAGCTGCCCGGCCTGTCGCAGCTCTACATGCCGTCCTTCTCCTCGCGCACCGTGGTCTACAAGGGTTTGCTGCTGGCGCCCCAGGTCGAGAGCTTTTACGAGGACCTGCGCAACCCGCTGACCCAGTCGGCGCTCTGCCTGGTGCACCAGCGCTTCTCGACCAACACCTTCCCGTCGTGGCGGCTGGCGCATCCCTATCGCTACATCGCCCACAACGGCGAGATCAACACGGTGCGCGGCAACGTCAACTGGATGTACGCCCGCCGGCGCACCATGGAGTCCGACCTGATCGGCGCCGACCTCGACAAGATGTGGCCGATCATCCCGCACGGCCAGTCGGACACGGCCTGCGTCGACAACGCGCTCGAGCTGCTGGTCAACGGCGGCTACTCGCTGTCGCACGCCATGATGATGCTCATCCCCGAGGCGTGGGCCGGCAATCCGCTGATGGATGCCAAGCGCAAGGCCTTCTACGAGTATCATGCAGCGCTGATGGAGCCGTGGGACGGCCCGGCCTGCATCGCCTTCACCGACGGCCGACAGATCGGCGCCACGCTCGACCGAAACGGCCTCAGGCCGGCGCGCTTCCTGGTGACCGACGACGACAAGGTCGTGATGGCCTCGGAAGCGGGTGTGCTGCCGATCCCCGACGAGAAGATCGTACGCAAGTGGCGCCTGCAGCCCGGCAAGATGCTGCTGATCGACCTCGAGCAGGGCCGCATCGTCGAGGACGAGGAGCTGAAGCGCACGCTGGCCGAAGCCGAGCCTTACGACGAGTGGCTGAAGGAGACCCAGCACAAGCTCGAGGAACTGTCGGACATTCCCGAGGCGCCGGCGCCCGCGCCCTCGAACGATCCTTCGACCCTGCTCGATCGCCAGCAGGCCTTCGGCTACACCCAGGAGGACATACAGTTCTTCCTCGAGCCGATGAGCCGCGAGCCCGACGATCCGGTGGGCTCGATGGGCACCGACACGCCCATCGCCGTGCTCTCCAAGAAGCCCAAGCTGCTCTACAACTACTTCAAGCAGAACTTCGCGCAGGTCACCAATCCGCCGATCGATCCGATCCGCGAGGAGCTGGTGATGTCGCTGGTGTCGATGATCGGCCCGCGACCGAACCTGCTGGGGCGCCACGCCGGCACGCACAAGCGGCTGGAAGTCTCGCAGCCCGTGCTGACCAACGCCGAGCTGGAGAAGATCCGCTCGATCGAGGACCTGCTGGACGGCTCGTTCCGCACCGCCACGATCGACACGACGTGGCCGGCGTCGGAAGGCGCGGCCGGCCTGGAGGAGGCGCTCGACCGCATCTGCGCCGAGGCCACCGACTGCGTGCTGGCCGACCGCAACATCCTGATCTTGTCCGACCGCAACGTGTCGGCCGAGCGCGTGCCGATCCCGGCGTTGCTGGCGACGGCGGCGGTGCATCACCATCTGATCCGCCGCGGATTGCGCACCCAGACCGGCCTGGTGATCGAATCGGGCGAGGTGCGCGAGGTCCATCACTTCTGCTGCCTGGCGGGCTACGGCGCCGAGGCGGTGAACCCCTATCTCGCCTTCGAGACCCTCGAGCAGCTGCGCGTGCAGAACGGCCTGCCGCTCGAGGCCTACGAGGTGCGGAAGAACTACATCAAGGCGATCGGCAAGGGCTTGCTGAAGGTCATGTCCAAGATGGGCATCTCGACCTACCAGTCCTATTGCGGCGCGCAGATCTTCGACGCGGTCGGCCTGCATTCGGGCTTCGTCGACAAGTATTTTACCGGCACCGCCACCACCATCGAAGGCGCCGGCTGGCAGGAGATTGCCGAGGAGACGGTGCGCCGCCACTCCGACGCCTACGGCGACAAGGCGATCTACCGCAACATGCTCGATCCGGGCGGCGACTACGCCTTCCGCCTGCGCGGCGAGGACCATGCCTGGACGCCCGAGAGCGTGGCCAGGCTGCAGCACGCGGTGCGCGGCAACCAGCCGGACGCCTACAAGACCTTCGCGAATTCGATCAACGAGCAGAGCGAGCGCCTGCTGACCATCCGCGGCCTGATGCAGTTCAAGTGGGCCGAGACTCCCATTCCCGTCGAGGAGGTCGAGCCCGCGGCCGACATCGTGCGCCGCTTCGCCACCGGCGCCATGAGCTTCGGCTCGATCAGCCGCGAAGCGCACACCACGCTCGCCATCGCCATGAACCGGATCGGCGGCAAGTCGAACACCGGCGAGGGCGGCGAGGAGCCCGACCGCTTCAAGCCGTTGCCCAACGGCGATTCGATGCGCTCGGCCATCAAGCAGGTGGCGTCGGGCCGCTTCGGCGTGTCGGCCGAGTACCTGGTCAATGCCGACGATCTGCAGATCAAGATGGCCCAGGGCGCCAAGCCCGGCGAGGGCGGGCAACTCCCCGGCCACAAGGTCGACGAGAACATCGCCCGCGTGCGGCGCTCGACGCCGGGCGTCGGCCTGATCTCGCCGCCGCCGCATCACGACATCTATTCGATCGAGGACCTGGCGCAGCTGATCCACGACCTCAAGAACGTCAACCCGAAGGCGCGCGTCTCGGTGAAGCTCGTCTCCGAGGTCGGCGTCGGCACGGTCGCGGCCGGCGTCAGCAAGGCGCGCGCCGACCACGTGACGATCTCGGGCTTCGAGGGCGGCACCGGCGCCTCGCCGTTGACCTCGCTGACGCATGCCGGCTCACCCTGGGAGATCGGGCTTGCCGAGACCCAGCAGACGCTGGTGCTGAACGGGCTGCGTGGCCGCATCGCGGTGCAGGTCGACGGCGGGCTGCGCACCGGCCGCGACGTCGCCATCGGCGCGCTTCTGGGCGCCGATGAGTTCGGCTTCGCCACGGCGCCGTTGATCGCGGCGGGCTGCATCATGATGCGCAAGTGCCATCTCAATACCTGCCCGGTCGGCGTCGCGACCCAGGATCCGGTGCTGCGCAAGCGCTTCACGGGCCAGCCCGAGCACGTCATCAACTACTTCTTCTTCGTCGCCGAGGAGCTGCGCGAGATCATGGCGCGGCTGGGCTTCCGGACCCTGAACGACATGATCGGCCGCGCCGACCGCCTCGACATGCGTCGCGCCGTCGACCATTGGAAGGCGGGTGGCGTCGATCTCGCCAAGCTGCTCTACGTCGCGCCGGCCAAGGAGGGCGTGGCGATCTGGAACAGCGAGAGCCAGAATCACGGGCTGGACAAGGCGCTCGACCACAAGCTGATCGAGGCGGCGGAGCCGGCGCTGGAGAAGCGGGAGCCGGTGCTGATCGAGCAGACCATCACCAACGTCAACCGCACCGTCGGCGCCATGCTGTCGGGCGAGGTGGCCAAGCGCCACGGCCATGCCGGCCTCGCCGAGGGCACCATCTCGGTGCGGCTCGCCGGCACCGCCGGCCAGAGCTTCGGCGCCTTTTTGGCGCACGGCGTGTCGGTGGAGCTGACGGGCGACGCCAACGACTATGTCGGCAAGGGCCTGTCGGGCGGCCGCGTCGTCGTGCGCCAGCCCAAGGACAGCAAGCGCGATCCATTGCAGAACATCATCGTCGGCAACACCGTGCTGTACGGCGCGATCGGCGGCGAGGCCTACTTCGAGGGCGTGGCGGGCGAGCGCTTTGCCGTGCGCAACTCGGGCGCCGTCTCGGTCGTCGAGGGCACCGGCGACCATGGCTGCGAGTACATGACCGGCGGCGTCGTCGTCGTGCTGGGCGATACCGGCCGCAACTTCGCGGCCGGCATGTCGGGCGGCATCGCCTATGTCTACGATCCCAAGGCGCGCTTCGGCGAGCTCTGCAACATGTCGATGGTCGAGCTCGAGCCGGTCGGCGTGGCCTCTGCCGACAAGGATGCGCCGGGCCGGCCGCATCAGCGTGCCCTGAGCGCCGACGACAACGGCATGGGCGACGTGCTGGGCTTCGACGCCGAGCGGCTGCGCATCCTGGTCGAGCGCCATCACCTGCACACCGGCAGCGCGCGTGCCCGCGACCTGCTGGAGGACTGGGACAACACGCTCAAGAGCTTCATCAAGGTGATGCCCAAGGATTATAAGCGCGCGCTGCTGCAGGCGCGCGAGCGGGCGGCGGCGAAAGCGGTCGCGGCGGAATGAAGGAACAGCAAGCGTGAATGTGATGAAAAGAGCCGTCGCCCCGAGCGGAGCGAAGCGAAGCCGAGGGGCCTTGCCTGCGGCAGAGAAGGTCTCTCCGCTCCGCCGAGACGACGGAGGCCGCTGATGGGCCAGCCCACCGGCTTCCTGGAGATCGAGCGCAAGGAGCGACCTTACGAGAAGGTCGAGGCCCGGCTGAAGCACTGGCGCGAATTCGTGCTGCCGTTGCCGCCCGCCGAAGTGGCGAGGCAGGGCGCGCGCTGCATGGATTGCGGCATTCCGTTCTGCCACAACGGCTGCCCGGTCAATAACATCATTCCCGAGTGGAACGAGCTGGTGCGGCGCGACCGCTGGCAGGACGCGCTGGAAGTCCTGCACTCGACCAACAACTTCCCCGAGTTCACCGGCCGCATCTGTCCCGCGCCCTGCGAGGCGTCGTGCACGCTGAACATCGACGACAATCCGGTGACGATCAAATCGATCGAATGCTCGATCGTCGATCGCGGCTGGGACGAGGGCTGGATCGCCCCGCTGGTGCCGGCGAGGAAGACCGGCAAGCGCGTCGCGGTCGTCGGCTCAGGGCCGGCCGGCATGGCCTGTGCCCAGCAGCTCGCGCGCGCCGGCCACGCCGTCACGCTGTTCGAGAAGGCCGACCGCATCGGCGGGCTCCTGCGCTACGGCATCCCCGACTTCAAGATGGAGAAGCGCCTGATCGACCGGCGCATGCGCCAGATGGAAGCCGAGGGCGTGGAGTTCCGTACCGGCGTCGAGGTCGGCGCCACGCTCTCGATCAAGTCGCTGCTGGAGGGCTACGACGCCGTGGCGCTGACCGGCGGCGCCGAATGGCCGCGCGACCTGGAAGTGCCGGGCCGCGATCTCTCCGGCATCCACTTCGCCATGGATTTCCTGACACAGCAGAACAAGCGCGTGGCGGGCGACGACGAGGCGCGCGCCGCGCCCCGCGGCACGCTGACGGCCAGGGGCAAGCACGTCGTGGTGATCGGCGGCGGCGACACCGGCTCGGACTGCGTCGGCACCTCGAACCGCCAGGGTGCCGCCTCGGTGACCCAGCTCGAGGTCATGCCGCGGCCGCCGGAACACGAGAACAAGGCGCTGACCTGGCCCGACTGGCCGCTCAAGATGCGGACCTCGTCCTCGCACGAGGAAGGCGCCGACCGCGACTTCGCGGTGCTGACCAAGCGCGCCGTGGGCAAGGACGGCAGGATCACGGCGCTCGAATGCGTGCGCATCGACTGGGTGAAGGGCGACGACGGCCGCATGGCCATGAAGGAGGTCGAGGGCAGCAAGTTCGAGCTCAAGGCCGACCTGGTGCTGCTGGCGATGGGCTTCCTGGGGCCGCGTCGGCCAGGCATGGTCGAGCAGTCGGGCGTGGCGCTCGATCCGCGTGGCAACATTCTGGCCAACGTCCAGGACTACAAGACCAGCATTCCCAAGCTCTTTACTGCCGGCGACATGCGGCGCGGCCAGTCGTTGGTCGTCTGGGCGATCCGAGAGGGCCGCCAGTGCGCCCGCTCGATCGACGAAAGCCTGATGGGGTCGACGACCTTACCGCGGTAAAGCACAATTCGCCCAGCCGGAACCAGCTGGGCGCATTGTACCTCTCGCAACAAGCATCGCCCGTTCGCGCGAATCCCGTCAGATGGAACCGCGCGCGGTTCCATCTGACGGGATTCCGCTCTAGCGCTGCAGAATGGTCATGGCTGCGATAAATCGACCGCAGCGGGCTCGGATATCGAGACGCTTTCAGTTCATGCGAGAATTGTTTTAGAGTTCATCCAGCGTTGGTGGCAGGCGCCTGGGGAGGGCCCTGCCACGTCTTATCGGGGTGTCAATGAAGCTGCTGCTGATCCAGGGCGCCAACATGGAGTATCTGGGCCGCCGCCAACCTGAGCTGTACGGAACGACTTCGGCCAAGGAACTCGATGCCATCGTGCGGCGGCGGGCGCGCGAACTCGAAGTCGACCTGGACATCCTCTACACCAACACCGAGGGCGAGGCGGTGTCGGCGATCTATCGGGCGGACCGGGCAAATATCGACGGCGTCCTGTTCAACCCGGCAGGCTTCCTGCATGCCGGACATGCTTTGCGCGACTGCCTGAGGTCGATCAACGCGCCGGCGATCGAAATCCACATGACCAACATCGAGAAGCGCGGCTACGGCTCGGTCACGGCCGAAGCCGCGGTCGGCATGATCGCGGGCTTCGGCGCCGATTCCTACCTGCTGGCGCTGGAAGCCATGACGGCGCGGCTGCGCAAGGCCAAAGCCTGACCTACCAGATACCGGTCGCGAGCGTGGTCGGGGCGTAGTCGCCGAAGCGCCAGGCAAAGGGAAAGGCGTCGCGCCGTCGCCAGGCGCGCGTGACCTCGATGCGCCACAGCCGCTCGGCGCCGGCCGGGCCGCCGCTGGGATGCCAGTCGATCGACACCCGGCCCTGGAGCTGCAGGATGTCGCCCGAAGCGAAGTCGATGAACAGCAGGCCGGCGCGCGGATCGCCCAAAAGATTGCCGAGCGTGTTGTAGAAGCGGTTGCCGCGGAAGTCGGGGATGGCGAGCGTGTCGCCCATCACGCCGACGAAGCCCGGCCTGCCGCCGCGATGCGACATGTCGAGGCCGCCACCGCCGATCCCGTTGCGCGACCGGCTGGCGACGAAGAAGGTGTCGGACGCCGCGACGAGGGCACGCGCTTGGTCGTCGAGACGGCCGAGAGGCTCGGCCGGCGCGCCGGCGGCGGCGTGCGGCGAGGGCTCGCGCGTCTGGATGTACTGCGCACAGTTGCCGAAGCTCTGGGCGATGGCGACGGTGATCCCGTCGTCCACGGCGAGCAGCCGGCCGTTGGCCCGGTTGCGCCGCCGGGTGGTGAAGTCCAGTCCGATCATGCCGATCTCGGCGCCGGCCACGAACGTCGACGCGGCGGGATCGTTTGCCTCGGGCAGGGCACCGATGCGCAACGTCGCCGGATCGGGCGACCGGACGAACCCCTTGTCGCCGGTCAGTACCGATGCCATTGACCAGCCGTCAGCATCGGGCGTGGCGGTGAACAGGTAGGGCAGCATGGCGAAGAACTCGCGATGCTGGTCGGGCATGAACGGCCGGATGGCGGCGCGTCCGGCACGCTGATGGCCGGCCAACGCCTGCGCCGAAAGCTCGTCCTCGTGGAAGGCGAGGAAGCTCGATCCATCCTGCGGGCTCATGCAAGCCCCTCGGGCTTCTCCGGGAACTGCCGCTTGGGGTCGTACCAGGGCGCGGCGTCGGATCGCCAGATATGGATCTGCGGGCGATCGGTGACCGGCGTGTCGAGGCAGCCCAGCCTGAGCAGCACGACCGGCTGGGCGACGCGTTCGGCCACGATGTGCGAGCCGCAATTCGCGCAGAACCGTCGGAATTTGCCGGGCGAGGATTCGATGGCGCCGAGCCGGTCCTGGCCGCGGGTCCAACGGAATTTTTCGCGCGGCACCGCCGTGACCGACGAGAAGGCCGCGCCGTGCGTCTTGCGGCAGGTCCGGCAATGGCAATGGACGATGCGTTCGAGAGCGGCGTCGGCCTCGTAGGCGACGGCGCCGCACAGGCAGCTTCCGGTCAGCATGGTGTCCTCCGTCGTCCGTGAAGATAGGTCCGGCCGATTGCGACTGGAAGATCATCAATGTACAAATCACTATTCCATATACTGGAATAATCGACATGGATCGTCTGGACGAGCTCGCGATCTTCGTGCGCATCGTGGAGGAGGGCAGCCTGGCGCGCGCGGCCGCGCGCCTGCGCCGATCGCCGCCTGCCGTCACGCGCGCCCTGGCGGCCCTGGAAGATCGCATCGGGGTGCGACTGGTCGACCGCACGACGCGGCGGCTGGCGCCGACCGAGGCGGGCCGCGCCTTCTACGACAAGGCGCGCAGCCTGACGACCGACTACGAGGCCGCGACGGCCGGCGCGCGCGAGGCGCCACTGCGCGGGCTGCTCCGCATCACGGCCCCGGTGCAGTTCGGCCGCCGCCACATCGCGCCGATCGTGGCGCGCTTCCTCGACGCCGAGGCCGGTGTCGAGGTCGAACTGATGCTGAACGACCGCAACATCGATCTCATAGACGAGGGCATCGACGTCGCGCTGCGCATCGGCCCGCTCGCCGATTCGACCCTGTCGGTGCGGCTGGTCGGCCATGTGCGGCGGCTGTGGGTGGCAAGCCCCGCCTATCTCGAGCGGCGCGGCACGCCGCGCGCACCGGGCGACCTGGTGCAGCACGAGGCGATCCTGGGGACGGTGCGCGCCAATCGGGAGTGGAGCTTCGCCGGCCTGCGCACGGCGCCGCGCCTGATGGGCCGGCTGCGCGTCGACGACGTCGAGACCCGCCTGCGCGCGGCGCGCGAGGGTCGCGGCGTGGCCCAGCTTCTGTCCTACCAGGTGGCCGACGAGCTGGCGTCGGGCAAGCTGGTGCGCCTGCTGCAGGCCTGGGAGGCGCCGCCGCTGCCGGTGCATCTCGTCACCAAGGGGCGTGTCCATCGCGCACCCAAGATCGACGCCTTCGTCGAGTTCGCCGCCAAGCGGCTCAGGGCCTTGCCGGTGCTGGCGACGGCGCCCGACGTCGTCCGGCGAGGAAAGCCGCAACCGCCAACGCCTGGATGATCATCGCCGCGACGGCGACCGCTGCCGTCTCGTGGATCGAGAGAGAGCGCAGGGCGCCGTAAGCGGCCGGAGCGAAGGCATAAGTGCCTTGGCCGATGGCGACGATCAGCGGCACGACGCGCTGGACGTCGGCCCGGGTGAACTCGACCTGGGCGATCAGCGGCGGCAGGGAGGTCGTGTTGCCGATGCCGGCGCCGAACAATAGGACGCCCGCGACCAGCAGCACGATGTTCTCGCCGGCGGCCAGGATCAGGGCGAGCGAGCCCGCGATCTGCACGACGTGGCTCGCGCAGGCGAACAGGCGGCGGTCGCTGCCGGCCGGCATCAGCCAGCCGAGGGCGGTGCGGCCGGCGATGGCGCTCGCCGTCGCCAGCCCCATGAGGATGCCGGCAGCTTGTTCGCCGAGCGTGGGCACCAGCAGTGAGAAAAGATGAGCGATCAGGCCGATCTGGGCGAACAGCCCCAGCGCCATCGCCGCGGCCAGCGTCAGGAAAGCGCGATCGCGCCACAGAAGGCGGCCCGGCAGCGACGGTGCGGATGCCGTTGCCGCGGGAGTCGTGCTCGGCGCCGCGCCGTCGGGCACTTGGCCCATGCTGTCGGGTGTACGCGAGAAGACCAGGTCGGACAGCAGCCACACCGTCAAAAGCATGGCGGCGCTGATGATCGTCGCGGCAGTCGGGAAATCGAGCCAGGCAATGGCGGCGACCCAGAGCGGCGAGAAGATCATGCCGCCGATGCTGGCGCCGTTGTAGGCCATGGAGAGCGCGGCCGGCCGACTGTGCACGAACCACGGCGCGATGATGGCGTTGATGGCGGCGGCTCCCAGCGCCACCCAGCCCGCGCCGCTCGGCAAGGTCGCCAGCAGGAGCTGCCAGGGCTCGCGCGCCACGGCCCAGCCGACCACGCCGACGGCGAGCAGCAGCGCCCCGGCCTTGGTGACATTGGGCAGGCCGAAGCGCCGATACAGCTCGGCAAGGTTGGCGACGACGACGGCGCCGATCAGGAAGTGCAGGGTGACGGCCGTCGAGACCAGCACGACCGACCATTGCCGGTCTTCCAGCACGGCGTGCAGGAAGACCGGCGGACCGTAGAAGCCCATGCCCCAGCCGAAGACGCCCAGCACGAAAGCGCCGGCGACGACGCGCCAGCCGAAGAAGCCAGACGATGCGTTCATCGGCGGACCATGCGGCGGTACCGACGGCCTTCGTTGCGGCGCGCACCGAAGCGTTGGGGATGACACGTGATTGACACATGGTGTGCGATTCCGTATCGCTTAACTCTCGGGTTAAGCGTTGGGAGTTGAACACATGTCCTATGTCGACGGTTTCGTCCTGGTCGTGCCGAAGAAGAAGCTCGCGATCTACAAGAAGATGGCGACGCGCGCCGCCACGGTGTGGCGCGACCACGGCGCGCTCGACTACCGCGAATGCGTGGGCGACGACCTCAAGGTGAAGATGGGTCTGCCGTTCCCCAAGCTCGCCAAGACCAAGCCCGGCGAGACCGTGGTGTTCTCCTACATCGTCTACAAGTCGCGCGCCCATCGCGACAAGGTCAACGCCAAGGTGATGAAGGACAAGCGCCTGTTCGAGGGCATGCCCAAGGAGATGCCGTTCGACATGAAGCGGATGGCCTATGGCGGCTTCAAGACGCTGGTGGAGTTCTAAGCGGTCGCGTTACAAGCGGGCATGATCGAGATCACGCCCCTTCGCCAGGACGACCGCGCCGCCTGGCAACCGCTCGCCGTCGGTTACAACACCTTCTACGAGCGGACGATGCCCGACGCCACCTATGACCACGTCTGGCGGCGCCTGATGGAGGGGAAGGAGCTGCACGGCCTCGCCGCGCGGCTCGACGGCCGGATCGTCGGCATCGCTCACTTCTTCTTCCACACCAACGTCTGGGTCGACGAGGTCTGCTACCTCGCCGACCTGTTCGTCGACGAGCAGGTGCGCGGCCAGGGCGCGGCGCGACTGCTGATCGAGGCGGTGGCCGGCAAGGCGCGCGAGCGCGGCTGCCAGCGCTATTACTGGCTGACGCAGCAGAACAATGTCCGCGCCCGCGGCCTCTACGACCAGGTCGCGCGCTTCGCGGGCTTCATCCGTTACGATTATCCGCTGAACCTGCCGGGCTGAAGCTCCCTGGCGCTCAAGCCCGACGGCACAAGGAATGGCGTCGTTGCCCCCTCCGACCCGCCAGAGATGGCCCTCTACGGTACGCAAAAAGTCGCGAAAACGAAATTGGCGATCCTGACCATAGTTCTTGACAATTCTGTACTATAGTTATATAAGCGGTCCGTTGCGCGGCTTGCCGCGCTCCCGCTCTTTGCATCGTTGATCCGAGACCCCAAAAGGCTGCGGCGGACGCCCGTACGCGCCCGTCCGGTCGCTTGCCTCCGGACGGACCGGGCTCAGGCCCGAACGTCGACACCACCAGTAGAGGGCGCAGTCCATGCACTCCACTACGCAGGGACTACCGGAAAGGGCGGAAAGGGCGCTAACCTCCCGCGCCGCTGACGGCAGTGCATGCATCGCCCGACGGGCGCGGACAGATCAGTCCGGCGTGACGCCGAAGCGGCGCTGCCAGAACTCGCGGCTGCGCCGCTCGCCGATGTCGCAGCCCAACTCGTATTCGGGCCGCACGAACTTGGTGTAGTCGTCCTCGGCGCGGACCGGTCGCCTGTCGTTCTGCGCGATCTGCGCGCCGTCGGGCAGCGGTCCCAGGCCGATGTCGAAGTCGCTCACAGGACCGAACTCGGGACCGATATTCGCCACCTCCTGCAGCAGCTTCTTGCGCACGGCGCGGGGGAAGTCCTCGAAGTTCATGGCGACCTCGACGAAGGAGCGCGGCCCGCCGGTGACGCAGTGCAGGTAGTACTTGTCGAGGTCGGCTTCGCTCGGGAAGCCGAACGGGTTGGGTCGGTCGTTCATGATCGGCAGCCCGTTGATGACGATCTTCTCCTTGAGCGCCTCGTAACGCATGTCGGTGACCAATCCGCCGTCGTTGTTCGAGCCGTCGCCCGAGATGTCGAGGACCTTGCGCGCGGCCTCGTAGGGACTGCGGCCGAACAAGGGGATGGCGTAGCGGATGGCGCCGCTGATCGAGGTGCGGCGCGCGATCGAGATCGGCGCATTGGCGAGCCGCGTGGCGAACGCCATGATCGCGTCTTCCGAATCGAGCAGCGTCCAGTCGATCAACAGGCGCTGCACCCAGGCGTCCGACCATTCGTAGTAGGCGACGGCGATGCGGCCGTTGCTGCCGCCCAGGATCGCCCTGACGATCACCGGGTCGCGAAAGGCCTGGACATAGCCTTCGCGCTGCAGCTTGGCCTCGTCGGGATCGATGCTGCCCGAGATGTCGATGCCCAGCGCCAACGCCAGGTCGACTTCCTTCTTGTCCTGGGCGCTCGCCGAAAAGGCGAAAAGCAGACTGAGAGCAACGAGACGCAGCAGCTTGGCCATGGGGCGACTCCGCGGTCGGGTGCGGAAGATTAGGCAAGAACCATACCGCCCGTCGGAAGCCCCGGCCAGCCGCGCGCTGGACTCGGTCGCGCTGGCACCGCTAGCTTTTGTGGAAGATTGCTGGAGGAAACGCATGGACCTGGCCCTCAGCCCGCAGGACGAAGCCTTCCGCGACGAGGTACGCCGCTTCCTCGACGAGAACCTTACGAAGGACTTACGCGAGGCCGGCCGCAAGACCGGCGGCGTGTTCGCCGACATCGATGCCGGCATGCGCTGGCACAAGGTGCTGGCCAGGCGCGGCTGGTCGGCGCCGACCTGGCCCAAGGAATACGGCGGCACCGGCTGGAACGCGACCGAGCGCTACATCTTCGCCCGCGAATGCATCGCCGTCGACGCGCCGCGCATCTTCGCCATGGGCCTGCGCATGGTCGGACCGGTAATCATGAAGTTCGGCACGCCCGAGCAGAAAGCCAAGTACCTACCGCGCATCGTGTCCGGCGACATCATCTTCTGCCAGGGCTATTCCGAGCCGGACTCGGGCTCCGACCTCGCCAGCCTCAAGACGCGCGCCGTGCGCGACGGCGACGACTACGTGATCAACGGCACCAAGATCTGGACGACCGGCGCGCACGTCGCCGATCACATGTTCTGCCTGGTGCGCACCTCGAGCGAGGGCAAGCCGCAGGACGGCATCTCCTTCGTGCTGATCGATTCGATGAAGACGCCGGGCCTCACCGTGAAGGCGATCGTCACCCTTGCCGGCGACCACGAGGTCAACCAGGTGTTCTTCGACAATGTGCGCACGCCGGTCGCCAACCGCATCGGCCCGGAGAATGCCGGCTGGACGGTGGCCAAGTATCTGCTTGAGTTCGAGCGCGGCGGCGAGGGCTACACGCCCAACCTCCATGCACGCATCGAAGACATCCGCCGCATCGCCCGGGAGGAGGCGGCCGACGGCGCCGGCCGCCTGATCGAGGAGCGCACCTTCGCCGAGCGGCTGGCCGAGGCGGAGATCGAGATCCAGGCGCTGGAGATGATCGAGATGCAGGTCCTGTCCGATCTCAGCCGCGGCAAGAATCCGGGCGCGGTCTCTTCGGCGATGAAGATCCGCGGCAGCGAGACCTTGCAGAAGCTCGACCATCTCGGCGTCGAGGCGCTTGCCTGGTACGCGGCGCCGTTCGAGCCCGAGGCGCGCATGCTGGGCCATAACGAGGCGACCGTGGCGCCGGAATGGGGGATCACGGCGATGCCGCTCTATCTCAACAATCGTGCTTCGACGATCTACGCGGGGTCGAACGAGATCCAGCGCAACATCATCGCCAAGGCAGTTCTCGGCCTGTAGGGCGGACCATGCCTGCCGGCCTGCAGAAGCGGCAGGTGCACGTCTGGTCTTGGAGCCTGGAAGCGGACCTGCTCGGCGGCGAGGCCCAGGCGATGCTGTCGGACGACGAGACGGCACGCTGGCAACGCTTCGTCTCGGCGGACCTGCGACGCCGCTTCCTGGTCGCGCACGCCGGCCTGCGGGTGGCTCTGGGACGGCATCTGGGCCTCGATCCGAAGGGGCTGTCCTTCGAAGCGAACGAGTTCGGCAAGCCTCGGCTGAAGGGCGGCTGGCCTGGCGACTTCAATCTGAGTCACAGCGGGGGCCGGGCCGTCCTCGCAGTCAGCGACGAGGCGGAGGTCGGCATCGACCTCGAACGCGTACGGCCGATCGAGCATTTGGACCTGGGAAAACGCTACTTCCATCCCAACGAGGTGGCGGCGATCGCGGCTCCGCGCGACCTGGAAGAACAGCGCCGTGCGTTCTTTCTCATCTGGACGCTGAAGGAAGCAGTCGTGAAAGCCATCGGCTGCGGTCTTTCCATCCCACTCGAGTCTTTCGAAGTCTCGCTCGCCGCGTCGCGGCCGACGATGGTTCTCGCGCCGGCGGGCACACCGCGGACGTGGTGGCTGCAGTCGACGACTCTGGGGGACTACTGCCTCTCGCTCGCAATGCCCGGTGCCGTGGACGTCGGATTGATCCATCGCACGATGTGACCGTTCCTGCCGACGAGATGGCTGAGCGGCGCATCGTCGCCCATCAGTGTGCTGCGGAAGAAGCCGACCTCGAGCCGCCCGATGGCTTCGTTCATGGCGGATCGTCGGGAGTTCGTGCGGAACAGCCCGTCCCGGCGAAGCTCGAACAGGCCGTCCGCCAGGTCGTCGTGCCCGGCCGGCTCGATCAAGGCCCAGTAGTTGTGCGGCCGTTCCATGCGCATCGTGTTGCGCGGTATGTCGATCACGCTGATATGGGCGTAGTTGCGTACAGCTGGATCGGCCGACGTCCGCTCCGCTTCGGTGGGGAATGCCTCGCGGCTGGACAGCAGGAAATAGGCCTGCGGGCCGACCTGGTCGGCGGTCGGTCCCAGCAGGGCGCCGTCGATGTTGAGGACGGCGAGAATGCGATGATCCATCAGGCCCGCCTGGATCGCCGCCGCGCCGCCCGCTGAATAGCCCATGGCGCCGACGCGCGCGAAGTCGAAACGGTGAGCGAGCGCGGGAGCCTGGCCGCTTTCGAGGGCACGCAGGACATCGATCAGCCGGTTGGCCTGCAGAAGGACGTGCCGGTCGCCACGCTCGATCGTTGCTTTCAGCGCCGCGTCGGATCCGAGCTCGAGCGCCGCGCCGTGATCGGGATCGATTGCGGGATCGCTCGCGAGGTCGTCGCAGCCGACGATCACGAAGCCGTGGCTCGCCAGGTTCTCGACTTGGATGCTGCTTTGTGTGCGCGTTGCGCCCCAGCCCGGAGAATACAGAATGACCGGCGCCGGCTCGCGCAAGTCCGCCGGATACCACACGGTGACCGGCAGCGACCGTCCGGCGGAGTCGCGCAGCACTACCTCGATGCGGTTGACGGAATGCGGACCCGTCGGTGACGGCCGGCGCGGCACGAACACCAGCACCAGCACGAGCAGGCAGCCGAGCGCGACCAGCCCGGCCACCAGCGACAAGCGCATCGCGGTCATCCGCTGCGGCGGCCTTCGGTCGCCGCCAGCAACGGGCCCAGGAACGACGCGATGGCGGCGGCCGGCTTCTCCTGGAACATGTCGAGGTGGGGGCTGTCTATGTTGGCCTGGTAGAGCCTGCCAGCCACGATCGATCCCCAACCCATGCGTTCGTCGAACAGCCGGCCGCGCAGCGTCTCGGCGCTGCGGAAGAGGACCGCGTCGATGTTGGCGGGCGCTGGCCGATGCTCGTGCGCCGCGTCGCGGATGTGGTCGTCGAACCAGCGGCCGGTGAACAGGTCGGCTTCCGTTGGCTCGCCGGGCGGCGTCTGGTAGCCGAAACGGCGCAAGATCGGCACCCAGACGAGATCCTTCAGGCTGATCTCGCCGCGGCGATACTGCTCGATGCGGTTGAGGCGGGCGCGCACGCGAAGCTGCCGCTGTCGACGCTTCTGGTGCTTGCGCGACATCGTTTCCCGGTAGCCGGGCGCCCAGGTGTCGAACAGGCAGACGAGCTCGATCTTCTCGCCCATGCGTTGCAGCTGTCGCGCAGCTTCGAAGGCGAGAGCACCGTAGACGCAATGGCCGCCGAGGAGGTAGGGGCCGCTCGGTTGCGCCGAACGGATGAGCCGCACCGCATAGGTCGCGAAATCGTCGAAGCTGTATCCCGAGAGATCCAGCGGGCCGTCGGGATGATAGGTCTGGATGTCAATGAACGGACGGTCCGTGCCCAGCGCTCGCGCGAGCTGGTAATATACCGACCGATTGTTGATCGCGATCATCGGCGTGCGGCTGCCGTCCTCGTGGAAGCGCACGACCTGCCGCGCCGGATCGTGCACGGGGATGGGCTCGCGATGGCCCGCCGTCTGAAGCGCCGGCGCGTCGATCGGCATCGTCGCGGCCCGCGTGGCAATGCTGCGCAGCGCCGGACAGTCGGCCAGACGAAGGTCGGGCGAGGCGACCAGCGCTTCCAGGCAAGTGCGCCAGCCCTCCAACAGTTCGCTCACCGTCGAGGAGTCGTAGAGGTAGCGGTCGGCCTCGCACGACATGCGCCAGCCTTCGTCGCGCCAGATCAGGAAGAAGTTGAGGTCCCACTGCGTGCCGGAGGAGAAGGACGGCAGCGACAGCAGGGTGAAATCGGCATGTGCACGCTCGGCTTCCCGCGTGCCCGAGTAGGATCGATGGACGACCAGATTGACGGCATGCAGCCGCTCGCCGGCGCCCTCGGGCAGCTCGCGCACGACCGCCTCGAAGGGCACCCGCTGGTGATGGAGCGCTTCCCGCACCTCGTCGGCCGCGACTCGGGCGAAGGCGAGAAGGGAGGCCTGGCTATCGACCGGCAGGCAGAGGGTGATCGAGTTGACGGTCGGACCCGCCAGCAACTCGGCCGCCGGTTCCTCGCGGTGCGCCACCTGCGATCCGATCACGACCTTTGCCTCTCCGGTCACGCGATGCAGCAGCAGCGCCAGGGCGGCAACGGCGAGGCCGTAGAGCGTGAAGCCGTGCCGGCTCGCGAAGTCGTCGACGGCACTGCCGAGACCGGGCGGCAGCAGCAGCGAGACGATGTCGCCGCGGTCGCCACGACGGTCGGCTTGTTCGTGGTCCGCGGGCACCGCCGTGCCGGTGAGTCCTTTGAGCCTGCGCCGCCAGTACTGGCGGGACTGCTCGAGGGCGCCGCTCGCAAGCAGTTCCCGTTCCCACAGCGCATAGTCGACGACTTGCAGCTCGGGCTCGGTGTTGCCGGGGGCGGCACCAGCCGCGATCAGTTTCGCCGCCGCCTCGAACTCCGCGACCAGCAGGCCGATCGACCAGCCGTCGGCGACTGTCGCGTGGAAGGTGAGGAGCAGGATGCTGCGGCCGGGCCCAAGGCGCAGCAGGCCGGCGCGGAACAATGGCGCCACGCCAAGATCGATGGGCTCGATTGCCTCTTTCCTGGCAATCTCTTCTGCTCGCGCCATGGCGGCGTCGGCATCGAGCGCCGACAGGTCGATGCTGCGCAGCTTGATCGGACAGTCCGGCAGGATCACCTGCTTCGGTCTGCCGCCGACTTCGCGCAAGCATGTCCGCAGGATCTCGTGGCGCCGGACCAGAGCCTGCAGAGCACGTTGAGCGACGTCCTGAGTGAGCCGGCCGGTCACTTGCCAGCGCATGGCGACGTTGAGACCGTATGGCCGTCCGGACCGAGCCTGCGACCACAGGCGCTCCTGCAGCAGGGTGCACGGAAAGGCGCGGCCGCTCGCGTCGGGCAGCGGCGCCTGTTGGTCGTCGGGGCGGCCAGCCATCACGAGGACACGATACGCCGCCGGGCGCCGTGCCGGAAATCGGCAAGAGCGGGGGCCTTTCGGCGGCCGGCATCGCCCGGCGCCCGCGCCCTCTCCTGAACCAGCCGGGCCAGGGCTGCGATGGTCGGGTTCCTCATGAGGTCGCGGGCATTGATGGCGATGTCCTGTCGCTGCAGGCGCGCGGCGATCCGGAACACGTGCAGCGAATCGGCTCCCGCCGAGAACAGCGGATCCTCGACTCCGAAGTCGCTGCGGCCAAGTACCTCCGCCCATACGGCTGCGATGGCGCCTTCGATCGGCGACTCCGTGCGCTCGGTGGTCGGTTTGACCGGCCGCGGCGCTTCCGGTGGTGGCGGCAGGGCGTTGCGGTCGAGCTTGCCCGCAGCCGTGAACGGCAGGGTATCGAGCTCGACCCAACGGGTGGGCACCATGTAGTCGGGCAGTCGTCGCGCCAGGTCGGCGCGAAGCGCCGCTGAATCGCCTCCGGCCGCCACCACATAGGCCACGAGCGCCGGATCCGGCCCGGTATCATGGCGCAGCAGCACCGCGCAGTCGCGTACGCCAGCTGTCTGGCGCAGCGCACTCTCGATCTCTTCCAGCTCGATGCGAAATCCGCGCAGCTTGACCTGGCGGTCGTTGCGGCCGCGCAGCTCGAATTCTCCGGAAGGCAGCAGTCGAGCCCTGTCGCCGGTGCAGTAGAGGCGCTGCGGCGGTCGTCCCGCCAGCGAGATGTCCCGGAAAGACCGGACCGTGAGGTCAGGTCGGTCGAAGTAGCCCTTGGCGAGACCGTCACCGCCGATGAAGAGCGTCCCGAAGACGCCCGGTGGGACGATGCGATCGCATTCGTCGAGCACGTAGAGCTGCACATTGGCGATTGGCCGGCCGATCGTTATCGCGGCGCCGTCGTCGGCGATCTCGCGGCCTGAGGCGCAGATCGCCGCCTCAGTCGGTCCATAGAGGTTCCAGAGGCGGCCGCCGCCGGCCAGCAGGCGGTCGGCGAGATCGCGCGGCAGCGCCTCGCCGGCGGCTATCATTTTCATGCCGGGCCGCGAGGCGAAGCCCGCCTCGAGCAGGATGCGCCATAGAGTGGGGGTCGCCGGCAGCAGAGTGGCCTTCAACCTGTCGGCCAGAGCCACGAGCTCGAAGCCGGTCCGGACCGCTTCGGAGTCGGCTACGACGACCAGCGCGCCTGCGGTCAGGGGCATGAAGAGCTCGGGCAGCGAAGCATCGAAGGTCACGGTGCTCGATGCGACGACCACGTCGTCGGCTGCAATCTCACACAGCGCCGACATGGCGCTCACCGTGTTGGTCAGCGATCGATGGCCGATCTCGACGCCCTTTGGCGTTCCCGTCGAGCCCGACGTGAAGATGACATAGGCCGAGGCATCCGACGGCACGCGCGGCAGCTCGGGAACGCTGGCCGCTTGGGCATCGAATGCGTCGAGGCGAAGCGCGAATGCGCCGGGTGCGATCGCGGCGATCGACTCGTCCTGGCAGACGATGCCGTCGATGCGGGCGGTCGCCGCAATCTGGCGCAACCGCTCGACCGGCTGGCGGATGTCGAGCGGGACATAGGCATGGCCTGCCTTCATCACGCCCAGCAGGGTGACGAGCAGCGCGCAGGACCGGTCGACGGCAACGGCAATCCGGCCGCGCCGCACGGGGCTCGCCTGCAGCAGTGCGTGGGCGAGCGCGGTCGACCGGCGGTCGAGCTCGGCATAGGTCAACGATTCCGTACCGTCGGTGCAGGCCACGCGCTCGGGCGCCTGCGCGGCCTGGGCAGCAACCAGGTCGTGGATGCAGCTTTCACGGGGATAGAGCGCAGCGGTATCGTTGACGGCATCGAGCACGAACCGCTTCTGCTCCGCCGACAGGAGCTCCAGCGCCGCGAGCGGCGTTTCAGGTGCGGTGACCACGCTTTCGAGCACGAGCCGGTAGTGCTCCATCCAGTGCGCGATCGTCGCCTCGTCGAACAGGGAGGTGCCGTAGTCGCAGTCGATCCGCAGCCCCTCGTCCGACTCGATGACGTTGACGCATAGATCGAAGATGGCGGCGGCCTTGGCGTTGGGCGTTACCTTTGCCGAGAGATCACCGAACTCGGTCGCACTCGACAGGCGCTCGAGGTTGAACTGGATTTCGGTCAGCGGCAGCCGGTCGCCGGTGCGCTCGAGCGGCAGGGCGCGCACCAGGGTGCCGTAGGTGCAGCGGGCATGGTCGAAGCCTTCGGCCAGCCGTTCAGTGGCCTTCCGCACGACCGAGGCGAACGGCTTGTTCCAATCGAGCGGCGATCGGAAGGGAAGCATGTTCACGCAGTGGCCAACGAGATCGTAGCGCTCCTCCACTGCCTGGAGCGCCACCGGAACGCCGATCACCACGTCGCTCGTGTTCGACAGCCGGCCGATCACGATCTGCAGCGCGGTGAACAGCGTCGAGAAAAGAGTTGCGCCGCTTGCCGCCGCGGTCCGCCGCAGCGCTGCAAGAAGTGGCGCGTCGAACTGCGTCGTATGGGTGGCGCCGGCATAGGTCCGCTGCTGCGGGCGCGGTCGGTCCGTCGGCAGCTCCGGCAAAGCGGGAATGTCGCGATAGAGCGACGTCCAGTACGCGAGATCGATCACCCGGCCGTCACGCGATGATGCCTCGTCGAGGGCGTAGCGTGAGAATGACGCGGCGTCGGGGAGCCGCGCCGGCTGCTTCGCGTGCGCCGCTCGATAGCAGGCGGCAAGCTCCCGCAGGATGATGTTGGTCGACCAGCCGTCGCACACGATGTGGTGAGCGGTGAACACGAGGACATGGCGTTGTGCGGCGAGCTGCACCAATGCGGCGCGCACCAACGGTCCGGCCCAAAGGTCGAAAGGCGTACGCGCATCGGCCGCGACCAGCGCTGCAAGGGCGGCGTCGGGATCGGCCTCCTCGCCGAAGTCGTACGAGCGAAGGGTAAGGGCCAAGCGGGGCGCAAAATGCATGCGCTCGTCGTTGCGGCCGACGCGGCCGCGCAGCGCGTCGTGTCGCGCGATCACCCCGTTCAGTGCGGCTTCGAGGGCAGGCGGGTCCAGAGGGCCGTCGAGGGCGATGCTGATCGATTCGTTGAAGGTGCAGGAGGCCTCGTCGCCCATCTGCGCCGCCGTCAGGATCTCGATCTGCGGCTCCGTGAGCGGCGCCGAGTCCGTCGGTTCGGACGCTGGCGCCGATGCGATCGTCCTGTCGGCGGCTTTGAGGATCCCGACGTCCTCGAGGGCATCGAGCGAAGCCGCGAACGCACTTTCGATCGCCGCGATGTCGGCGTCGCTGTGCGCGGTCGTGAGGAAGCAGGGAAAGCCTTCCTGCATATGGATGCCGAGCAGCCGCATCTGCGACCAGAACAGGGATGCCAGCGGACCCTCGGCCGCCAGGCTGATGTGGAACCAGCTCGAATAGCCTTCGGCGCGCGTCGCCAGGCCGCGCCGTTCGAGGTCACGGTTGAGCGCATCGACGAGTCGGCCCGTGCGCGCGGCAAGCCGCTCCTGCAGAGCCGGCCCCTCGGCCTGGAGGTGAAGCAGCACCGCCTTGGCGGCGGCCAGCGCCAGGGGGTGGCGAATGAAGGTGCCGGCGACGAAGGTGACGGCCGCTTCGGGAACCGAATCATCGCCGTAGCGCCAGGCGCCGCCGTCCAGCGCGTCCATGAATCGCGCCTTGCCGGCCAGGATGCCGATCGGCATGCCGCCGCCTAAAACCTTGCCGTAGGTCACGAGATCGGCGGCGATGCCGAACACCGCCTGAACGCCGCCCGGATGGACGCGAAAACCAGTGACGATCTCGTCGAACACCAGGACGGCACCGCTGGCGTCACAGAGGGCGCGAAGCTTCTTCAGGAACTCGACCGGTCGCAGCACGGGATGGCGACTCTGCACCGGCTCGACCAGCACGGCCGCAATGTCCTGCCCGTTGGCCGCGATCCAGTCCAGGCTGCGCTGCTCGCCATAGGGCAGCACGGTCATGTTGGCGATGGAGCCGGGCGGAATGCCCGGCGCCGTCGGCAGTGCCTGCGGGCCGGTGCCGCCGATCGCCTTGACCAGCGCCTCGTCGAACTGGCCGTGATAGTCGTTGTTGAACACCACCACGCGCTCGCGGCCGGTGACAGTCCGGGCCACGCGCATCGCCGCCATGACGGCCTCGGAACCCGTGTTGCAGAACGTCACGCGCTCGCTTCCGGTCATGTCGCGGACAAGGGTGGCGACCTCGCCAGCCAGCGGGCTTTGCGGGCCGATCGGAAAGCCGTCCCGGAGCTGCGCGGCGATGGCGTCGGTGACGAAGTCGGGCGAATGCCCGAACATCGTCTGGCCGAAGCCGTTCACCAGATCGACATAGTCGTTGCCGTCGATGTCCCGGATCCGCGAGCCCTTGGCCCGGTCGGCGACCACTGGATAGACAAGTTCCTTCCATTCACGCCGGAAGCCCGCGGCCGTGCGCGGATCGGCCAGCACGTCGCGGTCGCGCTGGGTGCGCGCCTTCGACAGCGGTGTGCGCGCATTCAAACGTTGCGCCAGCGTGCGGATGTAGTCCTGTTGCCGCTGAGTCAGCGGTGTGCTCTTGCCCCGCGAGAGGCGGGGCGGACCGGCGACATCCTGAGTTGGCTCCGCCGCCGGCAGCCGCGCTGCCGGAGCCACGGCAGGCGCCTGGCCCTGCAGGACACGCAGCTGTTCGGCGAACAGGGCATGCATGGCCTCGAGCTGCGCCTGGAAGAGCGCCGTAGTCGCGGAGGCTGGCGGCTGCGCCGGAAGAATCGCGGCGAGGTGATTGGCCAGTGTCGCTGCCGAGGGCGTCTCGTTCAGCAGTTGCCTGAACGATATCCTGGTCTGGAACTTCTTCTCGATGGCACGGGCCGCCTGTCCTAGCAGGAGGGAGTCGAAACCCTGTGCGATGAAGTCGACTTCGGGATCGATGTCGGTGACGCCCGACAGGTCGCGGAAGATCTCCACGATCTGGGCGACCAACGCAGGCGCGCGCCCGGCCGGCGGCGTGGCTGGTGGCGGCACCGGCGGAACGGGTCTCGCGATGGGAGCCGCGTGCCCAGCCACCGGCTCGATCCAGTGGCGGCTGCGCTGGAATGGATAGGTCGGCAGGGAAATCCGGTGACCGCGTGAGCCGGCGTCGTTCCAGTCGAGCGGCAGGCCGGCGCTCCACAGAGCGCCTGCCGCATCGGAAAGGTCGCCGGCGCCGCCATCCGGCATGCTTGCGGCCACGCCACGCAACGCGGTGCGGTCGACGATCTGCGGCGCCAGCGACGATAGGGTGCGTCCAGGCCCGACCTCGAGCAAGTACGGCCGGTCACCGCGTACCGCGGTGGCGAGCGCGGCGGCGAACCGTACCGGCGCCCGGCAATGACGTGCCCAAAACTGTGGGTCGACAGCCTCGGTCGCGGTGATCCAGCTGCCGGTGACGCTGGAGACGAAGGGAATGACGGGCGGCTGCAGCCTGAGCGCCTTGGCACTGATCGCGATCTCCGCCAGTGCCGGTTCAACGGCGCGCGAATGGAAGGCATGGGACACGGCAAGGCGACGGCAAGGTACGTCCCTGCCGGCCAGCCGCGCCTCGAGGGCTTCGATTTCATGGACCGGCCCGGCCGCCACGCAGAGCGACGGCGCGTTGATCGCGGCGAGGTCGAGTCCATCGCCGAGCTCGGCCCTGAGCTCCTGTTCCGGCAGGCGCACCGCCAGCATCGCGCCGGCCGGCAGCGCCTGCATGACACGGGCGCGCGCGGCGACGAGGCGGCAACCCTCCTCGAAAGAGAAGACGCCGGCGAGGCAGGCGGCAACGAACTCGCCGACGCTGTGGCCGACCATGGAGGTCGGCCGCAGGCCCCATTCCATCCACAGACGCGCCTGAGCGTACTCGAAGATGAACAGCGCTGGTTGTGCGAGGCCGGTGGCGTCGTCGCGCTCGGCATCGCGGTCGAGCAACTGACCGCGCAGACCGCTGCCGACGAAAGGCGCGGCGATCTCGATGCCTTGATCGATCAGTGCGCGAAAGGTCGCCTGCGACTCGTAGAGATCGCGCGCCATTCCGGGCAATTGCGCGCCCTGACCGGGGAACATGAAGATCAGCGGAACGGCGGCGTCAGCGGCGTGAATCGTGGTCGGCAAGGCGCGCAAGGCCTGGATCGCCTGCTCGGGGGACGCAGCGACGATGGCGGTGCGCTGCTCGAAGGCGCGTCGGCCGGCCTGGAGGGTGAAGGCGACGTCGTCGAGGGTGGCGGGATGCGCGGCAAGATCGTCGGCAAGCGCGGCCGCCGCGGCGCGCAACGCGGCATCGTTACGGGCGGACAGCGGCAGCACGTGATGACGCCGTGCGCTCGCGCCGGTGCGCGGCATCCGGGGCGCTTCCTCGAGCACGGCATGCACGTTGGTGCCGCCGACGCCGAAGGAGCTGACGCCCGCCCGGCGCGGATGGTCGCCGGTCGTCCACGGCCGCGCGGTCGTCGGGAAGTAAAATGGGCTGTTGGAAGCATCGACGTGCCGGTTGAGCCGTCGGAAGTTGGCGAGCGGCGGGATTTCGCCGTGATGCAGCGCGAGCGCAGCCCTGATCAGGCCCACGGCGCCGGCTGCCGCATCGAGATGACCGACATTGGCCTTGGCCGAGCCGATCGCGCAGTAGGGCCGGTCGATCCTGCGCATGCCGAAGCCCTGCTGCAGGCCGGCCAGTTCGATCGGATCGCCCAGCGGCGTCGCCGTGCCGTGGCACTCGACATAGCCGATCGAGCCGGCGTCGACCGCCGCCACCGCCAGGGCCGTCGCAATGACCTCGGCCTGGCCGTGCACGCTGGGCGCGGTGAATCCGACCTTGCCGCTGCCGTCGTTGTTCACCGCGGTGCCACGGATGACGGCATAGATGTGGTCGCAGTCGTCGATGGCGTCGGCAAGGCGCTTCAGCGCGACGATCGCCACGCCATCGCCGAAGACGGTGCCCGTCGCATCGTCGTCGAAGGGGCGGCAGGTGCCGTCCGCCGACACCATGCCGCCCTCCTGATGGAGGTAACCGCGCTTCTGCGGGAAGGTGATCGAGACGCCACCGGCCAGCGCCATGTCCGACTGGCCGAGCAACAGGCTCTGGCAGGCCTGGGCGACCGCCAGCAACGACGTCGAGCAGGCGCTCTGCACGGTGATGGCGGGGCCGCGCAGATTGAGCTTGTAGGCGACTCGCGTGGCCAGTGTGTCGGGCAGGGCGCCGAGCAGCGCGTCGTAAGACCCGACCTGGTAGTCGCTGGCGAAGCGTCCCGGATCGAGCTCGCCCGCCAGCACGTTGTTCAGCAGGTACGTCGGCATGCTGCTGCCCGCGAACACGCCGATCGCGCCGCGAAAGCGCGCCGGATCGCAGCCGGCGTCTTCGAGCGCCGCCCAAGAGCATTCGAGCAGCAGCCTGTGCTGCGGATCGGTGAGGGCGGCGACCTTCGGCAAAATGCCGAAAAAGTCCGCATCGAAGCGATCGACGTCGCGGAGGATGGCGCGCGCACGAACGAAGTTGGGGGCGTTGCGTACCTCGTCGGGAAAGGCGTCCTCGAGTTCGGCGTTGGAGAATCGCGTGATCGACGTCACGCCGTTCCTCATGTTGGCCCAGAACTGCCGGACGTCGTCGGCGCCGGGAAACCGCCCGGCAATGCCGACGATTGCGATAGCATTGTCGGGCAGGTTCATCGCGGCCTGGCGTTGTGCAGGCGCTGCAGGGCAGCGGCCTGGCCTCGCGCCCGCCGCTGGGCCTCATGCACGATCGACGCCTGGCTGCCGTCGATGGCGCGTGCCAGATCGCGGATTGTGGGATGGCGGAACAGCGCCAGCACTTCGACCTGCGGCCACATCCGGCTGATCTCGGCGTGCGCCTCCATGAGCTTCAGCGAGGTCGCGCCGAGCTCAAAAAAGTTGGTGGCGACGCCGATGGTGCGCACACCCAGCACGCGGGCGAAGATCCTGCTCAGCATGTGCTCGGTCTCGCTGGCCGCGGACACGACCGGCGCGGACTCGACCGTGGCACGCGCCGTCAGGAGGCGCTGGTCGATCTTGCCGTTGGCGGTAAGGGGGAATTCGTCGTGCGCCACGATCCGCGACGGCCGCATGTGCGGCGGCAGCTCATGCATCGCCTGCGCGTGCACGGCGGAAACGGCCAGCGGTCCTTGGCCCGCGATCGAAGGCTTGACGTGGGCTGTCAGCACCAGGGCGCCGCCCTCGCCCTTCGTCGCCGTCACCACGGCGTCGCTGATGCCGGCACAGCGACGGATCGCCTCCTCGATTTCGCCGGGTTCGACCCGCTTGCCGTCCACCTTCACCTGGCGGTCGAGGCGGCCGATGAAGTCGAGGTTGCCGTCCGGTCGGCGACGCACGAGATCGCCGGTGCGGTACAGCTTGCGGTCCGGACGTTGCGGATCGGACACGAACTGCTCGGCCGAGCGCACCGGATCGCCGGCGTAGTCGACCGCGAGCCCGAGCCCGCCAGCGTAGAGCATGCCGATCTCGCCGTCGCGCACTGGCCGCATGTCGTCGTCGAGCAGACGCACATAGGTTCCGCCGATCGGCACGCCGATCGGCACCGGCCCGCCACCCCAGCCTTCGCGCGGAACGCGATAGCAACAGGTGAAGGTCGTGTTCTCCGTCGGCCCATAACCGTTGATGAGCTGGCAGCCCGGCAGGGCCGCGGCGGCGCGCATGACGTGGCTGGGCGACAGGACATCGCCGCCGGCAAGGAGCTGGCGAAGCCCCGACAAGGCCTCGAGTTCCTGGTCGACCAGCGCCCGGAAAAGCCCGGCAGTGAACCACGCTGTCGTGACGCCCTCGCGCCGGATCGTGTCGGCGATGAACTTGAGCGAGGGATGGTCGTCGGTGACGAGGACCGCGCGGGCGCCATGCAGCAGGGTTCCCCAGATCTCGAACGTGCTGGCGTCGAACGACAGCGGGGCGTTGTGGAGCAGGACCTCGTCGGCGCCGAAATGGGCGTAGCTTTGACCGGTGACCAGGCGCACCACGGCGCGGTGCGGAACGCGAACGCCCTTTGGACGACCGGTCGAGCCCGACGTGTACATCACATAGGCGATGTCGTCGGGCCGCGCTTCCTCTTCGAGCGTGAGGTCGGTTTCCGCGTGGCTGAGGTCGAGCGCATCGGAAAGGGTGATCGTGGGCGCCGAGAGGGCCCCGGCATCGCGGTTTGCCGAAAGCACCAGGTCGGGCCGGCAGTCATGCACGATGGCGTCGAGGTAGCCGCAGGGACTGCCCGGATCGAGGGGAACGTAGCCGGCGCGGATCTTCAACGTCGCCACGATGGCAATCAGTGACGCCAGCGAGCGACCGGCATGCAAGCCGATCAGGCTGGCCGGTTTTGCGCCGCGCCGGAGCATGTAGCGGGCGAGCTGGTTCGATCGGCGATCGAGCTCGTCATAGGTCAAGCAGGCGCTGCCCTCGACGGCAGCCACCGCCGGGCCTGCCGCGCGCACCGCGGCGGCGAAGCAGCTGGTTATGCCTTCGCCGGAGGCCTCGAAATCGAAGCCATCCCACTCGTGAAACGCAAGCCTCGCCGCTCCAGGTGCTGACCCAGGCATTGAACCGACCATGCCGATACATTCGAACCGGGACGCATGAACGCCCCCCGGAACCGCGTTCCGGAGAGCTTCAACGTCCACCCCCAATTCCCACCGTCGATGCTTAGCAACATTGGGCCAAGAATCAATGTATTTGCGTGATTTCGGCACCTTCTTGCATTGGGCCGGGACTGCCGGTGCGGGAACGCCCGCCGTCGGCTGGCGTTGGCCGCCACATGGACAGGAGAGCGTTGCCACGGACGATCATGGGGTACGTGGTCCGCAGCTCGGGCCGCCATCAGATCGCCCTCGCTGCCTTGTCGGCCGCGGTGTTCGGCCTCTCCAGCGTTCCCCTCGAACTGCAGCGCAGAGTGGTCAACGACGCCATCAAGAACGGTGCGACCAGGACCATCATGTGGCTGGCCATCGTCTATGCCGGCGTCGCCCTGCTCGAGCAGGTGCTGAAGATGGCCCTGAACGTCTATCGCGGCTGGGTCAGCGAGGACGCCGTCCGAACCCTGCGCAAGACGCTGGAGGATGTCGAAGGCGCCGGGCAGTGCGAGCGTGGCGCCACCGGCACGCACACTGCGATGGCGGTGGCCGAGGCCGAGCCGATCGGCGGCTTCGTCGGCATGGCGATCTCCGAGCCCCTCCTGCAGGCCGGCATTCTGGTGAGCGTGATCGGCTACATGGCCTGGCTCGAGCCATGGACGCTGCCGCTGAGCCTCGGTTTCCTGCTGCCGCAGGCGCTGTTCGTCCCACCTCTGCAGCAGGCGATCAATCGCCGGGCCGCCAGTCGCATCAGGACCCTGCGCCGCGTCAGCGGCGACATCGTCGAGACCGGCTTGCCCGACGACCGGCGCATCGAGCGCGTGTTCGGTCTCAACATGGGCATCTACAAGCTGAAGTACGGCATGAATCTCGGCATGAACCTGATGTACGCCTTTGCCGTGGCGGCGGCGCTCGGCGTCGGCGGCTGGTTCGCCGCGACCGGCCGCATCGACGTCGGCACCGTGGTGGCCGTGGTCTCGGGCCTCGGCAAGCTCAAGGATCCATGGAGCGATCTGGTGAGCTGGGGCCGGGAACTGTCGGTCGATTCGGTGAAGTACCGGCTTTTCGTCGACGCGGTCGGCCGGCGGGGACTTGCAACCGCCTGAACAAACCTCACATTTGACGGGTTATGGCTGATCCCTATTCCGTCCTTGGCGTTCCGAGGACCGCCTCGGACGATGACATCCGCAAGGCGTTCCGTACGCTCGCCAAGAAACACCATCCCGACCTCAATCCCGGCGACAAGGCGGCCGAGGCCAAGTTCAAGGAGATCTCCCAGGCCAACGACATCCTGTCCGATGCCGAGAAGCGCCGCCGCTTCGACGCCGGCGAGATCGACGCCACCGGCCAGGAAATGCCGCCACGCGGTTTCTATCGCGACCATGCCGGGGGCTTCGGCGGCGCCAAGTACGAACGGTCGGGCGGCGAGGAGGCCTTTGTCGACATGGGCGACGTCTTCTCCGAAATGTTCGGCCGCGCGCGAGGTGGCCGCGCCGGCGCCGGCGGCTTTTCGTTCCGCGGCGGCGACGGGTTCGACATGGGCGGCATGCCGGTGACCTACAGCCTGCGCGTGCCGTTCCTGGTGGCCGCGCGCGGCGGCAAGCAGCGGGTCAACCTGCCGGACGGCAAGACGCTGGACATCGACATTCCCGAGGGCACGACCGACGGCCAGACGCTCAGGTTGAAAGGGCAGGGCATGCCCGGGACCAAGGGCAAGCCGCCGGGCGACGCCTACGTCGAGATCCATGTCGAGCCGCACGCCTTCTTCGAGCCGCGCGACAACGACATCCATGTCGAGCTGCCGGTGACCCCGACCGAGGCCGTGCTCGGCGGCCGCATCCGCGTGCCGACGGTGGGCGGGCCGGTGATGCTGAACGTGCCCGCCGGTTCCAACACCGGCACGTCGCTCCGACTCAAGGGCCGCGGGCTGCTCGACCGAAAGTCGGGCCAGCACGGCGACCAGTATGTGAAGCTCAAGGTCGTGATGCCGGACAAGCCGGACGACGCCCTGAAGGAGTTCCTCGAGAAATGGGAGGCGGGCCGGGCCTATGATCCGCGCCAGTCGATGGAGCAGTTCACATGACCACGCTCGACGAACTGCTGCGCGTGCACGACCGTCTCACCGTCGTCCATGTAGAGCGCTGGGTCGCGCGCGGCCTGTTGCGTCCCGCGGCCAAGGGGCAGGATTGGGTCTTCGAGCCGGTCGACGTCGCGCGCGCCCGGCTTCTCGCCGACCTGACGGACCAGATGGGGTTCGACGAGGAGGCGGTCGAGACCGTGGTCGATCTGCTCGACCAGGTGCACACGCTGCGCCGCCAACTCCATCAGCTCGGCCTGGCGATCGGCCGTCAACCGACCACGACGCGCGAGTCGATCGCCGTCGCGCTGAAGGACCTGCGCGACCGGTAGTGCCAGTGGTGCGTCTTCTCATGCTCTTCCGGACCGCGCGCCTCCTGGCGCGCTCATGAATCATGAGCGAGCCGGAGGCTCGCGGTCCGGAAGAGCTTGACGCTCCCCGGCAAAGATTCACTCTGGCTCGACTCCCGCCCTCTTCACCGCGTCGCCCCAGGCGGCGCAGCCGGTCCTCATGATCTCGGTCAGCTCGGCGGGCGTCGTGCCCGTTGCGAACAGACCCATGTCCAGAAGCTTCTCCTTGCCTTCGGGTGTCTGCACCAGCTTGCGGATCTCCGCGCTCACGCGCTCGACGATCTCCTTCGGCGTGCCGGCCGGCGCCAGGATGCCGTTCCAGCCGACGAGGTCGATCTTGTAGCCGGCCTGCTCGAAGGTCGGCACGTCGGGCAGGCGCGGCCAGCGCACCGTCGAGGTGACGGCAAGCGGCGTCAGCTTGCCGCCGGAGATCGCTGGCCCGCTGGCGGCGAGATCCTGGATGGTCATCGGGATGTGGCCCGCGAGCGTGTCCTGGATCGCCGGCCCGGCGCCCTTGTACGGCACGTGGGTCATGTCGAGCTTCTCGGCCTGATTCAGCATCTCGCCCCAGATGTGCGACGACGAGCCGTTGCCGAACGAGGCGTAGTTCACCTTGCCCTTGCGTTCGCGCGCCCAGGCGACGAAGTCCTTCACCGACTTCAAGCCGAGCGGCGGTGGCGTCACCATGGCGAGCGGTGCCAGCCCGTGCTGCGTCACCGGCACGAAGTCCTTGAAGCCGTCGTAGGGCAGCTTCTTGTAGACGTAGGGGTTGATGCACATCATCGAGGAGTTGACGTAGACGAAGGTGTAGCCGTCGGGCGCCGAGTTCTTCGCCAGCTCGGCGCCGACCATGCCCTGCGCACCGGCCTTGTTCTCGACGATGACCTGCTGGCCCAGCACGCCCGAGAGCTTCTCGGCGAAATAGCGCGACACCACGTCGGTCTGCCCGCCCGGCGGATAGGGCGCGATCAGCTTGATCGGCTTGTTGGGCCAGGCCTGCGCCGAGGCCTCGGCGGCGAACAGCAGCAGTCCGCCGGCGAGCGCGGCAAGCATCTTCCGTGTCATTGAATGTCCTCCCGGCGGCGACCCTAACCGCCGGTCAAGCGCCTGCCAACTTCCTCCAAGCGTCGACGATGGCGGCCGTGGCCTGTGGATCGGCGATCATGCCGAGATGTGTTTCGTCCGGCACGATCGTGACGCCGATGCGCGGATTGACCGATTGCAGCATCGGCTTGAACTGATCGGCGTTGAACAGCTCGTCGTTGGCGCCGACCACGATTTCGGTCGGCGCCGATATGCGCGAGAGGACTCCGCGCCAGTCGCGGCCGAGCTGCAGGCTCGCCGCCAAGCGGAAGGAATAGACGGGCGTGCGGCGGTCGCTCGCCTTGGCGTCGGTCGCGAAGTGGATGGCCGGCAGGTCCTGGAACCAGGCGAGACCGATGCTGTCGAGCAGCGACAGCGCGATGACGCGCGGCACGGCGACGCCGGCCCAGCCGCCCGCGCTCGGCTTGTTGGTGGGCGAGTCCTGGCCGATGTAGGGCGAGATCGCGACGTAGTCGTTGAACAGCCCGGCCTGTTTTCCGCCGGCGATGCGCAGCGCGAAACCGCCGCCGGAGGAGAAGCCGATGAGGGTGCGGTGCACGCCGGCTTTGTCGAGGCCCAGACCTTTGACGAGGTCGGCGAGGTCGTCATCGAGCTGGCCGATATGGGAGACGTCGCCGTTGGTGATGCCGCTGCCGCCATGGCCGCGCAGATCAATGGCATGGACGCTGGCGCCCGCCGCCTGCAGCGCCTGCGCGAGCTTCAGCATCGAGGCGTCCGTGCCGCTCGAGCCGTGTACCAGGACGACGGCCCGATCGGGCCGGCCGGGATAGAGACGGTAGTTGAGGGGAGCGCCGTCTCGGGCCTTGAGCGTCTGCATCTTCGGCAGGTCGGCGAAGTTCCACTGGGCGATGCCGGGGATCGCGTTGCCGGCGGCCAGCGGCGGCGGCGCGGTGGGTGAGTCGAAGGCGATGACGGCGGAGAAGCCGGCCACCACGACGACGGCGAGGGTAGAGGCGGCGATCAGGAGACGGCGAAGCATCGGGTGATTATTGGGCTCAGCACATTCGCGATCCATGGTCCGTTCGCGAATTCGCCGTGCATTTCACGAAGCGTCGTCTTGCCGGACCGCCGGCGTCCGCTCATGCTCTTCGTCTTGCGGACCGCGAGCCTCCGGCTCGCTCATAATTCATGAGCGGGCGTGGACGCCCGCGGTCCGGCAAGAGAGCTACCCCCGGTGAAGCGCCCGCCACACCTTGTGCGACGTGATCGGCATGTCGATATGGCGGACGCCGAGCGGGCGTAGCGCATCGAGTATGGCGTTGGCGATCGCGGCCGGCGCGCCGTTGGTCGGCAACTCGCCGACACCCTTCAGGCCCATGAAGTTGTTGGGCGAGGCCGTGGCGATGGTCTCGACCTGCAGGGAAGGGGTGTCGTCGGCGCGCGGCAGGGCGTAGTCCATCAGGGTGCCGCTCAGCAGCTGGCCGCTCTCTTCGTCGTAGACCGCCTCTTCCATCAGGGCATTGCCCAGCCCGTGCACGATGCCGCCATGGACCTGGCCCACCAGCAGCCGCGGATTGACCACGGTGCCGCAGTCGACGACCTCGATCAGGCGACCGACGCGCACCACGCCGGTCTCCGGATCGACCTCGACCTCGCAGACCATGACGCCGGTAGGGAAGGATTCGATCTTGTCGCCGAACAGCGCATCTCCGGCGAACGGTTTGCTCGCCGCCAGCTCGAACAGGCCGATGCGGCGGTCGGTGCCGACGACTTCGAAACTGCCGTCGCGATAGGCGATGTCGGCCGGCGCGGTCTCCAGTCGCTCGGCAGCGAGGTCACGCCCGCGCTGGATCACGACGTCGGCGGCGCGCTTCAGCGTCGTGCCGCTGATGATGGTCGAGGACGAGCCGCCGGTGCCGCCGCCGTGCGGGATGGTGCGGGTATCGCCCTGGCGGATCTCGATCCGGTCCATCGGCACACCGAGCGACGCCGCCAGGATCTGGGCGAACACCGTCTCGTGACCCTGGCCCTGGCTTTGCGTGCCCACGCTCGCCACCAGCCGATCGGGCTCGACTTGCACCACGACGTGCTCGTCGGCGATGCCGCCGGTGCCGTGCAGATGGCAGCCGATGCCGAAGCCGCGTCGCTTGCCGGCAGCTTCACTCACGGCGCGCCGTGCGGCGAAGCTTCCCTCGTCGGCGGCCTTCAGCGCAGCCTCGAACAGGCGCACGCAATCGGCCGCGTCGTAGGTGTAGCCGCTCGCCGCCGCGTACGGCATCTCGTCGGCCTCGAGCAGGTTCAGCCGACGCAGCTCGGCCGGCGTGCGGCCCGTCTCGTGGGCGGCGAGGTCGACCAGCCGCTCGAGCAGGAACAGCGCCTCGGGCTTGCCGGCGCCGCGGATGGCGTCGACCGGCACGGTGTTGGTGAAGGCGCAGTCGAAGTCGACGCGGATCGCCGGGATGCGGTAGAGGCCGGAGATGACCTTGGCGAGACCCGTGGTCGGGATGGTCGGCGCGAACATCGAGACATAGGCGCCGTAGTTGGCCTCAGCCTTGACGCGCAGCGCCAAGAACTTGCCATGGGTGTCGAGCGCGAGCTCGGCGCTGGCGACAAGGTCGCGGGCGTGGCTGTCGCTTTGCGCCAGCTCCGCGCGCTCGCAGGTCCAGCGCAAGCCGCGCCTGAGCTTGCGGGTGGCCCAGGCGATCAGCGTCGATTCGGCATAGATCGGGTATTTCGGCCCGAAGCCGCCGCCGACATCCTCGGTCACCAGCCTGAGCTTGTCCTTGGGTATGTTCAGCACGCGCTCGGACATCAGCCGGTGCGGGATCTGCACGCCCTGCGAGGAGAAGGTGACGGTCACGAGGTCGTCCGCCGCGTCGTAGGCCGACCATGCCGCACGCGTTTCCATGTAATGCACGATCTGGCGCGGGGACCGGATGGACAAATTGGAGACGTGCGCCGCACGTGCGAAGGCGGCGTCGGTAGCGGCGGCATCGCCCTTGCCCCAGCGGCACATCAGGTTGCCCGGCACGTCGTCGTGGACCAGAGGTGCATCGGCGGCGAGAGCCTGCGCGGCCGTAATGACGGCTGGCAGCATCTCGTAGTCGATCTCCAGCACTTCCGCTGCATCGCGCGCCTGGTCGAGCGTGCCGGCCACGACCATGGCGACGATGTCGCCGACATGGCGCACCTTGCCCGGCGGCATCGGCAGATGGGCGGGCTCACGATGGCGGTTGCCGGCTGCGTCCTTGATCTCGCTGATCGCCGGCAGATGGCCGACCTTGTCGGCCAAAAGATCATCGGCCGTGTAGACCGCCGCGACACCGGGCGAGGCCAGGGTCGCCGCCTTGTCGATGCCGGCGATGCGGGCATGGGCGTGCGGCGAGCGAACGAACAGGACGGCGAGCGCACCGGCCGGCGCGGTGTTGTCGGCATAACGACCGCGGCCGGTCAGGAGGCGGCTGTCCTCACGTCGGCTCAGCGGCTGGCCGAGCGTCACTGGAGCATTCATGAGGTCGGGTATACCGGCTTTTGGCGTCGGCCCGTGACGACGAAAATCTTGGCCTCAGATTACTCCTGTTCTGGTGCTGGCGGCCTTGCAGCCGGGCCGCGGGCATGGCAACTCGGACTCCATGGATAGCCTCCTGGTCCTGATCAGCGTCTTCGCCGTCTTCATCCCCGCGCTCATGCTGCCGGGGCCGGATTTCGTCGCCGTCGTGCGCTCGTCCATGACCCATGGCACGCGTGCCGGCCTGCTGACGACCCTCGGCGTCTCGACCGGCCTCTGCATGTACGCGACGCTCAGCCTGTTAGGCCTGTCGGCCATCCTGGCGGAGTATCAGTGGCTCACCTGGACGGTGCGGGTGCTGGGTGGCTGCTATCTCGCCTATCTCGGCATCAAGCTTTTACGCGCCAAGCCACAGACGATCGACCTCGATCAGCAGGCCAGGCGGCCGGCCGGAAAGCGCGCGATCCTGTTCGGCTTCCTGGTGACGCTCACCAACCCCAAGGCGATCGTGTTGTTCGCCAGCGTCTTCGCCACGGCCGTCACCGCCTCGACGCCTACCTGGCTGATGGTGCTGATGATCGGCCTCGTGACGGCGTCGTCGCTTGTCTGGTATTCCTGCGTCAGCCTGTTCATGTCCTCCGGTCCGGTGATGCGGCGCTTCCAGAACGCGCGGCACTGGATCGAGCGGGCGGCGGGCGTCTGCTTCATCGGCCTCGGCGGCAAGGTTCTCGCCGACGCCGGGAGGCCGATATCGTAAAGCTGCGTTGCTGAGTGCTTGGCTTTCCACTGGACGAGGGGTCATCCGCCATGTCCGAGCCGCCACCGAATCGCAATCCTGCCTTTGAAGCCGTCATCAGGCGGCTGCTTGCCAGACGGCCGCCCCAGCCAAGGATCGCGCCAGGCAAGAGCCAGGCGCGATCCTCGTCGAAAAAGAAATCCCGGGCGGCCTGAGGTCTACGCGGCCAGCGCGTCGCTGATCACCTTCAGCGCGGTGTCGATGTCCTTGCGGTTGACGTCGAGATGCGTCACCGCGCGGATGCGCGTCGCGGTGTTGGCGCCGATGCCGACGCCGCGCTCGCGGCAGGCATCGACCAGGCGCGCCGAGGTCCAGCCGGGCTTGGTAATCTCGAAGAAGACCAGGTTGGTCTCCATGCGCGGCACGTCGATCTGGATGCCCTTGATGCTGGCCAGCCCCTCGGAGAGGTGGCGCGCATTGTCGTGATCCTCGGCCAGGCGGTCCCAGTTGTGGTCGAGCGCATAGAGTGCCGCGGCGGCGATCACGCCGGACTGGCGCATCGAGCCGCCCAGCATCTGCTTCTGGCGCCAGGCTTCCTTGATGAACGCCTTGTCTCCCGCGAGGCTGGCGCCGACCGGCGCACCCAGGCCCTTGGTGTAGTCGAGCCACAGTGAATCGACGCAGGCGGCGTAGTCGGCGGCCTTCACGCCCGACTTCACCGAGGCGTTGCAGAGACGCGCGCCGTCCATGTGCAGGGCGACGCCCGCCTCGCGCGCGACCTTGGTGACGCCCTGCATGGTGGCGAGCGGCCACACCGTGCCGAAGCCGCCGTTGGACGTGTTCTCGATCGACACCAGCCGCGAACGCGGCGCATTGCGGCTGTTGGGATCGCGCAGCGCGGCCTTGACCTGCTCGCCGGTGAACACGCCGTTGGGTCCTTCGATCGCGCGGATCATGACGCCGGAATTGGCGGCCGGGCCGCCGGTCTCGGCATTGATGATGTGAGCGGTGCGGTCGGCGATCACCTCGTCACCAAGCCGGCAGTGCACGCGGATGGCGATCTGGTTGGCCATGGTGCCGCTCGGCAGGAAGACGGAGTCCTCCTTGCCCAAAAGCTCGCAGACGCGCTCGCGCAGGCGGTTGACCGTGGGGTCTTCCATCTTCTGCTCGTCGCCGACCTCGGCGTCGGCCATCGCCTTTCGCATGCCGGGCGAGGGCTTGCTCTTGGTATCGCTGTAAAGATCGATGAAACGGTTTTGCATGGCGTGTCGTGTTCTCCTGCTTCACCATAGCGACGGGTGGCGAGAATCGCCACCCGTCGCCCCGAGCGAAGCCGAGGGGCCTCGTCTGCGTCAGACAAGGTCACTCCACTCCGCTTCGCTCCGGTCGGGACGACGGAAGATGAGGTAGGAAACATGAGCCAGTTTGCGGCCCAGCCCGCAGCTTCGGTAATGCCGGAGGAATTGCTCTACGGCGTCGATGGCGCCATCGCCACCATCACGCTGAATGCGCCTCAGCGCATGAATACCATTTCAGGGCCTATGCTGAAGCAGCTCACCGATGCGCTGGTGCGGGCCAACGAGGATCGCGATGTGCGCGTCGTCATCCTGACCGGCACCGGCCGCGCCTTCTGCGCCGGCCTCAATCTCGCGGCGCAGAGCAAGGGCACCGACAATCTCAGCGTGGGCTCGGGCGCTACGCTGACCAATATCGATCTGCGCAACACGCCGCCGCCGGTGCTGCACGCCATGGACAAGCCGGTGATCGCCGCACTCAATGGCTCGGCCGCAGGCTACGGCCTCGACCTGGCGCTGGGCGCCGACATCCGCGTCATGGCGCAGTCGGCCAAGCTCGCCGCGTCCTACGCCAAGCGCGGCGTGCTGCCCGAATCGGGCGGCACCTGGTACCTGCCGCGCATGCTGGGATGGGCGAAGGCGGCCGAGCTGATCTTCACCGGCCGTACGCTCGATGCCGCGCAGTCGCTGGAGATCGGCCTTGTGAACAAGGTCGTGCCCGACGCCGAGGTCTTGGGCGCCGCCCGCGAGCTCGCGCTCGAGATCGCGGCCAACGCGCCGCTCGCCATCCAGGCCGCCAAGCGCATGATGCGCATGGCCTGGAACGAGCCGTTCAACGAGCACGTCCATCACGTCTTCCTGCAGCTCCTGCCCTTGATGCAGACCGAGGACATGAAGGAAGGCATCAAGGCGTTCCTGGAGAAGAGGGAGCCCAACTTCAAGGGACACTAACTCTTCCTCCTCCCCCGTCATACGGGGGAGGGTAGGGAGGGGGCGAGCATCAGGCACGATGTCCGACACTTTCAGATCATGATCTTCGCCTTCCGCAAATCCTCTGTGAGGCTTTCCCCCTCCCTGCCTCCCCCGTATGACGGGGGAGGTGATGACGGAGACCTGCCGTGAAATTCACCTGGTTCCATCTGATGCCCTGGCCGCACATGCCGGATGATTTCCGGCAGAAGCACCGCTCGGTCTGGGTCGACCTGCCCAGCCGCATGTACGAGCCCGAGCTCGGCCATATCGCCTATCACCAGTATCTCGACCAGCTCGAATATGCCGAGCAGGCGGGCTTTGACGGCATCGGCGTCAACGAGCACCACGCCAATGCCTACGGCCTGATGCCGTCGCCCAACATCATGGCGGCGACGCTGACGCGGCGGACCTCCAAGGCGGCCCTCGTCGTGCTGGGCAATTCGATCGCGCTCTACAATCCACCGCTGCGCGTCGCCGAGGAGATGGCCATGCTCGACGTGCTGTCGGGCGGACGGCTGGTCGCGGGTTTCCCGGTCGGCACGTCGATGGATACCAACTACGCCTACGGCACCATCCCGGCGCTGACGCGCGAGAAATACGCCGAGGCGCACGATCTCATCCGCAAGGCGTGGGCGGCCGACGAGCCGTTCGCCTTCAACGGCCGCTACACCAAGCTGCGCTACGTCAATTGCTGGCCCAAGCCGATCCAGCGGCCGGCGCCGCCGATCTTCATTCCCGGCGGCGGCTCGGTCGAGACCTACGACTTCTGTCTCGACAATACCTATTCGTATTCCTACCTGAGCTACTCGGGCTATCTGCGCGCCAAGCTCCTGATGGAGGGCTACTGGAAGCGCGTGGCCGAGCGTAAGGCGGACGAATCCCCCTACCGCGCGGGCTTCGCCCAGGTGATCTGCGTCGCGGGCAGCGACGCCGAGGCGGAGCGGCTCTACTGGCCGCACGTGAACTATTTCTACAATCGCTGCCTGCACGTCTATCCGGGCTTCGCCGACGCGCCGGGCTATCGCACGGTCAAGACCATCCAGACCGGCGCGCTGTCGCAATTCACGCAGGCCGCGGCGCGCAACTATCCCAACATGACCTGGAAGGACCTTGTAGACGGCCGCTACGTCGTCGCGGGCTCGCCCGAGACGGTGCGCCAGCAGATGGAGGAGCTGATCAAGACCCTGCGTGTCGGCAACATCTTCTGCCTGATGCATGTCGGCAACATGCCCAACGACAAGGTGCGCTACTCGACGAGCCTGTTCGCCGAGAAGGTGATGCTGCAGCTGCGCAACCTGTGGCCCGAGTGGAAGAACCACGACGACCGCTTCTGGGTGCATCCGATGAACGAGCCGGTACCGTTGAGGGTGGCTGCGGAATGACTTACTGCAAGCACGCTATGCCAATGGCACACCTCACCCTGAGGAGCGCGCGCAGCGCGCGTCTCGAAGGGTGGGCCGCAGTCGTGTTGTTGCCCACCCTTCAAGACGCGGTCCTACGGACCGCTCCTCAGGGTGAGGCGATGTGTGTGCGAGCGATGAATCCGACATGAAAACCCAGTTCCTCACGCTCAAGCCTTCGGGCGCGCGTATCCAGGTCGTCGAAGCCGGCAAAGGTCGCGACCTTCTTTACCTCCACGGCGCGGGCGGCCACATGCCGGCCGACCCGCTGGTCGCGGCCCTCGCCACCAAGTACCGGGTCGTGGCGCCGTTGCTGCCGGGCTACGGCCAGTCGACCGGCGAGGATGAGCTGCGCGACATGCTCGACATAGCTTTGCACGGGCTCGACGTTCTCGATGCGTTGAAACTCGAGAAGCCCATCGTCGTCGGCCATTCCATGGGCGGCATGATCGCGGCCGAGATGGCGGCGATCGCCCGCACCGAAGTCGCCAACCTCTGCCTGCTGGCGCCGGCCGGCTTGTGGCTGGACGACCATCCGATCGTCGACATCTTCTCGAAGCTGCCCTACGAGCTGCCGGGGTTGCTGTTCCACGACGCCGAAGCCGGCGGCCGGCTCCTGGCGTCGGGCGGCGACATGAACGACCCTGAATTCCTGAAGCAGTTCCTGGTGATGAATGCTCGCCGGCTTGGCATGGCGGGCAAGATCCTTTTCCCCATCCCGGACCGTGGCCTCGGCCAGCGTCTGCACCGTATAACCGCCAAGACGTTGATCGTGTGGGGCGCGGAGGACGCGTTGATCTCGCCGGTCTATGGCCCTGCCTTCAAAAAGGCGATTTCCAAATCGAAGTTGGTTAGGGTCGCCAAGGCCGGGCATGCTGTGGGGCAAGAGAAGCCAGCTGCCGTGCTCGAGGCGATCAGAGAATTCTTCTAAGGGAGACAAGAGCGATGCTGAAGGGTGCAATTGTCGGCGTGTTGGCCGGTCTGCTGGTCGCGGGCGCTGCCCACGCTGATCCGGTCGTCTATACGTGGACCGGCTATGGCAAGAACGTCCCTGGCAGCTCCAAGTGCCCGACCTACAAGATGGTGATCGACGTCACCGTCAACGGCGACGCGGTCAAGGGCCGGTTCCAGCAGGAAGGCCGCCCCGAACGCGGCTTCGAGACCACGCTCGGCAAGAACGGCGCCATCAAGACGGCCGCCATGGTGGGCGGCGGGGGCATGATGGATGTCGTCGGCCAGATCAAGGAGGGCGACTCCAAGATCAAGCTGTACGGCTACTGCGAGTTCGAAGGGCCGCTCACCAAGAAGTAGCGGTAGGCGTCGGGCTGCCGGGGCGCTAACTTCGCCGCTGCGTCGCTGCCCGGGGGCCTGAAATGAGAACCGCGAGACTTGCCGTTGCCGCCATTGCCATGGCGGCATTCCTGCCAGGGACGCCCAAAGCGATTGCCGCGGACGGCTTCGACCTGGTGGTGCTGGGTGCGCTGGGCGGCATCCAGGACGGCAATCTCAGCGCCTCGCTGATCCATCCGCACGGCGACAATCGCGGCGTGACCTGCGATGCCGGCACCCTGGTGAACGGCCTGCGCGTCGCCGAAGAGAAGGGCGCTTTCGCCAATGTCGGCGTGCCGGCGGACTCACCGCAGAGCCGCGTCGGCTACATGCTCACCAATGCGATCAAGGGCTATCTGATCAGCCACGCCCATCTCGACCATGTCGCCGGCCTGATCGTCGCCTCGCCCGACGACAGCAAGAAGCCGATCTACGTCCTGCCCTCGGTCGGCACGGATCTGGTCGAGACCTATTTCAACTGGCGCGCCTGGCCCAACTTCAGCGATCGTGGCAAGGCCCCGCAGCTCAAGAAGTACGCCATCGCCGAGCTGAAGCCCGGGGAGGCGACGCCGATCGCCGACACCGCCATGACCGTGACCGCCTTTCCGCTCGCCCATGGCGGCATGGAATCGACGGCGTTCCTGCTGGAAAGCGGCGGCGACGGCATCCTGTGCTTCGGCGATACCGGTCCCGACGCGGTCGAGAAGGGCACGCGGCTCGCCGACGTCTGGGCTGCCGTGGCCGAGCGCGTGAAGCAGAAGCGGCTCAAGGCCATCCTCATCGAGGTGTCCTACACCAGCGACCGGCCCGACAACCTGCTGTTCGGCCATCTGACGCCGCGCTGGCTGATGGAGGAGCTGCGCAAGCTCGATGGCCTCGCCGGCGGCAAGGCGCTGAAGGACCTGCCGGTCGTCGTGAGCCACATAAAGTACTCGCTGACCAAGGAGCAGCCGCAGCGCCAGCTCCTGCAGGAGCTCGAGGCGGCCAACGACGTGGGCGTCCGCTTCGTCATTCCCGAGCAAGGCAGCCGCTGGCACTTCAAGTGAGTGCCTGGGATGCCGATTCACTGGGCGATCGATTCCCGGCAGGAGCTTGTCGTCGTGACGGCGGAAGGCGACGTCACGCGCGCCGATGCCGAAGACTATCTCGACGTCATCGAGGGTACCGGCTCGCTCGCCATCGTGGATCGGCCGCTCAGGCTTTTCACCGGCCCGACACCGGCGCGACGGTGGCTCGAGGGCCTGGTGCCGGCGCAATGACTTCATCGGAGGTTCGTATTCCGTGAGCAACGACAACTGGGGCTGGCGGGCCCGTATCGGCCTGTTCATCGTCGGCAATGAAGCCGTGCCGGAAGCCGAATGGTGGGCGATGGCGCCGCCGGGTGTATCGGTGCATGCCGCCCGCGTGACGGCGCGCGCGCCCTGGCTGCGCTGGCGTGACGATCGGCGCGACGTCGAGCCGGAGGACGACCTGGTGCGCGGCTGCCGCCAGTTCGCCGCCATGCGACTGTCGACCGTCGTGATCGCCCACAGTTCGAGCAGCCTTTTGGGCGGCAAGGGCTGGGACGAGGCGGCGGTGGTGAGCCTGCTGCCGCTGCTCGGCGACGGAACCATCGTCACCACCAACGGCATCGACACCTGTGCCGCCCTCCGGGCATCGGGCAGCAAGCGGCCCTTCCTGGTGCTGCCTCCCTGGTTCAACGATGAGACGGTGGCGGCGGGCCGCCGATACTACACCGATCACGGTTTCACGCTCGCCGGCCATCTGCGCTACGACCCGGGCCGCAAGTGGCGCGACCTGGCGCCCGGCGAGCTGGTCGGACAGGGCGCGGGCTTCGAGCAGGAGATCGAGCCGCTCTACGGCCAGATTCGGGCGGCGTGCCCGGCCGATGCCGACGGCGTGCTGATCGCCGGCACTGGCTTTCGCTGCGTCGGCATCCTCGAGGCGCTGGAGCAGGATCTCAAGCGCCCGGTGATCTCGGCCAACCAGGCGAGCCTCTGGCACGGCCTGCGCTCGGCCGGCGTCCAGGCGAAGGTCGACGGCTACGGCAGTCTGCTGCGCTCATAGTCTTCCGGACCGCCGGCCTCCGGCCGGCTCATGCTCTTCCGGACCGCGCGCATCCTGCGCGCTCATGATCATGAGCGAGCTGGAAGCTCGCGGTCCGGAAGAGCATGAGCGGACCCGTCAGAGCAATGCGTCGTAGCCGCGCTCGTTGAACTGCAGCAGGCAGAAGCCGTGGCCGAACGGATCGGCCAGCATGGCGATCCGGCCCCAGGTCGTGTCCTTGGCCGCGGCTTCGAGCTTGGCGCCCGCCGCGACCGCGCGCTCGACGGCGCCGTCGACATCGTCGACGACGATGTCAGGGTGGACGGGCGTCCAGTGCCGGCTGTAGCGCCTCTGGTCACCGCCGGCGCCGATCGTGCCGGCGGCCTTGGTCAGCAGATAGACCGGTGCCGGCCACCCCAGAAGCTCGACGAAGTCGGCGCCGAAGCGTCGGCCGACCTTGAGATCGAAGGCCGTCGTGTAGAAACGCAAGGCGGTCTCGACATCGGGCACGTCGATATTGAGCAACAGCGTCATGGCGGGCCTCATGGTCACGGGCCGCCATAGTTTCACACGCGCCGCACCGGCGCTCGCGATTTTCGGACCCTGTCGCGCCCGGCAACCGTTGCAGGACCGTCACGTTGCGACCTGTGCCCCCCAGACCCAGACACAAGGAGCTGACATGAAATTCGTGATCATCGGATTGACACTGGCCATGGCCACTGTGGCCTGCAGCGTGCAGGAGCGCACCACGGTGCAGCGGACGCCCCCCGTGGCGACGACTACCACCTACAGCACGCCGGCTACTGCCGGCGCCACCACGGTGACCACGCCGGCCGCTCCGGCCGCGACGACGACCGTCTACACACGCTGAACGCCCAAGCGCGCGCTCGCTGGTCAAGCGGGCGCCGTTGGCTTGGGCCGTCGGCTTGGGCTGGCGGCAGGATTATTCGGCCGGCGCAACCGCCGGCGCGGGCATCGGCTTGGAGTCCTGCGGTCCCGACAGCAGCCGCCTCAGCAGCCATATGGCTGCCCGGCGCCATAGCGGTGGCGGGCCGAAGTGCGAGGCGAACTCGCGGTTGATCTGCAGAGGCCGCCAATAGTTGGCGTGCCATTGCCGATAGGCCTCGTGGAATACTTTGGCCTGTTCCGGCCGGGCGCGCAGCAGGGAGCAGTCGCAGAGGGCATCGATCTGAACGTCACCCTCGCTGTCGAAGCGAAACCTGTGGCGACTGCGCGGGTGATGAAGCGTATCGTTGGTGAACTCGAATTCCTCCGGTCGCGCACGAAGGGCCGTGATGGCCGGAGCAAGGTCCAGGTAGGTCATCGGATGCTCCTCTCATAACATCCATGAATGCCTCGCCGGCCTGATTTGGTTGCAGCGGTTCACAGGAATTTTATGACCTCGGCGCCTCGGCGGCCTGGCGTGCCTGCAGGACCAGCCCGTCGCCGGTCGGCCGGTCCATGGGCGAAATGCAGTGGAGCTGCGCTCGAAGCCCGGCGATATGTCCGTCGCGATCCTTGTAGCGGTCGAGATAGCCGACCAGCTCGTCCTTGGTGCCGTCGGGCCCGACCAGGCACCAGGCGCGCGTGCCGCGCAGGGAATCGATGACTCGGTCGAGGAAGTCGAGGTCGGCGGCGAGCCGGCCGGCGTGCATGCGGCCGGCCTTGTGATCGACCTTGAGGAAGGGGCTGTCGGCGCGAAGGCGATCCTGCGCAAGATCGTCGGCGCCGAACCTGAAGACGCTGGCCTGGCCTGAATCCATCCAGACGATCGCTCGACTGACAGGCATCGGTACTCCTGTCGCGTTGTGGTCAGCTGATGATCAGCAGCAGCCGGCGCAGCTCGCGCGCCCCGTCGCGGGCGGGCAGCTCCTCCGGCGGACGCGGCCGAGGCACGGGCTCGCCGGTCACGATGAGGTTGCGCAGGCATTCGCGCACGCCGCTCAGCAGGCGATCGGCCACTTCCTTCTCGGTCGCGCCGTCGGCGCTGATGCCGGGCAGGTCGGGCACCCATCCCCAGAAATGGCCGTCCTCGCCTCGTTCGATGATCGAGTAGTAGCAGGCGTCCATCGCACCCTCCCGCGTGGACAGGATAGGTGCTGCCCGACGTCGCTCGTTGATCTGGATCAAACGCAAGCATGGGGTGGTTGGCGATCATCGCCGGCATTCAGCGGAGGTGCCGATGACGACCGACCAGTTCTACTACCTGCTTCTCGTGATCTTCTCTTTCGTCGGCTTCGCCCTGTCGATCGGCGCCGCCTACATCCGCTACCGTCGCTGGCTGGCGACCCAGCCGCCGAAAACGCTTTAGGCGCGCCTGATCGCGGGCGCGACGTCGACGATACGGAACGGACGCGCGACGCCGTCGTGCTCGGTGATGGTGACGTACTCGCCGACCACGAAGCGATGCCTGTCGAACTTGAAGATCGGCTCGTCGTCGTCCTCGCCGGGGGCATAGGAGAACGCCCAGCTGCCGTCACGGCGATGAATGAGCCCACCGTGCTCATCGGGCGAGCCGGCCCAGAAGCGGCGCACCGTGCACGCCCCCTTCTGCGTGGGCCATTCCGATGAGGCGAGATGGCCCTTGTCGTCGAGCGGCGCCACGAATTCGTAGCCGTGCGAGTCGCTGCCGTTGGGATGATCGGGCGTGCGGGCCAGTTCCAGGCGAACGCGTTTGAGGCTCATGTTCTTCACTCCTGCATGTAGGCGCGGTGTCCCGCGTCCTGCTCGATCTCGTCGTAGGCGGTCTTGATCATCCACCAGCAGAACAGGACGGCGTAGAGCGCCAACGCCAGGCCGAATGCGAGGATGCCGGAGTCGCGCGCGGCGCCCGCCATCAAGAGGCCGGCCAGCCCCAGCAGCCCGGTGAAGATCCCCATGATCCAATGAGACATCGTTCTCTCCTTACTCGTCGTCGAACAGGATGCGGCCCGCCGCCCCGTCGGGGTCGTCGTACTGGTCGTTGCGCAGCGCCCACAGAAACGCCGCCAGCGCCAGGAGGCCGAGCAGCAGGGCGGCCGGCACCAGGACGAGCAGGCTATCCATCGGCCGTCCTCCGCGATCGCGGGGCGAGCCGCAGTGCGTTGCCGATCACCAGCAGCGAGGACGACGACATGGCCACCGCCGCGACCAGCGGCGTCACCTCGCCCAGGATGGCAAGCGGCACGGCGCTCAGGTTGTAGAGCAGGGCGAGCGCGAGATTCTGGCGCACCAGGCAGTCGGCGCGCCGCGCCACGTCGACGATCTCGACGACACCCCGCAGCGAATCGCCCTGGAACACGGCGTCGGCGGCGTTCTGCGTCGCCTCCGCCGCGGTGGACGGCGAGATCGAGGCATGGGCCGCGGCCAGCGCCGGCGCATCGTTCAGGCCGTCACCGATCATCAGCACGCGCCGACCATCGGCGGCCAGCGACGCCAGCCGCGCGGCCTTGGCGGCCGGCGAGACCTCGGCGCGCCAGGCCGCCAGGCCGACCTCGCGGGCGACGCGCGCCACCGCGGCCGGACGATCGCCTGACAGAAGTTCGAGCGTGAAGCCGCGCTTGGCGAGGCGCGCCACGGTGTCGATCGCGTCCGGCCTCAGACGGTCGGCAAAGGCGAAGCGTACGGGCGTCGCTCCGGGCCGGACGAACCATAGTTCGGACTGACCGTCGTCCGGCGGACTTTCCATGCCGCAGAAGCGGGCCGAGCCCAGTCGGCTCTCGCCGCACTGCAGGCCAAGGCCCGGATGCTCGACCACGCCGGCGGCGGGGGCCGCGTCCGCCGTCGCGCGAAAAAGCGCCTGCGCCAGCGGATGACGCGAGTTGGCGGCGATCGCCGCGGCCTGCCGCAGCATTTCGGGGTCGTGGCCGGCGCCGACGAGCTCGGGGCGGCCGAGCGTCAGCGTGCCGGTCTTGTCGAGGACCACGTGGTCGGCGCCGGCCACGCGCTCGAGCGCGGTCGGCGACAGCAGCAGCACGCCGTTGCCCAGCAGGCGCGTGCTGGCCACGACCTGCACCACCGGCACGGCGAGCGCCAGCGCGCAGGGGCAGGTGATGATCAGCACGGCGGTGGCCACCAGCAGCGCGCGATCCCAGGCGAGGCCGCCCAGCAGCGTCCAGCCGAGGAAAGTCAGCAGCGCGGTCAGATGAACCACCGGCGCATAGGCGCGCGCCAGCCGATCGGCGATGGCGACGAACCGCGAGCGGCCGCGTTCGGCCGCTTCGACCAGCCGAACGATCTCCGACAGGAGCGTGCGCTCGCCCGCCGCCGTGACGCGCACCCTGAGCGGCGCGCCGAGATTGACCATGCCGGCGAAGACCCGGGCGCCGGGCTCGACGGGCCGCGGCACGCTTTCGCCGCTCACCAGCGCGGTGTCGAGCAGCGAGCGGCCGTCGGTGACGATGCCGTCGGCCGCCAGCCGCTCGCCGGCGGCGACCATGAGCACGTCGCCCGACAGGAGCTGCTCGACGCGCCGCGACGCCGCGCGGCCGTCGGCTGCAATGACCGTTGCGCTGCGCCCGCTCAGCGCCAGCAGGGCCTGCACCGCCTGGCGCGCCCGACCACGTGCCCGCCGGTCGAGGTAGCGACCGATCAGCAGGAAGAAAAGCAGCGTGATCGCCGAATCGAAGTAGGCGTGCTGCTCGCCGACCCACGCCTCGTGCAGGCTGACGACCGACGCCAAGGTCACGCCGATCGAGATCGGCACGTCCATGTTGGTGCGTCCGGCCTTGAGCGCATGGACGGCCGAGCGAAAGAACGGCCGGCCGGCATAGGCGATGGCGGGCAGGGCGATCGCGGCCGACAGCCAGTGGAGCAATGTCCGCGTGGCGTCGCCCATCGATCCGTCGTGGCCCGACCAGATCGCCACCGACAGCAGCATGACGTTGGCGGCGGCGAACCCCGCCACGCCGAGGCAGCGCAGCAGGTCGCGCGCCTCGCGGTCGTCGGCGCCGATCGTTGCCGCTGCCTGGTAGGGCGCCGGCCGGAAGCCGAGCGCGGCGACCAGCCCGGCGTGGACGTCGGCATCGCTGGCGGGCCCGACCCAGCGCAGCGCCAGTCGGCGCGTCGACAGATGGGCGCGGGCGCGGCGGATCGCCGGGTTGCGGGCCAAAAGGCTCTCCAGCAGCCAGACACAGGCGGCGCAATCGAGGCCGTCGACCAGCAGATCGAGCTCGCACTCGGTATCGCCGACGGCGCGGGCGTAGCTCGCGAAGTCGGCATCGAGCGGCTCGGGCCGATGCGCTCGCCTGTCCTCCAGACGCCGGTAGAACGCCGCCAGGCCGGCCGCTCCGATGATGGCGTGGGCGCTGGCGCAGCCGGCGCAGCAGAAGTCGCCCGCACCCCGCACGGTTTCGCCGCAATGAGCGCAAGCCCGGACGGCGATCAGTTTTGCCGATATCGGGAGGGCGATGTCGCTCATCTCAGGAACATCCGCCGCGTCAGTGCGTAGCGCTCGCCGTGGTGCTCGACCACGATGTCGACGTCCCAGTTGCCGCGCGCCGGCAGCTCGACGTGGCCGGCGAAGCGGCCGATATCGATGGCCTCCATAGCCACGGCTACCGGCGGCTGCTTTGCGACGGGGCGCACCAACTCGACCACGATGCGGGCGCCGGCAAGCGGGCGCCCGGCGGCGTCCAAAGCCGCGACTTCCAGGCGGGTCGCAGAGGACTGCCACTTGGTGTCGACGTGCCAGCCCAGCGCGTCGCGGCTCTTCTGCGCTTCGACGACGGCGTTGTAGCGCAGGCCGCGGTCGCGCGGCTTGGCGGTATAGAGCCCCGAGAAGGAGCCGACGGCCAGCCAGATCATGGTCGCGTTCACGGCGACGACCAAGGCGAAACCCGCGACGAACAGCCAGGGGATGTAGCGGCTGCGCAGGGCAAGGGCGGTCATGGCGGCTCCTATCGCTCGGGTCCGATGAACACAGCGCCGTGCGAGGCGCGGATGAAGCCGGCGGCATCGCGGACGACGAAGTCGATCGAACGCGAGCCGGCCGGCGCCGCGGACGGCGGGACGGTCACGAAGATGCGGAAGGTGCCGACGGCGTCGGGATGGACGACCAGGCTCGATATGGTCTCGCTCCCGATGGTGCCGAGTCGTGCCTCCGGCAGTCCGTCGAGCGCCAGCGCGAAGCTCTGTTCGTTGCGCCGCTTGTTCAGGATCTTCACGGTATAGGCGTTGCGGATGCTGCCGTCCGACAGCCGCACGAAGTTCGGGCTGCGGTCGCGCTGGACCGTCAGCTCGGCCTCGCTGCGCGACAGGAAGGCGGCGAGCATGAAGGCGGCCACCAGGCCGAGCAGCAGGCCGTAGAGCAGCGTCCGCGCCCGCAACGGCCGCCATGCCGCGCTGGCGCCGCGTTCCTTGGCCTGCTGGTCGGCGAGCGTGTCCCAGCGGATCAGGCCCGTCGGCCGGCCGACCTTGGCCATGGTCTGGTTGCAGGCGTCGATGCAGAGGCCGCAACCGATGCATTCGATCTGCTGGCCGTCGCGGATGTCGATGCCGGTCGGGCAGACCGCGACGCACAGCGAGCAGTCGATGCAGTCGCCGCGGCCCAGCCAGTCATCGCCCGCCTTGTGCTTGCCGCGCGGCTCGCCGCGCCATTTCTGGTAGGTGACGATGACGCTCTGCTCGTCGAGCATGGCCGCCTGGAAGCGCGGCCAGGGACACATGTAGGTGCAGACCTGCTCGCGCGCCCAGCCGGCCAGCGTGTAGGTGGTAGCGGTGAGCAGGCCGATGAAGAAATAGACTTCGAGCGAGGCCTCGCCGGTGAAGAGCTTCGCCAGGGTCGACGGCGCGTCGACGAAGTAGAAGACCCAGGCGCCGCCGGTGGCGGCGGCGATGACGATCCAGGCCGTATGCTTCATTCCCTTGCGCAGCGCCTTGGCAACCGACAACGGCGCGCGGTCGAGCCGCATGCGCTGGTTGCGGTCGCCTTCGATCCAGCGCTCGACCAGCATGAAGAGGTCGGTCCAGACGGTCTGCGGACAGGCGAAGCCGCACCAGATGCGGCCGAACAGCGAGGTCGCCAGGAACAGGCCGATTGAGCCCAGGATCAGGAGGCCGGTGACGAAATAGACTTCCTGCGGCCAGATCACGACGTCGAAGAACCAGCCGCGCCGGCCGTCGAGGTCGATCAGGATGGCCTGGTCGGGCGCGCCGGGACCACGATCCCAGCGCAGCCACGGCACGAGATAGTAGATGCCGAGCAGCAGCAGGAGGGCGGCCCACTTGATGCGCCGCCACTGACCGCTGATCGCGCGCGGATAGACCTTGATGCGCTTGAGGTACAGCGGCACCTCGGCCTTGCGCTGGCGCAGCGAGACCGCGTTGTCATCCTTGAGGTCGGCATCCATCGCGCGCCCGTTGCCTCAGCGACCGCCGCCCAGCGAGTGGACGTAGATCGCCAGCATCTTGATGGTGGCGTCGTCGAGCCGTCCGCTCCAGGCCGGCATGCTGCCGTTACGGGCGTAGAAGATCGTGCGATAGATCGAGTTGCGGTTGCCACCGTACAGCCAGATGCCGTCGGTCAGGTTGGGCGCGCCCAGCTCCTGGTTGCCCTTGCCGTCGGGCTGGTGGCAGGCGGCGCACTGCTCCTGCCAGATCTTGGCGCCCTCGGCCGTGGCCTGGCCGCGACCGGACAGGCTCATCACATAGTCGGTCACGGCGGCGACCTGCGCGCCGGTCAGCAGGCCGTCGGCGCCGAACCGCGGCATCATCGACTGGCGCGACTGGTCGTCGGCGTTGCGGATGCCGTGCTGGATGGTGGCGTAGAGCTGCTCGATCGTGCCGCCCCACAGCCAGTCGTCGTCGACCAGGTTGGGGAAGCCGGTGCTGCCCGCGCCACCGGCGCCGTGGCACTGCATGCAGTTGGTCTGGAAGGCCGAGCGGCCGCCGGCCATCGCGAAGGCAAGCAGCGCCGGATCCTTGGCTATCTCCTCGAGCGACGCCGAGCGGATGCGCGCGACGAAGGCTCCGCGCTCCTTGGCCTGCGCATCGAGCTCGCGTGTCAGGTCGGCTCGGTTGGTCTGGCCGAGCAGGCCCTGCGTGTGGCTGTTGATCCACGGCCACGACGGGTAGAGCACGCAGTAGACGACGGCGAACACGATGGTGGCGTAGAAGGTGTAGACCCACCAGGTCGGCAGCGGCGTGTTGAGCTCCTTCACGCCGTCCCACTCGTGGCCGGTCGTGTCCTGGCCCGAGAGGGCGTCCTTCTCGATCTTGGTCGGCATGGCGTCAGCTCTCGTCGTTGAGCGGGATGTTGGCGTCCTGCTCGAAGCGGCGGCGATTGGCCGGCCGCCAGGCCCAGCGCACGATACCGGCGAAGATCAGAACCGCCCAGATGGTCCAGGCCGATGCGAGGATCTGGTGAAGGGCTTCGAGAGTCATGCTCGTCTCCCTATTGCCGCAGCCGCTCGGGCGGCAGGTCGCCGAAGCTCACCAGCGTGCCCAGCATCTGCAGGTAGGCCACCAGCGCATCCATCTCGGTGAGGCCTTGGGCCTGGCCGTTGAACTTGCCGACCACCGCGCGCGGATAGCGCTTCAGCAACGCCGTCGGGTCCGCGTCCGGGTCGGCCTGGGCCAGAAGATCGGCGCGGGCGTTGGCGATCATTTCGTCGGTGTAGGGCGTGCCGGCCGCGCGCATCGCCTCGAGATGCCAGGCGATGTCGGCCCAGTCGAGCTTGCGTTCGGCGAGCGCCGGATAGGCCGGCATGATGCTCTCCGGCACCACCGAGCGCGGCGAGACGAGGTGGGCGACGTGCCAGTCGTTGGAGTAGCGGCCGCCGACCCGTGCCAGGTCGGGACCCGTGCGCTTGGAACCCCACTGGAAGGGCTTGTCGTACATGCTCTCGGCGGCGAGGCTGTAGTGGCCGTAGCGCTCGACCTCGTCCTTGAACGGGCGGATCTGCTGGCTGTGGCAGGTGTAGCAGCCTTCGCGGACATAGACGTTGCGGCCGAGCAGCTCGAGCGGCGTGTAGGGCCGCACGCCGTCGACGCGCTCGATCGTGGTCTCGATGGTGAACAACGGGATGATCTGGACCAGTCCGCCGATCGAGACGGTGATCAGGGTCAGGACCACCATCAGGATGACGTTCTTCTCGATCGTCTCGTGACGCATGAACATCGATCGCCTCCTAAGCCGCGATGGCCCGGGGCGTCGCCACGGCGGAGGCCCGGGCCTCGCCGCGTATCGTGCGCCACATGTTGTAGGCCATGATCAGGCCGCCGCTCAGGAAGAACAGGCCTCCCAGCAGGCGGATCATGTAGAAGGGCTGCATCGCCGCCACCGTCTCGACGAACGAGTACTGCAGGAAGCCCAGTTCGTCGTAGGCGCGCCACATCAGGCCCTGCATGATGCCGCTCACCCACATCGCGGTGATGTAGAGGACGATGCCGAGCGTGGCGATCCAGTAGTGCCAGCTGATCAGCCGCACCGACCACATCGCCGGCCGGTTCCACATCTTCGGCGTCAGGTAGTAGAGCGTGCCGAACACGATGAAGGCGACCCAGCCCAGCGCGCCGGAGTGGACGTGCCCGATCGTCCAGTCGGTGTAGTGGCTGAGCGAGTTGACCGCCTTGATCGACATGACCGGCCCCTCGAAGGTCGCCATGCCGTAGAAGCCCACCGCGGTGACCGAGAAGCGCAGGCCGGGATCGGTGCGCAGCTTGTCCCACGCGCCCGACAGGGTCATGAGGCCATTGATCATGCCGCCCCAGCTCGGCATCCACAGCATGACCGAGAACACCATGCCGAGCGTCTGCGCCCAGTCGGGCAGCGACGTGTAATGCAGATGGTGCGGGCCGGCCCAGATGTAGAGGAACACCAGGGACCAGAAGTGGATGATCGACAGCCGGTACGAATAGATCGGCCGGTTCGCCGCCTTGGGGATGTAGTAGTACATCATGCCGAGGAAGGCCGCGGTCAGGAAGAAGCCGACGGCGTTGTGGCCGTACCACCACTGGATCATCGCATCCTGCACGCCCGACCAGGCGCCGTAGCTCTTGCTGCCGGTGATCGAGACCGGCACCGCGAGGTTGTTGACGATGTGCAGCATCGCGATGGTGATGATGAAGGCGAGGTAGAACCAGTTGGCGACGTAGATATGCGGCTCCTCGCGCTTCAGCACGGTGCCGAGATAGGCCACGAGGTAGGCGACCCACACGATCGTCAGCCACAGGTCGATGAACCATTCGGGCTCGGCGTACTCCCGGCTCTGCGTGATGCCGAGCAGGTAGCTGGCCGCCGCCGTGACGATGAAGAACTGGTAGCCCAGCAGCACGAACCAGCCGAGCGGCGCGCCGCCGAACAGGCGGGCGCGGCAGGTGCGCTGCACGACGTGGAAGGCGGTGCCGATCAGCGCCGTGCCGCCGAAGGCGAAGATCGCCGCCGAGGTGTGCAAGGGGCGCAGGCGGCCGAATGTCAGGTATTCGCTGTCGAACGAGAGCTGCGGCCACACGAGCTGGGCTGCGATCACGACGCCGGCGGTGAAGGCAACGACGCCCCAGAACATGGTGAGCACGACGGAGGCGCGGATGACATCCTCGACGTATCGCGGTCCGCGACGGTCGATGCGCGCGACGGCTGGGCTGGACATCTTCTCTCCCGCTTCTGTGTCGCCGTGAGGTCTACGGGGCGCGCGATTGCGCCTCCTTGATCTGGGTCAAGGACCGTGGCCGGGCGAGGCGCTGGAGTCGCAGGCAGCAGGAGAGAGCCGCATGAGCCACACGATATGAGCGACACGGTTGCCGTGTTCCGCGCGCAGCCGCGCATCCGCCAGGTCGCCGTCGACCGCGCCTGGTCGTGGCTCGGCGCCGGCTGGCGCGATCTCCGGGCGGCGCCGCTTCATAGCCTCGCCTTCGGCGTTGCGGCCGTCGTCGCCGGCTGGCTCGTCATCGCGCTGCTGCTGTGGCGCGACCTGCCGTATCTCGTGCTGCCGATCAGCGCCGGCTTCTTCTTCGTCGGCCCCTTTATGGCGGTCGGGCTCTACGAGATCAGCCGCCGGCTCGAGAACGGGCTTCTAATCGACGCCGAATCGACTTTCCTCGCCTGGCGGCGCAACCCCGACCAGATCGCCCTGATGGGCATCGTGCTGCTGCTGCTGCATCTCGCCTGGATGCGCGCGGCCCAGTTGCTGTTCGCCGTGTTCGACTGGCGCACCGTGCCGTCGTGGGAGCATTTCCTCGATCTCGCCTGGTACTCGGCGCGCAGCCTGCCGTTCCTCGCCATCGGCGTTGCGGTCGGCGGGGCCCTGGCGGCGCTCGCTTTCATCATCGGCGCTTTCTCGATGCCCTACCTGCTCGACCGCCGCGACGCCAACCTGTTCGAGGCGATCGCCACGTCGGTTGCCGCCGTGCGCCTCAATCTGCGGCCGATGCTGCTGTGGGCCGGCCTGATCGTCGTGCTGGTGGCGCTGGCCATGGTGCCGGGGCTGCTCGGCCTGGTGATCGTGTTGCCGGTGGTCGCGCATGCGAGCTGGCACGCCTATCGCGACATCGTGCGTTTTTCACCAGCCGACGCCTGAGGCCGCCAATCCCAGCATCGCCAATCCGTTGACGATCAGCAGCGGCGTTGCCACCCAGTGCGCGACGCCGCGCAGCCGGCGACGCAACAGCACGCCCAGCCAGCCGACGCCGACCAGGGCGGGCATGGTGCCGGCTCCGAAGGCCAGCATCGCGACCGCGCCATCGCGGGCGCTGCCCGTTCCGGCCGCGGCGGCCAGCGCACCGTAGAGCAGGCCGCAGGGCAGCAGGCCCAGCACCAGCCCAAGGGCGTAGCGGCCGGCCGGATGGCGCGCCGCGCCGAGCGGTGCGGCGAGGCGGGTGACGAGGCGCGAAAGAGGGGACGCGGCGCCCAACGCCAGGCCGATCGCCTGCAGGATCATCAGCAGCGCGCCGAGCGCCAGCAGTGCCGCCGACAGCCAGGCGAAGCCCGTGGTCGCGGCGAACAGCGCAGTCGCCGCACCGGCAACCGCGCCGAGCGCGGTGTAGGTCGTGAGGCGGCCGAGGTGATAGGGCAAGAGCGCGGCGCCGGCGAGGCGCTGCCATTCGCCGTACCTGCCTCGCGCGTTCTCGCTGTCGGCGACGACCTGTCCCAGCACGAAGGGACCGCACATGCCCACGCAGTGAACCAGGCTGCCGGCGAGGCCCGCCAGCAGCAGGGCCAGCGGCAGGGCGAGCGGAAGGTCTGGCGACAGCGACGCCAGCACATGCAGCTTCTCGCCGCAGAGCGCGGTGAAGTAGGCGATCACCTCCATCCGCCGATACCTACAGCCTGGTCTCCGGACCGTTCTTGACCTGGGTCAAGGGCGCGCAGCCCCGTCCGCGGCATCCTCCGCCCATCGCGCCAACCGGAGACCGACATGACCTACAAGACCATTCTCGTTCATTGCAGCGCCCGTCCGAAGGTCGAGCAGAGGCTGGCCGTCGCGGTCGAGCTGGCCCAGCGCCACAGTGCCCTTCTCGTCGGCGTGCACGTCCAGGAGCCGTTCGTCGCGCCGGCGATGCTCGACGGCACGGCCGGGATGGACCATCTGTTTGCTGCATACGAGCGCACGGCGCAGGCCGACGCGACGGCTGCGAAGACGGCCTTCTTCAAGGCCGTGAAGGGCACGCACCTCTCGACGGAATGGCGATCGGAAAGCGGCTATGTCGCCACGCAGCTCGCCATCCACGCTCGCTATAGCGACGTGGTCGTGCTGGGACAGGCCGATCCCGAGGGCGACGACGATGCGCCGGCCGATCTTCCGGAAACGCTCACCTTGTCCACCGGACGGCCCATGCTTGTCGTGCCGCACATCGGTGCCAGGGCGCCGCTCGGCAAGACGGTCATGCTGTGCTGGAACGCTAGCCGTGAAAGTGCGCGGGCGGCGTCGGACGCCCTGCCGCTTTTGCGCGGCGCCGACAAGGTGATCGTGCTGTCGATCGACCCGAAATCGTCCGCCAATGGCCATGGCGCCGAGCCGGGCGCCGATGTCGCGACCTGGCTGGCGCGCCACGGCGTGAAGGTCACGGTGCAGCGCGACGTCGCGGCCGATTCCGATGTCGGCGGCGTGATCCTGTCGCGCGCGGCCGATCACGACGTCGACCTGATCGTCATGGGCCTCTACGGCCATTCGCGCCTGCGCGAGATGGTGCTGGGCGGCGCCAGCCGCACGCTGCTGGCCAGCATGACCGTTCCCGTCTTCATGGCGCACTGAGCCGGCCATGGATGCCCGCACCGTCGCGGCCTACGACAAGCCGGTGCCGCGCTACACCAGCTATCCGACCGCGGCGCAGTTCGGCCCCTCGGTCGGGCCGGCCGAGGATGCGGCGTGGCTGGCCGGGCTCGGATCGCGCGCGGCCACGTTCTATCTCCACGTGCCGTTCTGCCGACAGCTCTGCTTCTACTGCGCCTGCCATACGGTCGCGATGAACCGACAGGACACGCTGGAGGACTACGCCACTGCTCTGAAGGGCGAGCTCGAGCTCGTCGCGCGGGCTGCGCCGGACCTGGTGGTCGGTTCGGTGCAGTGGGGCGGCGGCACACCATCCCAGCTCGGCGCGGGGCGGCTGGTGTCCGTCGGCCGGCGGTTGTCGGCGCTGTTCGACGTCCGCTCGGGCCGCGAGGTGTCGATGGAGGCCGATCCGCGCTTCTGCGACGAGGCGCTCGCCGCTGCCATGGCCGCCCTCGGCGTCACGCGCGTCAGCCTCGGCGTGCAGGACTTCGACGTCGCCGTCCAGCAGGCCATCAATCGTCTGCAATCGCCGGAAGAAACGGCGGCCGCCCTGCAGCGGCTGCGTCGCGCCGGGATTCGCCATTTCAACATCGATCTCGTCTACGGCCTGCCGCTGCAGACGCTACCGAGCCTGTCGCGCACGCTCGACGCGGCGATCGCGCTCGAACCCGATCGTTTCGCCGTGTTCGGCTATGCCCACGTGCCGTGGATGAAGCCTCGCCAGGCGCTGATCGACAGCGCCACGCTGCCCGATGCGGCGGCGCGGGCGGCGATGGCCGATCTGGTCGAGGAGCGGCTGCTCGCGGCGGGATACGTGAAGGTGGGGCTCGACCACTACGCCCGGCCGGGCGACAGCCTGGCGCGCGCGGCAGCGGCCCGCAGGCTGCGCCGCAATTTCCAGGGCTATGTCGCCGACGAGCAGCCCTGGGTCGTCGGCATCGGCGCCTCGGCGATCTCCTGCCTGCCGCAAGGCTACACCCAGAACGTGGCGCAGGCGGGACCTTACGCGCGGGCTGTCGCGCAGGGCGGCCGGCCGACCGTCCGCGGCATCGCCTGGTCGGCAGCCGACCGGCTGCGCGGCGACATCATCAACGAGCTGATGTGCCACTTCGAAGTCGATCTGGCCGATGTCTGCCGGCGCCATGGCGCCACGGTGCAGCCGCTGCTGTCCGACGTGGCGACGCTGCCGGCGCTGATCGACGACGGGCTGGCGGCGCTCGACGGCGCGCGGCTCAGCATCACCGAGCGGGGGCGGCCGCTTGTGCGCTCGGTCTGCGCCGCCTTCGACCGCCACTACACCGGCGGCGAGGGCCGCCATGGACGCGCAATCTAGAGCGAGGAGAGAGAGGACATGAGCACCCACGAGCTGGTCGCGCGGCACATCGAGGCCGCGCTGGCCGAAGCGGCCGAGCGCAAGATCGGCGAGGATGTCGTTGCCCGATGCTTGCTGTCCGAAGCCATTCGCCTGTTCAAGCTCGGCCGCTCAAACGACGATATCGCAGCCGAGCTGACTGCCGCGGCGGACAACCTCGACGACGACAGCCCGCTGGTCTTCATGCGGCCGTGATGTAGTCCGTCATCCCGACCGAAGCCGAGCGCAGCGAGGCGCAGTGGAGGGACCTGTTCTGTTGATGCGTCGACAAGAAGAGGTCCCTCGACTACGCCGCCCTTCGGGCGGCTTCGCTCGGGATGACGGAGGAATCGCTTAGACGCCGGCGTCGATCTCGCGCGGCATGACGACGATATTGTTCACCACGCGCCGCACGCCGGTGACGTTCTCGACGGCGATGCGCACCGCTTCCTTGGCGGGAGTGGAATGGACATGGCCCCACAGGCTGACCGTGCCGCCGTCGACGACGATGTTGGTGATGTCGGCCGCCCATGAATGGCGGGCGAGTTCCTTGTAGACCTTGCCCCTGATCCGGTCGTCGCCGAGCGGGGCGTCCGCCGGAAAAGGTTCGCGGGCCAGCAGCCCCTGCAGGAGGTTGGCGCGGCTCACGATGCCGACCACCTTGCCGTCGCGCATGACCGGCAGCCGTTTGACGCCATGCCGCTGCATCAGCAGGGCGACATCGTGCAATGGCGTGCGCTCCTCCGCCGTCACGACCTTGCGGGTCATGACATCGGCGACGTGGTGGGAGTGCGAACGTACGTAATCGCGCGCCAGCCGGGCGTCGCTGGCAAGCAGGCGCTGCAGCCAGGTCCTGGTCGGCACCGTCCCGGTTTCCGGCCGGTTCAAGAGGTCGGCCTCGCTCACGATGCCGACCATCCGCCCGTCGGCGTCGATGACAGGGGCGGCGCTGATGCGCGAGCCGAGCAGAATGTCGGCTGCGGCATACACTGTCGCGTCGGCCGGCACGGTCACGACCGATCGTGTCATCACCTGCCCAGCGTGCATGGTTCTCTCCCGGCCAACGTCGCCCGGCCCGCATCCTCCCCTGTTCCGGACAGCGGCGCTTTGCTGCAGATCAAGCGAGCGGGCCGGCATGGCGACCGCCGTCGTCCATGCTAGATTGAAGCGGAGAAGCGGCACGATGGACCAATCCCCAGCCAGCTCGTCGGATTCTTTCGACATCGCCCGTTCGGTCTCGCTGTCGTCCGACCCGGAATTGGCGTTTGCGCCGGACCTCACCGTGGTCGCGTGCAACGCGGCGTATGGCTCGGCGTTCGGTGTGCCGTGCGAGGCGATGATCGGCCGGTTGGTGCGCGACGTCTTTGTCGGCGACCCGGCGCTCGAGCGCCTGATCGCGTCGCTGGAAGCCGTCCGGCAGTCGCGCCGGCCGCACTGGGTCGCTTCGCCCGCGCCGAGGCCCTCGGGAGCAAGACCCGTGGGAGGAGGCGAGGGATCGGCGACGGACTTCGCGATGGTGAACATGCCCGTGCTGGGCGCCGACGGCGCGGTGCAATGGATCCTGCACAGTCTCGAGGCCGTGCCGGCGTCGACCGATCGTGCCGCGCTGGAAGCGGCCGAGGCGCGGCTGCGCTCCATCCTGCAGACCGTGCCCGACGCCATGATCATCATCGACGAGCGCGGCCGCATCGAATCGCTCAGCGCGACCGCCGAGCGTCTGTTCGGCTATTCGATGGCCGAGGCCGCCGGCCGGAACGTCAGCCTGCTCATGCCGTCACCGGACCGCGAGCAGCACGATTCCTATCTCAAGCGCTACCTGTCGACCGGCGAGAAGCGGATCATCGGCATCGGCCGCATCGTCGTCGGCCAGCGCAAGGACGGCACCACTTTCCCCATGCATCTGACGGTGGGCGAGCTGAGATCGGCCGAGCGGCACTATTTCACGGGCTTCATCCGCGACCTCACCGCCCAGCAGCTCACCGAGACCCGCCTCAAGGAGCTGCAGTCGGAGGTGACGCACATGTCGCGCTACATGGCGCTGGGCGAGATGGCCTCGACCCTGGCGCACGAGATCAACCAGCCGCTCACGGCGATCAGCAACTATCTCAGGGGCTGCCAGCGCCTGCTCGACCGTCTCGAGGCGGAGCCCACGCCAATGCTGCGCGAAGCGTTGGGCAAGGCCGCCGACCAGGCGCTGCGCGCCGGCCACATCATTCGCCGGCTGCGCGAGTTCGTGGCGCGCGGCGAGGGCGATCGCCGCATCGAAGACCTCCCGAAGCTGATCGAGGATGCGAGCACGCTCGCCCTGGTGGGCGTCCGCGAGACCGGGATCGCCGTGTCGTTCCGTCTCGACCCCAAGGCCCAGCTCGTGCTCGCCGACCGCATCCAGATCCAGCAGGTCCTGGTAAACCTGATCCGCAATGCCATGGAGATCATGATCGAGACAGCGAACGATCGGCGGCTGGAGGTCGCCACAGTGGCGATCGCCGGCGACCTCGTCGAGGTCAGCGTCGCGGATACCGGCGCCGGCCTGGCGCCGGAGGTGGCGCGGAACCTGTTCCAGCCGTTCGTCACGACCAAACGGCACGGCATGGGGCTGGGGCTGTCGATCTGCCGGACCATCGTCGAGGCGCACGGCGGCAAGATCTGGGTCGAGAGCCGCCCGGGCGGCGGCACCATTTTCCGCTTCACTCTGCGCGCTGCCGCGATCGAGGAGGCGGCCCATGCCGGCTGAAGTGGTTCATGTCATCGACGACGATGCCGATGTCCGCCAGTCCCTGGCGTTCCTGCTGACGGCCTCGGGCTTCACCGTGCGCGTGCACGAGTCTGCCGTCGCCTTCCTGGCGGCGCTGCCCGAAGCGCGGGAAGGCTGCGTGATCACCGACATACGCATGCCGCAGATGAACGGGCTGGAGCTGCAGCGCCGGCTGGGCGAGTTGAAGGCCGGCCTGCCGGTGATCGTCATGACCGGCCACGGCGACGTGCCGCTGGCGGTCGAGGCGATGAAGGGGGGCGCCGTCGATTTCATCGAAAAGCCGTTCGATGACGAGGTCCTCCTGTCGGCGGTCCGGGCAGCCCTGGCGCGGCGGGCGCGCGAGAGCGCGCGCGACGCCCGCACCCTGGAGATCCAGGGGCGCATCAAGCGGCTGTCCGAGCGCGAGCGCGAGGTGCTGGACCGGCTGGTGGCCGGCAAGGCCAACAAGGTAATCGCCTTCGAGCTCGGCATCAGCCCGCGCACCGTCGAGGTCTATCGCGCCAACGTCATGACCAAGATGCAGGCCGACAGCCTGTCCGAGCTGGTCCGCATGGCGTTGATCGAGGATCTCGCGCCCTGACCATGACCGGTCCTGCGACCATTTGCGCTGGATCAATGCGGTCGAGGCAGCGGCCGGCCACATTGGGCGGATGTCGCCTGTGCCGGAAATCGTCCTGGTCGTCGATGACGACGCCGCCGTTCGGGCGGCCCTGAAGTTCGTCCTCGAGGTCGAGGGCTTTCGCGTCCGTCTCTACGACAGCCCGGAAGCGGTGCTCGACGACCCGGAACTGCCCACCCGCGCCTGCCTCGTCGTCGACTACCGCATGCCGCGCATCGACGGCATCGAACTGATCGAGCGCCTGCGCGAACGACAGGTGGCGCTGCCGGCCATCCTGATCAGCGCCCGCGTCAACAAGCAGCTTCGCCGTCTGGCCGAGCGCATCGGCCTGGTGGGCGTGCTCGAGAAGCCGCTGTCGGACGCCGCCCTGGTCGACAGCATCCGCAGCGCCCTGGGGCCTGCCCCGCCGCCTCCGTAGAATCCCTTAGGTCAAGACCTGAATGGCGACCTCCCCGACGGAAGGACTACTCCGGTGTTGCCGGATGCCTTTCGAAGGAGATTACGATGCTAGGCCACACCGCCGCCGCGACCCGGATTGCGAAGATCCCCACGACGGCAGGCTTGCGAAGCGCCTTGGCGGCCGGCATGCAGATGACCTTGAGCAAGGGCGAGGAGCTGTTCGCGCAAGGCGATGAGGCCGAGTACTTCTACGAGGTCGTGTCGGGCGCCATCCGCTCCTACAAGCTCCTGAGCGACGGCCGCCGCCAGATCGATGCCTTCCACCTGCGCGGCGACATTTTCGGCCTGGAAGCCGGCAGGGAGCATCGCTTCTCCGCCGAAGCCGTGGGCGACGTCCAGGTGGTCGCCTATCGCCGCAGCCGGCTCAGCGCCATCATCGAGGAGGATGCGGCCTTTCGCGATCGCATCATGACGGCGACCCTGCGCAACCTGCAGCGCGCCCAGGACCACATGCTGCTGCTCGGCCGCAAGACGGCGCAGGAGAAGCTCGCCACGTTCCTGCTCGACATGGCGGAGCGCCTGTCCGACGACGAAGCGCACTTCGACCTGCCGATGCAGCGCTCGGACATCGCCGACCATCTCGGCCTCACCATCGAGACGGTTTCGCGCACGCTCACCCAGTTCACGCGCAGCGGCCTGATCCGGCTGACGCCGGCCGGCCGCTCGATCGGCCTGTGCAACCGGATGGCCCTGAAGAGCCTTGATGCTTGAAGCCTGGGACGAGCAACGGAGGATACGATGAGCGAAGCCACAAATCCCACCGTAACGACATGGATGATGCAGGCCACCGACGGCTGCCAGGCATACTTGCAGGCCTGTATCGGCTGGCAGCAGGAGCTGGCGCGTTTCGCCGATGTCAGGTTGGCCGGCAACCGCCGCACCTGGGAAGCGCTGATGTCCTCGCGCGACGTCGCCGGCGCCCTGAAGATCCAGCAGGACTGGGCCGTTCAGGCCGCCAACGACTACACCGAGGAGGCGACGCGGCTTGCCCGGCTCGCCACCAGCCTGTCGCTGACCGGCACGACGCCGGCCGTGCACCGGACAGCCATGGTGATCGCCTGACTGCCCGGATGGCGGCGGTGATCAGGCCGGCGAATTGGGCAGCATGCGGTCGATCGCCTTGAACGCACGGCGGGCATGATCGAGCAGCTCGCCGTCGGTCGGATGGTCCATCGTCTCGGTGCCGACCAGGCTGCGGCGCAGCTCGGGCTTGTGGGCCTCCAGATGCTTCACGAGCTGAAGCTTGGCGGTCGACGGGCCCACCAGCAGCCACTCCGTCGCGCCCTGCAGACCCTCCAGGATGTGGTCGAAGAAGGCGGCGTCGAGCTCCATGTGGCCTGCGCCGATCACGCCCGCCTTGTGATGGATCTGGCGGAACGGATTGTGCGCCTGGATGTGCGCCTTCTCCACGTCGGATGCGTTGAAGCGGAAGATGCGGGCTTCCTTGGAATCCATCCAGACGATGGCGTGACTGTGCGACATGCAGGCTCCTCGGAGGTTCTCTGGCGAAGGTCTACGCTTTGCTACCGGCCTGCGTTGATGCAGGTCAAGCGGCGCCTAGTACCCGCCTTTATTGGACGCTGATACAGCCCGACCTCACCCTGAGGAGGCCCGCAGGGCCGTCTCGAAGGGTGGGCTACATCGCCTTTGTTGCCATCCTTCGAGACGCCGCGCTACGCGCGGCTCCTCAGTCTACATGTCCCACAGGGTGACCGGCCCCACGGCATGCAAGAACGAGGGTTGCGCCGGGTGGTCC